>JAPOIY010000018.1 GCA_029978705.1 Actinomycetota bacterium
GGCAGCGGCGGTTTGGCCTGTTCCTGTGTCAGCTGCATGTCGTTCTCCTGGTCGTACTTCGCCGGGTCGAACGTGCCCTGCACCTGGAACCAGGGCACCTCGAAGATGGTCGTCGCGCCGCTGAAATAGAACATGGGGATGCCCAGTTCCAGGAACATGTCCTGGTTCTCCGCCAGGAAGTCCTCGCGGTACCACGTCGTCAGGGACCGCAGGGCGGCCTTGAAGTCGTACTCGTCGAGGCGCCGGTCGACGCGCTGGACCTGGATGATGGGCGCCAGCCGCAGCAACAGCTTCCCGACGGTGCCGGTGCGCACCCCGATCCCCCGCTCGATGGTGTTCTCGAGGTCGCGCACGTTGGCCTCGGTCGACGCCATGGGGTGGGAGTCCACCGCCAGGACCCGGACACCGAAGCGCGACTGGATCCGCGGCCACACCGACTGGAACGCCAGCACCGGCAGCAGCCCGGTGAGCAGCCCGGGGGCGAAGACGATGGTGGTGTTGCCCAGGGATCCCAGCTGCGCCGGGGGCAGCTCCGCCGCGATCTCGTCGGCGCCGATCGTCTCCATGCGCTGCCCGAGTTTCTGGCGCACGCCATGTCGGTGCGCAACCTAGCGACTCGTCGTCGGGGAGGCGCGCCGTGATGCACCTCACACGGGGGAGGCGTGCATCACGTTTCGTGTTGATCGTCACGGGCAGTGATGAAGGAAGCCAGTGGAAGGACTGTGGATGAAGCGGGCCACGATGATCGCGGGGGCAGTAGGAGCGGTGGTTGTCACCACCGCTGCGGCACCTGCGGTGGCCGCGCAGGGTGCCAAGTCGGCGCAGCAGCCGGCCGCCCGGCCGGCCCTGGTGACCGCACGCCACATGCTCGACCAGGCCGATCGGGAACTGACGTCGGCGCGGCGTACCGCGGCCACGGTCCGGCAGCAGGCCCAGTCCGGCGCGATCGACCCCGAGGCCCTGGCGGCCCTACAACCGCAGCCGGCGCCGGACTTCCGGGACGGTGCCTCCGAGATCGAGCTGATCGCCGGACTGATCGGCGAAGCGCCGCCCGACGCCACTCTGGCTGCGGCCAGCATCGATGACCTGGCCGCGCTCACCCCCCAGAAACCGGCTCACCCGGTGCCCGACACCCCGCTCGTGGTGACCGAGCCCGCCGAGGCCGTACAGGCCGCGCAGGCGCGGGTCGCGGAGGCCACCGACGAGAAGGAGAGCGCCCGGGCCCTTATCGAGCAGTTGAGTGGGAACGGCTCCGACGACGGGCCGGGAGCGGCCAAACTCGCCGAGCTGTGTTCCCGCGCCGGCGTCGTGGTGGACATCTGCCAGCCGGTGCGGTGGAACGAGGCCCACCTGAAGTTCGACACCGTCGTGATCGGGCACACCGTCAACGTCCTGTGGGACGACGTCCGGCAGGTCGGTGGCTACCGTCCGTACGACCCGTACCCCGACCACCCCAGTGGACGCGCGGCGGACATCATGATGCCGCACGGCGGGGTCGGCCCCGATGTCGAACTGGGCAACCAGATCGCCCGCTACTTCCAGAACCACGCCAAGGAGTACGGCATCTACTACATCCTGTGGCGCCAGCGCATGTGGAAGGCCAGCGACCCGGTCGGGGCGTGGACGGCGATGAGCGACCGGGGCTCCCCCACCGCCAACCACATGGACCATGTGCACATCTCGGTGACCACCGGCCACGACGGCACGGCATGGCACGACCTGCTGCGCGAGGCCACCAAGGCGGCCCAGGCCTGAGCCGGCAGCAGGAGGTCATGCCGGCGACGCCACCCCGAGGGCCGCGAGCTCCGCGGCTCCCCCGTCGGGAGAGGTCAGCACCCAGGGCCCGTCGGGGGTGATCGCCACCGTGTGCTCCCAGTGGGCGGCGTACGAACGGTCCACCGTGCTGACGGTCCACTCGTCCTCGTGCACCACGACGTCGGGCGATCCCAGCGTCACCATCGGCTCCACGGCGATCGCCATGCCCGGCTTCAGCCGCGGTCCCCGGCCGGGGGGACCGAAGTTCGCGACGGCTGGCTCCATGTGCATCCGTGAGCCGATGCCATGTCCAACGTAGTCGCGCAGGATGCCATGGCCGCGCCCCGCATCGATGACGGTCCGTTCGACGGCTGCCCCCACGTCAGTCAGCCTCGCGTCGGCGACCGCCGCCGCCAGCCCCGCCCACAGCGCCCGGCGGGCCGTGCGGGACAGTTCCGCCACGTCGTCAGCGACCGGGCCGACGGCAACGCTCACGGCGGCGTCGCCGTGCCATCCGGCCACACTCGCCCCGAAGTCGATGGACACCAGGTCCCCGTCCCGCAGGACACGATCCCCCGGGATGCCATGCACGACCTCGTCGTTCACCGACACACACAGCACGGCGGGGTAGCCGTGGTACCCCAGGAACGACGACTCGGCGCCGTGGTCGGTCAGCACCCGCGCGGCGACCGCGTCCAGGTCCCGGGTGGTGGCGCCCGCCACGCAGGCTGCCGCGCAGGCTGCCAGCGCGTCCGCGACCACCAGGCCCGCCTCCCGCATGAGAGCGAGCTGCTGGTCGGTCTTGATCTCGATGCCGCCCGGGCGCCGGAACACGTCAGTCGCGCAGGGCCGCGAGGATCCGTCCGCTGACCTCTTCGACGCTGCCCATTCCGTCGACCTGCCGCAGGACTCCCTGCTCGGCGTACAGCCGCGTGAGGGGTTCGGTCTCCGCGGCGTAGACCTCCATCCGGCGCCGGATGACGTCTTCGGTGTCGTCGGCGCGCCCTTCGACCTGGGCCCGCTTGAGGAGCCTCTGCACGACCTCTTCGGTGTCGGCCGTGATCTCGACGGCCGCGTCGAGTTCGTGACCACCGTCGGCCAGGATGCCGTTGAGCTCGGCGACCTGTGGGGCCGTGCGGGGATAGCCGTCCAGCAGGAACCCCTGAGCGGCGTCATCCTGACCAAGGCGGTCGGCGACCATGGCGTTCACGACCGTGTCGGGCACGTACTCCCCGCGGTCCATGTACTCCTTCGCCTGCAGGCCCAGTGCGGTTCCCTCCCCCACGTTCCTGCGGAAGATCTCTCCCGTCGAGATGTGGGGGATGTTCAACTCCTGGGAGATGACGGCCGCCTGAGTGCCCTTGCCGGCCCCGGGGGGACCCATGAGAACGATGCGCATGCCCGGACCCTAGCGGCCCCGGCCCGCCGTTTCGACCCGATCCCCCGGAGGCGACCTTGGTCCCGGCGATCAGGGACTTCCGGACCGGGTGGGGATGGCTACCGTGGAAGTGGGGGTCAGGATGACGAGCGACGAACCCACCAAGCGCCGCTCCTGGGACCGGCACCGGGAGCTGGTGTTCCTTGCGGCCTGCGTCCTGCTCACCGGCGCCGGTTTTCTCACCCCCCCGGCCACTGCGGCCCTGCTGTGGACCATCGCCACCCTCTTGGGACTGGCAGTGGCGGTCACAGCGACAGCGGCGGCGGCGTGGCACCGGGAGCTGCGGGTCGATCTCATCGCGGTGCTGGCGCTGGCGGGTGCGCTGTGGGTGGGGGAACCCCTCGCCGGGGCCATCATCAGCGTGATGCTCGCCTCCGGCCGGTTCCTCGAGGCGCGGGCGGCGGCGCGGGCGGAACGGGACCTGACGGCGCTGGTGGAGCGAGCCCCCACCAGCGCCCGCCGCCACGGTCCGCGCGGGATCGAGGTCGTGGACGTCGGGACCGTCGCCCGCGGGGACGTCCTGACGGTCGGGACAGGCGAGGTGGTCCCGGTGGACGGCCGCCTGCAGGACGACGGAACGTTCGACGAGTCCTCCCTGACGGGCGAGTCGGTGCCCGTCGAGCGACCGGCGGGCGACGAGGTCGGCAGCGGCGTGGTCAACACCGGAGCGCCGGTGGACCTCGTGGCCACGGCCACCGCGGCGGAGTCCACTTACGCGGGCATCGTGCGCATGGTGGCGGAGGCGGCCGCGGGCACTGCCCCCCTGACGCGCGCGGCGGACCGGTTCGCCGCCGCGTTCGTGCCCGCGACCCTGCTGCTCGCGGGTGCCGCGTGGCTCGTGTCGGGCGACCCCGTGCGGGCTGTCGCCGTCCTGGTCGTGGCCACCCCGTGCCCCCTGCTGCTGGCCGCGCCCATCGCGGTCATGTCCGGGCTGTCGCGGTGCTCCCGGAGCGGGGTCATCGTCAAGGGCGGCGCGGTCCTGGAGCAGTTGGCGCGCAGCCGCGTCGTCCTGTTCGACAAGACGGGCACTCTCACCGAGGGGCGGCCCTCGGTCACCCAGGTGGTTCTGGCGGAGCCCGAGGGCGACGCGGACCACCTGGTCCGGCTGGCCGCGTCGCTGGACCAGGTGTCTCCGCATCCGCTGGCCACGGCCATCGTCGCGTGCGCGCGGGACCGTGGGCTGCCGCTCGCGCTGCCCACGGAGGTCACCGAGGAGCACGGGCGCGGGCTCAGCGGTCTCGTCGGGGACCGGACCGTGCGGCTGGGCACGGCGCCGTGGATCCTCGGGGACGACCGGCCCCCGTGGACCCGGCAGGTCCGGCGCCGCGCCGCGCTGGACGGATCCCTCACCGTGTTCGCCGCCGTCGACGGCCGGCCCGCCGGGGCCTTCCTGTTCGACGACCCGATCCGCCCCGATGCACCCCGCATGATCCGGCGGCTGCGGTCGGCCGGGGTCCAGCGGGTCGTCCTGGTGACCGGCGACCGGGCAGAGGTCGCCGACGCCGTCGGCCGCCTCGTGGGCGTCGATGCCGTGGCGGCGGAGCGGACGCCGGCCGAGAAGGTCGACACCGTCGCGGCGGAGAAGGCCGACCGGGGCGACACCGTGATGGTGGGCGACGGCATCAACGACGCTCCCGCGTTGACGGCCGCGGACGTCGGGGTCGCCCTGGCGGCGCGCGGTGCCAGCGCGTCGTCCCAGACGGCGGATGTGGTGCTGACGGTGGACCGCATCGGCGTGCTCGCCGATGCCATCCGGACCGCGCGGCGGTCCCGGCGCATCGCCCTGCAGGCCATGCTGTGCGGTATGGGACTGTCGGTCCTGGCGATGGTGGCGGCCGCGGCGGGCCTGCTGCCGCCGGTCTACGGTGCCGTGCTGCAGGAGGTGATCGACGTCCTCGCGATCGCAGTCGCCCTGCGCGCCCTCCTCCCCCAACGCTCCCCCGACGCCATCCACCTGCCCCCGGCCGAGTCCGACCTGCTCCAGCGCGTGCAGGCCCAGCATGCGGCGACCCATCCGGTCGTCGAACAGATCCGGCGGGTGGCCGACGACCTGGCCCACGAGCCGGACATCTCGGCGGTGCAGGGTCTGTTGCACCGGATCGATGCGGAGTTGCTGCCCCATGAGCAGGCTGAGGAGCAGGAGCTGTATCCGGTGGTCGCCCGCGCGCTCGGCGGCAACGACCCGCTCGCCGCCATGAGCCGCACCCATGCAGAGATCGCGCACCTGGCCGGCCGGCTGCACTCCTTGTCCGAGGACGTCGGGAGCCAGCCGCCGGACCCGTCCGATGTCCTGGAGTTCCAGCGGCTGCTGTACGGCCTCTATGCGGTCATGCGCCTGCACAACGCCCAGGAGGACGAGTGCATCTACGCGGTGACGCGGTGAGGGTCAGTTGAGGAAGCCCTCGTAGTTGCGCTGCTGCAGCTGGCTCTCGATCTGTTTCACGGTGTCGAGGCCGACGCCCACCATGATCAGGAGGCTGGTCCCGCCGAAGACGAAGTTCTGGCCGACCCCGAGCCCGCCGAACGCCACGACCGGGAGCACCGCGATGAGGGCCAGGTAGATGGAGCCGGGGGCGGTGAGCCGGGACAGGACATAGCCCAGGTACTGAGCGGTCGGCTTGCCGGGCCGGATCCCGGGGATGAAGCCGTTCGACTTGTTGAGGTTCTCCGCCACCTCGGTGGGGTTGAACGTGATGGAGACATAGAAGTAGCAGAAGAAGATGATCAGCGCGGAGAAGACGAGCAGGTACAGCGGACCGCTGCCGGTCTGGAAGTTCTGCAGCAGGAACTGCGCGACGGGGCCGTCGGACCCGGTCAACTGCACGATCAGTGTGGGCACGAACAGGATCGAGGACGCGAAGATGACCGGGATGACGCCGGCCATGTTGACCTTCAGCGGGATATAGGTGGACGCGCCTCCGTAGAACTTGCGCCCCACTTGGTTGCGTCCGTGCTGGACCGGGATCCGCCGTTGCGCCTGTTCGACGAAGACGACCAGGCCGACCACGGCCACGCCCACCAGCAGCGTGAGCAGGAACGTCAGCGGACCGGACGCGGCCCAGATGGCCAGGAACTGCTGGGGCATCACGGCGATGATGGAGGTGAAGATCAGCAGCGACATGCCGTTGCCGATGCCCCGGTCGGTGATGAGCTCACCGATCCACATCACGCAGGCGGTGCCCGCCGTCATGGTGATGACCATGGAGACCATCTGGCCCGGGGACGTGTCCGGCACGATGTTCTCCTGGCACCCCTGGAACAGGGTGCCGGGCGTGCGGGCGAGAGCCAGGATGGACGCCGACTGCAGGATCGCGAGGCCGATCGTCAGGTAGCGCGTGTACTGCGTGATCGTGGCCTGTCCCGCCTGCCCCTCCTTGCGCAGCGTCTCGAGGCGCGGGATGACGACGGCCAGCAGCTGCAGGATGATCGACGCCGTGATGTACGGCATGATCCCGAGCGCGAAGATCGACAACTGCAACAGCGCGCCGCCGCTGAACAGGTTGATCAGGGAGTAGAGGTTGTTCTCCTGCACCACGTCGATGCATCGCTGCACGGCCGTGTAGTCGACCCCGGGCGTGGGGATGACGGTGCCCAGCCGGTAGATCGCCAGCATGCCGAGCACGAACAGCAGCTTCTTGCGCAGATCCGGGGTCCGGAATGCGGAGACGAAGGCGCTCAGGTGCACCGGGGATCCTCCCTGTGGCGGAATGCAGGTACCCGGACTCGCCGGGGTTCCTCAGGCTATCAGCGGGTGGTGGCGCGGGATCACGCCACGGTGACGGAGCCGCCCGCCGCCTCGATCTTCTGCTTGGCCGAGGCCGACGCCGCGGTGACCGTGACATTGACCGCGACGGCGATGGAGCCGTTGCCCAGGACCTTGACCGGCTGACCGGAGCGCACCGCGCCCTTGGCCACCAGGTCTGCGATGGTGACGTCGCCGCCCTGGGGGAAGAGCGCCGCGAGCCGGTCCACGTTCACCGTCTGGTACTCGGTGCGGAACGGGTTCGTGAAGCCGCGCAGCTTGGGTAGGCGCATGTGCAGCGGCATCTGGCCGCCCTCGAACGCGGCCGACACGTTGTTGCGCGCCTTCGTACCCTTGGTGCCGCGACCGGCGGTCTTGCCCTTGGACGCCTCGCCGCGACCCTTGCGGGTCTTCTCCGTACGGGCCCCGGGGGCGGGACGCAGGTGGTGTGCTTTGATCATCAGTCCGTCTCCTCCACGTCGACCAGGTGGGCCACCGTGTTCACCATGCCCCGGATCTCAGGGCGGTCCGGTTTGACGACGGTGTCCCCGATCCGCTTCAGGCCCAGGGAACGCATGCTCTCGCGCTGCGCCTTGGTGCCACCGATCAGCGACTTGCGCTGGGTCACTTTGAGTTCGCTCATGGCTTCGCCTCGGCCATCGCCCGACGCATCGCCTCGGGTGCCACGTCCTCCAGCGGCAGTCCCCGCCGCGCGGCGACCTGCTCGGGGCGCTCCAGGCTCTTCAGCGCGGTCACCGTGGCATGCACGATGTTGATCGCGTTGTCGGAGCCCAGCGACTTGCTCAGCACGTCGTGCACGCCGGCGCATTCCAGCACCGCGCGCACGGGGCCGCCGGCGATGACGCCGGTACCCGGGGACGCGGGGCGCAGCATGACCACGCCCGCGGAGTCCTCACCCAGCACGGGGTGGGGGATGGTGCCCTGGATGCGGGGCACGGTGAAGAAGTTCTTCTTCGCCTCCTCGACGCCCTTGGCGATGGCCGCGGGCACCTCCTTGGCCTTGCCGTAGCCGACCCCCACCCGGCCGTCGCCGTCGCCGACGACGACGAGCGCCGTGAAGCTGAATCGCCGACCGCCCTTGACCACCTTGGAGACACGGTTGATCGCCACCACCCGCTCCAGGTACTGGTTGCGGTCGTCCTGTTTGCCGCCGCGGTCCCGGCGGTCCCGGTTCCGGTCCTGGCCGCCTCGTCGCTGCTGTGCCATGTCGTTGCCTCTCTGCCTCAGAAGTCCAGGCCGTTGTCGCGGGCCGCGTCAGCCAGTGCCGCCACCCGTCCGTGGTACTTGTTGCCACCACGGTCGAAGACGACGATCTCGATGCCGGCGCCCTTGGCCCGCTCCGCCACCTTCTGCCCGACCAGTTTGGCCGCAGCAGTCTTGTCGCCGTCGGTCCCCCGGACCTCGGGCTCCATGGTCGATGCGGAGACGAGGGTGCGTCCCGCGGTGTCGTCGACCACCTGGACGACGATGTGCCGGGCCGACCGGGTCACGACCATGCGCGGACGCGCGGCGGTGCCCCGGACCTTCTTGCGGACCCGGGAGTGGCGGCGCTTGCGCGCCACGCGGGTCGGATCGCCCGACCCCAGTTTCGTCACAATAGGCATGACTACTTCCCTGCCTTTCCGGCCTTGCGGCGGATGACCTCGTCGGCGTACCTCACGCCCTTGCCCTTGTAGGGCTCCGGCGGACGCAGTTTGCGGATGTTGGCGGCCGTCTCGCCCACCAGTTGCTTGTCGATCCCGCTGATGTGGAACCGCGTCGGGCTCTCGACCTGGAAGGTGATCCCCGCCGGAGCGTCCACCGCGACCGGGTGGCTGAAGCCGAGAGCCAGCTCCAGGCCCTGGCCCTTGGCCTGCACGCGGTAGCCGGTGCCGACCAGCTCCAGGGTCTTGGTGTAGCCGTCGGTGACGCCGATGACCATGTTGTTGATGAGCGAGCGGGTCAGGCCGTGCAGCTGCTTCGACCGGCGCTCGTCGTCCGGGCGGGTGACCGAGAGGGCCCCATCTCCCTGTTCGACGGCGATGGGCTCCGCCACGGTGAGCGTCAGCTCGCCCTTGGGGCCCTTGACGGCCACGTCCTGGCCGGCGACCGCGACGGTCACGCCGCTGGGCACCGAGATGGGCATACGTCCGATTCGTGACATGACTACCTCACCACACGTAGGCGAGGACTTCCCCGCCCACCTTGCTCTTGGCCGCCTGCCGCTCGGTGAGCAGCCCGGTCGACGTGGAGATGATCGCGGTACCCAGTCCTCCCAGGACCTTGGGCAGCGCATTGCTCTTCGCGTACACGCGCAGTCCCGGCTTCGACACGCGGCGGATGCCGGAGATCGAACGCTCCCGGGAGGGGCCGTACTTCAGCGTGAGGGTGAGGTTCTTGCCGATCTCGGCATCGTTGACCTCGTAGTCCGCGATGTAGCCCTCCTGCTTGAGGATCTCGGCGATCCCCGCCTTCATCTTCGACGAGGGCATGGTGACGGACTCGTGGTACGCCGAGTTGGCGTTCCGCAGGCGCGTCAGCATGTCCGCGATCGGATCTGTCATCGTCATGGCCGTTCCTGGCCTTCCTCACCGCGGTTTCCGTGCGGACCTGCGGCGTTCGTGGGTGGTCGGTTTACCAGCTGCTCTTGCGGATGCCCGGCAGTTCGCCGCGGTGCGCCATGTCGCGCAGGCACACCCGGCACAGGCCGAACTTGCGGTACACGGAGTGCGGGCGGCCGCAGCGGGTGCACCGCGTGTACCCGCGCACCTTGAACTTGGGCTTGGCGTTCGCCTTGTTGATCAGTGCTTTCTTGGCCATCAGTTCTCCTTGAAGGGGAAGCCGAGCTGCCGCAGCAGCGCGCGGCCCTCGTCGTCGGTCTGGGCGCTGGTCACCACGGTGATGTCCATGCCGCGGGGGCGGTCGACGGAGTCGGCGTCGATCTCGTGGAACATGACCTGCTCGGTCAGCCCGAAGGTGTAGTTGCCGTTCCCGTCGAACTGCTTGGGCGAGAGCCCCCGGAAGTCACGGATCCGCGGCAGGGCCAGGCTCAGCAAGCGGTCGAGGAACTCCCACATGCGGTCACCGCGCATGGTGACCTTGACCCCGATGGGCTGCCCCTCCCGCAGTTTGAACTGCGCGATGGACTTCGTCGCCTTGTTGATCTTGGGGCGTTGTCCCGTGATGGTGGACAGGTCGCGGATGGCGCCCTCGATGAGCTTCGAGTCGCGCGCAGCGTCGCCCACGCCCATGTTCACGACGACCTTCTCGACCGTCGGCACCTGCATGACGTTCTCGAACTGGAACTCCTGCATCAGCTCGGGAGCCACCTCGGCGCGGTAGCGCTCCTTGAGGCGGGGCATCGTCTTGGTGGTCTCGCTCATACTTCCTTGCCTGTCCGCTTGCTGTACCGCACCCGCTGCGTGCCCGTGTAGGCGGACCCGTCGGCGCGGGTCTTCTCGGTCTCCTCGACGCGGAAGCCGACGCGGGTGGGTCGGCCGTCCTCGGGGTCCAGCAGCATGACGTTGGAGACGTGGATGGGCGCCTCCTGCGTCACGATGCCGCCGGTCTTGCCTCCCCGCGTCGACTGCCCGACGCGGGTGTGCTTCTTCACGCGGTTCACGCCTTCGACGATCACGCGGTCGGAGTCGGCGAGGACCGCGAGGACCTTGCCCTTCAGACCGCGGTCCTTGCCGGCGATGACCTGGACCTCGTCGCCCTTGCGGATGGCCGCCATCACAACACCTCCGGTGCCAGCGAGATGATCTTCATGAACTTCTTGTCGCGCAGCTCGCGGCCCACGGGCCCGAAGATGCGCGTTCCCCGCGGCTCGCCGTCGCTCTTCAGGACCACAGCCGCGTTCTCGTCGAAGCGGATGTAGGACCCGTCGGGGCGGCGGCGGGGCTTGGTGGTGCGCACCACGACGGCCTGCACGACCTCGCCCTTCTTCACGTTGCCGCCGGGAATGGCGTCCTTGACCGTGCAGACGACGACGTCACCGATGCCGGCGTAGCGGCGGCCGGAGCCACCGAGCACCCGGATGCAGAGCAGCTCCTTGGCGCCGGTGTTGTCGGCCACGCGGAGGCGTGACTCCTGCTGGATCATGTCCCTGTCCTTCTCTTGCTCTTGCTGCGACCCTCAGGCCGCGGTCACTTCGCCTTTTCGAGGATCTCCACGACGCGCCAGCGCTTGGTCGCTGACAACGGCTTGGTCTCCATCAGCAGGACGCGGTCGCCCACGCCGGCCTCGTTGTTCCGGTCGTGTGCCTTCAGGCGGGACGTGCGCCGCACGACCTTGCCGTACAGCGGGTGCTTGAAGCGGTCCTCCACGGCGACCACGACGGTCTTGTCCATCTTGTCGCTGACCACCAGGCCCTCACGGGTCTTGCGGTATCCCCGCGTCTGCTTCTCGGCTACGTTCTGCTCGCTCACGCGGCACCGCCTTCCTCGGTCACGATCGTGATGCCCAGTTCTCGTTCCCGCAGGACCGTGTAGATCCGGGCGATGTCCCGACGGACGGCCCGCAGGCGGCCGTGGCTCTCCAACTGTCCGGTCGCGGACTGGAAGCGGAGGTTGAACAGTTCTTCCTTCATCTCGGCCAGCTTCCCGGCCAACTCGTCGTCTTCGAGCCGCCGCAGATCCGCGGTCTTCGTCGTCGCCATCAGCCCTCACCTGCCACGTCACGTCGGATGATCCGGCACTTCACCGGGAGTTTGTGGGCGGCACGCTCCAGCGCCTCGCGGGCCACGGCCTCGTCCGGGTAGCTGAGTTCGAACATCACCCGGCCGGGCTTGACGTTGGCCACCCACCACTCGGGGGAGCCCTTGCCGGAGCCCATACGGGTCTCGGCGGGCTTCTTGGTCAGGGGCCGGTCGGGGTAGATGTTGATCCACACCTTGCCCCCGCGCTTCACGCGGCGGTTGATGGCGATACGAGCTGCCTCGATCTGCCGGTTGGTCACGTAGGCGGGTCCCACGGCCTGCAGGCCCCACTCGCCGTTGACGACGCGGGTGCCGCCCTTCGCGGCACCACTGCGCTTGGGGTGGTGCTGCTTGCGGTGTTTGACCCTGCGCGGAATCAACATGATCAGCCCTCACTTCCTGCGGTGGCGGGCTCAGCGGCCTGCTCGGCGGGGGCCTGCTCGGTCTGCGGTGCCCGGTCCCGGCCGCCGCGGCCGCCACGGCCGCCGCGGTCCGGACCCCGACGCCGCCCCATGAGCTTCTGCGCCTCGGCCTGCTCGCGGTCCGCCCGGGTCACGGGCGCCTCGCCCTTGTAGATCCAGACCTTGACGCCGATCCGCCCGAACGTGGTGTGTGCCTCGGCCAGGCCATAGTCGATATTGGCGCGCAGCGTGTGCAGCGGCACGCGACCCTCGCGGTAGAACTCGGTGCGGCTCATCTCGGCACCACCGAGGCGGCCGGACACCTGGATCCGGATGCCCTCGGCCCCGGCCTTCATGGTCGACTGCAGCGCCCGGCGCATGGCCCGGCGGAAGGCGACGCGGCCCGCCAGCTGCTCGGCGACGGCCTGGGCGACCAGCTGGGCCTCGAGCTCGGGGTCCTTGACCTCGAGGACGTTGACCTGGACCTGCTTGCCGGTGAGGTCCTCCAGCGAACGCTTCAGCGCGTCGGTCTCCTTGCCGCCGCGGCCGATGACGATCCCCGGGCGGGCTGTGTGGATCCACAGCTCGACGCGTCCCTGCGAACGCTGGATGGTCACCTTGCTGATGGCGGCACGCGGCATCCGGTCGGCGATGAGGCGCCGGATCTTGACGTCCTCCTCCACGTAGTCGCGGTACCGCTGGCCCGGCTTGTTGCCGTCGGCGTACCAGTTGGAGGCGTAGTCCGCCGTGTAGCCCAGGCGGAAGCCGTGGGGGTGGATCTTCTGACCCATGTCAGCTCCTCTTCCCGGTCGCGTCGACGACCTCGTTCGGCGGGGCAACAACGATCGTGATGTGGCTGCTGCGCTTGCGGATGCGGTACGCCCGGCCCTGGGCGCGGGGACGGATCCGCTTCATGGTGGGCCCCTCGTCCACGAAGGCAGCGGCGACCACCAGGTCGCGGGTGTCCATGTCGTGGTTGTTGGCTGCGTTCGCCAGCGCGCTGTCCAGCACCTTCAGCACCGGGACGCTGGCGTCCTGCTGTGCGAACTGCAGTACTGCCTGCGCCTGGTCGGCCGGCAGGCCCCGGATGAGGTCCACCACACGGCGGGCCTTCATCGGCGACACGCGTACCCCGCGTGCCTGTGCCCTGGCTTCCATCACGTACTCCTCGCTCTGCTACACCGGCTCAGCGCCGGCGCGCCTTCCGGTCGTCCTTGATATGACCCTTGAACGTCCGCGTGGGCGCGAACTCGCCCAGCTTGTGGCCGATCATGTTCTCGCTGATGAACACCGGGACGTGCTTGCGGCCGTCGTGCACCGCGATCGTGTGACCGATCATGTCCGGGGTGATCATGGAACGGCGCGACCACGTCTTGATGACGTTGCGGGTGCCCTTCTCGTTCTGGTCGTCGACCTTCTTCAGCAGATGCGGGTCGACGTAGGGACCCTTCTTGAGACTGCGTGGCATATCGAATTCCTCGCTCAGCGCTTCTTGCCGGTCTTACGGCGGCGGACGATGTACTTGTCGCTCGGCTTGTTGGACTTGCGGGTGCGCCCTTCCGGACGGCCCGCCGGGTTCACCGGATGGCGACCGCCGGAGGTCTTGCCCTCGCCACCGCCGTGCGGGTGGTCGACCGGGTTCATGGCGACACCGCGGACGGTCGGGCGCTTGCCCTTCCACCGCATACGGCCGGCCTTGCCCCAGTTGAGGTTGGACTGTTCGGCGTTGCCCACCTCGCCCACGGTCGCCCGGCAGCGGGAGTCGACGTTGCGGATCTCGCCCGACGGCATTCGCAGCTGGGCGTAGCGCCCCTCGCGGGCGACCAACTGCACGCGGGCACCGGCGGAACGGGCGATCTTCGCGCCACCGCCGGGACGCAGTTCGATGGCATGCACGACGGTGCCGACGGGGATGTTGCGCAACGGCAGGTTGTTGCCCGGCTTGATGTCGGCGGTCGGACCCGTCTCCACCAGGTCGCCCTGCTTCAGCTTGTCGGGCGCCAGGATGTAGCGCTTGGTGCCGTCCACGTAGTGCAGCAGCGCGATGCGAGCCGTCCGGTTGGGGTCGTACTCGATGTGCGCGACCTTGGCGTCGATGCCGTCCTTGTCGGCGCGCCGGAAGTCGATGACTCGGTAGGCGCGCTTGTGACCGCCACCCTTGTGCCGGGTCGTGATCCGGCCGCTGCTGTTGCGGCCGCCCTTCTTCGGAAGGGGCTTGACCAACGACTTCTCGGGCGTGCTGCGGGTGACCTCGACGAAGTCGGACACGCTGGCACCGCGACGACCCGGGGTCGTGGGCTTGTACCTGCGGATTCCCATTGTTGTTGCCTTCCTTCAGCCGGTCAGGAGACCGGCCCTCCGAAGATGTCGATACGTTCCCCAGCGGCGACCGAGACGATCGCGCGCTTGGTGTCGGGGCGCCGGCCGAAGCCGGAGCGGGTGCGGACCCGCTTGCCCTGACGGTTCATGGTGTTGACCGCCGTCACCGTGACCCCGAAGGTCTCCTCGACGGCGATCTTGATCTGCGTCTTGTTGGCGTGCCGCGGCACGATGAACGTGTACTTGTTCGCGTCCAGCAGCCCGTAGCTCTTCTCGGAGATGACGGGGGCGATCAGGACATCGCGGTGATCGTGGATCCTCATGCCTGCTCCTCGGTGTCGGCCGCACGGCCCCGATTGACGAACGCGTCCAGCCCGGCCTGGGTGAAGACCACCCGGTCGCTGATGACCACGTCGTAGGCGCTCAACTGGTCGCTGGCGACCAGTTGGATGTTGGCCACGTTGCGCAGCGACCGCCAGGCCGTCTCCTCGTCCCGGGACAGGACCACGAGCAAGCGGGTCTCCGCGGCGGACTCCCCCAGCGCGGCGAGAGCCGCCTTCGTGTTGGGGGTGTCACCGCTGCCGAGGGACTCCACGATCGTCACACGATCGGCACGGGCCCGGTCGGACAGGATGCCGCGCAGTGCGGCCGCCTTCATCTTCTTGGGCGTGCGCTGCGAGTAGTCCCGCGGCTGGGGACCGTGCACGACGCCGCCGCCCGCGAACTGCGGAGCGCGGATCGAGCCCTGGCGGGCCCGGCCGGTGCCCTTCTGCTTGTAGGGCTTGCGGCCGCCACCCGCCACCTCGGCGCGGGTCTTGGTCTTGTGGTTGCCGGTGCGGGCCGCGGCGAGCTGCGCCACGACGACCTGGTGGATCAGCGGCACATTGGTGGGCGCATCGAAGATCTCCGGGGGGAGCTGGGTCGCGGCCATCACTGGGCTCCCTTCCGGGCGTTGCGGACAAACACGACGGACCCGTCGGAACCGGGGATCGCGCCGCGGATGAGCAGCACGCCGTTCTCGGCGTCCACCCGCTCGACCGTGAGGTTCATGGTCGTCTGTCGCTCGCCGCCCATGCGACCGGCCATCCGCAGCCCCTTGAACACGCGTCCCGGGGTGGCGCAGCCGCCGATGGAGCCGGGCGAGCGGTGCTTGCGCTGCACACCGTGGGAGGCGCGCAGGCCGGAGAAGCCGTGCCGCTTCATGACACCGGCGTACCCCTTGCCCTTGGTGGTGCCGGTCACGTCGACCTTGGCGCCGGGCTCGAAGAGCGTGACGTCGAACTCCTGCCCGAGGGTGACCTCGGTGGCTTCGTCCGTCCGGACCTCGACGAGGTGCCGCCGGGGGGTGACCCCCGCCTTGGCGAAGTGGCCGGCCATGGGCTTGTTGACCTTGCGCGGGTCGATCTGCCCGTAGCCCATCTGGACGGCGGAGTAGCCGTCCTGCTCGGGCGTGCGGACCTGGGTGACGACACACGGGCCGGCCTTGACGACCGTCACCGGGACGACCCGGTTGTTCTCGTCCCAGATCTGGGTCATCCCGAGCTTGGTGCCCAGGAGACCGTTCACTGCGGTGCTCATGTCTCGTTCCTCAGCCCTTGATCTCGATCGCGACACCGGAGGGGAGGTCGAGGCGCATGAGCGCGTCGACCGTCTTCGGCGTGGGGTCGATGATGTCGATCAGCCGCTTGTGCGTGCGCATCTCGAAGTGCTCGCGACTGTCCTTGTACTTGTGGGGCGACCGGATCACGCAGTACACGTTCTTCTCGGTCGGCAGCGGCACGGGACCCGCGACGCGGGCGCCGGTGCGGGTCGCCGTCTCGACGATCCGGCGGGCCGACTTGTCGATCACATCGTGGTCGTAAGCCTTGAGCCGGATGCGGATCTTCTGTTCCGCCATGGTGGTGCGTGTCCTTCGCTGTTCGCTGTTCGGTTGCGGTGGTCGGGGGAGGTCCGCTGGGCGGCGGTTGGCACCGCCGCCCAGCGGGGGGATCACTCCAGGATCTTGGTGACCTGGCCGGCGCCGACGGTACGGCCACCCTCGCGGATGGCGAACCGCAGCCCCTCGTCCATGGCGACGGGCTGGATCAGCTCCACGGTCATCGCGGTGTCGTCACCGGGGATGACCATCTCCTTGTCCTCGGGCAGCGTGACCACGCCGGTCACGTCCGTGGTGCGGAAGTAGAACTGAGGCCGGTAGGAGTTGAAGAACGGCGTGTGACGGCCGCCCTCGTCCTTGGACAGGATGTAGACCTGCGCCTCGAACTTCGTGTGCGGCGTGGTGGTGCCGGGCTTGACGACCACCTGGCCGCGCTCGACGTCCTCACGCTTGGTGCCACGCAGGAGCAGCCCGACGTTCTCGCCGGCCTGGCCCTCATCGAGGAGCTTGCGGAACATCTCGACGCCGGTGACGGTCGTGCGCTGCGAGTCGGGGCGGATGCCGACGATCTCGACCTCTTCGTTGACCTTCACGACCCCGCGCTCGATGCGGCCGGTCACGACGGTGCCGCGACCGGTGATCGTGAACACGTCCTCAACGGGCATCAGGAACGGCTTGTCGATCTCCCGCTCGGGAGTCGGGATGAACTCGTCCACCGCGCCCATGAGCTCCATGATCGAGTCGGCCCACTTCTCATCGCCCTGCAGGGCCGGGAAGGCGGCAACCTTGATCACCGGGGTGTCGTCCCCGGGGAACTCGTAGGTGCTCAGCAGCTCGCGGACCTCGAGCTCGACGAGCTCCAGGATCTCCTCGTCGTCGACCATGTCGCACTTGTTGAGCGCGACCACGATCGCGGGCACGCCCACCTGGCGGGCCAGGAGCACGTGCTCCTTGGTCTGCGGCATCGGGCCGTCAGTGGCCGCCACGACCAGGATGGCGCCGTCCATCTGGGCCGCGCCGGTGATCATGTTCTTGATGTAGTCGGCGTGACCGGGGCAGTCGACGTGAGCGTAGTGACGGGCCTCGGTCTGGTACTCGACGTGCGCGATCGAGATGGTGATACCGCGCTGCCGCTCCTCGGGAGCCTTGTCGATCTCGTCGAACGGCGTGAACGGGTTGATGTCGGGGTACTTGTCGTGCAGAACCTTGGTGATGGCCGCCGTCAGCGTCGTCTTGCCATGGTCGATGTGACCGATGGTGCCGATATTGACGTGCGGCTTGGTCCGCTCGAACTTCGCCTTCGCCACTGGGTCCTCCTTGACCTGGTGCGCATGGTGACTGTCGCCCGATCCTCTTCCGGACGGCAGCCTGATGGTCTTCTGTGTCTTCTGCCCCAGGCCGGGAGATGTATTCCCTCGCCCTGGGGTTATTCAGTTGTTTTCAGTTGTTGTGCGGTCACCGGCGCCGGGGGATCACTCCCCGCGGGCTTTGGCGATGATCTCCTCGGCGACGTTGTTGGGAACCTGGTGGTAGGAGTCGAACTGCATCGAGTACGCCGCGCGGCCCTGGGTCTTGGACCGCAGGTCGCCCACGTACCCGAACATCTCCGACAGCGGCACGAGCGCCTTGACGACGCGCGCACCGGCCCGCTCGTCCATCGACTGCACGAGCCCGCGGCGGGAGTTGAGGTCGCCGATGACCTCTCCGAGGAAGTCCTCGGGGGTGGTCACCTCGACGGCCATCATCGGCTCGAGGAGCACGGGGGTCGCGCGCCGGGCCGCCTCCTTGAAGGCCATCGACCCAGCGATCTTGAAGGCGAGCTCGGAGGAGTCGACGTCGTGGTAGGCGCCGTCCTGCAGCGTCACCTTGACGTCGACCATGGGGTAGCCGGCGAGAACACCGAACTCCATGGCGTCCTGGCAGCCCGCATCCACGCTGGGGATGTACTCCTTGGGGATGCGGCCGCCGGTGACCTTGTTGGCGAACTCGTAGCCGCCGTCGCCCTCGCCGCCGGTCGGCTCGATGTCGATGATGACGCGACCGAACTGGCCGGAACCGCCGGTCTGCTTCTTGTGCGTGTACTCGACCTTGTCGACCTTCTTGGTGATGGTCTCGCGGTAGGCGACCTGCGGCTTGCCCACGTTCGCCTCGACCTTGAACTCGCGGCGCATGCGGTCGACGAGCACCTCGAGGTGCAACTCGCCCATGCCGGCGATGATGGTCTGGCCGGTCTCCTCGTCGGTGCGCACCTGGAAGGTGGGGTCCTCCTCGGCGAGCCGCTGGATGGCGGTGGCGAGCTTGTCCTGATCGGACTTGGTCTTGGGCTCGATGGCCACGTGGATGACCGGGGCCGGGAAGGTCATGGACTCCAGCGTGATGGGGTCCTTGTCGCTGCACAGCGTCTCGCCGGTGGTGGTCATCTTCAGACCCATCACCGCGACGATCTCGCCGGCGCCCACCGAGTCGATCTCCTCACGCTTGTTCGCGTGCATCCGGTAGATCTTGCCGATGCGCTCCTTCTTGTCCTTGCTGGCGTTGAGCACATGACTGCCGGCCGTCAGGGTGCCCGAGTAGACCCGCAGGTAGGTGAGCTTGCCCAGGTGGGGGTCCGACATGATCTTGAAGGCCAGCGCCGAGAGGGGCGCGTCGCTCTTCGGCTCGCGGGTGAGGATGACCTCTTCGTCGTTGACCTTGTGGCCCTCGACCGCGCCGACGTCCAGCGGCGACGGCAGGTAGGCCACGACCGCGTCGAGCAGCGGCTGCACGCCCTTGTTCTTGAACGCCGTGCCGCACAGGACGGGAGTCAGCGCGTCGGCCAGCGTGGCCCGGCGGATGGCGGCCTTGAGTTCCTCGACGGTGGGCTCCTCGCCCTCGAGGTACTTCTCCATCATCTCGTCGTCGGCCTCGGCGATCGTCTCGAGAAGCCGGTCGCGCCACTCCTGCGCGATCTCCTGATGCGTGTCGGGGATCTCCTCGACGCTGTAGTCCTCGCCCATCTTGGTGTCCTCGGGCCACACCAGGGCCTTCATCTGGACGAGGTCGACGACGCCGCGGAAGTCCATCTCGGCACCGATCGGGACCTGCAGGACCAGGGGGGTGGCGTTCAGGCGCGAGGTGATCATGTCGACGCAGCGGAAGAACTCCGCGCCGGTGCGGTCCAGCTTGTTGACGAAGCAGATGCGCGGCACGTTGTAGCGGTCGGCCTGACGCCAGACGGTCTCCGACTGCGGCTCGACGCCGGCGACCCCGTCGAACACGGCGACAGCGCCGTCGAGCACACGCAGCGAGCGCTCCACCTCGACGGTGAAGTCGACGTGCCCGGGGGTGTCGATGATGTTGATCTGGTGGTCGTCCCACTCGCAGGTCGTCGCGGCGGACGTGATGGTGATGCCGCGCTCCTGCTCCTGCTCCATCCAGTCCATGGTGGCCGCGCCCTCATGGACCTCACCGATCTTGTAGTTGATGCCCGTGTAGAACAGGATCCGCTCAGTCGTCGTCGTCTTGCCGGCGTCGATGTGAGCCATGATCCCGATGTTGCGGACATCGGCCAGGTCGGTTGCCACGTCAGTTCTCCGTCAGTTCTGCTTGTGGGGGGGTTACCAGCGGTAGTGCGCGAAGGCCTTGTTGGCCTCGGCCATCTTGTGGGTGTCCTCGCGCTTCTTCACCGCGGCACCGAGGCCGTTGGAGGCGTCGAGGATCTCGTTCATGAGGCGCTCGGTCATCGTGCGCTCGCGGCGCTGCCGGGCGTAGGTGATCAGCCAGCGCAGGGCCAGGGTCGTGGAGCGGCCCTGGCGGACCTCGACCGGCACTTGGTAGGTGGCACCACCGACGCGGCGGGAGCGGACCTCGAGGGTCGGCTTCACGTTGTCGATCGCGCGGCGCAGCGTGGCCACGGGGTCGACGTCGGTCTTGGTGCGGGCGCCTTCCAGCGCGCCGTAGACGATGCGCTGCGCAGTCGAACGCTTCCCGTCGAGCAGGACTTTGTTCACCAACTGGGTGACCAACGGTGAGTCGTAGACGGGGTCGGCGACGATGCGGCGCTTCTCAGCGGGTCCCTTGCGAGGCATCAGCCCTTCTCCTTCTTCGCTCCGTAGCGGCTGCGGGCCTGCTTGCGGTTCTTGACGCCCTGGGTGTCCAGCGAGCCGCGCACGATCTTGTAACGCACGCCCGGCAGGTCCTTCACGCGGCCGCCGCGGACGAGCACGATCGAGTGCTCCTGCAGGTTGTGGCCCACGCCCGGGATGTAGGCCGTCACCTCGATGCCGGAGGACAGGCGGACACGGGCCACCTTGCGCAGCGCCGAGTTCGGCTTCTTCGGCGTGGTGGTGTAGACGCGGGTGCAGACACCGCGGCGCTGGGGGCTGCCCTTCAGCGCGGGCGTCTTGTTCTTCGCGACCTTGTCCTGGCGGCCCTTGCGGACCAGCTGCTGGATTGTGGGCACCTGTTCTCCAGTCGGCTCTTCGTTCTTCGTGGACGCTTCGGATGTCCGATTCGTCCCACCCCCGAGGTCGGGTGTGTCGCACTGCCCGGGCGGCAGCACGACACAATCCGAATCGTGGGTTGGTCATTCCCGGTACCGGCCCGGATCGTGACCAGTGGCTCCCCTGTGCCCCCGGAGGGGCGGATCCGACCTCTGGACCGGGGTCCTCGGGCTGGTCACGGGACTCGGTCCCGGACGTACTCGACTAGCGCCGAGCACGGTTTTCAACAATACCCGGCCGTGCCCGGATCGGTCAAAGTCGGGTACGTCACTCGCGCAGGACCCACCGTAGCGCTGGGTGACGGGAGGCTCCCGAAACAGTCGCATGCGACTGTTTCGGTCAGAAGCGACCGTTGCAACGGTCGCTTCTGACCGTTGCGGTCGCCTCTGTCAATCACTGTCCTCGCACGGCGGCGCCCACCATGGCCGCGACGGCCTCGGGGTCCGCCAAGTCCGCCCACACGAAGCGCACGACCTGGAAGCCGGCCCGCTCCAACCGCATCTGGCGTGTCTTCTCCTGCCAGTGCGCGGCCTCGAGGTCACCGGCGAGGGAGTACTTCTCGCGCCCGTCGAACTCGACGAGACGTTCGTCCCGACGACACGAAAATCCACCCGCGCGAGGAACTCCCCCGCGGGCGACCGCAAGGTCACCTGCGACTCCAGGGGGAATCCGGCACCGAGGAGGATGAGCCGCGTCCGGGTCTCACCGGGGCTCTCGGCGGCGGGGTCGGCCAGCGCAAGTGCGCGGCGGGCCCGCGCCACCCCTTCGTGGGCCGTGAGGGCGGACACCCGCGCCTGGAGCCCGGAAACAGTCGCCCCTTCACGATGGAGAACCGCGTCGACCACGGCGACCCCCTGGGCGCGGGGCAGGCCGCGGGCGCAGTCGACTGCCGTCCTGGCGAGGCTGGTGACACGAAGACCCCCGATCTCCGTCAGGTCGTTCCGCCCGAGGGGTCCCACATGGGTCTGGATCCCATGACGCCCGCCACGTCGGACGTGGTTGCGGTGGACGCCCGTGAGGTGAACGCGTCGGGTGTCGACATCCCAGAGGGGCAGCCCGTGCAGCAGCGCAGCGCTGACATGACTGAGCGCCACGGTGGTGCCGTACCGCTGGATCGTGCCGCGTGCGGCGAGGCGGTGCCGCTCGTCGCTACTGCTCGGCTTCGTCAAGCAGTAGGCACCTCGGCACAGTCGGTGAAGTCGTCGTCGGACATAGCGAATCTGCGCATCGGTGAACCCGGCCTCGACGAGGTGCCGGGTCAGGATCACGCCGCCGTTCGCGGCCGCGATCATCTCCACCTGCGCTGCGACCCATGCCATGCCACAGGGTGACCCGACCCAAGGGCGGCTCACCGGACTTGTCCACACCCCGGGCGCCGGTGCTCACCGTCCCGCCCGAAAGAGTCGCATGCGACCGTTTCAGTTAGAAGCGACCGTTTGAACGGTCGCCTTTGGCCGTTCCAGTCGCATGCGACCGTTTCGGGGACCGGGTCTCGCCGTTGCAGTCGCATGCGACCGTTTCGGGGACCGGGCCATGCCTTCGGGCCAGGTGCGGGGGCGACCGGCGGGGGAGGAACTACGCCTGCAGCAGGATCTTGCCGACGTGGGAACTGTCCGCCATCACCCGGTGGGCCGTCTTCGCGTCCGCCATCGGCAGCACCCGGTCGACGACAGGCACGATCTGCCCGGCCTCGATCAAGGGCCACACGGCGTCGCGCACCCCGGCCACGATCTCGGACTTCTCGGCCACGGTCCGCCCCCGCAGACTCGTCGCGAACAGGCTCCCCTGCTTGGTCAGCAGCCGGCCGAGGTCGAGCTCGCCGGCCACCCCTCCCTGCAGACCGATCACCACGAGGCGCCCCTGCCGGGCGAGGGCCCGGACGTTGCGGTCGAGGTACTTCGCGCCCATCACGTCGAGGATCACGTCCATCCCCCGCCCGTCGGTCGCGGCCCGCACCTCCTCTGCGAAGTCCTGCGAGCGGTAGTCGATCAGCACCTCTGCGCCGAGATCGGCACAGCGCCGGAGCTTCTCGGGGCTGCCCGCGGTCACCGCGACGTGCGCCCCGACCGCGCGGGCCCACTGGATCGCGAACGTCCCGATTCCGCCACCGCCACCGTGGATCAGCACCCACTCCCCCGGCTGAAGGGCCGCCACCATGGCAAGGTTCAGGTACACCGTGCAGGCGACCTCGGGCAGCGCCGCCGCGGCGACGAGGTCGATCCCGCGGGGCACCGGCAGGAGCTGCCCCACTGGCACGGGGACGCGTGTGGCATAGCCGCCGCCGGACAACAGGGCGCACGCCTGCGCCCCCACCGGCCACACGGCCGCGTCGGACTCAGCCACCGTGCCGCTGCACTCCAGCCCCAGGATCGGCGACGCCCCCGGCGGTGGGGGGTACAGTCCCCGCCGTTGCAGGAGGTCCGCGCGGTTCACCCCGGCTGCAGCCACCTCCAGCACCACCTCATCGGCCGCGGCCACCGGGTCCGGCACCTCCTCGTACCGGAGCACCTCCGGGTCGCCGGGTTCGCGGCAGATGATCGCGTGCATGGTCCTCCTAGTGCCCGGCGCCCGGCATCGCCGCGAGCCATTCGTCCACCGTGGGTCTCTGGACGTCGAAGACCGCCGCGAGGCCGTCCCAGTCGACGCGTAGCGCGGGCGTGCGCTGCCGGGGTTTCTGCCGGTAGGCGCCGGCGCGCGCTCGGGCCAATGGGATGGCCAGCCGATCCAGGGACGACCCGAGGACGAAGACCAGTTCGGTGCCGGTGAGCACCATCGCGCCCACCCCGCTCATGGTGTCGTCGACGCTGGTGCCGACCAGTACCGCGGGCCCGGACAGGACACCGGTCGGCAGCTGCTTCTCGGCCCGGCTCACCCGCCGACGCAGGACGGTCCGCATCGTCATGGCGACACCCATGGCCGCGAAGATGAGCACCAGGAGGGCGAGGAGTGCGGCGAAGGTCCACGTCACGGGCGCCGACCTCCTGCTTCGCGTGTCGCCGTGGCCGGATCTGCCACGCCTGACACAGTATGCGCATGAGCACCACGCCCACTCTGACCCCGCGTACCGGGGCTCGTCTCGCGCTGCATCTGAGTGCGGCGGTCTTGACAGCCATGGGTCTCAGCGCCGTCATGGTCCTCGCTTATGCCCTGGCTCCCGTGCCGACCGAAGCGTGGACGCTGACGCAGTTCCTGATCTTCTCGGGAATCTGCCTGGTGGTGTTCACGACGGCGTCGCTCATGGCCATCTACCGGCTGACGCGGACCAAGCGGCCCCTGACCATCGGGCTGGCCTTCGCCGCGATCATGGCCACGATCCTGATCCTGTCCTACGCCTGGCTCTACCTCACCCTGAGCATGTCGAACGCCGACAACTTCACCGAGTCCCTCACCAAAGCCTCCGCCATCTACTTCACGGTGACCGTGCTGTCCACGGTCGGGTTCGGCGACATCACCCCCGTCGGCGACACCGCCCGACTCCTGGTGACCAGTCAGATGCTGCTGGGTTTCACGCTGATCACCTTCGCCATCCGAGCGGTGATGAGCACGACGACGGCCGCGGTCAAGAAAAAGGGCGCCTCGCGCTGGCAGGAGACTCACGCTGAGGAGACGGTGGCGGCGGACCAGTCCAAGGTGGCCAAGGACACCGCCCAGCTCGCCGAGGCCGAGAAGAACCTCGCCGACGACAGTCAGGGCGACTCCTGATCCCCCGCCACCGCTTCGGCCAGTAGCGGCACCTCAGCGGCCCCGGCGGGCACCGTGATGCTCGACGTGGCGAACACGTCACCGTACGGCTCCGCCCGCCCGCCGAGGTGCTCGGCCAGGAAGGCCTCGGCGACGGCGAAGAAACTCAGCCGGTTCGCCGGCTCGGCGAACCCGTGGCCCTCGTCCGGAAACAGCACATACGTCACCGGGATGCCGTGTCTGGTCATCGCCGTCACGATCTGTTCCGACTCCGCCTGCTTCACGCGCGGGTCGTTGGCGCCCTGGCCGATGAGCAGCGGGCGGCGGATACGGTCGGCGAAGGTCAGCGGGGAGCGGGCAGTCAGGAACTCCCGGCCCGCCTCGGTGGTGAAGTCGCCGACCCGGTCCTTGAACATCTGGATCATGGGGGCCCAGTAGGGCGGGATCGACTCGAGCAGCGTGATGATGTTCGACGGCCCGACGATGTCCACCCCGCACGCGAAGACCTCCGGGGTCATGGTGAGGCCCACCAGCGTCGCGTAGCCGCCGTAGCTGCCGCCGTAGATGGCGATGCGGTCGCGGTCCGCCACACCGGAGTCGACGGCCCACCCGACCGCATCGAGCAGGTCGTCGTGCATCTTCCCGGCCCACTCCCCGTTGCCGGCATTCAGGAAGTCCTTGCCGAACCCGGTGGACCCGCGGTAGTTGACCGACAGGACGGCATAGCCGCGGTCGGCCAGCAACTGATGCTCGGGGTTGAAGCCCCATTCGTCGCGGGCCCACGGGCCGCCATGCACGTCCAGCACCAGCGGCAGGGGACGGTCCGGGCGGCCGGTCTCGTCCGGGTCGGCGTCGTGCGGCAGCGTCAGGTACGCCACCATCGCCAGGCCGTCCCGGGTCGGGATCTGGAGGGGGTGCATGGGGACGAGGGCGAAGCGGTCCAGGTCACTGCGGTTGGCGAACAGGAAGCGCGCCTGACGCTGCGCCCGGTCGTAGAGGTAGTAGTTGACCGGCCCCCGGTCGGAGATGAAGGCGACCACCCAGAGGTCGTCGGCGTCGGTCCGGCTCAGGACCACGAGTTCGCCCGGGTCCGCCTGGGCCAGGGCGGCGAGGTCGGTGGCGGTGACGTCATCGAGGGCCTGCCACTCGGTCCGCAGGTGGTTGACGGCCACCGCCTCGATGGTCTTGTCGACGGGGTGCGCCAGGACCGACGACACATCGGCCACGTCACTGGCGAAGATCAGCTCGGCGGACCCGTCGGTCAGGTCGGCCCGGAAGAGTGCGGCCTTGTCCCGCCCCCGGCTGTCGAGCAGGTAGAAAGCGCCGCCGTCGGCGGTGAACCCGACCGGCATCGTGGTCAGGCTGTCGACCATGTCGGCTTCGAGCAGCGGCTCGTACCCGTCGGGGCCGGCCCGGAAGATGGTGCTACCGCCGTCCTCGCGCATCGCCATCGCCAGCGGGACCGTGAAGTCGTCGCGCGCGAAGAGTTGCACGAAGCCGGGGTTCTCCACCACCGTCTCGGAGGTCCCCGTGGCGATGTCCACCTTGAGGACGTCGTGCAGTTCCGGGACCCGGTTGTTCACGTCCACGAGGACGTGGCCGGGTTCCTCCCGGCTGCGCACCGACAGGGCGGCTGAGACGCCGGGGAAGGGCGTCAGGTCGATCTCCTCCCCGGTCTCGAGGTCGACGCTGTAGAGGTGGAAGTCCTCGTCGCCCCCGCTGTCCTGCGGGAAGAGGATGTGCCGGTTGGTGTACGCCCAGTCGTGGGAGCGGATCCCGCGGCGGGTGTCAGATGTGACCGGACGCGCGGCCGCCAGGTCGTCGACCGGGGCCACCCAGACGTTGAGCACGCCGGCCACGGGCGCCAGCCAACTCAGCTGCGTCCCGTCGGGACTGATCTGGACGTCGGCGCGCTCAGGGTTGCCATACAGCGCGGCGCGGGGGATGAGGGCCATTCCGGCACCCTATCGCTGGCGGTGGGCGCCGCCGACCGGCCGCAGAACTGCCCCACAGACATGAACCTGCCCCGTACGCGGGCCAGAAAAGCCACGTACGGGGCAGGTTTGCGGTCGGGGTTTCGTCAGTTGGGGTAGTAGCCCCGCGTGTCGAACTCCTCCAGGGCGACGGCCTCGCCCGTGGTGTCGCCGAAGCCCTCGCCATAGGACAGGTCGTCGTAGGTGGTGTACGACGGGTACATCGCCTCCTTGGCCTCCTCGGTCGGGTCGACCCGGATGTGCCGGTACTGCGGCATCCCCGTACCCGCCGGGATCAGCTTGCCCAGGATGACGTTCTCCTTCAGCCCCATCAGGTGGTCGGTCTTGGCCTGGATGGCCGCGTCCGTGAGTACCCGCGTCGTCTCCTGGAAGGAGGCCGCCGACAGCCACGAGTCCGTGGCCAGCGAGGCCTTGGTGATACCCATCAACTCCGGACGGCCGGAGGCGGGCTGGCCGCCCTCCTCCTGGACCCGGCGGTTCTCGGCTTCGAAGGCGCCGCGATCGACCAGCTCACCGGCCAGGAACTCGGAGTCCCCGGAGTCGATGATGGTGATCCGACGGATCATCTGGCGGACGATCACCTCGATGTGCTTGTCGTGGATCGACACGCCCTGGCTGCGGTACACCTTCTGCACCTCGTCCACCAGGAAGGCCTGTGCCTTGCGCTGGCCGAGCACCCGCAGCACCTGCTTGGGGTCGATAACGCCCTTCACGAGCTGCTGCCCGACCTCGACATGCTCACCGTCGTCGACCAGCAGGTCGGCGCGCTTGGACACACCTTGCGCCACTTCCGGCTGGTCGGCGTCGGGCGCGACGACGATCTTGCGGGTCTTCTCGGTGTCGCGCACCTCGACGGTGCCGGACGCCTCGGCGATGGGGGCATGCCCCTTCGGTGTGCGTGCCTCGAAGAGCTCAACGACGCGGGGCAGGCCCTGCGTGATGTCCTCGCCGGCGACGCCGCCGGTGTGGAACGTCCGCATGGTCAGCTGCGTGCCGGGCTCGCCGATGGACTGGGCCGCCACGATGCCGACGGCCTCGCCGACGTCCACGAGGTGCCCGGTAGCCAGGCTCTGGCCGTAGCAGACCGCGCAGATGCCGGACGGGCTCTTGCAGTGCATGACGGACCGGACGCGGATGGTCTCCACACCGTGACCGACCAGGTCCCGGATGAGAGGCATCGTCAGTTCGGTCCCCGCCTCGAGCACGACGTTGCCGTCCACCTCGACGTCGCGGGCCAGAACCCGTGACGCCACCGCGGTGTCGACGTTGTCGACGACCTGCAGCACACCCTCGGAGTCGGGCGTGCCGATGGTCATCTCCAGGCCCACCTTCGTCCCGCAGTCGATGTCGCGGACGATGAGGTCCTGCGACACGTCGACGAGACGGCGGGTCAGGTAACCCGAGTCGGCGGTCCGCAGCGCGGTGTCCGCCAGCCCCTTGCGGGCGCCGTGCGTGGAGATGAAGTACTCCAGCACACTCAGGCCCTCGCGGAAGTTCGCCTTGATGGGACGCGGGATGGTCTCCCCCTTGGGGTTGGCGACCAGCCCGCGCATCCCGGCGATCTGCCGGATCTGGCTGTAGTTACCGCCCGCCCCGGAGATGACCATCTCCGCGATGGAGTTGTCCTCGGGCAGGTTCTCCCGCATGGCCCGGTCGACGTCGTCGGTGGCCTTGGTCCAGATCTTGATGAGCTCCTCGCGTCGCTCCTGCTCGGTCATGCCGCCGATGGCGACCTTCGCGTCGATCTTCTTGGCCTTGTCCTCGGCTGCCGCCAGGATCTCGGCCTTCTTCGGCGGGGTCACGACGTCGTCGATGGAGATCGTCACCCCGGAACGCGTCGCCCAGTGGAACCCGAGTTCCTTCAGGCGGTCCAGCGTCTCCGCAATGTCGATCTTCATGTAGCGCTCGGACAGACGGTTCACGAGATCCCCGAGAACCTTCTTGTCGACCCGCTGATTGACGTACGGGTAGTCCGCCGGCAGCGCCTCATTGAACAGCGCGCGACCCAGGGTCGTCTCGACGGTGTAGGGATCGCCGGGAGACCAGTCCTCGGGGAGCTCCACGTCCGCCGGCGGGGAGCCGTCGAACATCCGCAGCTTGATCCTCGCCTGCAGGCTCAGATCGCCCATGTCGTAGGCCATCAACGCCTCCGCGGGAGCGGCGTAGATGCCGCCCTCGCCGGTGGCGCCCTCGGTCATGCCCGTCAGATGGTAGATCCCCAGCACCATGTCCTGCGTGGGGGTCGTGATGGGACGGCCGTTGGCCGGCGACAGGATGTTGTTGCTGGACAGCATCAGGATGCGCGCCTCGGCCTGCGCCTCAGGCGACAGCGGCAGGTGGACCGCCATCTGGTCGCCGTCGAAGTCGGCGTTGAACGCCGTGCAGACGAGGGGGTGGATCTGGATGGCCTTGCCCTCGATGAGCTGCGGCTCGAACGCCTGGATACCCAGCCGGTGCAGGGTCGGGGCGCGGTTGAGCAGCACGGGGTGCTCCGAGATGACCTCTTCCAGAACGGCCCAGACGTCGGCGTACGCGTGACCGCCCCCGGGGGCGCGCTCCACGCGGCGCTTGGCCGCCTTGATGTTCTGGGAGTGGCCCAGTTCCACCAACCGCTTCATCACGAACGGCTTGAACAGCTCCAGGGCCATCTGCTTGGGCAGACCACACTGATGCAGCTCCAACTGCGGACCGACGACGATGACCGAGCGGCCCGAGTAGTCGACGCGCTTGCCCAGGAGGTTCTGCCGGAACCGGCCCTGCTTGCCCTTGAGCATGTCGGACAGGGACTTCAGGGCGCGGTTGCCGGGCCCGGTGACCGGGCGGCCGCGGCGGCCGTTGTCGAACAGCGCGTCCACCGCTTCCTGCAGCATGCGCTTCTCGTTGTTGACGATGATCTCGGGAGCGCCGAGGTCGATCAGCCGCTTCAACCGGTTGTTGCGGTTGATGACGCGGCGGTACAGGTCGTTGAGGTCCGACGTCGCGAAGCGCCCACCGTCCAGCTGCACCATGGGGCGCAGATCCGGCGGGATGACCGGGACGGCATCCAGCACCATGCCCAGCGGGGAGTTGGTGGTGTTCAGGAAGGCGCTGACGACCTTGAGGCGCTTCAGCGCCCGCGTCTTCTTGGCACCGGTGCCGGTGCGCACGACCTCGCGCAGCGACTCGGCCTCACCCGCCAGGTCGAACGTCTCGAGACGGCGCTTGATGGCAGCCGCCCCCATGTCGCCCCGGAACCACTTGCCGTAGCGGTCCTCCATCTCGCGGTACAGGACCTCGTCCCCTTCGAGGTCCTGGACCTTCAGGGTGCGGAAGCGGTCGAAGACGCGCTTCAGGAAGTCGATGCGGTCGTCGTTGCGCTTGCGCAACTGCCGCATCTCCCGCTCGGCGGCGTCCTTCACCTTGCGCTTGGCGTCGGACTTGGCGCCCTCTGCCTCCAGCGCGGCCAGGTCCTCCTCCAGCTTCGCCATCCGCTTGTTGATGTGGTCGTCGCGGTTCTGCTCGATGCGCGAGATCTCCTCGCCCAACCGCGCCTCGAGGGACGGCAGCGCCTCGTGGCGACCGTCCTCGTCCACCTCGGTGATCATGTGGGCGGCGAAGTAGATGACCTTCTCGAGGTCCTTGGGCGCCAGGTCCAGCAGGTAGCCCAGCCGGCTGGGCACACCCTTGAAGTACCAGATGTGGGTCACCGGGGCGGCGAGCTCGATGTGGCCCATCCGCTCGCGGCGCACCTTGGCGCGGGTCACCTCGACGCCGCACCGCTCACAGATGATGCCCTTGAACCGCACCCGCTTGTATTTGCCGCAGTAGCACTCCCAGTCCCGGGTGGGACCGAAGATCTTCTCGCAGAACAGGCCGTCGCGCTCGGGCTTGAGCGTGCGGTAGTTGATGGTCTCCGGCTTCTTGACCTCGCCGTGCGACCACGCGCGGATGTCGTCCGCCGTGGCCAGGCCGATCTGCAACTGGTCGAAGTAGTTGACGTCGAGCACTTCGCTTTTTCCTTCGTTCGCCTATGGACGTTTCAGCTTGTTGGGGGCCGGAGGCCGGCCACGACGGTCAGACTTCCTCGACCGAACTCGGTTCGCGGCGAGACAGGTCGATGCCCAACTCCTCCGCGGTCCGGAACAGGTCCTCGTCGGACTCCTTCATCTCGATGGCGACACCGTCGCTCGACAGGACCTCGACGTTGAGGCACAGCGACTGCATCTCCTTGACGAGCACCTTGAAGGACTCCGGGATACCCGGCTCGGGGATGTTCTCGCCCTTCACGATGGCCTCGTACACCTTGACGCGACCGTGGGTGTCGTCGGACTTGATGGTGAGGAGCTCCTGCAGCGCGTAGGCGGCTCCGTAGGCCTCCAGCGCCCACACCTCCATCTCGCCGAACCGCTGCCCGCCGAACTGCGCCTTACCGCCCAGCGGCTGCTGGGTGATCATGGAGTACGGGCCGGTGGACCTGGCGTGGATCTTGTCGTCCACCAGGTGCAGCAGTTTCAGGATGTAGATGTAGCCGACGGAAACGGGCTCGGGGAAGGGCTCCCCGGAGCGGCCGTCGTACAACCGCGCCTTGCCGTCCTTGTCGACGAGCATCACGCCGTCCTCGTCGGGGCGGGCGTGCTCCATCAGCGCGGCCAGGGCGTCCTCGCGGGCGCCGTCGAAGACCGGCGTCGCGACATTGGTCCCCGGCGGGGCCGAGCGGGTCACCTCCGGCAGCGCCTCGCTGCGCGGGTCGTCCGCCGGAACGTCCCAGCCGGCCTTGGCGACCCACCCGAGGTGGGTCTCCAGGATCTGGCCGAGGTTCATGCGGCGCGGCACACCCAGCGGGTTGAGGACCACGTCGACCGGCGTCCCGTCCTCGAGGAACGGCATGTCCTCGATCGGCAGGATCTTGGCGATGACGCCCTTGTTCCCGTGCCGGCCGGCGAGCTTGTCGCCTTCGGTGATCTTGCGCTTCTGCGCCACGTAGACACGCACCATCTGGTTCACGCCGGGGGGCAGTTCGTCGCCCTCGTCGCGGTCGAAGATGCGGGTCCCGATGACCTTGCCGCTCTCCCCGTGGGGCACGCGCAGCGAGGTGTCGCGCACCTCCTTGGCCTTCTCGCCGAAGATGGCCCGCAGCAGACGCTCCTCGGGCGTCAGCTCCGTCTCCCCCTTGGGCGTGGTCTTGCCGACCAGGATGTCGCCGGACTGCACGTCGGCGCCGACGCGCACGATGCCCCGCTCGTCCAACTCGGCGAGTGCCTCCTCGGACAGGTTGGGGATGTCGCGGGTGATCTCCTCGGGACCCAGCTTGGTGTCGCGGGCGTCGACCTCGTGCTCCTCGATGTGGATGCTCGACAGGACGTCGTCGCGCACCAGACGCTCGGACAGGATGATCGCGTCCTCGTAGTTGTGACCCTCCCAGGGCATGAACGCGACGAGCAGGTTCTTGCCGAGGGCGAGTTCGCCGTTGTCGGTGGACGGCCCGTCGGCGATGACCTGGCCCTCCTCGACCCGCTGCCCGACCTCGACGATCGGGCGCTGGTTGTAGGACGTGCCCTGGTTCGACCGGCGGAACTTGTGCAGCCGGTAGTCACGGATCGCGCCGTCGTCGGACTGAATCGACACCAGGTCCGCCGAGACCTCGATGACCCCGCCGGCCTCCTCGGCCACCACGACGTCGCCGGCGTCCTTCGCCGCGCGGTACTCCATGCCCGTGCCGACGAGGGGAGCCTCGGCGCGCAGCAGCGGCACCGCCTGGCGCTGCATGTTGGAGCCCATGAGCGCGCGGTTGGCGTCGTCGTGCTCCAGGAAGGGGATCATGGCCGTCGCGACGGACACCATCTGGCGCGGCGAGACGTCGACGTAGTCGACCTCGTTGCCGGGGATGTAGTCGACCTCACCGCCCTTGCGGCGCACGAGCACCCGGTCCTCGACGAACGTGCCGTCGGGGTTCAGCGCGGAGTTGGCCTGCGCGATGACGTGGCGGTCCTCCTCGTCGGCGGACAGGTAGTCCACGACGTCGGTGACGACGCCCTCCTCGACCCGGCGGTAGGGGGTCTCCACGAAACCGAACGGGTTCACCCGCCCGTAGGTGGCGAGGGACCCGATCAGACCGATGTTCGGGCCTTCCGGGGTCTCGATGGGGCACATGCGGCCGTAGTGGGACGGGTGCACGTCGCGCACCTCGAAGCCCGCCCGCTCCCGGGACAGGCCACCGGGGCCGAGCGCCGACAGGCGCCGCTTGTGGGTCAGGCCGGCCAGCGGGTTCGTCTGGTCCATGAACTGCGACAACTGCGAGGTCCCGAAGAACTCCTTGATCGCAGCCGCCAGCGGCGTGATCTTGATGAGGGACTGCGGGGTGATGGCCTCCACGTCGGAGGTCCCCATCTTCTCGCCGACCAGACGCGCCATGCGGGTGAGGCCGGTGCGGATCTGGTTCTGGATGAGCTCGCCCACGGTACGCAGGCGACGGTTGCCGAAATGGTCGATGTCGTCGGTCTCGACGGGGATCTCCCCGCGCGGCGCCTCGATGGTCTCCTGACCGGCGTGCAGGGCCGCCAAGTACTGGATCGTGGCGACGATGTCCTCGTCGGTCAGGACGACCTCGGAGGCGGGGAGCTCGAGACCGAGCTTCTTGTTCACCTTGTAGCGGCCGACCTTGGCGAGGTCGTAGCGCTTCGGGTTGAAGTAGTAGTTCTCCAGCAGGTTGCGGCCCGCCTCGATGGTGGGGGGCTCGCCCGGCCGCATCTTGCGGTAGATGTCGAGCAACGCCTCGTCCTGCGTCGTCGCCTTGTCGGTCTCGAGGGTCTTCATGACCGACTCGTACTGACCGAACTTGTCGGCGATCTGCTCGGAGGTCCACCCGAGCGCCTTCAGCAGGATCGTCGCCGGCTGCTTGCGCTTGCGGTCGAGGCGGACGCTGACGATGTCCTTCTTGTCGATCTCGAACTCGAGCCACGCACCCCGGCTGGGGATCACGCGGGCCACGTAGACGTCCTTGTCGGCGGTCTTCTCGACCGAGGACTCGAAGTAGACGCCCGGTGAACGGACCAGCTGCGACACGACGACGCGCTCGGTCCCGTTGATGATGAAGGTGCCCTTGTCGGTCATGAGCGGGTAGTCGCCCATGAACACGGTCTGGGACATCGAGACGTCGGTGGTGCGGTTCTCGAAGGTCGCCGTGACGAACAGCGGCGCCGCATAGGTGAGGTCCTTCTCGCGGCACTCGTCCACGGAGGCCTTCGGGGGCTCGAAGTGGAAGTCCTTGAAGGACAGGGACATGGTGCCCTGGGAGTCGGTGATCTCCCCGATCTCCTCGAACACCTCCTCCATGCCGGACTTCAGGGGGACATCGTCCCGGCCGCCGGCCTTGGCGGCGGCGACCCGGGCCTGCCAGTGCTCGTTGCCGATGAGCCAGTCGAAGGAGTCGACCTGCAGGCTCAGCAGGTCGGGCACCTCGAGAGGTTCGCGGATCCGGGCGAAGGAGACGCGTCCGGTGTCAGGGAGTGAGCGGGTCGACGGAGTCGAGGCGGTCAAGAAGGGTCCTTCCCGAGCATCGCGCGCGGTGGTCACCTGCACGCCCCCACCCACACCTGCCACCTGGTCCCGGGTGGGACGCGGTGTACCGGACGTGGTCTGTGCTGCGCGGCTCAGGACAGACCCGGACCGGGGGTTCATTTGATAGGGGGCGCAACCACCAACGGTACAGAAGGGTTGGGCGCATGTCTACAGAGGTGTTGCAGATCACAACACCTCGTCCGGCGGCGAGGGCTCACCGCCTACTTGCAGAGCATCTTGCTCATGGTCGGCGGCCGAGTCAAGCCTTTCGGTCACTTCGTGGGGCCGGACGCACGACGGCCGCCCCGGGTGGGGCGGCCGTCGTGCGGATCGTCTAGGACGACGTCACTTGACGCTGACGGTGGCGCCGGCGCCCTCGAGGGCCTCCTTGGCCTTGTCGGCGGTCTCCTTGTTGACCTTCTCCAGCAGGGGCTTGGGGGCGCCCTCCACCAGGTCCTTGGCCTCCTTGAGGCCCAGGTCGGTGAGGCCGCGGACCTCCTTGATGACCTGGATCTTCTTGTCGCCGGCCGACTCCAGGATGACGTCGAACTCATCCTGCTCGGCGGCGGCACCGGCGTCGCCACCGCCCGCTGCCGGGGCTCCGGCAGCGGCCACCGCGACGGGGGCGGCAGCGGTGACGTCGAAGGTCTCTTCGAACTGCTTCACGAACTCGCTGAGCTCCAGGAGGGTCATCTCCTTGAACGCGTCCAGCAGTTCGTCGTTGCTGAGTTTCGCCATTGGGGCGTTTCCTTTCGTGTGCTCCGGCCGGGCCGGACTCCGTGACGGTGCCGTCCTGCGACGGCGTGGGGGTCAGGGCGTCAGCCCTCCTGCGATGCCTCCTCGGCGGGCGCCGATTCGGCGGTTGCCTCGGCCGGGGCCTCGGCGTCGGCGGGCGACGGGGCGTCGTCAGCCGAAGTCTCAACAGCGGCGGGGGCGGGCTCGCCGGCCCCCCCGGCCAGGACACTGGGGTCGGCCTCAGCCTTGACCCGCAGGGCCTCGACGGCTCGCGCCGCCTGGGACAGCGGAGCGTTGAAGAGCGAGGCCGCCTGCGACAGGGACGCCTTCATGCCGCCGGCCAGCTTGGCCAGCAAGACATCCCGGGACTCCAGGTCGGCGAGCTTCTTGATCTCGTCCGGCGTCACCTGCTTGCCGTCGAGGTAGCCGCCCTTGACGACCAGGGCGGGGTGGTCCTTGCCGAAGTCCTTCAGCCCCTTCGCCGCCTCCACGACGTCCCCGGTCACGAAAGCGATCGCGGACGGGCCCACGAGCATCTCGTCGAAGCCGTCGACGCCGGCGTCCCGGGCCGCAATCTTGGTCAGCGTGTTCTTGACCACGGCGTACTCGGCATTGCCGCGCAGCGCGGTGCGCAGGGCACGCAACTGGGAGACGGTGAGACCGCGGTACTCGGTCAGGACGACACCGGAGGAGTTCTTGAACTGCTCGGTGAGTTCGGCGACCGCCTTGGTCTTGGTCGTACGCGACATGAGGTCCCTTTCCTGCGGGACCACTGGCACCAGGGATCAGCGCGAACACAATGTCGCTCATCAACACCTGCGCGGGCTGTCCGGGTGGACGATTGAGCCTGTCGGCACCAGCGGTCTTCGGCGTCCTCAGGGTAAGGGGTCCGGCAACGCCCGGTCAAAGCGGCCCCGGTCAGGGAGCCATGGGCTCCCGGACCCGCAGGCGGGCGTACCCGGACTCGCTGGCGGCAGCCGCACGGGTCCCGGCGAACTCGCCCACCGCGCGGTAGCGCCCCAGGTCCGGGGGGCGGAAGCTGAAGCGGGCCGACCCCGCCACGACCCGCAGGTTCTCGGTGCGGACGAACTGCCAGCCGGACAGCGGGTCGTTGCGTTCGATGGTCACCTGCCCGCGGCCGCTCTGCCCGGGGGCGACCCGCAGCGCCACGGTCGTGGTGGTCCCGGGCGCGGCTACGGCCTTCTTGTGGCCGTCGAACAACACCTGGGTCCGCGTGATGAGGCGGGACGTGCGCGTCAGCGTGTACCGGCCGGATCCTTTGACCCCGACGTAGTACCTGCCCTTGGGCAGGTTCTCCTCGACGGTGGCACCGCTGCCCAGGAACCGGCCGCCGTCCCGGCGCAGCTCGACCTCCGTGTCCCCGCCGGCGACCCGCAGTTTCACGGCGCTGCGGCGGCTCACCTGGAACCGGTAGAGGTCGACGGAGTCGAGTCCGCCGTTCAGGCGGCCCTTGACTTTCGCCCGGTCCCCCAACGGGATGCCGGGCGCAGTGTCGTCCCGACCCGCGGCCGCCACCCGCAGCCGGTATTTCTGACCGCCGCGCCCCTTGCCGGCTTCGACGAGGAACACGTACTGGCCGGTCTCCCGGGGGGTGAAGAGCCGGTAGCCGCCGCACCGCGCCGACAGGACCGGTTCCGCCCGGTCGAAGGACCGCACCCCCGGGGCGAACACGCGCAACGACAGACAGCGGTCGGCGGACAGGTTGACCCGGGTGGCCGCCCCGGCGGTCAGCCGCCGGTTCCAGGCATCCCCCGGATCGACCAAGCGGTCCACGACGTTCCGGACCCCGTTGCCGGGCAGGTGACGCCCCGGTGGGGTCGGCGGCGGGCTGGGCACGAGAACCCGCAGGGCGAAGGTGTCCTCGGTGGATCCCTCGTCGCGGCCCACCCGCACGAAGTAGTCCGCACCCTTCTCGAGACCGGATGTCTCGAGGGTGGCGTTCCCCTTGTTGTCGGTCGCTTCGCAGTCGACCGAGGCGAGCCGGGAACGCTGCTGGCGCATGATGTCGACGCTGCCGTCCATGTCACCGGCATTGTCCAGTTCGATCACCACGGTGCCGCGCGACGGCGCCCGGAACCGGTACCACACCGACGCCGCCGAGTCCGCGCAGGCACTGCGGTCCTGACCCGACTCCTTCGTCGCTCCCACCAGCGTCCCGGTGGTCGACGCCGGCAGCGACAGCACGATGGCGTCGGCGCGGTTGTCGTTGGGCGGTGGGCCCGCGGCAGCCGCCGGGAGGGCGACGAGGGCGGGGGCCAGGACCCCCGCAGTGATACAGGGCACGAGGAGGCGATGTCGAGTCATACCCCCAGTGTGGCGCGGGGGAGCTCCCGGGTCACCAGGCGGCTGCCCGAATCCCCCGAGCGCCGTCAGCCCTGCGCGTCGGCGGCGTCGCGCGCCCGCGCCGGGTCGACCGGGACACCGGGCCCCATGGTCGAGCTGACGACGATCTTCTTGATGTAGCGGCCTTTGGAACTGGCGGGCTTCAACCTCAGGATCTCGTCCACGGCAGCCGTGTAGTTCTCCGCCAGTTGCTCGGCGGTGAAGGACTTGCGGCCGACGATGAAGTGCAGGTTGGCGTGCTTGTCGACGCGGAACTCGATCTTGCCGCCCTTGATGTCCTCAACGGCCTTCGCGACGTCCATCGTGACCGTTCCGGTCTTGGGGTTGGGCATCAGGCCACGGGGGCCCAGTACCTTGCCCAGCCGGCCGACCTTACCCATCATGTCGGGGGTCGCGACGGCCGCGTCGAAGTCGGTCCACCCGCCGGCGACCTTCTCGATCAGGTCGTCGCTGCCGACCTCGTCGGCCCCCGCAGCGCGCGCCTGCTCGGCCTTCTCGCCCGCGGCGAAGACGATCACCCGCGCGGTCTTGCCGGTGCCATGCGGGAGGTTGACCGTGCCGCGCACCATCTGGTCGGCCTTGCGGGGATCGACGGACAGGCGGGCCACACCCTCGACGGTCGCGTCGAACTTCTCGCCGCCGTTCTCCTTGACCAGGGTCATCGCCTCGAGGGGCGGGTAGAGGGCGTCCTTGTCGATCTTCTCCGCGGCCTTGCGGTAGTTCTTGCCGTGCTTCATCTCTCTGCTCCTTGTCGCAGTCGTGGTCATCGGGCCAGCACCTGGCCCTGCCACACGGCGCCGGGTGACGCCGCCCCGCCCCGGGGGGCGGAAGTCCGATCGGTCAGCCGGTGACCGTGACACCCATCTGGCGGGCGGTGCCCTCGATGATCTTCATGGCGCCGTCGATGTCGTTGGCGTTGAGGTCGGGCATCTTGGTCTCGGCGATCTGCCGCACCTGGTCGCGGGTGATGGACCCGACCTTGGTCTTGTGCGGCTCGCCGGAGCCCTTCTGCAGGCCCGCGGCCTTCAGCACCAGCTTCGCGGCCGGCGGGGTCTTGGTGATGAAGTCGAACGACCGGTCCTCGTAGACCGTGATCTCGACCGGGATCACCTCGCCGCGCTGGTTCTCCGTCGCGGCGTTGTAGGCCTTGCAGAACTCCATGATGTTCACGCCGTGCTGACCCAGCGCGGGACCGACCGGCGGAGCGGGGTTGGCCTGGCCGGCCTGGATCTGGAGCTTGATCAGCCCGGCGACCTTCTTCTTGGGAGCCATGTTCTTCCTCTGTTCCTCTGTTCCTGTCGTCTATGCCCGGGGTGGCGCCGCGCTATGCGCGCTCCACCTGGTCGAAACGCAACTCCACCGGGGTGTCGCGTCCGAACAACTCCACCATCGCGGTCAGTTTCTGGCTCTCGCCGTTGACCTCGGAGATCGTGGCCTGCAGCGTGGCGAACGGGCCGTCGATCACGGTCACCACGTCACCCACGGCGAAGTCGGTGACCACCACGGTCTGCTGTTGCTTGGCGTCGCCGCCACCTCCGGAGATGTCGGCCGTGGCGTCCGCGGCGGCAGCCGCGGGCTTGGCCGGCTCCGGCGGCTGGAGCATCCGCACCACTTCGTCGATGCTCAGCGGGTGCGGGTTCTGCGCGTTGCCGACGAACCCGGTGACCCCGGGGGTGTGACGCACCGCGCCCCACGTCTCGTCGTCCAGGTCCATCCGCACGAGCACGTATCCGGGCAGCTTGATGCGCCGCACCTTCTTCTTCTCGCCCTTGCGGACCTCCCAGACCTCCTCCTCGGGGACCTCGACCTGGAAGATCCGGTCCTCGAGGTCCAGCGTCTCGCGGCGCTTCTCGAGGTTGGCCTTGACCCGCTTCTCGTAGCCGGCGTAGGAGTGCACGACGTACCACTCCCCCGGCTGCATCATCAGCGAGTCCCGCAGGTCTTCGACCGGCTCCTCGGCCGCGGCGTCAGCCGGCGGCGCGGCGGCGGGCAGGTCGGTCACCGGTTCGGCGACGACCTCGGCATCCGTCTCGGTCTGGGTCGCGATGGCGGCCTCCGCGTCGACCTGCGTCAACTCCTCGGCGGCTTCCGGCGACGGGTTCTCGAACTCGTCAGAGTCGTCGTCGGCGAGGGCGGGGTCGTCGACCTGGGACAGCTCGGCGTCGACCGCCGCCGTCTCATCGCCGGACTCAGCGCCCACGGGAGAGTCGTCTATCGCGTCGATGGCGGGATCGTGCGGCTGCTCCGCCTGATCGGACCACTGGGGATTCTCGGACAAGACTGCGTTCCTCCGCCTCACTCGCCACCGAACAACGCGAGCACGCCCCGCCCGAACACGAAGTCCATGAGCGCGATGATGCCCGCCATGATGAGCACGAACACGATGACCACCCCGGTGTAGGCGGTCAACTCCTTGCGGGTCGGCCAGATGACCTTCCGCAGTTCCGCGATCACCTCGCGGATGAACAGGGTGAACCTGCCCCACCAGCCCAGGCTGTCCCGGTCGGCCCGGGCCGTTCCGGTTCCGCTCACTCGTCCTCCGCACATTCCGCCGGCGCCTGTGCACCGGTCCGACTCCCGCCGTACCGCACCCGGCACGGTGTCCGCGCAGGGCCGGAGGGACTTGAACCCCCAACCGCCGGTTTTGGAGACCGGTGCTCTACCAATTGAGCTACGACCCTCTGGCGACCGCGAGCCGCCGCGGCGGCTGGTTGGTTCCGCTCCGCCCCGGACACCCGCCTGACCCGGCTCCGGAGGGTTCCGGGGGACCAAGGCAGGCTTGCGCACGGCGCGACGCGCCCGACTGAGTGTAGATGCACCCGGCGGGGCGGGTCCAATCCCTGCCTGCGGGTGGCCGCGCGCGCTTGCGCCCGGCCTCCCTGCGAGGATGAGGGCATGGCAGTCTCACACCGCGTTTCCCAACGTATCGGGGCCATCGCCGAGTCCGCGACACTCGCTGTCGACGCCAAGGCCAAGGCCATGAAGGCCGAGGGGCGTCCCGTCATCGGCTTCGGGGCGGGGGAACCGGACTTCCCCACCGCGGACTACATCGTCGAGGCGGCGGTCGTGGCATGCCGCGACCCCAAGAGTCACCGGTACTCCCCCGCGGGCGGGCAGCCGGCGCTGAAGGAGGCGGTCGCCGCGACCACGGCCGAGTACTCGGGCCTGACGGTGACCCCGCAGCAGGTGCTGATCAGCAACGGCGGCAAGCAGGCGCTCTACAACGCCTTCGCCACTCTGCTCGACGTGGGCGACGAGGTCCTCCTGCCCAGCCCGTTCTGGACCACCTACCCCGAGATGATCAACCTGTGTGGGGGTCTGATCGTCGAGGTGCCGACCACGGAGGCCACCGGCTACCGGACCAGCGTGGCGCAGTTGGAGCAGTACACGTCCGACCGCACGAAGGTCCTCGTGTTCGTCTCTCCCTCCAACCCGACCGGCGCCGTGTACTCCCCGGCGGAGGTCGAGGCGATCGGGCAGTGGGCGGCTGAGCGGGGCATCTGGGTCATCACCGACGAGATCTACGAGCACCTCGTCTACGGCGACGCCCAATTCAGTTCGATGCCGGTGCTGGTCCCCGAACTCGCCAGCCAGTGCATCGTGGTCAACGGTGTGGCCAAGACGTACGCCATGACGGGCTGGCGCGTGGGCTGGATGATCGGGCCCCCCGACATGGTCAAGGCCGCCACCAATCTGCAGTCCCACGCCACGTCCAACGTCTGCAACGTCGCCCAGGCGGCGGCACTGGCCGCCGTGTCCGGAGGCCTCGCGGTCGTGGCGGAGATGCGGGCGGCTTTCGACCGCCGGCGGTTGACCATCGTGTCCGCCCTCAACGACATCCCAGGCTTCGTGTGCCCGGAACCGGAGGGCGCCTTCTACGCCTACCCCGCCGTCCAGGAGGTCCTGGGACGTTCCATCCGGGGTCGTACCCCCACCACGACGACCGAACTGGCGGAGATCATCCTCGACGAGGTCGAGGTGGCCGTGGTGCCGGGGGAAGCCTTCGGCACGCCCGGGTACCTGCGGTTCTCGTACGCGCTGGGGGACGACGAGATCGTCGAAGGGGTCGGCCGCATCGCGTCGCTGCTTGCGGAGTGAGCGGGGCCTAGAGCTCGCAGTTGACGAAGACCGGCTCGGGCACGAGGACGATTCCGAAGCGGTCGGCGACCCCGTCGCGCACCTCCCGGGCGAGGGCGAGGAGGTCCTCCGTGGTCGCGGCCCCCCGGTTGGTGAGGGCAAGCGTGTGTTTCGTCGACAGGGCGGCCGGACCGGGCAGCCCGTACCCCCTGGCGAAGCCGGCGCTGTCGATCAGCCACGCGGCACTCACCTTCACCCCGCCCGCGGACGGGAACCGGGGGGCGTCCTGCGGCAGGGACGCGGCCGTGGATTCGGGGACGATCGGGTTGGTGAAGAAGGAACCGGCGCTCCACGTGTCGTGATCGGCGGCGTCGAGCACCATCCCCTTGCCGCGGCGCAGCTGCAGGACGGCCTCGCGGACATCGGCCAGGGGGGCCCGGTCCCCGACCCCGACGCCCAGGCGACGGGCCAGTTCGGGGTACCGGATGGGCTGGGACGCGTCCGCGCGTTCCAGCCGGAACGCCACCTCGAGGACGACGTAGCGTCCGGGACGGCGTTTGAAGACGCTGTCGCGGTAGCCGAAGCCGCACTGACCGGGCAGCAACTCCTTGACCTCACCGGTGGCGCGGTCCAGGAGGCGCACCCGCGAGATCACGTTGCCCACCTCCTGCCCGTAGGCCCCGACGTTCTGCACCGGGGTCGCCCCGACCCGCCCGGGGATCCCGGCCAGGCATTCCAGACCGGCGAGGTCGGCGGCCACCGCCGTGGCCACGAGACCGTCCCAGTCCTCGCCCGCCGCCGCGATGATCTGCGACGCCCCGCAGCCGTCCGCACGGTGGACCCCCGACGTACGCACGATCAGCACCGTTCCGGGGAACCCCGCGTCTCCGACGACGACGTTGCTGCCGCCGCCGACGAGGAGGAGCGGATCACCCGCGGCATCGGCGGCCCGCACCCGCTCGACCAGGTCCCGCTCGTCGTGGACCTCCACGAGGTCCGCCGCCGGGCCACCGACGCGCAGCGTGGTGAGACCGGCCAGGGTATCGGCCGTCCGCACGGTCCCGTCCTCGGTCACAGCCGCAGGAGGGCCACGGCCCGCACGTGTTTCAACACCTGCTCGTCGCCGCTCGTCGCCGTGATGTCGACGACCACGCGGCCCCCGGACAACTTCTCGGCCACCTGGCCCTCGATCCGGACCTCGGTGCCCTCGTCGTCGTCGGGCACGACCACGGGCCGACTGAACCGGGCCTCGTAGGAGGAGATGGCGCCCGGGTCGCCGACCCACTCGGTGACGATCCGGCAGGCGGTCGCCATGGTCAACATCCCGTGGGCGATCACATCCGGCAGTCCGACCGCCTTGGCCATGCGTTCGTTCCAGTGGATCGGGTTGTAGTCGCCGCTGGCTCCGGCGTACATCACCAGGTCGATGCGCCGCAGCCGCGTGGTGAGGCCGGGCAGGTTGTCCCCGACCGAGACGTCGTCGTACCCGAGCATGTCAGGCCCCCGTCCCTGCGGTACCGCGCGACACGATGACCTCGCGCGTGGTGACCACCAGTTCCCCGGCCACGGTGGTGACGGAACTCCGCGTGGTGACGAACTCGTTGCGCCCGGCCGTGTGGATGTCGGCGACCACGGCGCCCACGGTCAGCTCGTCGCCGGCGCAGATCGGGCGCTCGTAGTCGAAGTGCTGCTCCCCATGCACGACACGGCCATAGTCCAGGCCGAGGTCGGGATCGAACATGGCCATGGCGATGGCCTTCATGGTGAGAGTGAAGGCGAAGGTCGGGGGCGCCACCAGGTCGGGGTAGCCGAGTTCGCGCGCGGCGTCCACGTTGTGGAACACCGGGTTGTGGTCGCCGATGGCCGTCGCGTAGTCCCGGATGTGCTCGCGTCCCACCAGGTAGGGGGGAGACGACGGGTACTCCTTGCCCACGAAGGCGGGGTTGAGAGCCATCACATGCCGCCGAGCTGGCCACCCGTGACGGGGACGGTGACCCCCGAGACGAAGTCGGAGTCCGGCGATGCCAGGAACGCGGTCACGTTCGCCACGTCCTCCGGTTCGCCCAAGCGGCCCAGCGCGATCATGGCGCGGGCCATCATGCGCATCTCCTCGGGAATGCCGTACGTGTCGCCCTGCTGCTTGGCCGCGGTCAGGCGCGTCTCGATGAACCCCGGGGCCACGGCATTGACATTGATGCCGAACGGCCCCAACTCGCGGGCGAGCGTCTTGGTGACGGCGATGACGGCGCCTTTGGCCGCGGTGTAGTTGAACTGGCCGGGGTTGCCCATGAGGGCGGCCACGCTGGAGGTCAGCACGATCTTGCGGTGGTGGTCGGGCCGGCCGTTCTGCTTGATCTCCGCCTTGGCGGTGTCCCGCAGGTACGGCATGGCCGCGAGCGTCGTGTGGAAGGCCGTCTTGAGGTTCGCATCCATCACGAGGTCGAAGAGGGGGTCGTCCAGGCCGTGGAACATCTTGTCCCGCGTCGTGCCTGCGTTGTTGACGACGATGTCGAGGGAACCGAACTCAGAGATGGCGGTGTCGATCAGCGCCCGCGCCTGCGCCATGTCGACGGTGTTGGCGACGACCGGGAGCGCCCGGCCCCCTGCGGAGGTGATGAGGGCGGCGGTCTCCGTGGCGGGGGCGTCGTCGATGTCGTTCACGACGACGACCGCGCCGTCGGCGGCCAGTCGGATGCAGGTAGCACGGCCGATGCCGCGCCCCCCACCGGTGACGACGGCTACTCGGTTGTCGAGACGACCCACGCGTGCCTCCTCGGCTGGGCTGTGGTCCCGAGCCTAGGCCCTCAGCGGGTCTCCTTGTGGATCGTGCTGGTGTTGCATCGGGGGCAGTACTTCTTCAGTTCCAGCCGGTCCGGGTCGTTGCGGCGGTTCTTCTTGGTGATGTAGTTGCGTTCCTTGCACTCCTGGCAGGCCAGGGTGATCTTGGGACGGACGTCGCTGGCCTTGGCCATCAGATGCGCCTTTCGTGGGAGTCGGGGAAGGGATCGGTAGCGGAGGCGGGACTTGAACCCACGACACAGCGATTATGAGCCGCTTGCTCTACCAGGCTGAGCTACTCCGCCCCAGCACCACGGGGGTGCTGCAGTCATGCAGTTGTCTGCTGCTGCGTCACCGCAGCATGGAGCCCCAATACGGAATCGAACCGTAGACCTTCTCCTTACCATGGAGACGCTCTACCGACTGAGCTATTGGGGCGGGCGACAGTCAGGGTACACCGAGGCCGCGGACCACCGGTAACCGAGCGCGCCTCAGGAGTCCTGCCGCTCATAGGCCTCTTCGCCCTCGTCGCCGAGTTTGGCGTCGTGGGGCCGGGCGACCATCCAGAAGCCGACGGCCAGAACACCGCCGAGGAAGGGCGCCACGAGGAACAGCCACAACTCCGTGAGGGACTCGCCGCCGGCGAACAGGGCGGGGCCCAGGGAGCGGGCCGGGTTGACCGACGTGCCCGTCAGGGGGATTCCCACGAGGTGGACTGCAGCGAGGGTGGCTCCGATCGCCAGCCCGGCGAATCCCGGCGCGGCTTGGTAGTCGGTCACCAGGAGCACCACCCCGACGAAGGCGGCCGTGAGCAGGAGTTCCGCGGTGAAGGCGCCCAGGACATTCAGCCCCTCACCCGAGACGGTGGAGTAGCCGTTGGTGCCCAGCGCCCCGGTACGGTCGATCATTCCTCCTTGGGTGACGAGGCTCCACAGGACGAAGCCGCCGAGGGTGGCGCCGGCGAACTGCACCACCATGTAGAGCAGCCCTTCCTTCACCTCCTGGCGCTTGGAGAGCATGAAGGCGAGCGTCACGGCCGGGTTGACGTGGCACCCCGATGTAGGGCCGAGGGCGTAGGCGAGGCCCATGAGGACGAATCCGAACGCGAGGGCGACACCTGTCGTGCCGGCCCCATCGAAGGATCTCAATCCGCCGATTCCCCCCACGGCGGCTCCGACCGCCAGGAAGACGAGGAGGAAGGTGCCGATGAACTCGGCGGTCAGTTTGCGGGACAACATGGGGGTCCTTCCGACGTAGGGACGTCGGTTGGCACCCTAGCGATCTTGCCACCGCGCTGCGGGGATCTCTGACGAACGCTGATGAGGTGGTGGCGGGTAGTGGATTCGAACCACTGTAGGCAGAGCCGGCAGATTTACAGTCTGCTCCCTTTGGCCGCTCGGGCAACCCGCCATCGGTTGAATGTCGACCGCGGATCAGGTTAGCACCCCGGCTCTTGCCAGAATGAGGCGAGCATCCGAGAGGTGGAGCATGGCTGACAGCAGTTTCGACATCGTGTCCAAGGTCGACCGGCAGGAGGTGGACAACGCCCTGAACCAGGCGGAGAAGGAACTGCGCACACGGTTCGACTTCAAGAACACCGGCGCCACCATCGCATGGCAGGGGGAGCTCGCCGTCGAGTTGACCGCCGGCACCGAGGAGCGGGTCTCCGCGGCCCTGGAGGTGTTCAAGGACAAGCTCGTCAAGCGGGGGATCAGCCTGAAGGCACTGGAGGCCGGGGATCCCCGACTGTCCGGCAAGGAGTACAAGATCGCCGCGACACTGCAGTCGGGGCTCACCCAGGAGCAGGCCAAGAAGATCGCGAAGATCATCCGGGACGAAGGGCCGAAGGGTGTCAAGGCCCAGGTGCAGGGCGACGAACTGCGGGTCTCCAGCAAGAAGCGGGACGACCTCCAGTCGGTCATCGCCCTGATCAAGGAGCAGGACCTCGACTTCGCCGTCCAGTTCACCAACTACCGCTGAGGCGGCCTTCGCCCGACGCTGACGTTTGCCGGGTCGGTCCGCGTGGCATAACTCACCGACATGCGCGCGCCGCGAAGTTGGGGGCTTCGCGGATCTGAGGCACAATTGCACACGCCTGCTCCTGCGCGCGGGATGGAACGACGAGTACCGACATAGCCCCGAGCACGTGACCCGGGACCGAAGGACGACAGTGGCCAAGGAACGCACCCGACGCAGCGACGTCATCATCAGGTTCGCGGGCGACTCCGGCGACGGCATGCAGCTCACCGGGGACCGCTTCACCTCCGCCACCGCCTCCTTCGGCAACGACCTGTCGACCCTTCCCGACTTCCCGGCCGAGATCCGCGCCCCTGCCGGCACCCTGCCGGGCGTCTCCGCCTTCCAGATCCACTTCGCCGACCACGACATCATGACCCCCGGCGACGCCCCGGACGTGCTCGTGGCCATGAACCCCGCGGCCCTCAAGGCCAACATCGGCGACCTGGCCCGCGGCGGCACGATCATCGTGAACACCGACGAGTTCACCAAACGTGCGCTGCAGAAGGTCGGGTACGACAGCGACCCCCTCGCCGACGACTCCCTGGCCTCCTACAGCCTGCATGCCATCCCCCTCACGTCGCTGACGGTGGGCGCCCTCGAGTCCTTCGACATCACGAAGAAGGAGGCCGAGCGAGCCAAGAACATGTTCGCGCTGGGGCTGCTGTCCTGGCTGTACCACCGCCCGATGGACCAGACCAAGGTGTTCCTCACCGAGAAGTTCGGCAAGAAGCCCGAGATCCTGGCGGCGAACCTGGCCGCCCTGGAGGCGGGGTGGTCGTTCGGGGAGACCACGGAGACGTTCGAGGTCCAGTACGAGGTGCGCCCAGCCGCGCTGCCCGGGGGCACCTACCGCAACATCACGGGGAACGTGGCGCTGTCGTACGGCCTCGTCGCCGCCGCCCGTTGCAGCGGACTGGGGCTGTTTCTCGGGTCCTACCCGATCACACCGGCGTCGGACATCCTGCACGAATTGAGCCGGCACAAACGTTTCGGCGTGACGACCTTCCAGGCCGAGGACGAGATTGCCGGGATCGGGGCCGCCCTGGGCGCGGCCTACGGCGGCGCGATCGGCGTCACCACCACATCGGGTCCCGGGCTGGCCCTGAAGTCCGAGACCCTGGGACTGGCCGTCGCCCTGGAACTCCCCCTGGTCGTCATCGACGTCCAGCGCGGGGGGCCGTCCACGGGCCTACCCACCAAGACCGAACAGGCGGACCTGCTGCAGGCGATGTTCGGGCGCAACGGTGAAGCTCCCGTCCCGATCGTCGCACCCCAGTCACCTGGCGACTGCTTCTTCGCCGCCCTGGAGGCGGTCCGCATCGCGACCAAGTACCGGACCCCGGTGCTGCTGTTGTCCGACGGCTACCTCGCCAACGGGGCAGAGCCGTGGCGCATCCCCGACGTGGCGGATCTGCCGGACCTCACGGTGTCCTTCACCACCGAGCCGAACGACACCGACGCCGACGGCAACCCCGTATTCCAGCCCTTCCTGCGCGACCCGCAGACCCTGGCCCGGCCCTGGGCGGTTCCCGGCACGGCGGGACTGGAGCACCGCATCGGGGGCATCGAGAAGGCCGACGTGACCGGAGCCATCTCCTACGACCCGGCCAACCACGACCACATGGTCCGGACCCGGCAGGCCAAGGTGGACGGCATCGCGGCGGACATCCCCCCGCTGGTGGTCGACGACCCCACCGGGGAAGCCGACGTCCTCGTCCTCGGCTGGGGCTCCACCTACGGACCCATCGCGGCCGCCTGTCGCATGGTGCGCGAGGCGGGGCACCCGGTGGCCCAGGCCCACCTGCGCCACCTGAACCCCTTCCCCGCGAACACCGGCGACGTGCTGCGGCGTTATCGGCGAGTGATCATCCCGGAGATGAACCTCGGCCAGCTGTCGCTGCTGATCCGGGGGACGTTCCTCGTCGACGCCCGGCCCGTCACCCAGGTGCGGGGCCTACCGTTCCGCTCGGAGGACCTGGCCGAGGCCATCCTCGCGGAGATGCCGGCGGAGCAACCCGACATGAGCACCTTGACGGAGGAGAGCCTCACATGACGACGGACATCCCCGCCCTGGAACTGGTGCCGCGCACCGACGAGAAGCAGTCGGCGAAGGACTTCAAGAGCGACCAGGAGGTGCGCTGGTGCCCCGGCTGCGGCGACTACGCCATCCTGGCCGCGGTCCAGGGGTTCCTGCCGAGCCTGGGCCTGAAGAGGGAGAACATCGTCTTCGTCTCGGGGATCGGCTGTTCCAGCCGTTTCCCGTACTACCTGGACACGTACGGCGTCCATTCGATCCACGGCCGGGCGCCCGCCATCGCGACCGGACTGTCGGTGTCGCGCCCGGACCTCTCGGTGTGGGTGATCACCGGGGACGGCGATGCCCTGTCGATCGGCGGCAACCACCTGATCCACGCGCTCCGGCGCAACGTCAACCTGAAGATCCTGCTGTTCAACAACCGGATCTACGGGCTCACGAAGGGGCAGTACTCCCCCACGTCGGAGGTCGGCAAGATCACCAAGTCGACCCCCCTGGGGTCCCTGGACTATCCCTTCAACCCGGTGTCCCTTGCGCTGGGCGCGGAGGCGACGTTTGTCGCCCGCACGATCGACTCCGACCGCAAACACCTGACCTCGGTGCTGGCCCAGGCGGCCGCGCACGAGGGCGCGGCCCTCGTGGAGATCTACCAGAACTGCAACATCTTCAACGACGGTGCGTTCGAGCCGCTGAAGGACGCCGGTATCCGCGACGAACACCTGATCCGACTCGAGGCGGGACAACCGATCCGCTTCGGTGTCGACGGCCACCGCGGCGTGGTCCGGGGCAGCGACGGTCAGGTCCGGGTCGTGGAGGTCGCCGACGTCGCCGAGTCGGACCTGCTCGTGCATCAGCCGGGGGCGGACGATCCGGGTGTCGCCTTCGCCCTGTCCCGCCTCGTGGACCCCGAGACGCTCGACAAGACGGCGATCGGTGTTTTCCGCGACGTCGCGCGGCCTTCCTACGACCGCCAGGTGCGCGAGCAGCTCGCGGCGGCGGGCGAACCTGCGAGCAGCGAGGACCTGACCGCGCTCCTGCAGGGACCCGACACCTGGACCGTCGTCTGACGGTGCTCAGGCCGGGTCCGGCCCAGGCCCGACGAGAGCCACGAGCACGGTCCTCCCGCGCGCCTCGGCGTCGGTGACGAACCCGGCGAGAACGTCCGTCGCCACTGCGAAGTCGTCCGGGTACATGCGCGCCATGGGGCCCCACCCCCGCCACCGCACCAGCAGGCCTCCCTCGGGCGGAACCTCGAGGTCGGACAGGCAGTCGGCCAGCGCATCCCAGTTCATCCCGAACCAGTCCGGGAAACCGAGGTCCCGGCGGCACGCGGCCAGGAAGCCGCGTTTGTCCCACCGCAGCTCCGTGTCGACGTCCTGGACCCGCCAGCCGCTGTCGCGTACCTGTCGTGCGTACTCGGCGGCCCAGGCGGGGTCGGGCCACCGGTGGACGGGGGGTGGCGCGTCGGGCATCACTCGATCACCTCGCGGAAGGAGTTGTAGTGGTCGTCGGTGTAGAACCGGGTCCCGTCGGACCCGGCCACGATCCGGCGAGCCCCCCGGTCGCCGCTGTCCGGGGTGACGACCGTGTACTCGCGGTAGAAGCCGTACGGACGGCCCGGCAGGATGCCCTCCCGATTCTGGAAGGTCTGGTCGTCCTGCGGGTACGGGAAGGGTCCGCCCCGGGCGATGGCGACCAGGGTGTCCTGCGCCTCCGAGGGGAGCTCCGCGGCCGCTACGACCGGCAAGCCACTGAGGGCCTGTCGCGGAGCGACGGATTCCGGGGCGCGCGCCGCGGCGGATCGCGAGGGAGCAGCGGTCATCGTCGCGGTCGGGGCCGGCGGAGCGGTCGCCGCGCAGGCGGCGAGCAGCAGTCCTGCGGTGAGCGCGAGCCAGAGGCGGCGCAGGTGCGACGGCATGGGCCGCATCCTGCCAGTCCACTCCGCCGGTGCGCACGTCCCGCAGCCCCTACCCTCGGACCGTGACAATCACGCAGCGGTCATCAGTGGTGCCCGCGAACGCCTTCGCCATCCCGTTCGGCCTGGCCGGTCTGTCGATGGTGTGGCGCAACGCCGCCGAGTCCCTGGGGGCTCCCGGGTCGGTGCCTGCGATCGTGGCCCTGGCCGCCCTGGTGGGCTGGGGGGTCCTGCTGGTCGGCTACCTGCGGGGGCTGCGCTCGACGGGAGTCCCGCTGGCGGCGGAGTTGTCCCACCCCGTGACCGCGCCATTCCTCTCCCTGGTCCCCCTCACCCTCATCGTCCTGGTCCCGGAGTTGGAGTTGTGGGCGCCGACACTGACGGCGTGGGTGGCGTGGCCGGCGATGATCGCGGCCGTGGGGCTGGGCGCGTGGCTGACCGGGACCTGGCTGGGGGCGGGGGTGCCGGAACGGACCTTGCACTCGGGCTTCTACCTGCCGACGGTCGCGGCCGGGCTGCTCAGCGCCACGGCCCTGGTCGTGATGGGCCTGTCGGACATGGGCATGATGGCCTGGGGCATGGGCGCCATCTGCTGGCTGCTCCTCGGCTCGATCATCAACAACCGCAACATGATCGTGCAGACGCTGCCACCGGCTCTGCTCCCGACCATGGCCATCGACGTGGCGCCGGTGGTGGTGGCGGGGAACTCGTGGTTCGCGCTGAACGGCGGTCGCCCCGACACCACCCAGCTCATCCTGGCCGGGTTCGCGGTGCTGATGATCCTGGTCCAGGTGCGGCTGTACTTCTTCGTCTTCCGCAA
>JAPOIY010000128.1 GCA_029978705.1 Actinomycetota bacterium
CTCCTTGCGCGTGGGCCAGGAGATGACCGGTGCGTTGAAGTTGCCCTTGAGCTTGCGGTAGCCAAGGGTGGAGCCCGACTTCTGGGCCAGCGACACCTTGGTCTTGGAGCTGCGGTAGATGACCGACAGCTTGGTGCGGCACACCGCAGGGGCGTCTTCGAACACCCGGATGCGGCTGACCACCCGGTAGGCCTTGCGCTTGGCGTTCCAGCGGATGGTGCGGTTGGCCTGCTGGTAGAAGGTGTCGGCGCAGGTGCCCACGGCCGCCGGGGCGGTCGTCGTGGGAGGAGCCGTTGGTGCGGGCGGCGGCGGGGTGTAGGTGCCCGAGGTCATCACGACGGTGGGGCCTACCGCCACGAACATGCCATTGGCGTAGGTGATCGACCGCCACTGCGCGCCCAGCGGCAACTGGCCGAAGCCGGGGGGCGCGGTGCGCGGGGTCCAGACGATGCGGTTCGTGCTCGACATGATCCCCGTGGCACCTTGCGACGGCGAGCCCACGGCCACGAACATGCCGGCCCCGTGTGTGACCGACATCCACGAGCTGGTGGGCTGTGTGGCGAACCCCTGGAGCCATGTCGTGCCGGTGAGGCTCGTCGCCACCTGCCGGTCATTCGACCGGTCAGCGGCCACGGCGACGTAGGCGCCATTCGCGTAGGCGACCGAGGCCCATTCGCGGAGGGGGAGATCATCCCGTGAGGTCCAGTTCAGGCCATCAGTGCTGGTCAGCACCTCTGTGCCGGAGCTGACCGCGAGAAAGCGTCCCTCGGAGTAGACGACGGAGTTCATTGTCGCCCCCAGTGGCCCTGCATCTAACCAGTTGACACCATCGGTGCTCGCCATGGCCCCGCCGATACCGACCGCCACGAAGCGCCCGTTGCCGTAGGCCACCGAGGTCCAGCACCTGTCTGCAGCTGCCCTTGCGGTGCTCCAGGTCACCCCGTCAGGGCTCGTCATGACCCTCTCCTGGGTGCTGCCAAGATCGCAGCGGACTGCGACGAACTTCCCGCCGCCGTAGGCCACTGCCTGCCACCTGGCACTCGGCGCGGGGCGAACTGCCCACGTCACCCCGTCGGTGCTCGTCATCACCCGTGCCTGACCGTCACGTGCAACCGCGACGAACGTGCCGTTTCCGTGGGCGACGGAGTTCCATTCGGCTGCCGCCGGGCTCGAGCGCAGGTCCCAGTCGATTCCGGCGGCCGCGCTCCCTGCGGCCGGCAATGCCAATGCCACGGTGGCGGCTGCGAGGACGGGAAGCCCACGACGTCGGGGAGTCTTCATGAGGGGCCCTTTCTGGCTGCGTGAAATTGATCGAGGCGTTGGCATCTCAGCTCACCCCCGCCCACGCCCGGGTGCGCCCGAAGGTGCTCTTCTGCCCGTAGAGCGGGTTGGCAGATGAGGTGGCGGCACGC
>JAPOIY010000071.1 GCA_029978705.1 Actinomycetota bacterium
CACGTTGCCCAGGGCGATCAGGATGATCACGACGATCCCGAGCTCCACCAGCAACTGGAAGGCCACCGACCCCACCATGCCCAGCACGGGCACGTATCCCGGCAGATAGATCTTCTGCATCATGGGACCCGCGGCGATCAGACTGCTCATGCCCCGTGAGACCGAGTTGGCCAGGAACGACCAAGCGGTCAGGCCCACGAAGAACCAGACGGAGTAGATCCCCGGACGCCCGTTGCCCAAGGGCGGTGGTTCGGCCCGGAACACCAGGGTGAACACCAGCGAATAGGTCACCACCGTGGCCACCGGGACCAGAAGGGACCACAGCCAGCCCAGGGTGGCCGACTGGTACTGCGCCTTCAGGTCCCGACGGGCGAAGTTGACGATGACGTGGCGGTAGTCCCACCAGGAGGGACGTCGCGCAGCCGTACGCGCCCCAGTGGTCACGGGGAGAGATCCCCCAGCAGGCGTAGCAGGTAGTCGCCGTAACCGCTCTTCCGCAGGGGCTGGGCCAACTCCCGCAACGCCTCGTCGTCGATCCACCCGTTGCGCCAGGCGATCTCCTCGAGGCAGCTCACCTTGGTGCCCTGGCGTTCCTCCAGGACCCGCACGTACGTCGCCGCGTCGTTGAGGGACTCGAAGGTACCCGTGTCGAGCCACGCTGTGCCGCGGGGCAGCACAGTGACGCCCAACCGGCCCTGCTGGAGGTACACGTCGTTGACCGCGGTGATCTCCAGTTCCCCCCGAGCGCTGGGGCGCACCGAGCGCGCGATCTCCACGACGTCCGCGTCATAGAAGTACAGCCCCGGGACCGCGTAGTTGCTCTTCGGCTCTGCTGGCTTCTCCTCGATGGCGGTGACGCGTCCGGCCGCGTCGAACGAGACGACCCCGTACTCGCGGGGATTGGACACCTCGTAGGCGAAGACGTGGCCACCACTCACGGTGGTGAGGGCCCGCAGCTGCTGGCCCAGCCCAGCACCGTGGAAGATGTTGTCCCCCAGGACCAGAGCGGCGGCGTCGCCGGCGAGGAAGTCGGCACCCAGCAGGAAGGCCTGGGCCAGTCCCTCGGGCCGAGGCTGCACCACGTACTCGAGGTTCATGCCCAAGGGGGCGCCGTCGCCCAGCAGGCGGCGGAAGGCGTCCTGATCCTCCGGGGTGGTGATGACCAACACGTCCCGCAGGCCCGCGGACATGAGGGTGGACAACGGATAGTGGACCATGGGCTTGTCGAAGACGGGCAGCATCTGTTTGCTCACACCGCGCGTGACCGGCCACAGGCGTGAGCCGGTCCCGCCCGCCAGGATGATCCCCTTCACGCGGCGAGTGTATCCGGCGCCGTTACCCTGGTTCCGCAACACCGTCGTCGCGGGAAGGGACCGCAATGCGTCTGCTGGTGACCGGGGGAGCGGGCTTCATCGGCTCGAACTTCGCCCGCCGGGTCCTGACCGACTCGTATCCCGGCCTGGCGGGCGCCGAGGTCGTGGTCCTGGACAAACTCACCTACGCCGGCAATGAACAGAACCTGGCGCCCGTGGCGGCCTCTCCGCGCTACGAGTTCGTCAAGGGCGACATCTGCGATGGGGAACTGCTGGCCGACGTGATGCCCGGCGTGGATGCCGTCGTCCACTTCGCGGCCGAGTCCCACGTGGACCGCTCCATCACGGGCGCGTCGGAGTTCGTCACCACGAACGTGCTGGGCACGCAGCGTCTCCTGCAGGCAGCGTTGGACGCGGGTGTGGGCCGCTTCGTACACGTGTCGACCGACGAGGTGTACGGCTCGATCCCGGACGGCTCGTGGACCGAGGACTGGCCGCTGCTCCCCAATTCGCCGTACTCGGCGTCCAAGGCCAGCTCCGACCTGTTGGCGCGGTCCTACTTCCGCACGTTCGGCATGGATGTCTGTATCACCCGGTGCTCGAACAATTACGGGCCCTACCAGTTCCCCGAGAAAGTCATTCCGCTGTTCGTCACCAATCTGATGGACGGTCAGCACGTGCCCCTCTACGGGGAAGGCCTCAATGTCCGGGACTGGCTGCACGTCGACGACCACTGCAACGGCATCCAACTCGTCCTCACTGGAGGCCGGCCGGGTGAGGTCTACAACATCGGGGGTGGAACGGAACTCACCAACAAGGAGTTGACCGGCCTGCTCCTCGAGGCCATGGACACCGGCTGGGACAGCGTGGACCGGGTCGAGGACCGCAAGGGCCACGACCTGCGCTACTCGGTGGACATCACGAAGATCTCCGAGGAACTCGGGTACGCGCCGCAGGTGCCGTTCGAGCAGGGGCTGGCCGACACGGTCTCCTGGTACCGCGGCAACGAGGCCTGGTGGCGACCCTTGAAGAAGGCCTGACGTGACCTGGCTGGTCCTCGGATCTCACGGCCAACTGGGCAGCGATCTGCAGGACGTCCTGGGCGATGTAGATGTGGTCGCCCTCGACCTGCCCGACGTCGACATCACCGACGCGAACTCGGTGCGCGCAGCGCTCGCAGACTCCGGCGCCGACGTCGTCGTCAACGCTGCCGCCTACACGGCGGTGGACGCCGCCGAGACCGACGAGGCCACGGCCACCCGGGTGAACGGGACCGCTCCCGGCATCCTCGCCGATGTGGTCAGCAGCGTGCCGAGGGTGCGCTTGGTGCAGGTGAGCACCGACTACGTGTTCCCCGGCGATGCGACCCAGCCCTACCCCGAAGACGCTCTGACCGGACCGCGCTCGGCCTACGGTCGCTCCAAGCTCCTCGGCGAACGGTTGGTCACCGAGAGGTTGCCGGATCGCTCCTACATCGTCCGAACCGCGTGGCTGTACGGCGAGAACGGGACGAACTTCGTCAAGACCATGCTGCGTCTCGCCGGTGAGCGGGACAGCGTGGCGGTGGTGGACGACCAGATCGGACAGCCGACCTGGAGCCGAGACCTCGCCGCCCAGATCAGGGCAATGGTCGAGGCAGACGCCCCGCCCGGGGTCTACCACGGCACCAACGCCGGCCAGACCTCGTGGTTCGGCTTCACCCGAGCGATCTACGAGGAGGCTGGGCTCGACCCCGAGCGGGTGCAACCCACCACCACCGACGCCTTCCCCCGGCCCGCCCCGCGGCCCGGCTACAGCGTGCTGGGCCACGACCGTTGGACCGAGGTGGGACTGGTCCCCATGCGCGACTGGCGGGACGCGTTGACCGACGCGCTGCCTCGGGTGATGGCTCAGGCGAGCTGAGACCGATACTCCCGGCACGCGGCGTAGTCGGGCAGCAGCCCCGCAGCGGCGGCCTGCGCCAAAGTGGGAGCTGCGGCATCCTTCGTCGACAACTTCGGGGACGACACCTGCCAGTCGATGTCGAGCGCCGGATCGAGTGGGTGCACCTCGTGTTCCCGCTCCGGGGCGTAGGCCTCGCTGCAGAGGTAGATCACGGTGGAGCCGTCGTCCAGGGACGCGAATCCATGGCCGAGCCCTTCGGAGATGTAGACGGCCCGCCGCGACTGCGCATCGAGTAGGACCGAGGTCCACGTGCCGAAGGTCGGCGACCCGACTCTGAGGTCCACGATCACGTCGAGCACCCGCCCGGATACGCACGTGACGTACTTCCCCTGGCCCGGGGGAACGTCGGCGAAGTGGATGCCGCGCACGCTGCCGGACTCCGACACCGAGCAGTTGGCCTGCACCAGAGAGAGTCGGTGGCCGGAGACCTGCCGGAAAGCGTCCAACCGGTACCACTCCAGAAAGGCGCCCCGGGAGTCCCCGTGAATGGTGGGGGTCATGACCCAGGCGCCCTCGATGTCGAGCGGTTCGAACTGCATGGGGGAACTCTAGTGGGGCCGAGCCGAAACGGCGGCCCCCAGGGCTTCAGTAGGCGCCGGTGCCGACGATGACTGCCTTCAGGGTGCGCAGCATGATGATCGTGTCGAGCGACATGGACCAGTTCTCGATGTAGTACAGGTCGAGGGTGACGGCCTGTTTCCAGTCCAGGTCGGACCGGCCCGACACCTGCCACAGTCCGGTCATGCCGGGCTTGGTGAGAAGCCGTCGGGTGGCCACGTCGTCGTAGCGCTCGACGTCGTCCAACGGGTGGGGGCGGGGACCGACGAGCGACATCTCCCCGACGAGCACGTTGAAGAGTTGTGGGAGTTCGTCGAGGGACCAGCGCCGGAGGAACACTCCCACCCGAGTGATCCGCGGGTCCTGCTCCATCTTGAAGGTCGCCCCGTCGTGCGCCAGTTGCGCCCGGAGGTGGTCGCGGTGCAGGTCCGCATCGGCGTACATGGTGCGGAACTTCCAGCACAGGAAGGTGGTGCCGTCAGCGCCGGCGCGGCGTTGCCGAAAGAAAACGGGACCGGGACTGCTGCGTTTGATGGCCAGGGCCATCAAGGCCATGGGGATGGCCAGCACGAGGAGCCCCACCGCGGAACCGATCAGGTCGATGGTGCGTTTGACGACCCGCGCCGGCCCCGAGAAACGGGGCATATCGACGCGCAGCAGGGCCATCCCCTCGACCGGCTCGATCGACATCCGCGGCCCCGCCACGTCGGCGAGGGCGGGGCTGACCAGCAGGGAGAGGTCGGTGTCCTCCATCGCCCAGCCCAGGCGACGCGGCCAGTTGGGATCGGCGTGGTTGCCCGGGGCATAGAGGATCGTGTCCGCCCCGGCTGCCAGGGCGGCGCCGACCACCTGATCGGGCTCCGGGTCGGTGGCGGCGATGTCGGGCACGATCCAGCCGCCGACCTTGGCGAAGATGCCCTCGGTCCGCTCCAGTTGGTCGCCGAGGAGGTCCTCATGCGACTGGGGGGCGATCACGAAGACCTGGTGCAGCGGTCCCACTCGGTTCAGATGACGGTGCAGGCGGACCCGCATGACGTTGCGCCCGATCATGAGGAGCAGCGTTCCCAGGATGGCCGCGACAAGCAGGGTGTCCCGCGCGCGGGAACTGCCGAACGCGAAAGCGGCGGCCGCGGTGAGGACCAGGGTCCAGAGGCTGGCCACCAGCACCCGCCGGTACTCCTCGGAGCCCGTGCCGAGCACGGTGGTGGCCCGGGTCTGCATCTCCCACAGCATGACCGGCCAGAGGATGGCGAGTCCGAGGAGGACGATGAGGCGGGGAGTGTCCAGACGCAGGGGCGCGGACGCCCCGATGCCCGACAGCGCCACGGCACCCAGCGCGAGCGCGATCATCACCAGGTCCACGACCACCATGGCGCGCCGTTGGAAGATCTCCCGGCTCTCGGCCTGGGAGACGGCGAAGTGGGTGTCGGGATGGGCGACCACTACGACGCCGCCTCGGTGAACCAACTCACGGTGCGTTTGAGGCCGTCGGAGAGGTCGGTGGTGGGGGCCCACCCCAGCACTTCGCGGGCGGCGGTGATGTCGGGCTGCCGCTGCCGGGGATCGTCGACGGGCAGCGCCTCATGCACGATCGCGGCGGGGCTGCCGGTGAGGTCGAGGACCTGCGTGGCGAGGTCGGCGACGGTCGTCTCGTGCGGATTGCCCAGATTGATGGGGCCCGTCACCTCGTGGTCGGTCGCCATCATCCGCATGATGCCGTCGACGAGGTCGTCCACGTAGCAGAAGGAACGGGTCTGCTGCCCCTCCCCGTAGACCGTCAAGGGCTTCCCGGCCAAGGCCTGGGCGATGAAGTTGCTGACCACCCGCCCATCGTCGGGGCGCATCCGGGGCCCGTAGGTGTTGAAGATCCGCACGACCTTGATGGGGAGGTCGTGTTGGCGCCGGTAGTCGAAGAACAGGGTCTCGGCGCAGCGTTTGCCCTCGTCGTAGCAGGACCGGGGGCCGATCGGGTTCACGTTTCCCCAGTAGCTCTCGGGCTGGGGATGCACCGTCGGGTCGCCGTAGACCTCGGAGGTGGAGGACAGCAGGATCCGGGCTCCGGTGCGTTTGGCGAGGCCCAGGATGTTGATCGAGCCCAAGACCGAGGTCTTGGTGGTCTGCACCGGGTCCCGCTGGTAGAACACTGGGGACGCGGGGCACGCCAGGTGGTAGATCTCGTCGACCTCGACGTAGAGCGGGAAGGTGACGTCGTGCCGCAGCAGTTCGAAGCGGGGGTGGCCGATCAGGTGATGGATGTTGCTGCGCGTGGACGAGTAGAAATTGTCGACACAGAGCACCTCGTCCCCCTCGGCCAAGAGGCGGTCGCACAGATGGCTTCCGATGAAGCCCGCTCCGCCGGTCACCAGGATCCGGCGACCCGACAGCGTTGTCATGGTGCTCCTCGCGACTCGACTGCCCCGGGCGCGCAGGTCCGGGCGCGTCCCCGAGTGTATCGGGCCGGTTGATGGATCGAGACGTATGGCTGACGGTCGTCACGGTCGTCCGCAACGACGCCGGCGGGCTGCGGGTGACCGGGGACAGCGTGGCGCGGCAGGATCGGGCGGGGGTCGAGCACCTGATCGTCGACGGGGCCTCCTCCGACGACACTCGCGGCGTCCTGCGGGAGATGGAGGCGGACAGCCGCATCGTGAGTGAACCGGACGCAGGGATCTACGACGCGATGAACAAGGGGTGGCGCCTGGCCCGGGGCCGCTACGTGCAGTACCTGAACGCCGGCGACGTCTACGCGACGCCGGAGGAACTCGCCTGGGTCCGGCAGCAGGTGGGCTCGGCCGGTCCGGCGTGGTTGCGGACCCGGGTCCGGTTCGTGGACGCGGCGGGCAATCCGACCAGACCGGTGGGCAGCTCCGCGATCGATGACCACTTCTGGTGGGGATGGCAGACGACCCTGCATCAGGGGGCCTTCATGACCCGGGACCTGCTGCAGGGTCTCGGAGGGTTCGACCCGCACATGCGGGTGCAGGGGGACTTCGACCTCATGCTGCGGGCCCTACAGGCGGGCGTGATCCCGCTGCGGCGCGACCGCGTCACAGGGGCCGTCGACGCCAGCGGTGTGAGCCCCCGCCTGTGGCGGGTGGGGTACGGCGAGATGCATCGGGCGCGGACCCGTGAGGTGTCCGCCGCCCGGAGGCTGGCGAGCCGGATCGACCTCGGGGCGCATCTCGGCGTCGTCACGGCCAGACGAGGCGCCCGCAGGTCCCTGGAGGCGGTCTTGGGCGCTGACCGCGTCACGCGCCTTCGGGGTTGAGCGGCGGCAGCACGCCGGCCGCCAGCCACTCTGCGAAGAGACCCGGGGGGACCTCCGGGACTCCGAAGCGGTAGTCCGCCTCGTAGCGGGTGGACTTGGCCAGGTTCGGGTTCAGGTAGGGGTCCGCCAACAGGTCCGCCGGCCACCGGCGCTGCAGGTAGACGCGTTCGAAA
>JAPOIY010000082.1 GCA_029978705.1 Actinomycetota bacterium
CGGCCGGCCCCAGGTGTTGGTGAGGATCCGCACCGCGGCGTCCAGTGTCTTCGCCGCCGCCCGGTTTCCGCCCTTGCCCTTGCCGGCGATGAACAGCGCGTACTGGCGCCGCGTGAACACCTTCGACTTGGCGAGGCCGATGCGCCGTGCAATGCGGTCGGCACGCTTCTGGCCAAGGGGCACGTTCACCTGCAGGTCGCCCCCCGCCTGCTTCGCCGACAGGGGCTCGTAGCGGGGAGTGCCCATGTAGGGCTGCGAGAAGCCCGTCGCGGCACTCGCCTGCGCCTGTGCCGCCACGGCGGCGGAGAGGGCAACTCCGGCCCCCAGGGCCGCCAGGCCGACCGTCATGCGCCCTCGTCGGGTCATTCGGGTTCTCCCGGTCCGATTCATGGCGCGCGACCTTACACCATCGTGGAGGGTGCCCCGCGCACGGGGGATCAGCTGGAGGTATCGGGCGCCGGCCCCAGCAGCTCGGCCAGCGTCACGGGCTCCAGCCCCTTCTTCTCTAGCTTCCGGAAGATGTTCGGCAGCGCGTTCGCCGTTGCCGGGTAGTTGGCGTGCATGAGGATGATGGCCCCGGGGCGCGCCCAGTAGTCGATGGCGTCGAGGATGTACGCCTCGCTGCGGGGCTGCGAGTCGGCAACCGTCCCGGACCACATGATCACCTTGCGGTACCCGCGCGCGCCGGCGGCGTCGTCGATCGATGCGTTCCGGTCGCCGTAGGGCGGCCGGAACCACGGGCGCCCGGTCACCGTGAAGGTCTTCTGGATCCAGTCCTCGTTGCGCTGCAGGTCGGCGGCGAAGGCCGTCGGCCCGATCTTCGTGGACACCTGATGGCTGTATGTGTGGTTGCCCAGTGTCACCTGGCCGCTTGCGATGAGCTTCCGGATGCGCCCCGCCTGCGGCTCCCAACTGCTGCCGTACACGCCGTTGGGGAAGAGGGTCACCTTGCCCCCGGTGCGCTCCACGACGTCCAGGATGCGGTTCACGCAACTCGCGCAGGGGCCGTCATCGATGGTCAGCGCCACCCTGCGGCCAGCGCTGGCCGGGCCCTCGGTGATGACGGTGCCGGGCCCGGCGACAGGCGGCGTGATGCGCTGCGGTGACTCTGTGGTGGCCGTCGTAGTCGTGCTCGCAGGCTCGGGGGCCGGGGAAGCCGTGGTCGGCTGGCGATACTCCGGAGCGGCGGCGGCCTGCTCGCCCTCTGTGCTGCCGCCCGCCATCATCACCACGCCCATGCCCATGGCCGCTGCCACGAGGACCGCGACCGCCGCCACGGCCCCCATTCGTCGCCGGCGCGTCCGTGCGCGCCGTTCCGCACGACGTCGTTCCAGGTCGGGGCGGATCACGTTGCCATCGTAGGGCGTGGCCGAGGTGCACGTTGGTCTGCTTGAGTGAACGCTGAGTTGCTCAGCACTGTCTGCGAGATGCGGAGGCCTCTATGGAAACGCACGTCCTCACGTTCAACGTCACAAGCTCCTTCGAGGAATGGGTCACGACATTCGACGCCTCTATCCCGATGCAGCAGGCTGCCGGGATAACCTCTGTTTTTCGGGGCGTCAGCAAGGAGGACCCCACAAAGCTGTGTGCGGTTCTTCAGGCTGAGCCCGGGGTTCTGGACAAGTTCATGGCCGAGAACGCAGAGTTGATCGCCGCGTCGGGGCACGTTCTGGAGAGTACTGTCGACCAGGTATTCCTCAGCGCTCCCTGAGCGGGCGACCCGGGAGCGGGGGGGATCGCCGGCGTTTTTTCAGCTGACGCACCGACCGTCCGCCCCCATCTAGTTTTATCTCCTCAAATGTGAACGGCTCGCACGTACAAACTCGGATGAGCCCCCGGGGCCGACCCGAATCGCGGTGAACTGGTGCGGGGGTACACCCTTTCACCCACCCTGATCGAGCGCCGGCCATCCTGGCCCAATCCTCCAGAACCCCGACCCGCAGGTCCGCTGGCTCTGACGGCCGTTCTCCCCACTTCTAGCGTGACACGGTCTAGCGTGGCTGAACGTCCTAGGAGGTATCGAATGCGTCTCGAGACCCTTTACAGCGTTGTGTTCCGTTACCCCGACGGGGGGCATGGGACGGTGATTGAGGGGGAGACCGGCAGCGAAGGCCACTACTTCTTCGTCGCCGAGGGCGAGGTCTCCGGTCGCATCAGCGGTCGGATGCAGGCCGCCAACCATCCGCGTTCGCGCGTCGACAAGAACGCCTTGCCGAATATCCAGGGGGCAATCACTACCGACGACGGCGCCACGATCATCTTCGACTGGCACGGTTTCGCCCGGCCAGCGCCGCCATCGCCGCGGCAGATCGTAGTGTCGGGCACCCACGCCACTGGCGATGAGCGCTATTCATGGCTCAACAACGCGGTGTGTGTGGGCTGCGGAGAAATTCGCCCACACGACGAGTCGGGCGCTGCCCGCAACGTGGTGGGCGGGCGCATCGACTTCGTCATCGAGTTTGCCGAACTCATCTGGGAACCCATCGACGGCCAGGAGGCCTGATGTTTCTGCTGCGCGCCACGTACAACCGCCCAATCGAGGAGGTAGACCAGCTCCTCGAGGAGCACAAGGCCTGGATCATGAAGAACTTCGAGGCCGGGCGCATCCTCCTCACCGCACGCCAGGTGCCCCTGGTTGGCGGCATCATTCTGGCCACCGGTGGTACTGAGGAAGACATGGTGGCCATGCTTGACGAGGACCCCTTTAAGAGGTCCGGCATGGCTGACTACGAGGTACTCGAGTACGCGCCCGTGCGTGCCGCTGAGGGAGTGGAGGGTCTCATCGGAACTTGATGTCACGACGGGCGGGCGGGGCGCATCCCGGCCCGCCGGTGAGAAGAGCTTGTCTCGAGCTTTCGTCGTGAATTGGCCAACAGCCGGGCGCGGGGGAAGGGCGTTGCCGATTTTGTTGCCCGACGGTTCAGCCGCGGGCGCAGGGGAGGGGGAGATTTTCCCACCAGAGTAGGAAGCCGAGTATCGGACTCGAACCGATGACCCCTTCCTTACCATCGGTGGACAGCGGGAAGTTGGGGGACTTGGGGGGCGTAACGAAGCCGTCCAAGTCCTCCAGCAGCCCGCAATGCGCCTGCAGCATGTGCCCATCCTGTGCCCACCGGGGGGGTGGAGAGGGGTGCGGTCGCGGAAAGGGGCGCAGGGGACTGATTCTGGGTTCCCTTCCAGGCGTACCTCAGGCGTTACTAGGCCCGGAATTCATCAGGGGTAGCACCTATGCGGAATTCCCTTGAAATCGGCATTTATGGGGTGCGTGGAATGCACCTGGTGTCACCGCCGTGACGCCTTGGTGATGCCTCGGGAGGTGGAGGAGGGTGGTGTCGCGGGAAGGCTGGCGGGGATATGTGACTGGATTCCTTAGCCCGCGAATCCGGAAACCCGTCCAATCCCCCCGAACCCCGCCCCGCAGGTCCGCTAGGCCGGGCAGCCGGTGTTGGCGGTCGGCTCGATCACCGGCC
>JAPOIY010000060.1 GCA_029978705.1 Actinomycetota bacterium
CTCCACCTCATCGTGGGCGGCCTTGTGGGGCTCGGCCCAGGTGGCACTGCCACCGCCGGGGATCATCTTCACCTGGCCGCTGTTGCGGTCCTTGACGTAGATGACCTTGCTGTGGGTGCGGTTCTTCACCTCGACCTGGACCCCCAAGTACGTGTTGCTCGCCTGGCCTTCGCCGACGGCGCCCTCCCGGACGGGGGCATCCACCGCCGGAGCGGCGGGGGGCGCGGCGGCGGTCGGGCCCGTCATCGTGGGCAGTGCCACGCCGATGGCCAGCAGGGCGCTGCCGGTGAGGACGACGCTCCGGCTGATGCGGCGGGGGACTGTCGTGCGGTTCGTGTTCATGGTGGTTCTCCTGTCTCCTCGTGGTTGGCGCTCTGCCTTCCCACGAAGGGATGCCCCCCCTCACGATGACCTAACATCTGTTATCTGCAGGAACGTTCCGGCAGTTTCGAGTCCGGGAAACCTATGGTCTTCGGGAAAGGGTGCGGCGTGTCTCTCCCCGCAGTAGTCGAACATATGTTCGAATAACTCATGGGGATAGGAAGTGGCTCGACTCCCGATCCAACCGCGTCGCCATCGGGGAAGGTTGGGGTGTCGGACTCGCTCGCCGACACCATCCTGGCCGGGGCGGCCAACTGCTCGGACGCGGTGGAGCAACTCGTCGAAGATCTGGTGACGGTATGCCACCAGGAACTGCTCGGGGACCTGGTCAGCGGCGCCGCCGTGGCGGATCGATTCACAGCTCTGGGGCGCGTCCGGGCGGTGATCGACGCGGAAGTCGGCCGTACCGCCGCGGCGGCCCAAGCCCACGATGTCCTGCCGTACACCCCGCAGACGCATCTGCAGCGCGAGGCTCATTGGTCGGGTCACGACGCGGGGGCTGTGGTGACCGCCGGGCGTTTCGTGGAGCGGCACCCGGAGCTCGCTACTCTCTGGCGCTCAGGTCAGGTCTCCACGGCCGTGGTGGCACTCATCGCTCGCGGTCTGCGCGGTCTGACTGCCGCCACCGAGGAGGCGTTCCTGGCTGCCGTTCTCGACCAGCTACCGCGGTTGTCCGTGCGGTCGGTGAGAGTGCTGCTGGCGCGCACCTTGGACCTGCTGCACCCACAGGACGCCGCTGCGCGGGAACAGTGCGAGTGGGATCGCCGGAGCCTGGTGGCCACCACTCACGGAGGTATGACGATGATCGCTGCCGACCTGCCCGGTGTTGAAGGACAGGCGGTCATGGCGGCGTTGGAGGCCCTTGCAGACTCATTGCGCGTGGCGGGTGACCAAACCACGGGGGCGCAGCGGCGAGCGGATGCGTTGATCACGCTGGTCAACCGCGCCGCCTCCGAGGGCAAACTGCCCGCGACTCGTTCGGGACTGCCGGTAGCCGTGACCATGACGGTCGGTGTCAGTGAGGCCGACCGCGTGGCCGCAGGGCAGCCGGCGGGAGCCACCTCGGACCTGACGTCCGACCTTTCGGATGGGCGGGATCCACGAGCGATCGCGACCGGCGGTGGCGCTTCGGTGACGTTGGCTGATGCAGCGCTGCGGTTCGCGCTGTGCGCTGGCAGCCACACCGGGGTGCTCCTCGACGATCGATGGCGTGACCGCAGCGATGCGGAGAGTCCGCGTTCGGGTCCGATATCGGTAGCCATGGGGAGCACCCGGATCAGACCGTTGGCAGTAGGCCGCACTCACCGCTTCGCCACTCCGGCGCAACGCATCGCGCTGGCACTGCGCGACGGCGGATGCGTTCTGTGTCACCGCCCCGCCGAGGAGTGTCAGGCCCACCACCTCACCGACTGGGCCGACGGCGGCCAAACCGACCTCGACAATCTTGTCCTCCTGTGCTGGACACATCACAGACAGGTCGACCTGAACAGATGGCGAATCGTGCGCAACCCCGATCCGGCCCCCGACCAGCCCTACTGGCTCATCACCCCCTTGCCTCGTCACCGATGGAGAACCCGGCAGCCGCACGCGCCAGCTGTATGAGCGGCGGGCCTGCCCCACCGTGCGACCATGGCCGTATGAAGGGATCGCGGCGCCTGGGCCTGGGAGCCGTCGCCGCGGCCGTGATCCTGGCGCCTGGGATGGCACCGACGCCTTCCGATGCGCCAGCCGCACCGGTGACGCAGACCGCAACCCGCGCGGTGCTCCGCCCCCCCATCCAGCAGCGACTCATCCCTTTCGGGGCCACCCGCAGACGGCAAATGGCGCACTATTCGCAACTGCACTACGGCACGGCCTCGTGGCGACTCCACCCGCGCGGCATCGTCGAGCACTACACCGCCACCCGGTCACTGCGCTCGGTGTTCGCCACCTTCCGCTCGAACGCCCCCGACCCGGAGTTGGGCCAACTCCCCGGGGTCTGCGCCCACTTCGTCGTCGACCGCGACGGCACCATCTACCAGGTGGTCCCGCTGTGGGTCAGATGCCGCCACACCGTCGGGTTGAACCACCGCACGATCGGCATCGAACACGTAGGCCTGTCGGATGAGGACGTAATGGGCAACCGGCGCCAGCGAGTCGCGTCGATACGCCTGAGCGCCTGGCTGGCCGACCGGTTCGACATCGCGTCAGGCGACGTGATCGGACACCACGAGAGCCTGCACAGTCGTTTCCGCCACGAACTCTACGCACCCTGGCGGTGCCAGACTCACGGCGACTTCCGCCGCGTGACGATGGACCGGTATCGCGCGCTGCTCAACGCCCAGCTGGCGGGTACTGACGCAGACACCGGGCCGCCGGACTGGCGGCCGTCCTCCTGTTGAGCGGCATACGCCGGACTCGGCGTTAGGGGGTAGCCACCCCGGCGCCCGGTGTCCTCTCCGGGAATGTGCCTACCCGCGCGATGTCCCACCCGGTGGGGTAGCCGCGCACCCGGGGGCTGTCCGCCGGTCGCCGCCGCTGGCGGCGGGCGGGCAGTCGGGCCACCACCTCGCCTCGCCCCGCCATACCCGCACGCACCGCGGCCGCCAGCCAGCGCGTCGGATCGTCGTAGTGCAGTACCCGTAGGGACTATGCCCCCCGGGGATTGGTGGCATGACCCTGAACTTGCCGGCCGCCCCCGCCGGGGGGACCGTATCGGTATGGCTCAGCGGGAAGTGGTCGAACTCGTCGGTGTCTACAACGCCGACGGAGGGCCGGTGGGAGAGGCCCGGTACGTGATCGGGAAATTGCTCGGTCGGGCGCACTGCGCTCTATGCGACGTGACCCACTCCCCGGTGCGCCGCAAACCCGAGTGGGATCGGATGGTGGGCCGCCTGGGGGTGCCGGTGATCCTCCTGCACCGCAACGAGGCGCCGGCGGACGTCGTGACGGCGGTGGCCGCCAGCGGCACGGCGGCAGTGTTGGCGCGCACGTCCGACGGAACTCTGCTGTCTCTGCTCGGACCAGCTGACCTGGAGGAGATGCAGGGTTCCGTCGCGCGGTTCGAGGACGCTGTCGCGGCTGCCCTTAGCGTGCGCGACCTCGTTCTGGCGCCCGCCTGACCCACCTCAGGACTTGGGGGGAAGCGTGAGACGCGCGGGGCCGACCCGCAGGGTTCCGTCATCCAGAGGTGTCGTGCGGATGCCACCATGTCCTCGCAAGCCCTGGAAAGCGCCGGGGCCCAGCGCGACGTCCATCCACGCACAGGGGTTGGCCGGCCGGGTGACCTGGAATCGGATCGGGCCGCGGCCGGTGTCGACGCTGAAGACGGCGCCGCGGGTGGCCGCCAGGTCGTCGATGGGGAATCCGCGCAGGATCACATTGCGGCGGGTAGCGGTTGCCTCCGCCCGCTCGCCGAGACCGTCGATGGACTCGATGGCGAAGAACGTGACGGCGGCATCTTTGTGCGCCGCGTGCCCGAAGTAGCGGTCACCCACCAGTCCCTTCCCGGCCCTGACCTCGGCGGTCTCCTGCGAGATCGGAAACGGGTCGGGAGCGGGTCCGTCGGCGGGTCGGCCCTCGAAGGCGTGCACGGGCGTCACGACGAGCGCCACGACCTCGATGTCCACAGCCATGCCACATTGTCGCGCACGAGCTCCGCTGTCGTCCTGGCGTCTGCACTGTCTGGTGCGGGCGCCCCCGCGTTCACCAGGCCGGAACGGACGGTTGAGTGAACCCTGTTGCCGATCAGCCCGGCGGCCCATAGGTTCGCACCCGACGGCACCGAGCTGTCCACCACGAAGGGAAATCCATGGGAACTCCGATCATTGATGCACTGCGCGAGGCTGCGGCCAACAACCCTGAGGCCGCCGCGGCGCTGGTCGCCGACATCCGGGCGCAGTTCGACGCCCTCAGCCCCGAGGACCAGGCGGCTGCGGTTGCCGAGCTCAAGGCGACCGTCGAGGAGTTGGCGTCATTGCCGGAGGCTGACCGCGAGGCCATCGCCTACGCGATCCGGGACTACACCTCCACCCCGATCATCGATGCGATGCGGGACGCGGCTGCCGCCAACCCGGAAGCCGCAGAGGCCATGATGGCCGATCTGCGCGCACAGTTCGACGAGTTGGATCCCGGTGAGCAGGCGGACGTGATCGCCGGATTCCAGGAGCTGGCGGACGACACCGCCAACCTGCCGCTGGAACAGCGCGAGCTGATCGCGCAGGCGATTCGGGACCGCTTCGGCGTCTGACCCCCGGAACGGCAACGTCCCCGTCACCCTGGCTCAAGGCAAGGTGACGGGGACGTTGCCGTTTTAGCGCCGGCGTCATGGCAGTTGGTCCGTTGCATCTGCGGCGTTTAGATAGGACGCCGTCCGGGAATAAGGGGGTTGTCACGAGAGGAAGCCCCAATGAACACCACGACAACCAAGATTCTCGCAAGTATCGGTGGCGCTGCCGTCCTGGCGGTCGCCGGAGCAGGAGTCGCCGCGGCAGCCCCCGCTCCCGCGCGCACCCCGGAGACCACCGTCCAGTCGGGCAAGTCCAACGACACCGGGGAAAAGCCCGTGAAGTTCTTCGCCGGGCCGATGAACATCCGCTACATCAACAAGACCGACCAGGAGGTGTGCGTGAAGGCCATCGGGACCCGCATGGACTGGAAGGGCTGCCTCCAGCCGGGCAGTACGTCCGGGTACGCCCAGGGTATGGCGTGGTCCGGCACCGACATCTGGTCCGATGTCACCTACGCCGACGGCTCAACCGACACCATGTGGGCGAAGAACCCCGAGATGGGCTATCCGATGATCGGCTTCGGCACCGGCTGGGGCAAGCACCAGGGCTACAAGGTCGGCGAGTCGGCCGACTGGTCCTACGGCGGCCACAAGTACACGATCACGCGCACGGATGACGGTGGCTACTGGAAGACGTTCGACATCGCCCTGCAGAAGTAGGAAGCAGCAGAACCCCGACTTCGTGCCGTCCGCACGAAGTCGGGGTTCTGCCGTTCGGATCCCGGCCGACCGGGAGGCCTTGTCAGTGACGGAGGTCGAACCGGTCGGCGTCCATGACCTTGACCCATGCGGCCACGAAGTCGGCCACGAACTTCTCCTGCGCGTCGTCGGCGGCGTAGACCTCGGACAGGCCGCGCAGCTGCGCGTTGGAGCCGAACACCAGATCGACCCGGCTGCCGGTCCACTGGGGCTGGTCGGAGCCGCGGGCCCGACCCTCGAACAGTTGCTCGTCGTCGTCGATTGCGACCCACTCGGTGCCCATGTCCAGGAGATTGACGAAGTAGTCGTTCGTCAACTGCCCGGGCCGGGTGGTGAGCACGCCGGTGTCGGTGTGCTGGAAGTTGGTGCCGAGGACGCGCATCCCGCCGATCAGCACCGTCATCTCCGGAGCGCTCAGGCCCAGTAGGTTGGCCCGGTCCACGAGCATGCGCTCCGCCGACATCGGCGCGGACTTGCCGAGGTAGTTGCGGAAACCGTCGGCGGTGGGTTCGAGAACAGCGAAGGACTCCACATCCGTCTGCTCCTGGGAGGCATCTGTCCGCCCCGGCGTGAAGGGCACCGTGACCGGGACGCCGGCGTCCTGGGCGGCCTTTTCGATACCGACGCCACCCGCCAGCACGATCAGGTCGGCCAGGGAGACCTGGACGCCGCCGGAGGCTGACTTGTTGAAGTCCTGCTGGATTCCCTCGAGGATGCGCAGCACGTTGGCCAACTGCGGGGGGTCGTTGACCTCCCACCCGTTCTGCGGCTCCAGGCGGATGCGCGCACCGTTGGCGCCGCCGCGCTTGTCGCTGTCCCGGTACGTGGACGCGGAGGCCCAGGCCGTGGTGACCAGGTCGGCCACCGATACCCCGGAGGAGAGGATCTTCTCCTTGAGGGTCGCAACATCGGTGTCCCCCACCAACGGGTGGGTCACCGGCGGTACGGGGTCCTGCCAGAGAAGCTCCTCGTGCGGAACTTCCGGTCCGAGATAGCGCGAGACCGGTCCCATGTCGCGGTGGGTCAGCTTGAACCATGCGCGGGCGTAGGCGTCGGCGAACTCCTGGGGGTTGGCCATGAAACGCCTGGAGATGGGTTCGTAGATCGGGTCGAAGCGCAGCGACAGGTCCGTCGTGAGCATGACGGGCTTGTGGGTCACCCCGGCCTTCTCGGGATCGGGGACATCGCCGACCGCGGCGGGGTCCTTCGGTACCCACTGGTGGGCGCCGGCAGGGCTCTTGGACAACTCCCAGTCGGTGGCGAACAGCGTCTCGAAGTAGGCGTTGTCCCACACGATCGGATTCGGGGTCCACGCCCCTTCGAGACCACTGGTGATGGTGTCGTCCCCGTCACCGGTGCCGAACGAGTTCTTCCAGCCGAAGCCCATCTGTTGCAGCGGGGCGGCCTCTGGTTCGGGGCCCACGTACTTGTCCGGATCGGCCGCGCCGTGGGTCTTGCCGAACGTGTGGCCGCCGGCGATCAGCGCCACGGTCTCCTCGTCGTTCATGGCCATGCGCTTGAACGTCTCGCGGATGTCCCGGGCGGCGGCCATGGGGTCGGGGTTCCCGTTGGGACCCTCGGGGTTGACGTAGATCAGCCCCATCTGAACGGCCGCCAGCGGGTTCGCCAGTTCGCGGTCGCCGCTGTAGCGCGCATCGCCGAGCCACTCGGCCTCTTTGCCCCAGTCGACCATCTGCGACTCGTAGACGTCCTCGCGGCCACCGCCGAAACCGAACGTCTGGAATCCCATGGACTCCATCGCGACGTTGCCGGTGAGCACGAGGAGGTCGGCCCACGAGATCTTCTTGCCGTACTTCTTCTTGATCGGCCAGAGGAGCCGGCGGGCCTTGTCCAGGTTGCCGTTGTCGGGCCAGCTGTTCTCCGGCGCGAACCGCTGGGTGCCCTGTCCGGCACCACCCCGACCATCACTGATGCGGTAGGTGCCGGCCGCGTGCCACGTCATCCGGACGAAGAAGGGGCCGTAGTGGCCGTAGTCCGCCGGCCACCACTCCTGGGACTCGGTCATGAGGGCGACGAGATCTGCCTTGAGAGCCGCGAAGTCCAGGGAATCGAACTCGGTCGCGTAGTCGAAGTCCTCGCCCATGGGGTCAGCGGCGGGGGGATTCTGCTGCAGCAGCCCGAGGTTCAGTCGATCCGGCCACCAGTCCGAGACGGTGGTGCCTCCCGGGTGGTGGATGACGGGGCACGTGCTCTCGTCGGCCATGGTGTCCTCTCCTGTCGTTACTTGGTGCGGTTGACTCTTGCAGAGGGGCCTGGCCTCGGCGACTCGAGGGCCTGGCAGTCGGGGCAGCGACCCCAGTACACGACCTCGGCCTCGTCGATGGCGTAGCCACGATCGTCGGCGGCAGTCAGACAGGGGGTGTCACCGACCGCGCAGTCCACGTCGGCGAGGTTCCCGCACTCCCGGCAGATCAGGTGGTGGTGGTTGTCCCCGGCCCGGGTTTCGAAGCGGGCAGCCGATCCGGCGGGCTGGATCCGGCGCAGCAAGCCGGCGGACACCAGGGCCGCCAGGCAGTCATAGACGGCTTGGCGCGAGATGGTGCCGAGACCGCACCGCACCGCTTCCGTCAGTTGGTCGGCGGACGCGTGGGGGTGGTCCGCGGCGGCGCGGAGAACCGCCAGCCGCTGGGCGGTGACCTGCAGTCCGCGGGCGCGCAACTCCGCCGCGGCGGCACCGGACCCGAGCGGGGGGGCGGTCGGGGAGATGCCGGTCACGGCGCCACCCTAGGCAGGAGTTTGGACCGAGTCAAGGATCCGATCCCGTCCGCCAGCCTGCTTGCCCGGGAGGCCCCCGCCTGGCGGCGAGCCGTGCGAGAGTCATCCCGGAAACCGGGAAGGGAAAGCAATGAAGGCCACGATCTACGACGGCACCACGACGCGCGACTACTCGGCTGCGGACTCGCAGGTGCTGTCTCCCGACACCCCTTACGTCTGGGTCGATGTCGTCGGCGACAACTTCTCCGACCCCGATCTGCACACGCTGCTCGGGGACCTGGGAATCGACGACCCCGTGCTGGCGTACCTGCGGCAAACAGACGTGGCGGGCACGTTCGCCCTGGCGGGGGACCGCCTGGTCGGTTCCACGTGGGCCGCTCCCGACGATCCCAACGGCAAGCCGGTCTACGTGCATGTGGTGTGGGGGGTCGGGAGCATCGTGACCCTGCGCGCGGGAGGGGACAAGGCGATGGCCCGGGTCCGCCAGGAGGTCGAGAACCGGGGGAAGTCGCTGTTCGCGCACCCCACGATCATCCCTGGCGTCCTCCTGGAGTTGATCATCTCGAGTGTCGACCGCCGGCTGACGGACATCAACGACGGGCTCTATCAACTCGACGAGAAGATCATGGTCCACGCCTCCGGGGCCCAGTTGGCGCAGCTGGGGTCCATCCGCGATGCGATCAACCCGTGGGGTCGGCGGCTGGCTCCCTACAACGAGAACCTCAAGGAGGCGCTGGTCGACACCTCGAGCATCCCCGGGATGGACGCCAACGGCGTGCACTACCTGCAGGCCTACGCCGCTCACGTCAGTGGGACCGTCAACCAGTTGAGTGATCTGCTCGATTCGCTGCACAGCGTCGTGCAGGACTATCAGACCGAGATGACCACGCGTCAGGGCAACCGGGTCAACCAGTTGACCGTCGTGGCCACCATTTTCCTACCCATCACCTTCATGACGGGGTACTTCGGGCAGAACTTCCAGTGGCTGAGCAACGCGACCATGACGTTCGCGGACTGGCTCCTGCTCGGTGTGGTCCTTCCGCTGACACTCGTGACGGTGTCGATGGTGCTGCTGCGCCGTCGGGGCTTCGGTCAGTGGCTGGTGGAGAAACGCAGGAAGCATCGGCACCGTGCGAAACCGACGGCAACGGTGGGGGCGACCAAGTCCTGAAACGGCGGCCCGGTGGGTCCGACGCAGTCAGCAGTGCAGGCTCAGCGCGCCTGCAGCGGATCGGCCGGGTCGGTCCAGGACCCCATCGTGGCGATCATGCGCCGCAGCCCGGCCATGCTGCCCTGCACCGGCGGCTGGTAGTACTGGAAGTTGCCCCGCGGGAATGCGCCCGATCCTTCGACCGTCAGGTCGTAGATTCCGAGATCCTTGATGGTCGTGGTCTTCGTCGGGCTGGGCGCGTGCAGCCACACGAACGTGCCGAAGCGGGGATTGGTGAGCGTCGCGGAGCCGATCTCCTGGGTCTCCGGATCCGCTGCCAAGAGGTACCGCGCCTGCGAGTACCCCTGGACGAGGTTCATGAAGCCGGTGGCGATGGGGCTGACGTCGAAGGTGTCGGCTGCGGCCCCCAGCAGGTTGCCGAAGGGATCGATGAACGCGACCGCGTTCTCCGCGCCGGGGGTCGAGTCGCGAAGGTCCACCAGCACCTGTTCGAGCTCGGGGGTGGGGTGGCGAAAGTTCACCAGCTTCATCGAGAAGGCCTCGGGGAACACGGCCGTCAGGGTCGTGCGCACGGGCGAGTCGGTCGGTAGGGAATCGGGGTCGGTCATCTCGGCGGGAACGCGGTTGGCCGACGTCCGGAACTGCGCCACGATGTCACGGCTCTCGACGAAGAGACGGTCGCATCCGTCCGCGGTGGCCCGGCTCACCGGCTCCCCGGAATAGATGGGCCGGGTGGAGCCCGAGTGTTTGCGTTGCCCCGGGATGGCGTAGTAGCCGAAGGTGCGGTCCGCCAGCGGCCGGAACCGGCGGGGCAGACCGTGGTAGTTGGTCCCCAGGTCATAATTCACGCCGGCCACGTCGTCGTACGCGACGACCCCGGCACTGAAGCCCGCGGTCATGAGGGAGCCGGCGCACTGAGCGCACGGGTCAAGGGAGGTGACGACCGTGAGCTTCTCGGGAGCCGGCAAGTTCAGGGCCTGCCGGTTGGCGTAGTACCAACTCACGATCTGCCGCTCCCCGTGAGCCGTGGGGTCCCAGGTGAATGACGAGTCGGGGCTCTGCGGCAGGCTCCGGATGACGTTGTTGTGCATGGCCGTGATGACGCGCCCGGTCGCCGTCTCCACGAGTACCCCACCGACGGCGAAGGTCCGTTGGTCCAGCGCGGCCTGCACCATCGTCAGGGCGATCGCCGCGGCGGCCTCCGCGTCGTCCACCTGGTCGGGGTACGAGACCCCCGTGGCCTCCAGGAAGGCGATGGGCAGGGTGCTCGGGTTCGGCAGTGAGGCCGTGGGAGTGGACGGCGCTGAGCTGGTGGAACAACCGGGGACCGCGAGTGCCGCTGCCCCGGCCCCGGACAGCGCCAGGAAGTGGCGGCGAGAGAGATGCATGGGGGCAGCGTACTGACAGCGTCTCCGAGGTCGTGGCAATAGCCTGGGCGGCGTCGCCGTTCGGCGGCGGGACGAGGAGGCGCAGTGTCGCGGCGCGGCTGGCTACTGTTCCTGGCGCTCTCGGTGATCTGGGGTCTGCCCTATCTGTTCATCAAGGTCGCGGTCGCCGAGCTGGACCCGACCGTGGTGGTGTGGGGCCGCGTGGCGCTGGCGGCCATCCTGCTGCTCCCCCTGGCCGCTTACCGCGGCATGCTTCCGAGGCTTCGGGACGTCTGGGTCTGGGTGGTCATCTTCGCGGCGGTGGAGATCGCCGTACCGTTCTGGACACTGAGTTGGGCTGAGACGCGCCTCTCGTCCTCCTTGGCGGCCCTCTTGGTCGCGGGCGTCCCCATCGTCTCCGCCATCCTGGCCCGGCTCCTCGGCCTCGACGACCGGATGACCGGCATGCGGGTCGTCGGCCTGGCGGTCGGGATCGTGGGTGTCGCCTGTCTCGTGGGGCTGGATGTACGAGGGGCCCAGTGGTTGGCGGTCGCGGCGGTGGGGGTGACAGTGGTGGGCTACGCCCTGGGACCGATCATCATCGCAACGCGCCTCGCCGGCGCCCCCGACATGGCGGTGATCGCGGCGGCATTGGCGCTGAACGCGGTCTGGTACACCCCGTTGGCCTGGATCGCCCGGCCGACCGCTCCCGTGACCGGGAACGCCTGGGCTGCTGTCGCCGTGCTCGGCATCGTGTGCACGGCGCTGGCCTTCATCATCTTCTTCGCGCTGGTGACCGAAGTGGGACCCACCCGCATGACCGTCATCACCTATCTCAATCCGGCGGTCGCGCTGCTGCTGGGGGTCGTGGTGCTCGGCGAGCCGGTCACGACCGGACTTCTGGTCGGCTTCCCGCTGGTGCTTCTCGGTTCGTGGCTGGCCACTCGGCGCGCCCCGGCTCTCGAGGACGAACCTCACCCCTGACCGGGGGAGCCGGTCCGGAACGGCTGTCCCGGACCGGCTCCCGCCCGTGGGTCAGGAGACGTCGTCGGCGGCCTTGTCGACCGCCTTGTTCGCGCCCTTCTCCAGTTCCGCCAGCGCCGCGTCGACGTCGCCGTCGTCCAGCTTGGCGTTGGCCTTCTTGGCCGCGTGCGACAGGGCGTTGTCGACGTCGGTGGCGACGGC
>JAPOIY010000130.1 GCA_029978705.1 Actinomycetota bacterium
GATGGGGACACAGTGGAGTTGCGCGGGGTCACCGTGCGTTTGACAGGGATCGATACCCCGGAGGTCGGCGAGTGTGGCTACGGATCCGCTTCTCGGTTCACCGCCGCCTTCCTGGAGCGGGACAACGTGCGCATCGGGCGCCGCGACGGCACCGACAAGTACGGGCGGACTCTTGCGTACATCCGCGCCGGCCGTACTGATCTGGGCACCCTGCTCATCAAGAAGGGGTTGGCGAACGCCCGGTATGACTCCAAGGATGGCTACGACTATCACCCGTTGCAGTCGCGTTACCGCTTCATGGACTCCCGGGTGGATCACGTATGTGGCAAGGCGGCCGACCGGACACGGCCGAAGCCCACTGCGAGCCGAGGCGGTGGCGGTGGCGGTGGGGCCGGGGGCTACGCCAACTGCTCTGAGGCTCCCGGCCCGGTCTACCGGGGTGACCCCGGCTACGCACCGCACCTCGACGCTGACGGCGACGGCGTGGGTTGCGAATCGTCCTGACCGCGGCGCCGGCCCACCTGGGGGAGGGGCAGGAGCTGCCTAGGGGAGTGGCGGGGCGGGGGCATCGGGGGAGGGGGTGGGGGGGGGGCTGGGCCAGGGCTGGGGGTCGCTGTCTTGCGTGACCCGCCACCTCGTATGGGTCTTCAATCTGTGGTGGCGACGACACAGTCTGTGCAGATTTTCGGGTACCGTCTGGCCTCGGGGAAACGGCACGATGTGGTCCAGATCGGTGACCGTCGATCGACAGCCTGGCATGCGGCAGTGGGGGTCCCTCGCGCGGATCAGTCGCGCAAGCGCGGCCCCGGGGCGGTAGGTCCCCGGGCTGGTCGCCACCACCTGAGTGCCGGCTGCCGTGGTGCGGGTGATCCAGGCCCGCCAGGAGGCGTCAGCGGCCAGAGCCCGGGCAACCTCGGCGGGGACCGGCCCACAGCCGGGAACCTCGCCGGGGGTCTCGGCCAGGCCAAGTAGGGTGGCGGCGTCGATCACGACGGCGACCTCCGAACCGGACCCCGGTGCCCCAGGCGTTTCCGGCGCGCTGGAATCGGCCCGGGGTGTGGGGGTGGCCAGCAGCAGGTCGGTGAATACGTCCGCGCGACGCTGGTCCAGGGAGCGGCGCCCGTGTTGGTGCGGCCACGTGTCATCGGGGTCGTCGGATTCGGCAGGTAGTCCGGCGGCGATTGCGGTCACCCGGTTGAAGATCCCGGTCGCGACATCCTCGGCAAGGTCAGCGGACAAGGTGGCGGACCCGTTGCCTTCCAGTCGCAACCGGACCCCGCGGAATCGGTGGCTCTCCTTGCGGCGCGCGGCCAGATCGAGTTCGAGGCGCGCTGCGATGCGCTTGGC
>JAPOIY010000111.1 GCA_029978705.1 Actinomycetota bacterium
CCGAAGTCGTCCGCGTCCATCATGATCACCGGGTCGCGAAGTTCGAGTGACCCGCAGCAGGTGCGGGTGAAGGGCACCTCGACGGGTCTGGGAGGCAAGGACGTCACGCCGTATGTCCGCTTCCCGGGCCAGACGTCGTTCAAGGCGGGGACGGGGGCGAAGAAGGTGGCCTCGGACGGGACGTTCACATGGCAGCGCAAGACGGGCAAACGGATCTACGTGTACTTCCAGCACGCGTCCATACGCTCCAACACGGTCAACATCGCACCCCGCTGAGCTTTCCGACGGTTTGTGACACCTACGTCCCGGCGGTCTCAACTGGTGGTTGCACGTCACGATGGGTAGTGGCGATGGGAGGCCAGGGTGCCGGGTGCGAGGTTGACGGCTGAGGACCGTTCGGTGATTGAGCGGGGGGTGAAGGCGGGCTGGTCGGTGTCGCAGATCGCGGTGGCGGTGGGCAAGCACCGCACGACCGTGGCCCGTGAGGTGGCCCGAGGTTCAGGTGGCCGGGGGCGCAGGGTGCTTAAAGGGGACGCGTTGCGCCCGGCGGCGACCGGGCGCCGGGCGTCCTATCGGGCGCGGGTGGCTCAGTCGCGGGCCGTTCGGCGTGGGCGCCGGCCGAAGCCGTGCAAGTTGGTGGGTGAGTTCGGGGTGGTCGTCGCGGGGCTGCTGCAGGCGAACTGGTCTCCTCAGCAGATCGCCGCGTTGCTGCCGGTGCTGTTCCCTGACCGTCAGGATTGGCGGGTGAGCCACGAGACGATCTACCAGTCGCTGTTTGTGCAGGCCCGGGGTGAGTTGCGCCGGGAGCTCACCAAGCATCTGCGCACTCAGCGCAAGGATCGCAAGCCCCGAGGCCACGTTGAGCGTCGTGGCCGGCTGGCCGGGATGGTGTCGATCCGGGAGCGGCCGGCTGAGGCTGCTGACCGGGCGGTGCCCGGGCACTGGGAGGGCGACCTGCTCCTGGGCGGTGTCGGCAAGGGAGCAGTCATCACGCTGGTGGAGCGGTCGACGCGGTTCGTGTTGCTGGCGCCGCTGCCCGACACTCACACGTCGATCGACCTGCGCCAGACGCTGACGCCGATGATCGCCTCGCTGCCCGAGCAGTTGCGTCGGACGTTGGCTTGGGACCAGGGCTCGGAGATGGCCGGGCATGCGCAGATCGCTATCGATGCCGGCATAGGGATCTACTTCTGCGACCCGCACTCGCCCTGGCAGCGCGGCAGCAACGAGAACACCAATGGGCTGCTGCGCCAGTACTGGCCCAAGGGCCACGACATGCGCCACCTCACCCAGGCCGACTGCGACGCCGTCGCCCTCAGCCTCAACACCCGCCCCCGCCAAACCCTGGGATGGCAGACTCCCCAACAGGCCCTCGACAAGGTCCTACGTGCAACAGCCGCTTGAGACCGCCCGCGAGAAAGTCGGCATAACTGGCGAAAAGTGCCGGGCGGGCGGGCGCAAGCTCTCACGGAGCGTCGGCTGCCTGCCCCTCAGGCTTTCCCTCAGTCACTCCCCCACCCTAGGCCCGCGACACCCCCAGCGCCGGAAGCGCCACCACCACCTCGCGAATGCGACCGCACGGACAGTTTGCGACCGCAACGGACAGTAAAGAAGAGCCTGAAGCGTCCGCAACGGTCACATTCCGAATCCGAAGCGACCGGACACGCAGAAGGGGGGCGACGGACTTCCGTCAGCCCCCTTCTGGACGCGCGATCAGCTGGTCGACGTACC
>JAPOIY010000053.1 GCA_029978705.1 Actinomycetota bacterium
GCTGCGTCTTGCTGAAGCGGTGCACCTCGTCGATGAACAGCACGGTGGTGCGGCCATGCAGCTCCTGGTCGGTGCGGGCCGCCTCGATCACGCCGCGCACGTCCTTGATGGTCGCCGACACCGCGGACAGTTCGCGGAAGGCCGCGCCCCGGCCCGCGGCGATGAGCCGGGCCAGGGTCGTCTTGCCGGTGCCCGGGGGACCCCACAGGATCACCGACGCTCCGGGACCGCCCGCCAGCAGCGCCGCCAGCGGCGTGCCCTCGCCGACGACATGCTGCTGACCGACCACGTCCGCCAGGGCCTGGGGCCGCATGCGCGCCGCCAACGGCACCCGTCCGGGATCGCTGAACAGGGACTGGGCCATCAGTTGCGTCTGCGGTCCGGGATGACCTCACGGCCGGGGAAGTTGCCCGGGGCCGCTTGGTCCTCGTCGTCGGGCAGGACGTCGATGCCCGACTCGGAACGTTGCTCCAGCGTGATGGGAGCGGGGGCGCCGGTGAGGGGATCCTGCCCGCCGCCGGTCTTGGGGAACGCGATCACGTCCCGCAGGCTCGTGGACCCGGCGAGGAGCATGCAGATGCGGTCCCAGCCGAAGGCGATGCCACCGTGCGGCGGCGGGCCGTAGCGGAACGCCTCGAGGAGGAACCCGAATTTCTCGTGGGCGTCGTGCTCGCTGAGCCCGAGGATGCCGAAGACCTTCTCCTGCACGTCGCGGCGGTGGATACGCAAGGACCCCCCGCCGATCTCGTTGCCGTTGCAGACGAGGTCGTAGGCCCACGCGAGGGCCTCGCCGGGTGACTCCTCGAACCGCTCCAGCCATTCGGCGTTCGGGGACGTGAACGGGTGGTGCACGGCGGTCCAGGCCTCGCCGCCGTGCCCGTCGTCCACGAGCTCGAACATGGGCGCGTCCACGACCCACACGAAGTCCCACGTGCCGGCCGGGATCAGATCGAGCCGGTCGGCGATCTCCAGCCGGGCCGCGCCGAGGAGGGCGCGGGCCTGGTTCACCGGACCGGCGGCGAAGAAGATGCAGTCGCCGGGCTCCGCGCCGGCCGCGCCGGCCAGGGCGGCGCGTTCGGCATCGCTGATGTTCTTGGCCACGGGCCCGCCGAGTTCCCCGTCCTCGCCGATGGTGACGTAGGCCAGTCCCTTCGCGCCCCGCTGCTTGGCCCACTCCTGCCACGCGTCGAAGGTGCGGCGCGGCTGGGAGGCTCCTCCCGGCATCACGACCGCGCCGACGTGGGGCGCCTGGAACACGCGGAACGGCGTGGTGGCGAAGAAGTCGGTGAGGTCGACCAACTCCAGCCCGAAGCGGGTGTCGGGCTTGTCGGTGCCGTAGCGGGCCATGGCCTCGCCGTAGGTGATGGAGGGGATCTCACGGATCTCGTACCCGATCGTGCCCGCCCACAGGGCCTTGACGACGGCCTCGCCGACCTCCATCACGTCCCGCTGGTCGACGAAGGACATCTCGATGTCCAGCTGCGTGAACTCGGGCTGCCGGTCGGCGCGGAAGTCCTCGTCGCGGTAGCAGCGGGCGATCTGGTAGTACCGCTCCAGCCCGGCGACCATCAGCAACTGCTTGAACAGCTGCGGCGACTGCGGCAGGGCGTACCAGTGGCCCGGGGACAGGCGCGCCGGGACCAGGAAGTCGCGCGCCCCCTCAGGCGTCGACCGGGTGAGCGTGGGCGTCTCGATCTCCACGAACCCGCGGTCGTGCAGCACGTCGCGGGCGATCCGGTTCACCTCACTGCGCATGCGCAGGGCGGCGGCCGGCCCGGAGCGCCGCAGGTCGAGGTAGCGCCAGCGCAGGCGGGCCTCCTCGCTGACGTCGACGTGCTCGTCGATGGGGAATGGCAGCGGGTCGGCCTCGCTCAGCACCTCGACTGCGTCCGCGATCACCTCGACGCCGCCGGTGGGCAGCGCCGGGTTCTCGTTGCCCTCGGGGCGGCGTGCCACGGTGCCGATCACCCGCAGGCAGTACTCGTTGCGCAGCGGGTGGGCGACGTCGGGGTCGCGCACGACGACCTGGACCACCCCGCTGGCGTCCCGCAGGTCGAGGAAGGCGATGCCCCCATGGTCGCGCCGGTGCGCGATCCACCCGGTCACCGTGACCTCGTGGCCGATCAGCTCCTCGGTCAGCGTGCCTGCCTCGTGCGTACGCAGCATCAGTGGCCGCCCTCCCTGTCGATGGCCCCCGGATGGATGACCTCCACGATCTCATCCACGGGGACCGTGTGCTGCTCCCCGGTGGTCAGGTCCTTGACCTGGGCGGTGGCGTGCGCCACTTCGTCCTCCCCCACGATCACGGCCCACCGCGCGCCCGACCGGTCGGCGGCCTTCATCGACCCTTTCAGGCCACGCCCGCCGAAGGTGCTGGTCGTGGCGATGCCGGCCGCGCGCAGCCGGTCGACGAGCCGGACACAGGGGTCATCCGCGGCGGGGCCGAGCGGGACGACGAACGCGGTGACGAGTGGCGGCGCCAACGCGGGCAGGCCTTCCTCCTCGCGCGCCAGCAGGGTGCGGTCCACCCCCAGCCCGAATCCGATCCCGGACACCTCGGGGCCGCCCAGGGCCGCCATCAGCCCGTCGTAGCGCCCCCCGCCGCCGATGGCGGACTGCGCGCCCAGCAGTGGGTGGGAGAACTCGAACGTCGTGCGGGTGTAGTAGTCCAGACCGCGCACGAGCCGCGGCTGCTCGGTCCACGCCACTCCCATGACCGTCAGGTAGTGGCGCACCTCGTCGTAGTGCTGTCGGCACTCCTGGCACAGGTGGTCGGCCATGAGGGGCGCGTCGCCGAGCTGTGCCTGCACGCTGCTGCGTTTGTCGTCCAGGACCCGCAGCGGGTTCAGCCGGGCGCGTTCCCGCGTGGCCTCGTCCAGGTCGAGGTCGACGAGGAAGGCCGTCAGCAGCGCGCGGTAGGCCGGCCGACAGGCGGCGCACCCGAGGGACGTGAGCAGCAGGGTGAACTGCGTCAGCCCGCAGCCGCGGAAGCCGGCGTCGGCCAGGGCGACGACCTCGGCGTCCAGGCGCGGGTCGTCGGATCCGATCGCTTCCGCGCCGACCTGCTGCAGCTGCCGGTAGCGGCCCTTCTGGGGCCGTTCGGCGCGGAAGAAGGGCCCCGCGTAGCGCAGCTTCAGCGGCAGTTGCCCACGGTGCAGATTGTGCTCGATCACGGAGCGCATGACGCCGGCGGTGCCCTCGGGGCGCAGCGACAGCGAGCGGCCGCCCCGGTCCTCGAACGTGTACATCTCCTTGCTCACCACATCCGTGGACTCCCCCACCCCGCGGGCGAACAGCGAGGTGTCCTCGAACACCGGGAGTTCGATGTAGCCGTACCCCGCCAGTTCCGCGGGCCGCGACAGCGCCACCTGGACGGCGAGGAACTCCCCGGACTGCGGGGGCAGGTACTCGGGGACTCCTTTGGGGGCCTGGAACGAGGCGCTCACATTCCCTTCCTCGGCGGCTGCCCGAGGGTGTCGCCGGCGACCTCGAGCAGGAACGGGTTGGTGGTCCGCTCCCGGCCGATGGTGGTCTGTCCCCCGTGCCCGGGCAGGACGACGGTCTCGTCCGCCAACGGCAGGACCTTGTCGCGCAGGGAGTGCAGCATCGCGGCGTGGTCGCCGCCGGGCAGGTCGGTGCGCCCGATGGACCCTTCGAAGAGCACGTCCCCGGAGAACAGCAGCGGCGGGATGTCGCCGGTGGCGGGCCGTTCGAACATGATCGAGCCCTGGGTGTGGCCGGGGGCGTGGGAGACGCTGAGGGTGACGCCGGCGAGTTCCACGACGCTGCCGTCCGTCAGGGTCTTGAGGTCATCGGGTTCGAGATCGATCTTTCCGTCCGGGGTCATCTGCCGCAGCAACTGGCGCATGTCGGGTCCCATCATGCGTTCCGGGTCGGTGAGCCGGTCCTCGTCGTCCGGGTGGATGAACGCCGGGATCCCGTAGCCGTCGGCGATGGGCACCACGCTCCACGTGTGGTCGAGGTGGCCGTGGGTGAGCAGGACGGCGACGGGACGCAGGTTGTTGTCGGCGAGCACCTCCTTGACGGGATCCACCGCGTCCATGCCGGGGTCGATGATGACGCACTCGCTGTTGCGGTCCGGGGCGAGGACGAAACAGTTGGTCCCGAAGGGACCGGCGGGGAATCCGGTGACGAACACGAAGCAGCTCCTGTCTGACGCTGGGCCCATTCTGCCCAACCCGACGCCCGCTCGGACAATCCCCGTAGACTCTGGCCCGACGAGGAGGATCTGCACATGGCAAGCAGCAACCAGCGGGAACGGGACCTGGCTCGCGCGAAGCACCACCGGCAGCGGGCCCGTCGGGATGCGGCCACCCGCAAACAGGACCGCACCCGTATCATCGCCATCGTTCTGATCGTCGCTATCGTCCTGCTGATGACCGGCGGAGTCCTCGTCGGCCTGCTGTTCTCGTAGGGGGCACGAGATGAACGAGACGGCATTCGGCCGGGTCGCCGACGACGGCACGGTGTTCGTGACGCTCCCCGACGGTGCGGAGCGACAGGTCGGGCAGTGGGCGGCCGGCGATCCCGCCGCCGGGCTGGCCTTCTACCAGCGCAAGTACGACGACCTCGTAGTCGAGTTGGACCTGACCAGCAAGCGCCTCAAGAAGGGCGCGGCGAGCCCGGATCAGGCGCTGGCTGTCGTGGCGAAGATCCGCACGGCCGCGGCCGAGCCCGTCTTCGTCGGAGATCTGGCCGCGCTCGAGGACAAGTGCACGGCCCTGGCGGAGGCGGCCGAGGTCCGCCGCGGCACGCTCGCCGAGGAGAAGAAGGCCGCCCGGGAGGCGGCCGGGGTGCGCCGCCGGGAGATCGCCGATGAGGCCGTCTCCCTGGCCGACTCCACCCAGTGGAAGACGACGGGCCAGCGCTTCCGCGACCTGCTGGAGGAGTGGAAGGCACTGCCGCGCTTCGACAAGGCGGCCGAGCAGGAGCAGTGGGAGCGCTTCAGTTCCGCCCGCTCGCAGTTCGACAAGCACCGCCGACAGCACTTCGCGGAACTCGACGCGACGCGCGCTGAGGGCGCCAAGGCCAAGGAGGACCTCGTGCGCCGGGCGGAGGCGCTGTCCAGTTCGACGGACTGGGGGGCGACGAGTCGCGCCTACCGCGACCTGATGGCGGAGTGGAAGGCCGCTCCGCGCGCCGGCCGGGCCGAGGACGACAAGCTGTGGGCGCGGTTTCGCGCCGCCCAGGATGTCTTCTTCAGCGCCCGGACGGCGGCCGACAGCGTCCGTTCGGAGGATGAGTCCCGGAATCTCGCCGCCAAGGTGGCCCTGCTGGAGAAGGCCGAGGCGCTGGTGCCGCCGAAGGACCTGCGGGGCGCCCGCGATGAGCTCGGCCGTCTGATGGACCAGTGGGACGCCATCGGCTTCGTCCCCCGCAACGAGAAACAGAACCTGGAGCGTCGGCTACGGGCGGTGGAGAACGCGCTGCGTAATGCGGAACGGGATCACTGGCGCCGCACCGACCCGGCCGCCCGCGACCGGGCCGAGCGCACCGTGGAGTCCTTCCAGCAGTCGGTCGATCGACTGCAGAAACAACTGGACAAGGCGCGCACGGCGGGAGACGAACGGGCCATCGCCGATGCCGAGAGCTCGTTGGCGTCCACCCAGGCGCTGCTCGCCGCGGCCCAGGGAGCACTGGCCGAGTACGTCGCGGACTGACCCGACCGGTTCAGACGCGATAGGCGTCGTAGACGGCGGGAATGCCGCGCACCGTGCGCAGGACCGCGCCGAGGTGATGCGGCTCGGCCATCTCGAAGGCGAACTTGCTGATGGCGATCCGGTCCTTGGTGGTCGTCACGGCTGCGCTCAGGATGTTCACATGCTGGTCGGACAGCGCGCGGGTGATGTCGGACAGGAGGCCGGCGCGGTCGAGGGCCTCCACCTGGATGTTGACCAGGAACACACTCGACTGGGTGGGCGCCCACTCCACCTCGACGAGCCGGCTCGGCTCCTGCGACAGACTCTCGACGTTGAGGCAGTCGCGGCGATGCACCGATACCCCGGAGCCGCGGGTCACGAAGCCGGTGATCTCGTCGCCGGGCACCGGCGTGCAGCAGCGCGCCAGCTTGACCCAGACGTCCGGCTGTCCCTGGACCATGATGCCCGGGTCGCCCGCGGGCTTGCGGTGCCGCTGGTGGGCGACGGGCTGGTCCTCGGTGACGTCATCCTCGCCGCCGCTGAGGGCCACGAGCCGGTCGACCACGGACTCCGCCGACATCCGCCCTTCACCGATCTCCGCATACACGGCCGTGATGTCGGTCAGGCGCAGGTCGCTGGCCAGGCTCGTGAGCAGGTCCGGTGCGAGTAGCCGTTTGAGCGGCAGCCCGCGTTTGCGCACGGCCTTGCTCAGCAGCCCCTTGCCGCGTTCGATGGCCTCGTCGCGCCGCTCCTTGGAGAACCACGACCGGATCCTGGTGCGCGCGCGGGCGCTCTGGACGAACTGCAGCCAGTCCTGGCTGGGGCCACTCGTCTCGTCCTTCGACGTGAAGATCTCCACCACGTCGCCGTTACCCAGCTGGGACTCCAGGGGGACCAGGCGCCCGTTGACCCGCGCCCCCACACATCGGTGGCCGACCTCGGTGTGCACGCTGTAGGCGAAGTCGACGGGGGTCGCGCCCGCGGGCAGGGCGATGATGTCGCCCTGGGGGGTGAACACGAACACCTCGCTGGAGTTCAGGTCGAACCGCAGCGAGTCCATGAACTCGTCGGGGTCTTCCGTCTCGCGCTGCCACTCCAGCAGCTGCCGTACCCACGCCAGGTCGTCCGGGCCGCTCTTGTCGCCGACCGCCCCGTTCTTGTAGCGCCAGTGCGCGGCGACACCGAACTCCGCGGCGCGGTGCATCTGTTGGGTGCGGATCTGCAGCTCGACCGGCTTGCCCTCGGGACCGATGACCGTCGTGTGCAGCGACTGGTACATGTTGTACTTCGGCATCGCGATGTAGTCCTTGAACCGTCCCGGAACGGGGTTCCAGCGGGCGTGGATGATGCCCAGGGCGGCGTAGCAATCGCGTACGGTGTCGACCAGGATGCGCACGCCGACCAGGTCGTAGATGTCGTTGAAGTCGCGGCCCCGCACCACCATCTTCTGGTAGATCGAGTAGTAGTGCTTCGGCCGCCCGGTCACGACGGTCTTGAGGCGTGCGGCCCGCAGGTCGGTGTTGAGTTCGTCGATCACCTTGTTCAGGTGCTCGTCGCGGGCCGGCGCCCGCTCCCCCACCAGGTGCACGATCTCGTCGTACACCTTGGGTTGCAGCGCCGCGAAGGACAGGTCCTCCAGCTCCCATTTGATGGTGTTCATGCCCAGCCGGTGGGCGAGCGGCGCGTAGATCTCCAGCGTCTCCGCGGCCTTCTTGCGCTGTTTGGCCGCCGGCAGCCAGCCGATGGTGCGCATGTTGTGCAGCCGGTCGGCCAGTTTGATGACGAGGACGCGGATGTCCCGCGCCATGGCCACGACCATCTTGCGGACCGTCTCGGCCGCCGACGCGCGGCCGTAGGTGACCCGGTCGAGTTTGGTGACGCCGTCGACCAGGCGGCCGATCTCCTCGCCGAAGTCGGCCGTGAGGGTCTCGAGGCTGTACTCGGTGTCCTCGACGGTGTCGTGCAGCAGGGCGGCGGCCAGTGTCGGTCCCGTCATCCCCAGTTCGGCGAGGATGGTGGCCACGGCGAGGGGGTGGGTGATGTACGGCTCGCCCGAGCGGCGCAGTTGGTCGCGGTGCAACAGGCGGGCGGTCTCGTAGGCCCGCTCGAGCAGGCGCAGGTCCGTCTTGGGGTGGAACTGCTTGACGGTGCGGAACAGGGGCTCCAGTTCCGGGTACCCGCTGCGGGCGCCCACCGTGATGCGCGCCAACCGGTCGCGCAGGCGGGTGACCTGCTCCGTGGCCGCCTGCACCGACGCGACCGGGTCGAATCCGGTCGCAGGTGATGAGGAACCGGTCGTGGTCTCGTCCGACACCGGCACCTCCTCATCTGGCGGCTGGTGCCCTCCAGTCTACGGGCCGGGGCAAGTCTCAGGTCTTGCGTTGGGACCGGGTCCGGCGTTTCGGCTGGTGCCGCTCGCCGGACTCCGTGACGTTGCGGGAGTAGCCTCCGCCGTCACCCGCCCCGGCGGCGACGGTCTCACCGTCCTCCGCCTGGTCCTCGTCGACCTTCCGGCGCCGGGACATGCCCCGCCGCTCGAGGGCCTGGATCTCAGGCTCGCGGTCCTTGAGCTGGACCAGCATCGGGGTCGCGACGAAGATCGACGAGTAGGTGCCGGCGGCCATGCCGACGAACAGCGCCAGCGCCAGGTCCTTCAAGGTCCCGGCACCGAGCAGCCCGGCGCCCACGACGAGGATCGCCGCCACGGGCAGCAGAGCCACGATGGAGGTGTTGATGGACCGGATGAGGGTCTGGTTGATGGCCAGGTTGGCCGCCTCGGCGTACGTGACGCGGCTCTGACCCAGGATCCCCTGCGTGTTCTCCTTGACCTTGTCGAACACGACCACCGTGTCGTACAGCGAGTACCCGAGGATGGTCAGTAGGCCGATCGCCGTCGCGGGGGTGACCTCGAACCCGAACAGGGAGTACACGCCCAAGGTGATGATCAGGTCGTGCGCCAGCGCCACGAGAGCGGCGACCGCCATCCGCCAGTCGAAGTAGATCGCCAGGAAGATGCTCACCAGGATGAGGAAGACGATCAGCCCCTGGATGGCCTTCTTGCTGACCTCGGCGCCCCACGTGGGCCCCACGACTTGAATCTTGATGTCGTTGGCGGCGACGCCGCACTCCTGGCCGAGCTGCTGCGTCAGTTTCAGGCCGGTCTCGTTGCTGACGGCCCCGGTCTGGATGCGCAGGCTCCCGTCCCCGAGCTGCGTGACGATGGCCGAGCCGCCCGCCACGGTGTCGGCGGTGTCCCGGACCTGTTCCACCGTGCAGGTGGAGGCGGGCACCTGGAACTCCGAGCCGCCCCGGAACTCGATGCCCAGGTTCAGCCCGCGGAAGACCAGCGAACCCAGGGTGATCGCCAGGATGACGCCCGACAGGATGTACCAGCGCTTGGGATTGCCGACGAAGTTGAAGGAGACCTGTCCGGCGTAGAGGCCGTGCGCCATCTCGCGCAGCTTGGACATCAGACCTCCCCTCCCAGCTTGCGGGTGTCGGGTTTGCTGGGCGCCCCCGCGCGCGCCGGAGCGCGCCGCCGGGCCGGCTCACGCCGGGTCCCCTGCAGGGATTCCACGCCGAGGCGTTTGGGGGAGACCCCGGTGAAGGCGCCACCCTTCTGCATCCACTTGGTGTTGGCGAGCAGGTGCGCCAACGGGCGGGTGAACCAGAAGGCGATCAGAATGTCGACCAGCGTCGTCAGGCCCAGGGAGAACGCGAAGCCACGCACGTTTCCGACGCTGAGGAAGTACAGGACGACCGCCGCCAGGATCGACACGAAGTCGGCCGCCAGCAGCGTGCGCCGTGCCCGGATCCAGCCGTCGTCGGCGGCCCGGCGCAGGGACTTTCCGTCCCGGATCTCGTCCCGCAGCCGTTCGAAGTACACGACGAACGAGTCCGCGGTGATACCGATCGACACGATAGCGCCGGCGATCCCGGCCAGCGTGAGGGTGAAACCGATCGTGTTGCCGAGGATCACGAACAGGCAGTAGGTGATCCACGCGGCCACGATCAGGCTGAGCACCGCGACCACGCCCAGCACCCGGTAGTACAGGATCAGGTAGAGCCCGACCAGGGCCAGGCCGAGCGCCCCGGCGATGATCCCGGCGCGCAGTTGGTCGCTGCCCAGCGTCGGCGACACGGACTCCACGGACTGCTGGGTCAGCGTGACCGGCAGGGCGCCGAACTTGAGGACGTTGGCCAGGTCGGTCGCGTCCTGTGCGGCGAAGTTGCCCTCGATCTGGGCCTGGCCGCCGAGGATGGGCTCCTGGAACGACGGTGCCGAGACGACGACACCGTCGAGCACGATCGCGAACTGGTTGGTGGGCGGAGGCTGCGCGGAGAGCTTCTTGGAGATCTCGGCCAGTTTGGCCGAGCCCTCGCCGTTGAAGTCGAGGGTGACGACCCAGCCGCCGGCGCCCTGCTGCGGGAGTTGGGCCTGGGCGCTCTCGATCTCGGTGCCTCGGATGAAGGCGGGCTCGAGACTGAACTTGGCGCTGCCGTCCTGCGAACAGGTGCCGAGCCATTTCTCGGGGTCGTCGGCCGCTCCGCCCCCCTGGTTCTCCGGCAGCGTGCAGTCCAGCGCGGCGAGTTCGGACTGGAACTTGGCGTCGTCGCTGTCGGCCTGCACGATCTGCTGCCCGGACCCGGTGGGCGCCTCGGCATTGCCGCTGGCGGTGTTCTTGCCCTGGGTCTGCTTCTGCTTGTTGTTCTGGGCACCCGAGGTGCCGCCGGTGGTGTTCTTGGTGGCGTTCTTGTCCTGCGGGCTCGCGGGAGCGGGGTTGAGGATGTTGTTGACCGGCCGGAAGTCGAGCAGCGCGGTCCGGCCCACCAGCTCCACGATCCGGTCCTGGGTCACCCCGGGCACCGACACCACGATGACGGCGTCGTTGCCGGACCCCTGGATGGTCACGTCGGCTTCCGCGACGCCGATGCCGTTGACGCGTTGGCGGATGATCTCCACCGACTGCTGCAACTGCTCCTCGGTGATCGGGGCGCCGGCGGTGATCGGCTCGGGATCGAGGATGACCTGCGTGCCGCCGCGCAGGTCCAGTCCGAGTTGGGGGGTGTGAGCCTGGCCTGGCCAGAAGGTCCAGACGGTCAGCCCGACGACCAACGCCGCCAGTAGCCCCAGATACCGCCAGGGGCGATAACCCGTGGGTGCCGCCACGCACTCCTCCAGACCTCGATGACCGCCCTACCTTACCCGTCCGGGTGGGCCGTCCCGTCCAGGTCCGCCGACAGGGCCAGTTGCGCCGTGTCGGGGGCCGGTGGCGTGGCCCCCAGGTGGCGCCAGGCCGCCGGGGTCGCCTCGCGCCCGCGGGGCCCGCGCGTGAGGAATCCCAGCCGCAACAGGAACGGTTCGGCCACGGTCTCCACCGTCTCGCTCTCCTCCCCCACGGACACGGCGAGGGTGTTCAGCCCCACCGGCCCCCCGTCGAAACGGGTCACGAGTGCGTCGAGGACAGCCCGGTCGAGCCGGTCGAGGCCGAGCTGGTCGACCTCGTACAGGGCGAGGGCAGCGTGCGCGGTCTCCTGGTCGACCACGTCGTCGCGGTGCACCTGCGCGTAGTCCCGCACCCGCCGCAGCAGCCGGTTGGCCACGCGGGGGGTGCCGCGGCTGCGTCCGGCGATCTCGGAGATTCCCGCGGGGGTGGCGGCGACCCCCAGCAGGTCCGCGGAACGGGTGAGGATGGTCGTCAGGTCCTTCTCGTCGTAGAAGTCGAGATGGGCGGTGAATCCGAACCGGTCGCGCAGCGGACCCGGCAGCAGGCCGGCCCGGGTGGTGGCGCCGACGAGCGTGAACGGTTCCAGATCCAGCGGGACGGCGGTCGCCCCGGGCCCCTTCCCGACGACGATGTCGACACGGAAGTCCTCCATGGCGATGTAGAGCAACTCCTGGGCGCTGCGCGACGTGCGGTGGATCTCGTCGAGGAAGAGCACCTCGCCCGGCTGCAGGCTGGTCAGGAGGGCGGCGAGGTCGCCGGCATGCTGCAGCGCCGGGCCGCTGGTGATGCGCAGCGGGGCCTGCATCTCGGTTGCGATGATCCCCGCCAGGGTCGTCTTGCCCAGCCCCGGCGGCCCGGACAGCAGGACGTGGTCCGGTGTCGCCCCGCGCCGCCGGGCGGCGGTCAGGACGAGGTCCAACTGGTCCCGCACCCGCGGCTGCCCCACGAATTCGGTGAGCCGCTGGGGGCGCAGGGCGGAGTCGAGCGCAGACTCTCCGGGTTCTTCGGCCGGGTCGACCAGTCGTTCGGTCATCAGCGCTGCAACTCCCGCAGGGCGGCCTTCAGCACGACGGCCACCGTGGCGTCGGGGGCCACCTGGTCGGCGACAGCCGCGACGGCGGCCTCCGCCTCCCGCTGCGACCAGCCCAGCCCGACCAGCCCCTGCACGACGTCCTCATGCCACCCCAGCGTCGCCGGGCGCGCGGCGGCCGGTGCCTGCGCCCCGCGGGGCGGTCCGAGGCGGTCGGCCAACTCCAGCAGGATGCGCTGGGCCCCCTTCCGTCCGATCCCGGGAACCGTCATGACGGTCGTGGCGTCCTGGCGCTGCACCGCGGTGCGCAGCCCGTCGCCGGTCAGGGTGGCCACGAGGGCCTGCGCGGTCCGGGGCCCGATCCCCGACACGGTCTGGACGAGATCGAACACCTCCCGCTCGTCGGTGTCACTGAAGCCGTACAGGGTCCAGGAGTCCTCGCGGACCACCAGGCTCGTCGGCACCTCCCGCTGCTCCCCGATCGCCACCTCAGCCACCGTCGCGGGCGCTGCCTCGACCCGGATGCCGATGCCGCCGACGTCGATGACGATGTGGTCCTCGGCGCGGCGGCCCACGGTGCCGCGTACGTACTGGATCATCCCGCTACCTCCTTCAGCCGGCGATGCAACGGCGCCCGCCACGCGTGACAGATGGCCAGGGCCAAGGCGTCGGCGGCGTCCGCCGGCCGCGGGGCGGCGTCCAGGCGCAGCAGCCGGGTGACCATCGCGGCGACCTGAGCCTTGTCGGCCCGGCCGTTGCCGGTGACGGCCGCCTTCACCTCACTCGGCGTGTGCAGGGCGATCGGCACCCCGGCGCTCGTCGCGGCGATGAGGGCCGCAGCCGAGGCCTGGGCGGTGGCCATGACGGTCCGGGTGTTGTGCTGGGCGAAGACGCGTTCGACGGCCACCACGTCGGGCGCGTGCTGGGCGATCACGGCGGCGATACCGTCGTGAATGGTCTGCAGACGCATCCCGAGGTCCTGGTCGGCGGGGGTCCGGACGACGGTGACCTCGACGAGACGCACCCGCCGGCCGGCGAGGGCGTCCACCGTGCCCACCCCGCACCGGGTCAGACCCGGGTCCACTCCGACCACGCGCATACCGGCCTCCTGTCGAACACCTGTTCGGAGAATAGCGGGGTGGGGGCGACGGGGACGGCGACTCGCCGAAAGCGTCGGGGCGCCCGAATAGCGGACCGGGGCCGTGGTCCACTGGGGCCGTGTCCGCCCTCCCACCGGCAGCTGCGCGGGCGGCCCTCTCGCGGCCGCCGCAGGAGGTGGCACCGCTCCTGCTGGGGGCGCTGCTGACCGGGCCGGACGCGGTGACGGTGCGCATCGTGGAGGTCGAGGCCTACAGCGGGGGCGGGGACGACGCGGCGAGCCACGCGCACCGGGGCCGCACCGACCGCAACGCCGCCATGTTCGGACCGGTGGGGCACTTGTACGCCTACCGCAGTTACGGGATCCACACATGCCTCAACATCGTGTGTCACGCCGAATGCGGCGCGGGCGGCGTGCTGCTGCGGGCAGGTGTCGTCGTGTCCGACGAGGACGCGGCGCGCCGGGGGCGGCGCCACCTCAGCGCGGGTCACCTGGCCAGCGGCCCGGGGCGGTTGGGGACGACCCTGGGTTTCCCGGTGGCGGCGTCGGGCAGCGAGCTGCTGGAGTCCGGACTGTTGCAGGTGCCGCGGGAGCCGTGGGGCCCGGTCGCGCGCGGGCCGCGCATCGGGATCTCGCGGGCCACCGAACGGCCCTGGCGGTTCTGGGTGGCCGACCATCCCGCGGTCACGCGGTACCGTCCCGGCCGACGCCTCACGTCTTCGTGACGGCCCGTTTCCGCGCGGATGCCTTCTTCGCCGGAGCCTTCTTCGCTGCGGTCTTCTTCGCCGGAGCCTTCTTCGCTGCGGCCTTCTTCGCCGGAGCCTTCTTGGCGGCGGCCTTCTTCGCCGTCTTCTTGGCAGGCGCCGTGCGCACGCCGGCGGCATGCGACGGCTGATCCTTGCGGCTGCGCCCCATGGGGTCGGACGGCCCTACGGGGCCCCCAAGCACCTCCGCGAAGCCGGACCGCAGGTCGGCCACGAAGTCGTCGAGGTCGGGGATGGCCCCCTCGTCGGCGGACATGCCGATGACCGCCGTGCCGTCGTAGGTCACCAGAGTGATGTTGGCCGCAGCCCCGACGGTCGGGACCAGGGGCCACGTCCCGACCATGCGGGACCCACAGATGTAGATCGGCATCGGTGGGCC
>JAPOIY010000155.1 GCA_029978705.1 Actinomycetota bacterium
GAGGAAGAACTCGATCTCGGGGTGCACGTAGCAGGAGAAGCCGAGATCGCTGGCCTTGGCCAGCTGGCGGCGCAGCACGTGGCGGCTGTCCGCCCAGGACGGCGAGCCGTCGGGCATGGTGATGTCGCAGAACATCCGGGCCGAGTGGTGCTGGCCGGAGCTGGTGGTCCACGGCAGCACCTGGAAAGTGGACGGGTCCGGGCGGGCCACCATGTCGGCCTCGGACACCCGGGCGAAACCCTCGATGGACGAGCCGTCGAAACCGATCCCCTCCTCGAAGGCACCCTCGAGTTCGGCGGGCGCGATGGCGACCGTCTTGAGAAACCCCAGGACGTCGGTGAACCACAGCCGGACGAACCGGATATCGCGTTCCTCCAGCGTGCGCAGCACGAATTCCTTCTGCCGGTCCATGAGGCGAGCGTAGGCAGCGGCTGTTAACTCCGTGTTACGCCGCCGCGCCTGACGTGCGACGACGGCGACGCCGGCCGCGCGGGCGCGTCGCCACGCCCCAGGCGCCGTCCGGCGCGGGGTCATTATCAGGAGAAACCCAGGTGCTCAGGTGCTGTGTCGGGCACCGAACCGGGGTATAACTGAAGCCAGCAGGGCAGCGGCGATACTCCCCACAACCTTAAGGAGCCGCTGCCCTGTGTTGTAGCACAGTCCGGCCTCCCGGCGCGAATCAATGAGCCCCCGGAGCTCAGCAGCTCAGATTGCCCGGGACCACCCGGTCGACGAAAAACCGCACGACCGCGTCGTCCACGCAATCCTCGCCGTCGAACACCGCCGTGTGCTGGGTGCCGTCGAAGGTGATCAGCGGGGCCCGCAACTGGCGCGCCAGGTCCACCCCGGCCTGATACGGCGTGGCGGGGTCGTGGGTGGTGGACACCACCACCACGCTGCCCGGCGGGGCCGGCGAGGCCGGCTCGGGCACCGTGGAGGCCGGGGCGGGCCAGAACGCGCACAGATCGCGCGGCGCGAAACCGGTGAACTGGCCGTAGACCAGGAACGGGGCCCGCTGGCGGATCTGCCGGTCGGCCTCGGC
>JAPOIY010000020.1 GCA_029978705.1 Actinomycetota bacterium
GCCGCGGCTCCGGCGACGGTCTTCTCGGCGCCGGGACCGGCGGGGGCCGGCCAGGGCCCGCGGGCGGCGCGACCGTCCGCCGCAGCGGCCGCGAACGGGTCGAGGACACCGGGCGGCGGCGGCGGGACGGGGGTGCGGGGGCCGGGTGCGTACCCCTCTTCGACAGCGGCGACCCGGGGGGGCACCGCGAGGCGCACGACGTCGGCGGTGGAGCCGGCGTAGTGCTCAGCCACGGCCCCGCACAGGTCGAGGATCTCCGGGGCGAGCACAGGGACGGTCGAGACCACGGACTCGATGGGCGTCACCGCGCCCGGGTAGCCGGTGTCGTCGGCCTCCACGAAGCCCTCGACGAGGCGGCCGGCCACCCGCACCCGCACGCGGATGCCGGGGGTGACCCGGTCGTCCCACTTGGGCGGCACGGAGTAGGTGAACGAGCGGGCCAGGTGCGGCACCCGGGACTCGACCAGGACGCTGACGCGCCGGGAGGGGGTGGTGTCGTCCGGGCGGCGGGGCGGGCGGGGGCGCAGTCCGCCCCGAGGTCCGATCAGAGGGAGTTGATCGGACAGTCCGATCAGCTCTTCACGGCCGCGGCGAGTGCGTCGGCCCGGTCCGTGCGCTCCCACGTGAAGTCCGGCAGCTCCCGGCCGAAGTGGCCGTACGCCGCCGTCGGACGGAAGATCGGGCGCTTCAGGTCGAGGGCTTCGATGATGGCGGCCGGGCGCAGGTCGAAGACGTCCAGGACAGCAGCGGCGATGCGGTCGTCGGGCACCTGGCCGGTGCCGAAGGTCTCGACGAACATGCCGACGGGGTGAGCTTTGCCGATGGCGTAGGCGACCTGCACCTCGCACCGGTCGGCCAGTCCCGCGGCCACCACGTTCTTGGCGACCCAGCGCATGGCGTACGCGGCCGACCGGTCCACCTTGGAGGGGTCCTTGCCGGAGAACGCTCCGCCGCCGTGGCGGGCCATGCCGCCGTAGGTGTCGACGATGATCTTCCGGCCGGTGAGCCCGGCGTCGCCCATGGGCCCGCCGATCTCGAACTTCCCGGTGGGGTTGACCAGGAACCGCACGGACTCGGCGTCGAAGCCGAACCCGTCGAGCACGGGCTCGAGCACGTGTTTGCGCAGGTCGGGGGCGAGCATGCCGTCCAGTGAGATGTCCTTGGCGTGCTGGGAGCTGATGACCACGGTCTCGACGCCGACGGGCCGGTCACCGTCGTACTCGATGGTGACCTGGGTCTTGCCGTCCGGGCGCAGGTAGGGCAGGACACCGTCGTGTCGCACCGCGGCGAGGGTGCGGGACAGGGCGTGCGACAGCGAGATGGGCAGTGGCATGAGTTCGGCGGTGTCGCGGCAGGCGTAGCCGAACATGAGGCCCTGGTCGCCGGCGCCCTGCAGGTCGAACGGGTCGTGGCTGTGGTCCACCCGCTCCTCGTAGGCGTCGTCGACGCCCTGGGCGATGTCGGGGGACTGCTTGCCGATGGACACCGAGACGCCGCACGACTCACCGTCGAAACCCTTCACCGACGAGTCGTAGCCGATGTCGAGGACCACGTCGCGCACGATCTCGATGACGTCGGCGTACCCCTGGGTGGTCACCTCGCCGGCGACATGCACCTGGCCGGTGGTGAGCAGGGTCTCCACGGCCACCCGGCTGTCGGGGTCCTGCCGCAGCAGGTCGTCCAGGATCGCGTCGCTGATCTGGTCGGCCATCTTGTCCGGGTGGCCCTCGGTCACCGACTCGGATGTGAACAAACGCTTCGCCATGTCGTCCTCGCCTCCGCGGGCCCGAGGCCCCTCATTTCCGACCGCCACACCTTACCCCGCTCCCCCGCCGGGACCGGACCCGACCTCAGCGGCGACCCAGGACCGCGTCCCACACCGCGTCCGCCACCACGGCCTTGTCGGCGCGCGGCACCGGGATGGGGTCGGTGGCGGGGGCGAGGATCACGACCTCGTTGTCGGGGCGGCCGAAGACCCCGCCGCCGGACACGTCGTTGACGACCAGGAGGTCGCAGCCCTTGGCGGCGAGTTTGGCGCGGGCATGGTCGAGCACGCCGCCCGCAGCGTCCCCCGTCTCGGCGGCGAACCCCACGATGACCTGACCGTCCGGGCGCCGGGCGACGAGTTCGGCGAGGATGTCGGGGGTGCGCTCCAACTGGATGGTCTCCGGCTCGCTCGCGCCGCCCTTCTTGAGTTTGACGTCGCTCACGGCGGTGGGGCGGAAGTCGGCCACCGCGGCGCACATCACGACGGCGTCGGCCTGCGGCTGGCGGGTGAGCATCTGGCGGCGCAACTCCGCGGCGCTCTCGACGGGCACCACTTCGACGCCGGGTGGGTCGGGCTGGTCGACGTTGGCGGCCACGAGCACGACCGATGCCCCGCGCGCCGCAGCTGCCCGGGCGAGCGCGTAGCCCTGTCTGCCGCTGGAGCGGTTGCCGAGGAACCGCACGGGGTCGATGGCCTCGCGAGTGCCGCCGGCGGAGATCAGAACCCGGTGCCCGGTGAGGTCGTGGACCTGACGCAGGACCGACAGCGCGGCCGCGTGGATGTCGGCCACGTCCGGCAGCCGCCCCGGTCCGGAGTCGGCTCCGGTGAGCCGCCCGTCGGCGGGGTCGAGCACGACGACGCCGCGGTCCCGCAGCGTCGCGACATTGGCCACGGTGGCGGGGTGCTGCCACATCTCGGTGTGCATGGCGGGGGCCATGACGACCGGTGCCCGGGTGGCGAGCAGGGTGGTGGTGAGCAGATCGTCGGCCTGCCCCGTGGCGGCGCGGGCCAGCAGGTCGGCGGTGGCGGGCGCGACGACGACGAGGTCTGCGGTCTGGCCGAGCCGGACGTGCTGGACGGACGGCACCTGGTCCCACACCTCGGTGGCGACAGGATGCCCGGACAGCGCCTCCCACGTGGCGGCGCCGACGAACCGCAGGGCGGCGGGGGTGGGGACGACGGTGACGTCGGCACCGGACTCGGTGAACAGCCGGACGAGCCCGGCGACCTTGTAGGCGGCGATGCCGCCGCCCACTCCTACGATGACCCGCAGTTCCGCGGCGGACATCGGGGGGCCGTGCTACTCGTCGGAGGGGGACTCGGGGGCCAGCTCGGTGGTGTCCACCGCGATCAGCTCCGGCTCGGGCGGCAGGATCGGCTCGCTGACGTTCTCCCCGGTCTCGTCGGTGCTGGCCACCAGCATGCCCGCGTGGATCTCGCGCAGGGCGATGCTCATCGGCTTCTCCTGCGGGTGGGTCTCCACCAGCGGCCCGACGTACTGCAGCGCGAAGTCGCCGGCCATGGCGTAGTACCCGGTGACCTGGCGGGCGCGGCGGGCGGCGTAGATGACCAGCGAGTACTTCGACTCGGTGGTGGCCAGCAGCTCGTCGATGGACGGGTGGGTGATGCCTTCGGGGCGCAGGGACATTCGTGCCTCTCATCGCTGATGAGCCGGACCTCGGCTGCCGGCCGCGCAGGGCCGTCGGCCGACCGTCGGACCCGGTGACGTGTCACCTGGTCGTGCCGGCGGGACGGTCACCCGCGGCGACCGTCCCACAACTGTAGCAACTCGGCGGCCGCCTGCGGAATTTCGTCGTTGACGACCACCGAGTCGAACTCCGGCTGGGCGGCCAGTTCCTGCTCGGCGCGGGCCAGGCGGGCGTCGGTCGCCTGCGGGCTCTCGGTGCCCCGGTCTGCCAGGCGGCGGCGCAGCTCCGCGGCGCTCGGTGGCGCGAGGAAGACGAAGAGGGCGTCGGGGTGCCGGTCGCGCACCTGCCGCGCCCCCGCCAGGTCGATCTCCAGCAGGACGGGGGTGCCGGCGGCGAGCCGGTCGGCCACGGGCTGCGCCCGGGTGCCGTAGAGGTTGCCGGCGTACTCGGCCCATTCGAGGAAACCGGCGGCCGCGACGATGCGGGCGAACTCGGCCCGGTCGACGAAGTCGTAGGAGACGCCGGGCACCTCGCCGGGACGCGGCGCCCGGGTGGTGGTGGACACCGACAGCCAGATGTCGGGACGACGGCGCAGGAGTTCGGCGATGACGGAGCCTTTGCCCACCCCGGAGGGACCGCTGAGTACGAGCAGGTTGCCCCAGTCGACGCTCACCAGAACACCCGGCGCAGACCGGCCCGCTGGTGCTCGCCCAGCGCCCGCAGGCGGCGGTCGCCCCGGATTCCGAGGGCGATGAGGTGCCGGTCGGCGGTGGTGGCCCCCACCCCCGGCAGGCTGAGCAGCAGGTCCCCGATGGTCATCCGCGCGACCGCGCGGCCCTGCGGGGTGTCCTGGAACGCCAGGTCGATGACCTGGGAGCAGGACAGGAAGCCGCTGCGGACCTGCTGCTTGACGTCGGCCCGCTCCCGCCGGGCCGCCAGCGCTGCCCGGGACGCGGCCGAGCGTTGCGCCGTGGTCAGCGGGGGCGGGGAGGCGGCCATGGCGGCACGGTAGCAAGCCGGGTCAGGACGGCAGCTCGGCGGCGATCGCGGCCGCGGCGGCCGCCGGGTCGGCAGCCCCGGTGATGGGACGCCCGACGACGAGGAGGTTCGCCCCCCACTCCGCGGCGGCGGCGGGCGTGGCGATGCGGCTCTGGTCGCCGCGGGCGGAGCCGGCGGGACGGATACCCGGCGTGATGAGGTCCACGTCGCCGGGCACGTGGCGGCGCAGCTCGGCCACCTCCAGGGGCGACGACACGAGGGCACGGGCCCCCGCGGCTACGGCCACGCGGGCCCAGCGGGGCACGAGCTCAGCGGCCGGCGGCAGCCCGAGCTCGGCCAGGTCGTCGGGACCGAGGGACGTCAGGACGGTCACCGCGGCGATCCGGGTGGTGGGCAGGGCGGCGGCGGCCGCCTCGATCATGGCGGGGCCGCCGGCGGCGTGCACCGTGAGGTAGTCGGGGCGGAGGTCCGCCACGGCCCGGGCCCCGCCGGCGACCGTGGCGGGGATGTCGTGCAGTTTCAGGTCGAGGAAGAGGCCGGTGTCGGGGGCCGCGCGACGCACCTCGAGGACCCCGGCCGCCCCGTTGCGCAGGTAGAACTCCAGACCGAGTTTGAGGACGGCGACGGACCCGGCCACCGCCCGCGCCCACGAAGCGGCGGTGGGGACGTCGGTGGTGTCGAGGGCGACGGCCAGGCGTGCGGTCATGGTGCTCCCGGGTCGGTGGCGGACAGGTCGGCGAGTTCGGTCATGATGCGTCGGCCCGCGGAGGGGTCGTGCAGCAGGGCGGTGCCCACCGCCACGGCGGTAGCGCCGGCGGCGAGGAACCGCGCCGCGTCGGGGCCGGTCAGGATGCCGCCGGACCCCACGATGGGGACGTCCGGGAATGCCTGCCGGGCCTGCCACACGGCCCGCAGCGCGATCGGGGTGATCGCGGGGCCGGACAGGCCGCCGACGACCGCGCCCAGCGCCGGGCCCGTGGTGGTCATGGGGACCGCGGGAATGGCGTTCACCAGCGACAGCCCGTCCGCCCCGGCGCCCAGGCAGGCGCGGGCCGTGGCGAGCAGGGCCTCGGGGCCGAGTTTGGCGAGCACGGGCACCCCCGCGGCGGTGTTGCGGCGCACCTGATGCACGACGGCAGCGGGGTCGGGGGCCGCGCCCGAGGGGTGGGACAGGTTCACCTCGACGGCGGCGACACCGTCCGCCTGCCGCAGCCGTTGGGCGACCTTCGCGTACTCCGCCGGCGTCTCGCCCCATACGGACACGATCACGGTGGCCCCGGTGGCGCACAGGTCGGGCAGTTCCCGCAGCGCGAACTCCTCCACCCCGGGTCCCGGCAGGCCGAGGGCGTTGACGAGACCCGAGGGGCTCTCGACGAGCCGCGGCAGCGGCCCCCCGGGACGGGGGGCCAGCGTGATGCTGCGCGTGACGACGGCCCCGAAGTCGGCCAATGGGGTGTACGGCTGCAGGTCTGGGCCGGTGCCGGCGCACCCCGAGGCGACGAGGACCTCATGGGACAGGGGGATGCCGGCCAGATCGACGGTCATGCCGGTGCCCCGTCGTGGCATTCGGGGGGGATCGTGCCGAGCTCGTCCCAGCGCACCAGGTCGGCGTTGAAGACGGCCCCGTCGGCGCAGGCCCGCACCATGCGGCTGACGCCGTCGCGGCCCCGCACCGGGATGACGCACGCGGTGCACGTGGCGGCCCCGCACACCAGCCCGGTCTGCAGGGCGGCCTGGTGGGGGGTGGCCCCGGCGGCGGCGGCCACCCCCGCCAGGACGGTTCCGGGACCGGCGGAGTAGACGACGTCGGCGGCCGCGGCGAGGCCGGCGAGCAACGTGTCCGCCTCGGCGGCAGCGGGGGCCCACACGTCGGCGGCGAGCCGCCGGGCGTCGAGCGGCCCGTAGGGTTCCGCCGGCGGCAGGTGCACGAACGTGAACCGTGACCCTTGGGCACCCAGCGCCGCGGCCAGCCACAGCAGGGCCGCGGCTGCGCTGCCACTGCCGGCCAGCACCGCCGCCAGCGGTTCCCGGGGCAGGGAGAAGGGCCGCCCCAGGGGCGCGATGACGTCGAGGAGGGCCCCCTTGTCGCTGTCGGCGAGGCGGGCGGCGCCCGGTTCGGCGGGGTCGAGGACGAGTTCGAGGGCCCCTCCGTCCCGTCCGGACGCCGAACTGGCCCCCAGCCACACCTGCCGCCGCAACAGCAGACCGGAGTCGGGGGCCACGGCCACGGACGCGAACTGGCCGGGGCGGCAGCGGTCGGCCACCCCCGGAGCGGTGACGGTGAGGACCGTGTAGCGCCCGCTGCGGCGGCGCGCCAGGACCTTGGCGCGCCACTGCGCGCCCGGGGTCATCCGTCTGCCCCGGCGCGCAGCCGCTCCAGGTCGGCGCCGTGCTCCTGCAGGGAGCGCACGCCGACCAGGGAGTCGCGGGCGGCCTCGATGCCCTGCACGGCTGCCGCAAGTCCCGCCGTCGTGGTCATGCACGGCACGGCGTGCGTGACCGCGGCGGTGCGGATCTCGTACCCGTCCAGCCGGGTACCCACCCCGAACGGCGTGTTCACGATGAGGTCGACATCGCCGGAGTTGATGGCCTGGATGGTGGTCGGCTCCCCGTTGGGGCCCGGCCCCTCCCGGTGTTTGCGGACCACCCCCACCTTCAGTCCGTTGCGGCGCAGGATCTCCGCGGTGCCGGCGGTGGCGAGGATGTCGAACCCCAGGTCGGCGAGCCTCTTGACCGGGAAGATCATGGACCGCTTGTCCCGGTTGGCGACGCTGACCAGGACGCAGCCGGACGTGGGTAGTCCCCCGGTGTAGGCGCCGGACTGGGACTTGGCGAAGGCGGTGCCGAATGAGGCGTCGATCCCCATCACCTCGCCGGTGGACCGCATCTCAGGCCCGAGGACCGTGTCGACGCCGTGGAACCTCCCGAAGGGCAGCACGGCCTCCTTCACGGCGATGGGCCCCCCGATGGGCAGGCTCCCGCCGTCGCCGTGTTCCGGAAGCGTGCCGTCGGCCCGCAGTTCGGCGATGGTCTCCCCCATCATCACGCGGGCGGCGGCCTTCGCCAGGGGGACGGCGGTGGCCTTGGAGACGAAGGGCACCGTGCGCGACGCGCGCGGGTTGGCCTCGAGCACGTACAGGACGTCGCCGGCCAGGGCGTACTGCACGTTCAGCAGGCCGCGCACCCCGACGCCGTCGGCGATGGCGCGGGTGGAGGCGCGGATCCGTTCGATCTCAGCATGGCCCAGGGTGATCGGCGGCAGGGAGCACGCCGAGTCCCCGGAGTGGATGCCCGCCTCCTCGATGTGCTCCATGACGCCGCCGAGGTACAGGTCGGTGCCGTCGTACAGGGCGTCCACGTCGATCTCGATGGCGTCGTCGAGGAACCGGTCGATCAGCACGGGATGGTCGGGGTTGATCTGCGTGGCGCGGTCCAGGTAGGCGGCGAGCATCTCGTCGTCGTAGACGATCTCCATGCCGCGGCCGCCGAGCACGTAGGACGGCCGGACCAGGACGGGGTAGCCGATCTCGTGGGCGATGGCCCGGGCCTCGACGAAGGAGAAGGCAGTGCCGTGGCGGGGCGCCGGCAGCCCGGCCTGGGCCAGGACGCGGCCGAAGGCGCCGCGGTCCTCGGCCAGGTGGATGGACTCCGGCGAGGTACCCACGACCGGCAGCCCGAGGTCCTTGAGATCCTGGGCGAGGCCGAGGGGAGTCTGGCCCCCGAGTTGCACGATGACCCCGGCCACCTCGCCGGTGGCGGCCTCCGCCTCGTAGATCTCCACGACGTCCTCGAGGGTGAGCGGCTCGAAGTACAGCCGATCGGACGTGTCGTAGTCGGTGGAGACGGTCTCGGGATTGCAGTTGATCATGACGGTCTCGTACCCGGCGTCACGCAGGGTCAGGGACGCATGCACACACGAGTAGTCGAACTCGATGCCCTGCCCGATGCGGTTGGGGCCGCTGCCGAGGATGAGCACCTTGGGCCGCTCACCGGGCTCGACCTCGGTCTCCTCGTCATAGGACGAGTAGTGGTAGGGAGTGCGCGCGGCGAACTCCGCCGCGCACGTGTCGACGGTCTTGTAGACCGGGCGGATACCGAGGGCATGCCGGACCCCCCGCACGACCGGCTCAGGCATGTCCAGGAGGTCCCCCAGCTGGCGGTCGGAGAACCCATGGCGTTTCGCCAGCCGGACCAGGTGGGGATCCAGGACCTGGGCGCCGCGCACCTGTTCGGCGATGTCGTTGAGCAGAGCGATCTGGTCGAGGAACCACGGGTCGATCCCGGTGGCGGCATGGGCCTGGGCGACGGTGGCGCCGCCCCACATCGCCTGCTGCACCAGCCGCAGGCGGCCGTCGCGGGGCACCCCCGCCTCCGCGAGCAGCGCGGCGGGGTCGGCGGGCGGCTCCCCCGCCCAGCCGAAGGAGGACTCGGGCCGTTCCAGCGAACGCAGGGCCTTCTGCAGCGCCTCGGTGAAGTTGCGGCCGATAGCCATCGCCTCGCCGACGCTCTTCATGGTCGTGGTCAGCGTGTCGTCGGCGTCGGGGAACTTCTCGAAGGCGAACCGCGGCACCTTGACGACCACGTAGTCGAGGGCGGGCTCGAAGGAGGCGGGGGTCTCGGCGGTGATGTCGTTGGGGATCTCGTCGAGGCTGTAGCCGACGGCCAGCCGCGCGGCGATCTTGGCGATCGGGAAGCCGGTCGCCTTGCTGGCCAGCGCGCTGGAGCGAGACACGCGGGGGTTCATCTCGATGACGATGATCCGGCCGTCCTGCGGGTTGACCGCGAACTGGATGTTGCAGCCGCCGGTGTCCACCCCGACGGCGCGGATGATGTCGATGCCGATGTCGCGCAGGCGTTGGAACTCGCGGTCGGTCAGGGTGAGCGCGGGCGCCACGGTGATGGAGTCACCGGTATGCACCCCCATGGGGTCGAGGTTCTCGATGGAGCAGATGACCACGACGTTGTCGTTGTGGTCGCGCATCAGTTCCAGCTCGTACTCCTTCCACCCCATGATCGACTCCTCGAGGAGGACCTCGGTGGTCGGGCTGGCGGCGAGGCCCGCCCCCGCGATGCGGCGCAGGTCCTCGGCGTCGTGGGCGAAGCCGCTGCCGGCGCCGCCCATCGTGAACGAGGGACGGACGACGACGGGGTAGCCCAGATCCTCGACCGCATCGAGGCACTCGGCCAGGCTGTGGCAGATCCGGCTGCGGGCCGACTCGGCGCCGATGGACGCGACGATCTCCTTGAAGACCTCCCGGTTCTCCCCCCGTTCGATGGCGTCGATGTCGGCGCCGATCAGCTCGACGCCGTACCGCTCGAGCACGCCGGCTTGGGCGAGGTCGATCGCGGTGTTGAGCGCCGTCTGGCCGCCCAGCGTGGGCAGCAGGGCGTCGGGGCGCTCCTTGGCGATGATCTTCTCGACCACCTCGACCGTGATGGGCTCGACGTAGGTGGCGTCGGCGAACTCGGGGTCGGTCATGATCGTGGCCGGGTTGCTGTTGACCAGCACGACGCGCAGCCCCTCGGCCTTCAGCACGCGACACGCCTGCGTCCCGGAGTAGTCGAACTCGCAGGCCTGGCCGATCACGATCGGGCCGGACCCGATGACCAGCACCGAACGGATGTCGTCTCTCAGCGGCATGTCAGCGGCCTTCCATCACGGCGCGGAACCGGTCGAACAGGTAGGCCGCGTCGTGGGGGCCGGCGGCCGCCTCCGGGTGGTACTGGACGCTGAACGCCCGACCCGATACCAGGCGCAGTCCCTCCACGACGTCGTCGTTGAGGCAACGGTGGGAGACCATGGCGGGCCCGTACGGGGTGGCGAAGGAGTCGCCGTCCGGTGCGGCGACGGCGAACCCGTGGTTGTGGGCGGTGACCTCGACCTTCCCGGTGGTCAGGTCCATGACGGGCTGGTTGATGCCGCGGTGCCCGAACTTCAGTTTGTAGGTGTCCAGCCCGAGGGCACGCCCCAGCATCTGGTTGCCGAAACAGATGCCGAACAGGGGCCGGTCGGCGGCGAGCACCCCCTGTACGAGGTCGACCGCGTGGTCGGCGGTGGCGGGGTCTCCGGGGCCGTTGGACAGGAAGAAGCCGTCGGCCCCGGTGCCGAGCAGGTCGGCCAGGCTCGTGCGGGCGGGCAGGACGATGACGCGGATCCCCCGTTCCGCCATGCGCCGGGGGGTCATGGCCTTGATGCCCAGGTCGACAGCGGCGACGGTGAGTTCCGCTTCGCCGTCCGGTTCGACGACGTACGACTGCGGGGTGGTGACCTCCTCGGTGAGGTCGGCTCCCGCCATGGCGGGGCTGGCCAGCACCCGGTCCAGCAGCGTGCCGGGGTCGGCCAGCGCCGCCCCCGAGAACACACCGACGCGCATGGCGCCGCGCTCCCGCAGGTGTCGGGTGAGGGCCCGGGTGTCGATGTCGCTGATGCCCACGACCCCCGCGTCGCGCAGGCCGTCCTCGAGTTCGCCGGTGGCGCGCCAGTTGCTGGCCCGCACCGCGGGGTCGCGGACCACGTAACCCGAGACCCAGATCCGGCGGGACTCGGGGTCCTCGCCGTTCAGCCCGGTGTTGCCGATGTGTGGCGCTGTCTGCACGACCACTTGCCGATGGTAGGAGGGGTCGGTCAGGGTCTCCTGGTAGCCGGTCATGGCCGTGGTGAACACGGCCTCCCCGAACGTCTCGCCGCGCGCGCCGTAGGCGCTGCCGCGGAAGGTGCGGCCGTCCTCGAGGACGAGCACGGCCGGTTCCGGCGCTGTCATGAGATTCCCTCCAGATGCAGCCGGGCGATGTGGTCGCGCACGGCGGCCTGCGTCCCGGCGTCGGCGAACCACAGCCCCGTGGTGACGGGGGTGTCCTGCCAGGTCCAGTCCAGCGTCAGCACGCCGTGGCCGCCGAAGTGGCGCTGCAGCATGCCGGGCACGGTGCCGACGGCGCCGAGGGCATCGGTCGCGATGAACAGCGGCGGCTCCCCCTTCCGGTCCACGAGGACCCCGAAGGGACCGACGACGACGTGGGCGCCGGCGCGGGTGCCGCCGGCGACGACCCGCTCCAGGAGCCGCCCGGCCAGCACGGTCCCGATGTACGAACCCGGCGCGGCCGGCAGGCCGGCCGCGGCCTCGGCCACGGCGGGCGGCACCTCCGGGAGGCGCAGTCCCTGCCGCCGTTCCCGGGCGCGCCAGCCGCGGAACATGCCGTACAGCAGCAGCGCGACGACAGCGGCGGTCAGCAGCATGAGGAAGATGCGCACTGGCCAGTCGGTGACCGCCGCCTGCTCGCTGAGCGGCTCGGCCACGGCGGCCGCGGGGCCCGTCACCACTGCAGGTCCCCGGCGACGACCGTCGGTCGGCCGCGCAGGATCGTGGTGGTGACACGTCCGGGCAGCGTCATGCGGCGGTACGGCGAGTTGCGGGCCGGGCCGGGGAAGGCCCACGGGTCCACGGTCCACTCGTCGTCATCGGCGACCGCGGTGAGGTTCGCCGGCTCCCCCACGGCGATCGGGCGACCCTGGTCGGGCACCCGGCCGATCGCCGCCGGGGCAGCCGACAGCCGGTCCGCCACCCCGGCCCAGTCGAGCAGACCGGGACGCACCATCGTGTCGATCACGACGGACAGGGCGGTGGGCAGGCCGATCATGCCGAAGGCGGCGGCGTCCCACTCGCAGTCCTTGTCCTCGGACGTGTGCGGCGCGTGGTCGGTGGCGACGATGTCGATCGTGCCGTCGGCCAGCGCCATACGCAGCGCCTGCACGTCGCGGTCGGTGCGCAGCGGCGGGTTGACCTTGTAGATGGGGTCGTAGCTGCGGGCCAGTTCGTCGGTCAGCAGCAGGTGGTGCGGGGTGACCTCCGCCGTGACCGCGATGCCCCGCTCCTTGGCGCGGCGGATCAGGTCGACGCTGCCGGCGGTCGAGACGTGGCAGACGTGCAGCCGGGACCCGACATGGGCGGTCAGGAGGATGTCGCGGGCGATGATCGACTCCTCCGCGGCGGCGGGCCAGCCCCGCAGCCCGAGGATCGCGGACACCGCGCCCTCGTTCATCTGGGCGCCGACGGTGAGGCGCGGCTCCTGGGCGTGCTGGGCGATGACGCCGTCGAACGCCTTGACGTACTCGAGGGCGCGCCGCATCAGCAGCGCGTCGTCGACGCACTTGCCGTCGTCGCTGAAGACGCGCACGTGGGCGGCGGAGTCGGCCATGGCGCCCAGTTCGGCGAGTTGCTCGCCGCCCAGACCCAGCGTGACCGCGCCGACCGGGTGCACGTCCACGTAGCCGGCTTCCTGCCCGAGCCGGAACACCTGCTCCACGACCCCGGCGGTGTCGGCGACGGGATCGGTGTTGGCCATCGCGTGTACGGCGGTGAAGCCGCCGAGGGCCGCTGCCGCCGACCCGCTGCGTACGGTCTCGGCGTCCTCGCGGCCCGGCTCGCGCAGGTGGGTGTGCAGGTCCACCAGCCCGGGCAGCAGGATCTGTCCGGACAGGTCCAGGGCCCGCACGCCCTCGGGCGGGGCGGGGGACCCGGCGGGCGTGAGGTCGGCGATGACACCGTCGGCGATGAGCACGTCCGTCGGGGCGCCGCCCAAGGGGCGTACCCCCTGCAGCAGGATCCGCTCGCTCACACGATCACCTCGGTCGGCTCCGGCTGGCGCGAGCCGCCGACCAGGAGATACAGCACGGCCATCCGGACGCTGACGCCGTTGGCGACCTGCTCCACGATGACCGAACGGTCGTGGTCGGCGACGCCGTCGGCGATCTCCATGCCGCGGTTCATGGGTCCGGGGTGCATGACGATGGCGTGCTCGGGCAGCATGTCCATGCGCACCTGGTCGAGCCCGTAGCGACGGCTGTACTCGCGGGCGCTGGGGAAGAAGGCCGCGTTCATGCGCTCCCGCTGCACCCGCAGCATCATGACGGCGTCGCTCTCGGGCAGCGGGTCGTCCAGCGAGTACGACACCGTGACCGGCCACTCCTCGACCCCGACCGGCAGCAGGGTCGGCGGGGCGACGACGGTGACCTTGGCGCCGAGGGTGTCCAGCAGGTGCACGTTGGAGCGCGCCACGCGGCTGTGCAGGACGTCGCCGACGATCGTGACCCGCAGGCCCGACAGGTCGCCCTCCCCGCCACGCAGGTGGCGGCGGATCGTGAAGGCGTCGAGGAGCGCCTGCGTGGGGTGTTCGTGGGTGCCGTCGCCGGCGTTGACGACGGCCCCGTCGATCCAGCCCGCCTCGGCGAGCCGGTGCGGGGCGCCGGAGGAGCCGTGCCGGATGACGACGGCGTCCGCCCCCATCGCCTGCAGCGTCAGCGCCGTGTCCTTCAGGGTCTCCCCCTTCGACACCGACGACCCCTTGGCGGAGAAGTTGATGACGTCGGCGGACAGCCGCTTGGCGGCCGCCTCGAAGGAGATCCGGGTGCGGGTGGAGTCCTCGAAGAAGAGGTTCACGACCGTCTTGCCCCGCAGCGCCGGGAGTTTCTTGACAGACCGGTCCGACAGCGTGGCCATCTCGGCGGCGGTGTCGAGGACGAGCACGGCGTCCTCGTGGTCCAGATCCGCGGCGGACAACAGGTGCGGGATCATGACCCGCCCTCCCGCATGAGCACGATCTCGTCGACCCCGTCGATCTCGGTCAGCCGCATCCGCACGGTCTCGCCGCGGTGGGTGGGCAGGTTCTTGCCCACGTGGTCGGCCCGGATCGGCAGCTCCCGGTGCCCGCGGTCGACGATGACGGCGAGCCGGACGGCGCGGGGGCGCCCGATGTCGTGCAGGGCGTTCAGGGCGGCGCGCACCGTGCGGCCCGAGAACAGGACGTCGTCGACGAGCACGACGGTGCGCCCGTCGATGCCGTCGGAGGGGATCTCGGTGGGTCCGAGGGCGCGGGCCGGGTGAAGCGCGAGGTCGTCGCGGTACATGGTGACGTCGAGCGAGCCGACGGGCACCGGCCGGCCTTCGGCGGCTTGGATCCGGGCGGCGATCCGCTGCGCCAGGATGGCGCCGCGGGTGGGGATGCCCAGGATGACGAGGTCGTCGGCGCCTTTGGCGTGTTCGATGATCTCGTGGGAGATCAGGGTGAGGGCCCGGGTGAGGTCGCCGGCGTCGAGAACGACGGGACCGACCTCCGCGGTCGCGGACGGCACGCGGTCCGAAGCCACCATGAGCACCCCTTCGCCGCCTCGCCGGACGGCTGCTTAAAGGACTGTTCCTTCACTGTAACCCACGGTCCGGGGGCGCCCGCGGGCGCCGCGTGCCGAACGGGTGTGCGCCACGCAATGTGACGAAGCCCGCACGTAGCATCGGTTGGGCGACCCCGGGCGACTACGTATGGTTATGACAGGTCGACAGGGGGAACGACCACGACAGTCAGGGGAGATGAGATGGCCAGCGACTACGCACGAGCTCTCGGCGGCCGGCTGCGGGCGATCCGGCAGCAGCAGGGCCTGTCGCTGCAGGGCGTCGAAGAGAAGTCCGGCGGCCGCTGGAAGGCTGTCGTCGTGGGCTCCTACGAACGCGGCGACCGGGCCGTGACCGTGGCCAAGCTGGCGGAGTTGGCCGACTTCTACGGGGTCCCGGTCGCGGAGTTGCTGCCCGGCGGCATGGCGGGGGCCGCTTTCGAGCCGCCCGCGCAGATCATCATCGACCTCGCACAGCTCGACCGGATCCCGCCGGACAAGGGCGGCCCGCTGGCGCGGTACGCGGCCGCGATCCAGACCCAACGGGGGGACTACAACGGCCGGGTGCTGTCGATCCGGGCCGACGATCTGCGCACCCTGGCCGTCATCTACGACCAGCCGCCCGGCGCGCTCGCGGAGGAACTGATCTCGTGGGGCGTGCTCAACCCGGAGGCGCGGGCCGCCGTCGACTGACTACCGCCTCAGGCGTGTCCGATCTTGTGGACCCGCATACCGTTGGTGGTGCCGGGAACGCCCGGAGGCACGCCGGCCACGATCACGACGCGTTCCCCGTGTCGCACCCGGCCGATCGCCAGCAGCGCCGTGTCGACCTGCTGCACGAGGTCGTCGGTGTGGATCACGGCGGGGGCCAGGAAGGTCTCCACGCCCCAGACGACCGACAGGCGGCTGCGCACCTCGGCGTTGGGCGTGAACGCCAGCAGGGGGACCTCCGAGCGGTGCCGCGAGATCAGCCGCGCCGTCGACCCCGTCTCGGTGAAGGCGATGATGAAGCGCGCCTCCACGGCCCGGGCCACGTCGACGGCGGCGCGGGTGAGAGCCCGGGCGGTGGAGCCGGACAGGTCGGGGGGCAGGGGCGGCAACCGGTCCAGGGCCTCGTCCTCGACGTGGCTGATGATGCGCGACATGGTCTGCACGACGTGGGCCGGGTGGGTGCCGACCGACGTCTCCGCCGACAGCATGAGGGCGTCGGCACCGTCCAGCACCGCGTTGGCCACGTCCGACACCTCGGCGCGGGTGGGGCGGCTCGCGGTGGCCATCGAGTCCAGCATCTGCGTCGCGACGATGACCGGCTTGCCCGCGCGGCGGCACAGGTCGATGGCGCGCTTCTGCTCCAGCGGCACCTCCTCGAGCGGCAGTTCCACGCCGAGGTCGCCCCGCGCGACCATGACGCCGTTGAACGCGTCCACGATCTCCTGCAGGCGGGCGACGGCCTGCGGCTTCTCGATCTTGGCCAGGATGGGCAGGCGGCGTCCCATCTCGTCCATGATCGTGTGCACCTCGGCGATGTCGGCCGCCGAGCGCACGAACGACAGGGCGACCATGTCGACGCCCACGCGCAGCGCCCAGCGCAGGTCGGCGATGTCCTTGGGGGTCAGGGCGGGGACACTGACTGCCACGTTGGGCAGGTTGAGGCCCTTGTTGTCGGAGACCACTCCCCCCTCGACGACGCGGGTGACGATGTCCGACCCGGCGACCTCGACGACGCGCAACGAGACCCGGCCGTCGTCGATGAGGATCGTGTCCCCGGCGGTGACGTCGTCGGGCAGCCCGGTGTAGGTCGTGGAACACACGTCCTGGCCCCCCGGCACGTCATCGACGGTGATGGTGAAGGTGGCGTCGCGGAGCAGGGTCACGGGGCCGTCGGCGAACGACCCGAGCCGGATCTTCGGCCCCTGCAGGTCGGCGAGGATGCCGACGCCGCGGCCCGCCTCGTCTCCGGCCCGCCGCACGTTGTTGTAGGTGCGTTCATGCAGCCCGTGGTCCCCGTGGCTGAGGTTGAGCCGCGCGACGTCCATGCCGGCGAGCACCAACTCCCGCACCATGTCGTAGGACTCCGTGGCGGGGCCCATGGTGCAGACGATTTTGGCGCGGCGCATGAGGTGAACCTAGCGCGCGCCGCAGGCCGATGCGGCCCCGCCCTCAGCCGAGGATCTTCGCCTTCTGCGCGGCGAACTCCTCCTCGGTGAGGATGCCCTGGTCCTTGAGGTCCGCCAGCTGCTTCAGGGCGGCAACCTTCTGGTTCATGTCGTCCTCGGCAGACGGCTGCGGCGCCGGCGGTTGGGCGGCCTGCTGGGCAGGCTGTTGGGCGGCCTGCTCCTCCTGGGACTTCTTCTGCCACCGTCCCACCTGACGGCGGGAGACCCCGTTCGAGACGGCGGTGGCGGTCCCGGCGACCACAGCGGTGCGGGCGACCCCGCGGATGAGTCCTGGCATGGTGTGCTCCTTCGGGAGAGGGTCAGTCGGTGGCGAGGGCGTCGAGGACGGCCTGGACGGGGATCCGGCCGGAGGCGATCATCTCGCCGCCCGACCGGCGCATGGCGGTGGCCAGCGGCGCCGCCCAGGCGTTCTCGTACAGGAGGACGACGGCGGCCGCGCCGTCCTGCATGATGCCGGCGATCTCGGACAGGTCGTCGTCCCCCAGCAGGCCGGTCGCCGCTCCCTCGAAGAGCGCGAACTCGGTGACACCCGCGGCCACCAGGTCCCCGGGCCGGATGGACGTGTAGGAGGATCCGTCGGCGGTGAGCAGCGCGATGTCGAGGATGCGGATCACCCCGCGGTCGACGAGGTCGACCAGGTGCGGCAGGGCCGCGCCCGTAGGCCGGCCGTCGGCGAACTCGACGACGAGGTAGTCGATGGGGCCGATCATGGAATCGTCGGTGACACCGGTCTGGCTCACGGAGATGCTCCCCTCGGGACACCGGGACCATCCCGGTGCCTCGCATCATAGGCGGCCCGGCCGGCCGCCACACCTAGGTGGGCTGGGCCTCGGGGGGTGGGAACGGCCGGTCGGGGTCGCGGCCGGTCAGGTACTTGATGATCGCGTAGATCGAGGAGGCGATCGGAATGGCCACGAGCGCGCCGATCACCCCGAACGTGAGGGCACCGGTGGCGATGATCGTCACGATGGCGAGGGGGTGCAGGGACTCCGTCTTGCCCATGACGAGCGGCTGCATGACGTCCCCGTCGAAAGAACCGACGATGATCGTGAGGACCACGACCAGCAGCGCGCTGACCGGACCCTTGGTGGCCAGCGCCACGATGGCCGCCAGGAAGGTCGCGATGGGCGCACCGATGACCGGGATGAAGGCGCCGAGGAAGACGACGGCCGCCAACGCCGGCGCGAGGGGGATCTGCAGAATGGTGAGTCCGATGAACACCAGCGTGGCGTCGCAGAGCGCCACGACCACCATGCCCCGGCCGTAGCCGGCGAGGGTGCCCCAGGCGAGCTGGCCGCAGGTGTCGAACGTGCTGCGGATGCGGACCGGCGCCCAGCTCACGAACCACGCCCACAGGGACGGCCCGGAGGTCATGAAGAAGATCACGCCGAACAGGAAGACCGAGCCGGCGGTGATGATCGTGCCGACCGCCCCCAGGTCGGACAACAGGTCCCCCGCCACCGTGGCGCCCGCGCTCTTGGCCCAGTCCTGGGCCTGCTGCTGCACCTGGTTGAGCTGGTCGCCGCTGAGGCCCAGGGGCCCGGTCTGGAGCCAGTCCTCGACCTCCTGGATGCCCTCGTTGATGGCCGCGGCGAGGGCGGGGCCCTCGGCCACGATGGACTGCAGCACCAGGAAGAGGATCGTGCTGCCGACCACGATGATGAGCAGCAGCGAGAGCACCACCGCCACGACCTTCGGCATGACGCGCTGGAAGAGGCGGGCGATGGGGCCGGCCAGCGCCGTCACGAACAGCGCCAGGAAGATCGCCAGCGCCACCGCCGCGACCTGGAAGATGGCCCACACGAGCACGTAGAGGCCGAACCCGATGACCAGCACGCGCCAGAAGATGCCGGCCGTGACGCGCAGGGTGTGGGGCACGCGGAACGGCGGCAGCCCAGGGGGCGTCTCGGGCGGGGCGGGGACGGCCTCGGCGGGGTGCGACACACCGGCAGTATGCCAGCGCGACGCACCTCCCGCCGGGAGGCGCGTCAGACAGTCAGGGGGCGCGCTGACGCGGGGATGGGCCGGGGCAGGTTGCTCGCGGCCCCCGTCAGGTAGCTGTCGACGGTGGCGGCGGCCGCCCGACCCTCCGCGATGGCCCACACGATCAGGGACTGGCCGCGGCCGGCGTCGCCCGCCACGAACACCCCGTCGGCTGCGGTGCTGTAGTCGTCCCGCCGGGCGATGTTGCCGCGCTCGTCGAGGGTCACACCGAACTGCTCGACCCAGGAGTCCCCCTCGACCCCGGTGAACCCCATGGCGAGGAACACGAAGTCGGCCGGGATGCGCCGTTCGCTGCCCGGGACGGGCTGGAAGCCGCTCGCTCCCCTCTCGACCTCGACGAGTTCCAGCTCGCGGACCCGGCCGTTGCCGTCGTCGACGAACTGCTGGGTGGACACGGAGTAGAGCCGTTCGCCGCCCTCCTCGTGGGCGCTGGCGACCCGGTAGATCATCGGGTAGGTGGGCCACGGCTGCCCGGCGGGCCGCTCCTCGGTGGGGTGCGGCATGATCTCCAACTGCGTGACCGAGGCGGCACCCTGCCGGTGCGCGGTGCCCAGGCAGTCCGCCCCGGTGTCCCCCCCGCCGATGATGACGACGTGTCTGCCGTAGACGTCGATGTCGGACCGGTCGGCGTCCCCCTGGCACACGCGGTTGGCCAGCGGCAGGTACTCCATCGCCTGGTGCACTCCCGCCAGGTCGCGCCCCGGCACGGGCAGGTCGCGCCACTGCGTGGCGCCGACGGCGAGTACGACGGCGTCGTACCGCTCGCGTACGTCCTCGCCGGTGATGTCGCGGCCCACGTCGACACCCGTGCGGAACCGCACCCCTTCCCCGGCCATCTGCTCCAGGCGGCGGTCGAGGTGACTCTTCTCCATCTTGAACTCGGGGATGCCGTAGCGCAGGAGGCCACCGACCCGGTCGGCGCGCTCGAGCACGGCCACGGTGTGGCCCGCCCGGGCGAGCTGTTGGGCGGCGGCCAGTCCGGCGGGCCCGGAGCCGACGACGGCGACGGTCTTGCCGGACTGCCGCGTCGGGATCTGGGGCTGTACCCAGCCGCTGTCCCAGGCCGTGTCGATGATGGAGACCTCGACCTGCTTGATCGTCACGGCGGGCTGGTTGATCCCCAGCACACAGGCGGTCTCGCACGGCGCCGGGCACAGGCGACCGGTGAACTCGGGGAAGTTGTTGGTGGCGTGCAACCGCTCGCTGGCGGCCCGCCAGTCACCCCGCCACACCAGGTCGTTCCACTCCGGGATGAGGTTGCCCAGCGGGCAGCCGTTGTGGCAGAACGGGATGCCGCAGTCCATGCAGCGACCGGCCTGGGTCTGCAGGCGGGTGTCGTCGAAGTCCTCGTACACCTCCTGCCAGTCACGGATGCGCACGTCGACCGGACGCCGCTGGGGCAGTTCACGGCCCGCTTTCAGGAATCCCCGGGGATCAGCCATTGCTGCTCGCCTCCATCACTGCCGCGACCGGGTCACGGCCTTCCAGTTCGGCCAGGGCACGGGCCTGCAGGACCCGCTTGTAGTCGGTGGGCATGACTTTGCCGAACCGCTCGAGCGCCGCGTCGGGGTCGGCGAGCAACCCCGCCGCGACGGCGGAGTCGGTCTCCTCGAGGTGGCGGCGCATGATGTCGAGGAGGAATTCGCGGTCCTCTGCGTCGAGTGGTTCGAGCCGCACCATCTCCTGGTTGATGCGCAGCGGGTCGGGGTCGAGCAGATAGGCGACGCCGCCGGACATCCCGGCCGCAAAGTTGCGGCCGGTATCGCCCAGCACCACGACGCGGCCGCCGGTCATGTACTCGCAGCCGTGGTCGCCGATGCCCTCGACGACTGCGGTGGCTCCCGAGTTGCGGACGCAGAACCGTTCCCCGACGCGGCCGCGCAGGAAGATCTCGCCGGAGGTGGCGCCGTAGCCGATCACGTTGCCGGCGATGATGTGCTCCTCGGCGGGGAACGGCGCCGCCCGGTCGGGGCGGATCACGATCCGGCCCCCGGACAGGCCCTTGCCGACGTAGTCGTTCCCGTCACCCTCCAGGCGGAGGGTGACACCGGCCGGGACGAACGCGCCGAAGGACTGTCCGGCGGACCCCAGCAGGGTGAGGTCCACGGTGCCGTCGGGCAGCCCGGCGCCGCCGTGAGCGCGGGTGATCTCGGCGCCGAGCATGGTGCCGACCGTGCGGTTCACGTTGCGGATGCGCACCTGGGCGCGCACCGGCTCCCCCGCGTCGATCGCGGGCCGGCAGATCTCGATGAGGTCGTTGTCCAGCGCGTGCTGCAGCCCGTGATCCTGGGCCACGACCCGGTGGCGGGGGTGATCGACGTCGGGGACGTGCAGGATCGGGCTGAGGTCCAGCCCGGCGGCCTTCCAGTGTGCGACCGCGTCGGTGGTGTCGAGCAGTTCGGCGTGGCCGATCGCCTCGTCGAGGCTGCGGAACCCGAGTTCCGCGAGGTACTCGCGCACCTGCTCGGCGATGAACAGGAAGAAGTTCACGACGTGGTCGGCGCTCCCGGAGAACCGGTCCCGCAGCGTCGGGTTCTGGGTCGCGATCCCGACCGGGCAGGTGTCGAGGTGGCAGACCCGCATCATGACGCAGCCCAGGACCACCAGGGGGGCCGACGAGAACCCGAACTCCTCGGCGCCCAGCAGGGCGGCGATGACGACATCGCGACCTGTCTTCAACTGACCGTCGGTCTGCACCACGACGCGGTCGCGCAGCCCGTTGAGCAGCAGCGTCTGCTGGGTCTCCGCGAGCCCCAGTTCCCAGGGCGCACCCGCGTGCTTGAGCGACGTGAGCGGGGAGGCTCCCGTGCCGCCGTCGTGGCCGGAGATGAGGATGACGTCGGCGTGCGCCTTGCTCACGCCGGCGGCGACGGTGCCGACCCCGACCTCCGACACCAGTTTCACGTGGATGCGGGCGCGGTTGTTGGCGTTCTTCAGGTCGTGGATCAGTTGCGCCAGATCCTCGATGGAGTAGATGTCGTGGTGCGGCGGCGGCGAGATGAGCCCGACGCCGGGCGTGGAGTGCCGGGTCTTGGCGACCCACGGGTACACCTTGTGGCCGGGCAGCTGGCCACCTTCGCCCGGTTTCGCTCCCTGCGCCATCTTGATCTGGATGTCGTCGGAGTTGACCAGGTACTCGCTGGTCACGCCGAAGCGGCCCGACGCGACCTGCTTGATGGCACTGCGGCGGGAATCCCCGTCGGCGAGGGGCAGGAAACGTTCGGGGTCCTCGCCGCCCTCGCCGGTGTTGGACTTCGCACCGAGGCGGTTCATGGCGATGGCCAGCGTCTCGTGCGCCTCGGCGGAGATCGACCCGTAGGACATGGCCCCGGTGGAGAACCGCTTCACGATCTCACTGGCGGGCTCCACCTCGGCCAGCGGCACGGGAGGCCGGGCGCCGTCGCGGAACGAGAACAGCCCGCGCAGTGTCATGAGCCGCTGGGCCTGGTCGTCCACGCGGTCGGTGTATTGGCGGAAGATCTCGGCACTCTTCTCGCGGGTGGCGTGCTGCAGCCGGAACACGGTCTCGGGGTCGAACAGGTGCTGTTCGCCCTCGCGGCGCCACTGGTACTCCCCGCCGACACCGAGGCGGCGGTGGGCCGGCGAGATGCCGCTGGGCGGGTAGGCCACGCGGTGGCGCATGGCGACCTCTTCGGCGATGACGTCGAGACCCACGCCGCCCAGTTTCGAGGTGGTCCCGGTGAAGTAGCGGTCGACCAGTTCCCGCGACAGTCCGACGGCCTCGAAGATCTGGGCGCCGCAGTAGGAGGAGACGGTGGACACCCCCATCTTGGACATGACCTTGAGCACGCCCTTGCCGAGCGCCTTGACGAGGTTGCGCACCGCCGCCTCGGGGGTCAGGTCGTCGAGCATGCCGCGGCGGGCCAGGGCCTCCGCGGTCTCCATGGCCAGATAGGGGTTGACGGCGGCGGCTCCGTAGCCGATGAGGAGGGCCACGTGATGGACCTCGCGCACATCCCCCGCCTCGACGATGATGCCGACCATCGTGCGGGTCTTCTCCCGCACCAGGTGGTGGTGCACGGCGGCGGTGAGCAGCAGCGAGGGGATCGGCGCCAGATCGGCGTCGGCGTCGCGGTCGGACAGGATGATGAACCGTTTGCCCTGTCGGATGACGGCGTCGACCTCGTTGCAGATCTCCTCGATGCGGCGGCGCAACGCGGCACCGCCCCCGGCGACCGGGTACAGCCCCGAGACGCGGGCGCCGGCCAGTCCCGGCCGGTCCCCGTCGGCGTTGATGTTGGCGATCTTGGCCAGGTCGTCGTTGGTGATGACGGGGAACGGCAGGCGCACCTGGCGGCAGCTGGACGCGTCGGCGGCGAGCAGGCTGCCCTCCGGGCCGATGGTGGTGCCCAGTGACGTCACGATCTCCTCGCGGATGGCGTCCAGCGGCGGGTTGGTGACCTGGGCGAACAGTTGGGCGAAGTAGTCGAACAGCAGCCGTGGCCGGTCGCTGAGCACCGCGATGGGGGTGTCGGTGCCCATTGAGCCGATCGGCTCCGCCCCGGTGCGCGCCATCGGCGTCAGGAGGATGCGCACCTCCTCCTCGGTGTAGCCGAAGCCCTGCTGGCGGCGCAGGACCGATCCCTGGGTGTAGACGACGTGTTCGCGGTCGGGCAGGTCGTCGAGGTGGATGATGCCGTTGCGCAGCCACTCGTCGTACGGATGTTCGGCGGCCAGTTCCGCCTTGATCTCGTCGTCCTCCTTGATCCGCCCCGCGGCGGTGTCCACAAGGAACATGCGGCCCGGCTGGAGCCGGCCTTTGCGCACGACGGTGGCGGGGTCGAGGTCGAGCACCCCGGCCTCGGAGGCGAGGACGACCAGCCCATCGTCGGTGACCCAGAAGCGGCCGGGCCGCAGCCCGTTGCGGTCCAGGACCGCACCGATGACCGTGCCGTCGGTGAAGGAGACGTTGGCCGGGCCGTCCCACGGCTCCATGAGCGTGGAGTGGTACTCGTAGAAGGCCCGCCGGGCGGGATCCATGTCGGCGTGGTTCTCCCACGCCTCGGGGATCATCATGAGGACCGCGTGGGGCAGCGAGCGGCCGCCGAGGTGCAGCAGCTCGAGGACCTCGTCGAAGGAGGCCGAGTCGCTGGCTCCGGGCGTGCAGATCGGGTAGAGCCGGGTGAGGTCGCCGGGGATGCGGTCGGAGGTCAGCATGGCCTCCCGGGCGCGCATCCAGTTGCGGTTGCCCATGACGGTGTTGATCTCGCCGTTGTGGGCGATCAGGCGGTAGGGATGCGCCAGCGGCCACGACGGGAACGTGTTGGTGGAGAACCGCGAGTGCACCAGGCCGATGGCGGATTCGTACCGCTCGTCGCGCAGGTCGGGGTAGAAACGGCCCAGTTGGGCGGTCGTGAGCATCCCCTTGTACGTGATGGTGCGGCACGACAGCGACGGGAAGTAGACGTCGGTCTCGGTCTCGGCCCGCCGGCGCAGGCAGAACGCCCGGCGCTCCAGGTCCAGGCCGGCTGCGCCGCCCGCCGCCACGAACAACTGGCGGAAGCGGGGCATCACGCTGCGGGCCGTGTGCCCGACGGGGGTGGGGTCGGTGGGCACGTCGCGCCAGCCGAGAACGGTGAGTCCCTCGTCGGCGGCGAGGGCCTCGATCCGCGCGACGGCCACCGCGGCGCGGTCCTCCTCCTGCGGCAGGAAGGCGGTGCCGGCCGCGTACTGGCCGGCGGGGGGCAGCGCGAAGCCGGCGACGGCGCGGAAGAACGTGTCGGGGAGCTGGGTCAGGATGCCGGCACCGTCACCGGAGTCGGGTTCGGACCCGGAGGCGCCGCGGTGTTCCAGGTTCTCCAGGGCGGTCAGCGCCTGGGAGACGATCTCGTGGCTCGGTACCCCGGTCAGGGTGGCGACGAAGGCGACCCCGCACGCGTCCCGCTCGAAACGCGGGTCGTACAGACCCTGGGCGGGGGGGATGGCTGCGTACAGCATGGCGGTTCTCCGTCGTCGGCGTGCGGGGTCCCGGCTCCGGACCGGGGCACGCGGGACGACGTTGGCCCGCGGCTGGTGGCAGCATACCCCGCCCGGTGCGGGGAGCGGCAAGTCGGCTAGCGGGCGGCGTCCTGCTCCTGGCCGGTGTCGTGCCCGTCCCGGGCGGCGTGCGGCTGGAGGTCCTGCGGCGGCTCGCGGCCGGGCCGCAGGCGCGCGCTGATGATGATGTAGACCACCGCGCCCAGCCCGACGACGACGGCGGTCCACACGTTCAGCCGCAGCCCCAGCACGGTGTGGGCGGGGTCGATGCGCAGCGCCTCGATCCACACCCGGCCCAGGCAGTACAGCGCCACGTAGAGGGCGAAGACGCGCCCGTGGCCCATGCGGAAGCGGCGGTCGGCCCAGATGAGGATGCCGAACACGGCGAGGTTCCACAGCGCCTCGTACAGGAACGTGGGATGGAACGTCTCGGCCAGCTCGAACCCGGGAGGGCGGTTGGCCGGGTCGATCTGCAGACCCCACGGCAGGTCGGTGGGGGCCCCGAACAGTTCCTGGTTGAACCAGTTGCCGAACCGACCGATGGCCTGCGCGAGCACCACGCCGGGCGCGACGGCGTCACCCAGCGGGGGCAGCGGGATGCCGTGGCGGCGGCACGCGATCCAGGCGCCCAGCGCGCCGCCCAGCACGGCGCCCCAGATCCCGAGGCCGCCCTGCCAGATCTGCACCGCCCCGGCCCAGCCGCTGCCGCCGGGACCGAAGTAGATCTGGTTGTCGGTGATGACGTGGTAGAGGCGCCCTCCCACGATGCCGAAGGGCACCGCCCACAGGGCGACGTCCGCAACGAATCCCGACTGGCCACCGCGGGCGACCCACCGTCGGTTGCCCACCCACACCGCGACGACGATGCCGACGATGATGAGCAGGGCGTAGGCCCGCACGGGCAGCGGCCCCAGGTTCCAGACCCCGGTCTCGGGGCTGGGGATGGCGGCGGGGATCACTGCTGGTTCTGGGCGGCGTCCTGGATGGCCTGCTTGAAGGCCTCGGGGTTGGCGCGGGCGGAGTCGGGCAGTTCCTTGCCGTTGAGGTAGATGGCCGGGGTACCCGGCACGCCGGCGGCCTTCATCGCCTCGGTGCCGTTGACGGCCCAGGTGAGGTAGGTGCGGTCGGTGACGCACTTGTCGAAGGTCGCCTTGGCGTCACCGCTGATCCCGGCCTTCTCGCCGAAGGCGATCAGCTGGGCGTCGGTCCAGCCCTGACCCTCGGTGGCGGGCTGGTTGGCGTAGAGGATGTCGTGGTACTCCTCGCCCTTGCCGGCGTCGATGGCGCACCCGTAGGCGGCGGCGGCCCTCTTGGAGTGGTCCCCGGGGAAGTTGGAGTCCAGGAACGACGTGCTCCGGAAGATCACTTGGGCATCGTTGTTCGCCACGACCTCTTTCACGGTCGGCCCGAAGGACGCCTCGAAATCGCCGCAGGCGGGACACTGGAAGTCCTCCCAGATCTCCAGGACGGGTTTGCCGGCCGCGTTGTCGGTCCACTCGATGCCGTACTGGTAGGGCGAGTCGGCCGGGAACGCGCCGGCGGGGGCCACCGCGTCGGCACTCGGCTGGGTCTTCTGCTGGTTCTGCTGGCTCGTGTACCAGGCGCCTCCCACGAGGGCCCCGACCACGACCACCAGGACCACGCCGATGACGACGTTGATGGTCCTGCGGCGCCGCTTGTCGGACGCCTCCGCGGCGGCGCGGGCCTCGGCCGCCTTCTCCCGGGCGGACTTGGGCTTCGGCTGACTAGCCATCTGCTGCTGCTCCTTCGAGCTCGACGTGGGGGTCGGATCCCCCACTACTGTACGCGCCGACCGCACCGTCCACGGACACCCTCGTGCGCGGCCAGAAGGTCAGCCAGACCCCCATTCCCAGGAACAGGAAGTCCCGCAGGATCTCGCTGGTGTACCGCCAGGTCTTGCCCTCCGGGTCGGCTTCCCCGCCCCCCCCGAAACAGCCGCAGTCGATCGAGTACCCGCGGATCCACACACTCGAGATCCCGACGATGAAGACCCCCATCAGGATCGCGGTCGCCAGTCCGGCCCACCGCGTGGCGAAGCCGATCAGCAGGGCGATGGCGAGCACGATCTCGAAGGCGGGCAGGAGCAGCGCCAGCGGGGTCGCCAGGTCGACCGGGACCAGCCGGTACGCCAGGATCGCGGTGCGGCTGGCGTCGGTGTCGAACATCTTCAGCCCCCCTGACGTGATCAGCACGACCGCCAGGACGAGCCGCAGCACCAGCCCGATCCAGGGATTGCCCCAGAACCTCATCGCACCTCCTGCATGTTCGGACGACCGACGGCGGCCACGAGTTCCCCGGCCAGCTCCGAGACGGCGGCGACGGCCGCCGTCGGGTTCGGGGCCGCCAGCACCCGGCGGACGAACGCCGAGCCCACGATGACGCCGTCGGCGTAGCCGGCCACCTCCGCCGCCTGCTCGGGCGTGGACACCCCGATGCCGACGGCCACGGGCAGGTCGGTCACGTCGCGCAGCCGGGCCACGAGCCCCTGGGCGGCGCCGCCGACCGACTCCCGGGTACCGGTGACCCCCATGACCGAGGCGGCGTAGACGAACCCGGATGCGGCGCGGGCGACGACCGCGAGGCGGTCGGGTGTCGACGAGGGTGCGGCGAGGAACACGTGGGCCAGGTCCCGCTCGTCGCAGGCCGCGAGCCACGGTCCGGCCTCCTCGGGGGTCAGGTCGGGGGTGATGACCCCGACACCCCCGGCGGCGGCGAGCCGGGCCGCGAAGGTGTCTGGCCCGAACCGGTCGATGAGGTTCCAGTACGTCATCATCAGGATCGCCGCCGGGCCGTCGGACACCTGCGCGACGACCTGCAGCGCATCGTCGGTGGTGGTGCCGGCCGCCAGGGCGATCTCGGCGGCCTGGCAGATCACCGGGCCGTCCATGAGCGGGTCCGAGTACGGGATGCCCACCTCCACCATGTCGACACCGGCGTCGACCAGGGCCCGGATGAGAAGCACCGACGACGCCGGGTCGGGGAACCCGGCCGGGAGGTAGGCGATGAGCGCGGCCCGGCCCCCGGCCCGGGCGCGGGCGAACGCCTCGGGGACGGTGGTCACGGGCCCTCCGGCAGGAGTCCGAAGTAGTCGGCGGCGGTCTGCATGTCCTTGTCGCCGCGGCCGGAGAGGTTCACCAGGATCACGGCGTCGGGACCGAGGTCGCGGCCCAGACGCATCGCGCCGGCCAGGGCGTGGGCGGACTCCAGCGCCGGGATGATGCCCTCGGTGGTGCTGAGCAGCCGGAACGCAGCCATCGCCTCGTCGTCGGTGACCGGTTCGTACGTGGCGCGCCCGATGTCATGCAGGTGGGAGTGCTCGGGACCGACCCCCGGGTAGTCCATGCCGGCACTGATCGAGTAGGACGGCACGGTCTGCCCGAACTCGTCCTGCATGATGTACGTCCGGGTGCCGTGCAGGACCCCGGGGGCACCCCCGGAGAACCGGGCGGAGTGCTGCCCGCTCGCGACCCCGTGCCCGCCGGCCTCGTAGCCGACCAACCGCACGTCCGGGTCCGCGAGGAATCCGCTGAACAAACCCATGGCGTTGCTGCCGCCACCGACGCACGCGACGACGGCGTCGGGCAGGCGGCCGATCCGGTCCAGGATCTGGCCGCGGGCCTCGGTGCCGATGACGGACTGGAAGTGCCGGACGATGGCGGGGAACGGGGCGGGGCCGGTGACGGTGCCGAGCAGATAGTGGGTGCCGGAGACGTTGGTCACCCAGTCCCGCATCGCCTCGTTGATGGCGTCCTTGAGGGTGCGGGTCCCGGCGCTGACGGGCACGACCTCGGCCCCCAGTACCTTCATGCGCGCCACGTTGAGTGCCTGGCGGCGGGTGTCCTCCTCGCCCATGTAGACGGTGCAGTCGAGGCCGAAGAGGGCGGCCGCGGTGGCCGTGGCGACGCCGTGCTGGCCGGCACCGGTCTCGGCGATGACCCGCTGCTTGCCCATGCGCCGGGTCAGCAGGGCCTGGCCGAGCACGTTGTTGATCTTGTGGCTGCCGGTGTGGTTGAGGTCCTCCCGCTTGAGGAAGACCCGGGCGCCGCCACACTCCGCGGCGAACCGGCGCACCTCGGTCAGGGGACTGGGCCGACCCACGTAGTCGCTGTTGAGCTGCGCCAGCTCCTCGGTGAACGCGGGGTCGGCGACCGCGCGGAGGAACTCCCCGGCGAGCTGGTCCAGCGCGAAGGTGAGCGCCTCGGGGACGAAGCGACCACCGAAATCGCCGAACTTGTCGGGCAGCGCGGTCACGGTCAGTCCCGGGTGACGGATGGGTGGGCACCGGCGGTCACCAGGTCGTGCACCGCCCCGCGCGGGTCGCCGTCGGTGACGAGGCTCTCCCCCACCAGCACGGCGTCGGCACCGTCGGCGGCGTAGGCGAGCAGGTCCCGCGGGCCGCGTACCCCGGACTCGGCGATGCGCACACATGTGTCGGGGATGGCCGGGGCGACCCGGCCGAACGTGGCCAGGTCGACGTCGAGGGTGTGCAGGTTGCGGGCGTTCACCCCGATGACGCTGGCGCCCGCGGCCGTCGCCCGCTCGACCTCCGGCACATCGTGGACCTCCACCAGGGCGGTCATGCCCAGGGACTCGGTGCGCTCGATGAGCGACACCAGGGCCTCCTGCGGCAGGGCCGCCACGATGAGGAGGACCACGTCGGCGCCGACGGCCCGGGCCTCCCACAGTTGGTAGGAGGTCACGACGAAATCCTTGCGCAGTACCGGCACGTCCACCGCGGTGCGCACGGCGGCCAGGTCGGCGAGGGATCCCCCGAACCGGCGCTCCTCCGTGAGGACGGAGATCATGTGGGCGCCGCCCGCCTCGTAGGCGCGGGCCAGGGCGGCGGGGTCGGGGATGTCGGCCAGCGCGCCGCGGCTGGGGCTCGCCCGCTTCACCTCGGCGATCACCTTCACGCCGTTGGTGCGCAGCAGCGCCCCCGCATCGCGGGGGCGGGGCGCGGCGGCGGCCTGTTCCTTGAGCTGGGACAGCGGGGTGGCAGCCATGCGGGCCTCGACGTCAACCCGCACATCCGCGACGATGTCGTCCAGCACGGTCACGCCACAGCCCCTCCCGGTCGCTGTCCCCAGCCTATCCGACGGGTCCTGCGGCCCCGCCCGACCCTCAGGTCCGCGGGAGCCAGACGGTGAAGGACGCCCCGCCCTCGGGGGCGGTGCCGGCTTGCGCGACGCCTCCCATCCGGGCCGCCAGCCGCCCCACGAGGGCGAGTCCGACGCCCGTGCCGACAGCCCGCACCCCGCGGTAGCGCCCGTAGAGCGCGGCCGGCTCGAAGGCGACGGCGAGGTCGTCGGCGGTCAGGCCGGGTCCACCGTCCCGCACCGACACTCCGACCCAGTCGGGGGCACCGTGGGCGCCGATGACGATGGGGCGCCCGGCCGGGGTGACGCGCAGCGCGTTCTCGGCGAGGTTGTCGATGATCTGCCGGGTCCGCACCGGGTCGGCGCGCGCCACGAGCGGTACCGGCGGCAGTTCCGTGAGCAGTTCCACCCCGACCCGGTCGCAGCGACTGCGCCACACCTCGGCGGCCTGCGCGACGATGTCCCCGACATCGACAGGGACGAGTTCGATGGCGACATCCACGGCGTCCAGCCGCGCGAGGTCGAGCAGATCGGCGACGAGCCGGTCGAGCCGTTCCGCCTCGGCCTGCATGACGGTCCCGGTCCGGGCCACCTCGTCGGCGGGCACCATGCCGTCGGCGAGGGCCTCCGCGTACCCGCGTACCGCGGTCAGGGGGGTACGCAGTTCGTGGGAGACCGACAGGAGGAACTGCCGCTGCCGGTCCTCACTGACCTCCAGGGCTCCCGACAGGTCGTTGAGGGAACGGGCGATGGCGGTGATCTCCCGCGGACCGGTCACGGCCACCTGAACGCCCCGCTCGCCCGCCGACAGCGCCCGGGCGGTGTCGGCGAACTGGCGCAGCGGTCGCGTGACCCGCCGCGACGCCACCCACGCCAGCACAGACGCCACGACGACGCCGACGCCCACCGCCGCCAGCAGACGGCGGAACGCCTGGCCGGCCGGCTCGACGACCGACTCGACGGGTTCCAGAAGCACCACCCCGAAGTCGCCGGCGACGGGCCGGGCGGCGACCAGGTAGTCGGCCCCGTCGACCACGACCTCGGCGTCGATCTCACGGCCCGCCAGCACGTCCCGCTGCTCGGGGGCCGACAGGCCCGGAGCGGTGCGCTCCCCCGGCCCGATGAGGAAGGCGGAGACCTCCTGCGACGTCAGCACCTGGTCCAGCCCGGTGCTCCCCGCGGCCATGTCGGCCCGCTCCAGCGCCGAGACCGTGACGTCGGCCAGGCGACCGAGCGTGGCGGACGCCTGCGCCCGGGCGGCTCCCGCGATCAGGGGCACCGACACCGCCACCGTCACGATGGCCGCCACCAGGGCGATGACGACGCACAGCAGGATGGTGCGTCCGGACAGGCTGCCGAGGAATCCGCTGCGCCGCCCCGGGTCAGTCGCCATCGGCGCCCGGGACCGGGTCGGCGACCGAGTAGCCGACCCCACGCACCGTCCGGATCGGGGAGGTGTCGCCGAGTTTGCCGCGGACCTGCGCGATGTGTACGTCGACGGTGCGGGTACCGCCGGCCGACGAGTAGCCCCACACCTCCGACAGCAGCTCCTCGCGGGTGAACACCCGCCCGGGGCGCGCCATGAGGTGCGCGAGCAGTTCGAACTCCGTGGCGGTGAGCTCCACCTGGCGGTCGGCGACAAACACCTCGTGGCTGCCCCGGTCGAGGCTGACGTCCCCGACGCGCAGCACCGCCCCGGCGGTCTCGGGGCCCGCTGCCCGGCGGACCGCCGCCTTGACGCGGGCCACGAGTTCGCGCGGGCTGAACGGTTTGGTGATGTAGTCGTCCGCGCCCAGTTCCAGGCCCATGACGCGGTCGACCTCGTCGTCACGGGCGGTGCAGAACAGGACCGGCGTCCAGTCGTTGTCGGCACGCATGACGCGGCACACCTCGATGCCGTCCATGCCGGGCAGCCCCACATCGAGGATGACGGCGACGGGCCGGTCGCGCCGCAGTTCGGCCAGCGCGTCCTCCCCACTGGTGGCGGCGACGACGCTGAACCCCTCGCGGGTCAGGTAGAGACGAACGACGTCCCGGATCGCCGGCTCGTCCTCGACGTGCAGGACCAGACCGCGCATGCGGTCAGGACCCGGTGCTGACGTGGCCCGGCCGGGGGTCCTTGCCGTAGCCCATCTGGGCCATGACACGGCCGACGATGCCGCCGATGACGAAGAGCGCCACCCCGCCGATCCAGAACAGGGGCCAGTTGCCGATGACGACGGCGATGGTGCCCAGCAAGAAGGACACCATCATGATGATGACGGCCGTCCACGCCGCCGGGGTGTTGCCATGGGTGTGATCGCTCACGAGGGTCCCTTCCTCTCGCCGGCGGGGATCGCCGGTCGCATCGTCGCCGCCACGGCTACAGCCTTCAGCACGGCTGCGGCCTTGTCACGGCATTCCTGATCCTCCCGCGCCGGGTCGGAGTCGGCCACCAGACCGGCTCCCGCCTGCACATACGCCACATTGTGGCGGATGACGGCGGTCCGGATAGCGATGGCGGTGTCCGCGCCGCCGGCGAAGTCCAGATAGCCGACCACGCCGCCATACAGACCCCGGCGCACCGGTTCCAGGTCGTCGATGATCTGCATGGCCCGCACCTTGGGCGCTCCGGACAGGGTGCCGGCCGGGAACGTCGCCGCGATCGCGTCCTGCGCGGTGCGGTCGGCCGCCAGGTCGCCCATGACGGTCGACACGATGTGCATCACATGGCTGTACCGCTCCACGGACATGAAGTCGACGACCTCGACACTGCCGGGGGCGCACACGCGACCGAGGTCGTTGCGGCCGAGATCGACGAGCATGAGGTGCTCGGCGCGTTCCTTCTCGTCGGCCAGCAGGTCGTCGGCCAGTTGGGCGTCCGCCTCCGCGTCGGCGCCGCGGGGCCGCGTTCCCGCGATGGGGTGCATCGTCGCGCGGCCGGCGGCGACCGTCACCAGCGCCTCCGGGGAGGATCCGACGATGTCCCAGCCGACCGGTCCGGCGAACCCCGTGGCGTCCGGTTCGGGGAGCCGGACGAGGTACATGTAGGGACTGGGGTTGCTGGCGCGCAGCACGCGGTACACGTCGAGGGCGTCAGCGGGGCAGTCGGTCTCGAACCGCTGGGACAACACGATCTGGAAGGCGTCCCCGGCCCGGATGTGTTCCTGGGCCGTCTCGACGTGGGCCAGGTAGTCGGCGCGGTGGGTGCGCTGTCGGATGTGGGGGTGGGCGTCGCGGTCGACCGTCAGCGCCGGCCCCGGCTCGACCCGGCCGAGGTCAGTGGTCATCCGGTCCAGCCGGGCCACCGCGTCGTGCCACGCCTCGTCGGCCCGTTCCGGGCTGTCGTCGAAGTTGATGGCGTTGGCGATGAGGACGACGCTGCCGTCGCTGTGGTCCAGGACGGCGATGTCGGTCGCCAGCAGCATGCCCAACTCGGGCAGGCCCAGCTCGTCGGGGTTGTCGTCGGGGATGCGCTCCCAGCGGCGCACCACGTCGTAGGCGAGATACCCGACCATGCCCGACGTGAACGGGGGGAGGTCCGGGTGGGCCGGGGTGGCCAGCGCGGCCACGGTGTCCCGCAGCACGTCGACGGCCCGCCCCTGCGTCGGCAGCCCGGCGGGCACGCGCCCGATCCACCGGGCGTTGCCGACGGCGTCGGCGGACAGCATGGCGGCGCTGGCGACGCCCACGAACGAGTAGCGGGACCAGACTCCCTGTTCGGCCGACTCGAGCAGGAATGTCCCGGGCCGGTTGTGGGCCAGCGCGCGGTAGACGCCGACGGGCGTGACGCCGTCGGCGAGCACGCGGCGGACCACGGGAATGACCCGGCTGTCGCGGGCGCGGGCGCGGAAGGTGTCGCGGTCCGGGGTGATGGTCACGTCGGCTCCTCGGCCGCGCCGAAACACGAGCGGCTGCCGGTGTGGCACGCGGGTCCGGTCTGGTCGACCTGCAGCAGGAGGGTGTCGCCGTCGCAGTCGACGGCGATCGAGCGGACCCGTTGCACGTGACCGGAGGTCTCCCCCTTGACCCACTGCCGGTTGCGGCTGCGACTGAAGTAGGTCGCGCGGCCGGTGGCGACGGTGGTCGCGAGGGCCGCGCGGTCCATCCACGCCATCATGAGGACCTCGCCGCTGGTGGCGTCCTGGGCGATCGCGGGGACGAGGCCGTCTGCGGTGAAGACGACGCGGTCCGCCAGGGGCGGCTCGGTGGTGGCCATGGGGACATTGTGCCGTGGCTGCGCCGCGGCCGACGGAGCCGCCACGGCAGGGCGGTTTCCGCCGCGCCGCAGGGGGTCCCTACCATGGTCGCCGTGGCGGCTATCGATCTGGCGCGATCTGAGCGCGCGGAACTGTGCGATCTGCTGGAGCAGACGGGACCCGACGAGGCGACGCTGTGCGCCGGCTGGACCACCCGCGACCTGGCCGCGCACCTGGTCATCCGGGAGGGTCGACCCGACGCCGCCCTGGGGGTGCTGGGCGGCCCGCTGGCCTCCTGGACGGACAAGGTGCAGAACGACGCGGCGTCCCAGGACTACGACAAGCTGGTGCGCCTGGTGCGCACCGGCCCGCCCGTCTGGTCCTACTTCCGGCTGCCGTGGGTGGACGGGCAGTTCAACACGATCGAGTACTACGTGCACCACGAGGATGTCCGGCGCGCCCAGCCGCAGTGGAGCACCCGCGACCTCGATCCCGAGTTGCAGGACTTCCTGTGGGACCGCCTCACGTTCGCCGGACGGGGCTGGTTCCACGGAGTCGCCGGCGGGGTCACGCTCGTGCGCACCGACCGGCCCGATACCAGCCATAAGGTCAAGTCGGGTGACGCCATGATCACCATCAGCGGGACGCCCGGCGAGTTGATGATGGTGGCGTTCGGACGCCGTGAGGCGGACGTGGAGATCGAGGGCACCGAGGAGGCCGTCGCGTCGTTCGCGCAGGCCACCCTGCACATCGACACCGACGACCTGTGGCCGGAGGCCTGAGCGGCCGTCAGCGTACCGGCACCCCGGCAGCGGACATCGTCTGTTTGACGGCTCCGATACTGGTGGCCGCGAAGTGGAACACACTGGCGGCGAGCACGGCGTCCGCGCCGGCGGCCACGGCCGGGGCGAAGTGTTCCGGCTCGCCCGCCCCGCCGCTCGCGATCAGGGGCAGCGAGGTGACGGCCCGCACCGCCCGGATCATGGCGAGGTCGAACCCGGCGGTGGTCCCGTCGGCGTCCATGGAGTTCAGCAGGATCTCGCCGGCGCCGAGGTCCTCCGCCCGACGCACCCAGTCGAGGGCGTCGAGGCCGGCGGACTTCCGGCCCCCGTGGGTGGTCACCTCGAAGCCACTGGGCTGGTCTGCGGAACGGCGGGCGTCGACGCTGAGCACGACACACTGCGACCCGAACCGGGTGGCGGCCTCCGCCAGCAGGACGGGGCGGGCGATGGCGGCGGTGTTGACACCGACCTTGTCGGCCCCGGCCCGCAGGAGCATGTCGAAGTCCTCGATGGCGCGCACGCCGCCCCCGACGGTCAGCGGGATGAACACCTGTTCGGCGGTCCGACGCACCACCTCGACCATGGTGCTGCGCCCGGAGTGGCTCGCGGAGATGTCGAGGAACACCAGTTCGTCGGCGCCGGAGGAACTGTAGTGCGCGGCCAGCGCGACGGGGTCGCCGGCGTCGCGCAGGTCGACGAAGTTGACTCCCTTGACGACCCGGCCGTCGTCGACGTCGAGACACGGGATGACACGGACGGCGAGGGACACCCTGCCAGGGTAGGCGGGGCCGGATGGAGGCACGGAACTGCCCCGCACCCGCAGAACTCCCGCCCCACGCTGCCGGACCTGCCCCGTACGGGGCAGGTCTGCGGTCGGGGGTCAGAGGTCGCCGGGGGTGAGGAAGTTGTGACGCGGTTCGACCGCCACGAGGGCCTCGGGCAGCGTGAAGGCCCCTGCGTACAGGGCCTTGCCGATGATGGCACCCTCGACGCCGTCGGGCACCAGCTCCGCCAGCGAGTGGAGGTCCTCGAGGCGGCCGATGCCGCCGGAGGCGACGACGGGCCGGTCGGTGGCGCGGCACACCGACCGCAGCAACTCGAGGTTGGGGCCCTTGAGGGTGCCGTCCTTGGCGACGTCGGTGACCACGTAACGGGCACACCCCTCGCCGTCGAGGCGGGCAAGGGTCTCGAACAGCTCGCCGCCCTCCTGGGTCCAGCCGCGGGCCGCCAGGGTCGTGCCCCGCACGTCCAGTCCCACGGCGATCCGCTCCCCGAACTCGGCGATCACCCGGGCGCACCACTCGGGGCGTTCCAGGGCGGCGGTACCCAGGTTGACGCGGGCACAGCCGGTGGCCAGAGCTGCGGTCAGGGACTCGTCGTCGCGGATGCCGCCCGACAGCTCGACGGCGATGTCGAGGCGGCCGACGACGTGGGCCAGCAGGTCCCGGTTGGAGCCCCGCCCGAAGGCCGCGTCGAGGTCGACGAGGTGGATCCACTCGGCCCCCTGCTCCTGCCACGTGAGGGCGGCCTCGGTGGGGTCCCCGTAGTCCGTCTCGGTGCCGGCCTCGCCCTGCAGCAGGCGGACCGCGGTGCCGTCCGCGACATCGACGGCCGGGAGCAGTTCCAGGTGGGTCACGACCCTCAGCCTAGGGGGTGGGGGGAACGGTCGGGGGCGCGGTGGGAGCGGCGGTGGGGGCCGCCGTCGGGGTCACGGGGGGTTTGGTGGGCGCCTTCGTGGGGGCGGTGGGCACGGCCGTGGGCACCGCCGTGGGGGTCACCGGTGCGACGGGGGTCGGTTCGCTCGAGCTGCTGCGGAACAGGAAGAACCAGAGCGCGGCCAGGATGGCCACGACCACGAGGAGGATGATGATCACCAGCGCCCACGTGTTGCTGCTGCTCTTCTCCTCGCCGGGGCCGGTGGTGACGGGCTGGCCGTCCACCCCTACGGCCAGGGGGTAGGCGCGGGCCTCGGTCCACTGGGTGCCATCCCAGAACCGCTGGCGACTGGGTTCCTCCGGGTCGGGGTACCACCCGGGAATCGGATCGGACATCGCACCTCCATTCGGCTGTGGTGAATCTAGCGCAGCGCGGCCAGCCAGTTGGCCATCACCGACAGCCCCGCGTCGCCGGACTTCTCCGGATGGAACTGCGTGGCCGCCAGCGCCCCCGTCTCGGCGGCCGCCACGAAGGGGCCGCCGTAGTCGCTCCACGTGGCGGCCCCGGGGGGTCCGTCCCACGCCCGGGCGGCGTAGGAGTGCACGAAGTAGAAGCGCTCGTCGCCCACGCCGGCGAACAACGTGCTGCCGGGCGGGGCGATCACCGTGTTCCAGCCCATGTGCGGCAGCACGGGGGCGGTGAGCCGCGTGACGTCGCCGCGCCACACTCCCAGCCCCTCGGTGACGAGGCCGTGTTCGTCGCCCGCGTCGAACATCACCTGCATTCCCACACAGATCCCCAGGACGGGGCGTCCACCGGCCAGCCGCTCGCCGATGAGGCGGGGCCCGGAGGCGGCCCGCAGGCCCGCCGCGCAGGCCGCGAACGCGCCCACCCCGGGGACGACGAGCCCGGCGCACGCGAGCGCCTCGGCGGGGTCGGCGCTGATCACGGCGTCGGCGCCGACCCGGAGCAGCGAGTTCTGGGCGGACCGGACGTTCCCGAAGCCGTAGTCGAAGACGACGACCCGTGGTCGCGTCACCCCAGGGTCCCCTTCGTACTGGGGACCCCGATGACCCGCGGGTCGGGGGCGACCGCGGTGCGCAGGGAACGCGCCACCGACTTGAACTGGGCTTCGACGATGTGGTGGGCGTTGCGCCCCGACAGGACCCTCACATGCAGCGTGATCTGCGCGGTCGCCACGATGGACTCCCAGATGTGCCGGGTGAGTGTGGTGTCGTAGGTGCCGATCAACTCCACCAGCTCGGGCTCGTCGTGCACCAGATACGGGCGCCCGGACAGGTCGACGGCGCTCTGCACGAGGGCCTCGTCCAGCGGTACCAGCGCATCGCCGTAGCGGCGCAGGCCCGCTTTGTCGCCCAGCGCCTCGCGCAGGGCCTGCCCGACAGCCAGGGACGTGTCCTCCACGGTGTGGTGGGCGTCGACCTCGAGGTCGCCCTCGGTGCGGATGGTCAGGTCGAAGCCGCCGTGTTTGCCCAGCTGCGCCATCATGTGGTCGTAGAAGGGAACGCCGGTCGCGACGTCGGCCACCCCCGTCCCATCCAGGTCGAGGCTCACCGAGACCCGGCTCTCCTTGGTGGCGCGTTCCACTGTGGCGGTGCGGCTCATCGTCGTCCTTCCTCGTCGAGGGCTGCCAGCAGCGCCTCCTGCAGCGCTCGGTTCTCCGCGGGCGTCCCGATACTGGCACGGAGGTGGCCCGGCCCACCGGTCTCCCGGATCAACACCCCTGCGTCCCGCAGTTCCGTGAACAGGGCCCGGGAGTCCGGCACGGGGCCGAGGAGGATGAAGTTCGCGGACGACTCGGCGGCGGGGATCCCGTGGTCGGCCAGCCAGCGCGCCATCCGCTCCCGTTCGGCGACGACCTCGGCGACGGGAGCCAACAGCTCGGTCTCGTGGGCCAGGGCGGCGGTCGCCGCTGCCTGCGTGACCGCGGACAGGTGGTACGGCAGACGCACGAGGCGCAGGGCGTCCACGATGCCCGGCGCGGCGACGGCGTAGCCGACCCGCAGCCCCGCCAGCCCCCACGCCTTGCTCATGGTCCGCAGCACGACGAGGCGGGGGAGGTCAGGCAGCAGCGCGACGGCGGAGCTCCCCGGCGGGGCGAACTCCACGTAGGCCTCGTCGACGACGAGGAGTCCGGACCCCGCGAGGTCGTGCAGTTCCCGGATCGTGGAGTGGTCGAGCAGTCCGCCGGTGGGGTTGTTGGGGCTCGCCACGACGACCACCACCGGTCGGTGTTCCGCGACGATCGCCGCACCCGCGGCCAGGTCGGGCGAGTGGTCGGCGCGGCGGGGGGCCTCGCGGTAGGCGGTGTTGGTGTCGCGGGCGTACACCGGATACATCGAGTAGGTGGGCGCGAAGGACAGGCAGGTGCGGCCCGGCCCCCCGAACGCCCCGAGCAGCTGGTGCATCACCTCGTTGCTGCCGTTGGCGGCCCAGACCTGGTCGGGCGGGACGCCGTGGCCCACGTACCGCGCGAGCGCGGCCCGCAGTTCGGTCGCCTCCCGGTCGGGGTAGCGGTTCGCGTCGGTCAGGGCGGTGGCCACGGCACGGCTCATGGCCGCCACCGCACCCTGCGGCGGCGGGTACGGGTTCTCGTTGACGTTGAGACGCACCGGGACCTGGTCGGTCGGGGCGCCGTAAGGTTCCTGGCCGACCAGGTCGGCCCGCAGCGGCAGGTCAGTCATCGGCGTCCCGGGCGGCCACCGCGGCGCCGTGGGCGGGCAGGTCCTCCGCGTCGGCCAGGACCTGCACGGTGGGGGCGATGTCGGCGAGCGCCGCGCGATCGTAGTGCACGACCTGCACCGGGCGGAGGAACGTGTGCACCCCCAGTCCGGCGGAGTGGGCGGCGGCTCCGCCGGTGGGCAGCACGTGGTTGGAGCCGGCGGCGTAGTCGCCGAGGGAGACGGGGGTGTCGCGCCCCACGAAGATGGCGCCCGCGTTGGTGATCCGGTCGGCCACCTCCTGGGCCTCGCGGGTGTGGATCTCGAGGTGTTCGGCCCCGTAGCGGTCGGCGACGGCGATGGCGTCGGCCAGCGTGTCCACCACCACGATGGCGCTCTGGGGTCCGGCCAGGGCCTCGCCGATCCGCTCCCGGTGTTTGGTGCGGGGCACCTGCAGCGCCAGTTCCCCGACGACGGCGTCGCCCAGGTCCGCGGAGTCGGTGACCAGGACGGCCGCGGCGAGGGGGTCGTGTTCGGCCTGGCTGATCAGGTCGGCCGCCACGCAGGCGGCGTCGGCACTGTCATCGGCGATGATCATGATCTCGGTGGGGCCCGCCTCCGAGTCGATGCCCACGGTGCCCACCACGAGGCGTTTGGCGGCGGTGACCCAGACGTTGCCGGGCCCCGTGATGGTGCGGACCGGCGCGACGGTGGTGCCCGCCCCGGTGCCGCCGTGCGCCAGCAGGGCGATGGCCTGCGCGCCGCCCACGGCGTAGACCTCGGTGACACCGAGAAGCTGACAGGTGGCCAGGACCGTCGGGTGCGGCCAGCCGTCGTTGTCCTTCTGCGGCGGGGACACGACCGCCAGGGAGGGCACGCCCGCCTCCTGTGCCGGGACCACGTTCATGATCACGCTGGAGGGGTAGACGGCGCGACCGCCGGGAACGTACAGCCCGACCCGGTCGACCGGGACGAAGCGCAGCGTGACCGAGGCGCCCGGCACGACCGTGGTGACGATGTCGCGGGGGCGCTGGTCGGCATGCACCCGGCGTACCCGGCCGATGGCCGTGGTGAGAGCGGTGACCACGTCCTCCGGCAGGGTCGCCAGACTGTCGGCCAGGACGGCCGCGGGCACCCGCAGCGCGGGCGGGCGCACGCCGTCCAGCCGCTCGCCCCACCGCAGGGCCGCCTCGGGGCCGCCGGCGGCCACGTCGGACACGATCGGGGCCGCCTGGGCGACGGCGTCCGACACATCGGTGCCGGCCCGGGGCAGACGCACGTCGGCGCCCGCCCGGCCTCGCTCGTCCATGACCCGGATCACTCGCCTAGTCTACGGACAGACCGCACCTCCGGGTGCTCACGAGGGGAGCCGGCGGATGGCCAAGGGCAAGGGGCCCGCGTCGGCGACGCCTGCGACCGCGGCGCTGGCCGAGCTCGGCATCCCCTACGCCCTGCACCCCTACCCGCACGACCCGGATGTCACGGAGTTCGGACGGGAGGCCGCGGAAGCGCTCGGGTTCCCCCCGGAGCGGGTGTTCAAGACGCTGCTGGCCGACGTGGACGGCGACCTGTACACGGCGGTCGTCCCGGTGACCACCACGCTGGACCTGAAGGCCCTGGCCGCCGCGGTGGGCGGGAAGAAGGCGGCCATGGCCGACCCCGAGCGCGCCGAGCGGTCCAGCGGGTACCACGTGGGGGGCATCAGCCCGCTGGGGCAGAAGAAGGAGGTGCCCACGGTGCTGGACAGTTCCGCGATGGAGTTCGAGTCGATCCTGGTGTCGGCCGGCCGGCGGGGACTGGACCTCGAACTCGTGCCCGTGCATCTGGTGACCGCGCTGAATGCCCGCATCTCCCCGATCGGGCGGCGGTGACGGTTCAGGCGGGCGGGTCCTGGTCCAGTTCCTTGCGCAGGCGTTTGCGTTCGCTCCAGGCTCCGCGGAACGCCTCGAGGAAGGCGTCCTTCACCCCGTCGGAGGCCAGGAACGCCTCCGCCTCGTCGGCGTTCATCCCCACAAGCCGCTCGTTGACGGCCATCCAGGCGTAACCCATCGCCAGGGTGACGCTGGAGGCGACGCTGGCCTTGATGACGTAGCCGGTGACGGTCCCGGCGCCGGGCACCAGTCCCACGATCGTGCCCGCCAGGTAGCGCCCGACGGTGCTGGCCCCTGTCGCCATCATGATGCCGCCGAAGGCCTGCACGAGCCGGCTGGACGGTGTGGGCACCCCGTAGGCGGCCGAGATGGCGGCGAGCATGCCCATCTGCACGGGGAACAGCGCGGCCGCGTCCGCGATGGGAAGCGGGACGGCGCACGTGCCCGCCGCCGCCGTGGTGGCGGTCCGGATCGTCAGCCGCGCCCGTCGCCGCTTTCTTTGCAGGTCGATGCGCTGGGCCGCCTCGAGGGCCGCCCGCACCGACGCTGGGATCACCTCCGCGGTCGCATCCAGCAGGTCATGCAGCCCGAACAGCTCCGGTGTCACCCAGGGGTCGACGCGGGCGTTGGTGAGGATGGGGGCCGACGCCGGCCGCGTGGGCAGCCCCCGGGAGGCGATGGCGGCCGCCAGTTCCAGCGCGTCGGGGTGGATGTGGCCGTCGCGCACCGCCACCTGGCTGAGGACGACGATGACGGGCACGCCGGTGCTCGCGAGGCCGGCGACGAACCGCGCCTGGGAGTCCTCGAAGCGCCGGTCTCCCGAGCGCACGACGTACCAGACGACGTGGACCTGCTCGCTGATCGGCTGGGACCGCCGGGTGGCGATCTCGGCCTCCAGCCGTGCGAGGATGCGGTCGCCCGACTCGCCGGTCTCGAAGCCCTGCGTGTCGAAGACGCCGATCGGCAGCCGGGGGTGCGCGAAGTACTCGGTGGCCAGGGTGACCGGCACGCCGTTGCCGGTGGGTGCCACATCGGCTCCGAAGATGGCGTTGATCAGGGTGGACTTGCCGGCGCCGGTCTTGCCGCACAACAGCACGTTGAAGCGCCCGATCTTGTGCCGCTCCTCGTCGAAGCGGCGCTGGAACTCCTCCGCCCATTTCGGGTCCAGAGCCATGGCCCTCCTCAGGATCGGTCCCGCGCTGCCGCGTCGAGTATCCCCCGCCGGGGCCGGGGACGGTGGGGCCATGCGCCACAATGACCCCCATGAATGCTCGTTCCCCGGTGGTGATCGGGACCCTCGTGGTCGTGGTGCTCGTCGGCCTGGGGGTGTTCCTGCTCAGCCGCACGGGCAGCGGGGCGCCCCCCGCGGCCGCTCCCGCACCGCAGCCCAGCGCCACCCCGTCGATCACGGCCGGCACCCCGACCGCGGCCCCGGCCCCTGAGGACGTGCGCAACCAGCCGGGCACGACGGTGCTCAAGGTCAAGGTGAGCGGGTGCCCCGGGTGCCAGGTGACAGCCGTGCCGGACGACACGACCACCGCCGACGGCCCCTTCGCCGCCACCGTGACCAACGGCCTGGCGCAACTGGAGGTCCCGTCCCCGAGCACGCTGGGGCTGTCGTTCTTCCTGCAGGGGGAGAAGGACGGCAACGACACCCCGGCGCGCACGCTGGTCATCCTGCAGCCCGACCGGGTCGCCCCCGGCGACGCGGTGACGGAGGCTGCGGCCGGTTCGGCGCAGTCCGCCGGCTACTGCTGGGCGGGCACGACGCTGACGGTGGCGACCGTGCGGTTCTCGGCGCAGGCCAAGGGCGGAACCGTACAGAGCGCGTGGGCGGACCCCGCACTGCCCACCACCGCCGCCCAGGTCACCCCGGGCGGGGAGAAGGACTTCACGCCCCGGTGCGGTGGGGTCAGCTGACCGAGCCCGGCCCCAGCAGGGCCTTCAGGTCGCCGATCAGGTTGGGACCGGGGGTGACCCGGAGCCGGTCGTCCAGGCGCAGGACCGTGGTGCGCCCTGAGGACGTCAGGTGCAGTTGTACCTCGACGGTGCCGGGGTGGGCCGCCAGGATCTCCTTGAGCCGGTCGACGACCGGCGGCACACACCGCGCCGCCGCCATCGTGACCCGCACCGGGCCGGACTGCTGCTGCGAGAGATCGGGGAACGAGACCTCCATGGCGATCAGCCGCAGCGACTCCTCGTCGCGTCGGTCGACCCGCACCTTGAACAGCGCGATCTTGTCCTCGACGAGGTAGGCGCTGACGGGGCCGTACGTGCGCGGGTAGACGACCACCTCGACGGACGCGTCCAGGTCCTCCAACTGCACCAGGGCCCACGGCTCGCCCTTGTCCCGCGTGATCTTGCGCTGCACCGTGCTGATCAGGCCGCCGATGGTGACCACCTGGCCCGACGGCCGTTCGTCGATGTGCAGGGAGGCGATGCTGCAGTCCACGCTCTGCCGCAGCACGTGCTCCACCCCGTTGAGGGGGTGGTCGCTCACGTACAGGCCCAGCATGTCGCGTTCCGCCGCCAGCAGTTGGCTGCGCTCCCACTCCCCCACCGGGATCTCGGGCAGCACCGAAAGTCCCGGCGCCCCGGCGTCGCCCGAGTCGTCCCCGAACAGGTCGAACTGGCCCACCGCCTGGGCACGTTTGGTCTCGACGGCGGCGTCCACGAGGGGTTCATGCACGCTGACGAGGCCCTTGCGCGTGTGGCCCAGCGAGTCGAAGGCGCCCGCCTTGATGAGGGACTCGATGGTGCGTTTGTTGCATACCCCGGCCTCGACGGCGTTGATGAAGTCGGGGAAGTCCGCGAACCGGCCGTGGCCGGAGCGGGTGGCCAGGATCGCGGCCACCACGTTCTCCCCGACGTTGCGCACGGCGGACAGGCCGAACCTGATGTCGCCGCCGCGCGGCGTGAAGTCGGAGTCGGACTCGTTGATGTCGGGGGGCAGGACCTTGATGCCCATGCGGCGGCACTCGTTGAGGTACACCGACAGGCGCCCGGGACCGTTGGCCGTGGACTTGTCGTCCTTGACGCTGGTCAGGAGCGCGGACATGAACTCGGCCGGGTAGTTGGCCTTCAGGTAGGCCGTCCAGTAGGCCACCAGCCCGTAGCCGGCGGTGTGCGCCTTGTTGAAGGCGTAGTCGGCGAAGGGGACGAGTATGTCCCACAGGGCCTTGATGCAGGCCTGCGAGTAGTCGTTGGCGCGCATCCCCTCGGAGAAGGGGCCGAACTCCTTGTCGAGGATCTCCTTCTTCTTCTTCCCCATCGCCCGGCGCAGCAGGTCCGCCTGGCCCAGGCTGTAGCCGGCGACGCGCTGCGCGATCGCCATGACCTGCTCCTGGTAGACGATCACTCCGTAGGTGTCGCCCAGGATGTCCTGCAGCGGCTCGGCCAGTTCCGGGTGGATGGGCACGACCTGCTTGCGCTCGTTCTTGCGGTCCGCGTAGTCGTTGTGGGCGTTCGCGCCCATCGGGCCGGGCCGGTACAGGGCCAGGACCGCCGAGATGTCCTCGAAGTTGTCGGGGACCATGGACCGCAGCAGCGCCCGCATGGGCCCGCCGTCGAGCTGGAAGACCCCCAGCGTGTCGCCGCGGGCGAGCAGTTCGTAGGTGCGGGCATCGTCCAGGGGCAGTTTCTCCGGGATGATCTGCTCGGCGGTGTTCGCCGCGATGTACTTGAGGCAGTCGTCGATGACGGTCAGGGTGCGCAGTCCCAGGAAGTCCATCTTCAGCAGGCCGAGGGTCTCGCACGCCCCCATGTCGAACTGCGTGATGATCGAGCCGTCGGCATCGCGGCGCCACACCGGGATCACGTCGGCCAGCGGCTCGCTCGACAGGATCACCCCCGCCGCATGCACCCCCACCTGGCGTTTCAGGCCTTCGAGGCCGCGGGCGGTGTCCACGACCTCCTTGACCAGGGAGTCGGACGCGTACAGGTCGCGGAACTCCCCGGCCTCCCCGTAGCGCTTGTGGGTCGGGTCGAAGATCCCGGACAGGGGGACGTCCTTGCCCATGACCGCCGGTGGCATCGCCTTGGTGATCCGGTCCGACAGCGCGAACGGCTGCCCCATCACGCGCGCGGCGTCCTTGATGGCCGCCTTGGCCTTGATGGTGCCGTACGTGACGATCTGGGCCACGTGGTCGCTGCCGTAGCGCTCGGTCGCGTAGCGGATCATCTCGCCGCGCCGGCGCTCATCGAAGTCGATGTCGATGTCCGGCATCGACACCCGTTCGGGGTTCAGGAACCGCTCGAACAGCAGGCCGTGCGCCAGCGGGTCCAGCTCGGTGATGCCCAGCGCCCACGCGATGAGCGCCCCTGCCGCCGAGCCGCGGCCCGGGCCCACCCGGATGCCGTTGTCGTGCGCGTGCCGGATGAGGTCGGCCACCACCAGGAAGTAGCCCGGGTACCCCATCTGCGCGATCACGTTCAGTTCGTATGCCGCCTGCTTGCGGTGGGCCTCCGGGACCGGGTCGGGCGCGAAGCGCGCGGCCAACCCGCGCTCCACCTCCTTGACCAGCCAGGACTCCTCCGACTCCCCGGCCGGCACCTCGAACCGCGGCATGAGGTTCGCGCCCTCGTCGAACGAGACGTCGCAACGTTCCGCGATCAGGAGTGTGTTGTCGCAGGCGCCCGGCAGGTCCGCCCACAGGTCGCGCATCTGGTCGGCCGTCTTGATGTAGAAGTCGTGGCTGTCGAACCGGAACCGCTTCTCGTCCGCCAGCAGGCTCTTCGTACCCACACACAGGAACGCGTCGTGCATCCGCCAGTCGTCCGCATGCACGTAGTGGGTGTCGTTGGTGGCCAGGAACGGAAGGTCGAGTTTGCGGGCGATCGTGAGCAGGTCGTCGCGGAACCGGCGTTCGATGTCGATGCCGTGGTCCATGACCTCGCAGAAGTAGTTGTCCTTGCCGAGGATGTCGCGGAAGTCGGCCGCGGCCTGCAGGGCCTTGTCGAACTGTCCCGCCTGCAGCCAGCGGTTGACCTCTCCCGACGGGCAGCCGGTGGTCCCGATGAGTCCCTCGCCGTACGTCTCCAGCAGTTCCCGGTCGAACCGGGGGGCCCGGTAGTAGCCCTCGATGCTCGCCAGGCTGGACAGGCGGAAGAGGTTGTGCAGCCCGACGTTGTTCTCCGCCCACATCGTCATGTGTGTGTAGGCGAATTTGCCACGGCCGTCGCTGATCTCCCCCGCGCCCTCGTCGTAGCCGCCTCCGAAGTCCATCGGGCCGCGCTCGAACCGACCGTGCGGGGCGTAGTAACCCTCCAGGCCGATGATCGGCTTCACCCCCGCCGCGCGGGCCTTGGAGTAGAACTCGAAGGCCCCGTACAGGTTGCCGTGGTCCGACATGGCGATGGAGTGCTGCCCGAGGCGGGACACCTCCGCGAACAGGTCGTCCAGGCGGGCCGCGCCGTCGAGCATCGAGTACTCGGTGTGCACATGCAGATGGACGAAGGAGTCGTCGGCGGCAGTCACCGGTCTCTCCTTCCCCGAACCCCGACCGGGGCATCCGCCGGTCTGGGGTGACTCTAACCCGGCGACCCGACGGCACCGGGCCAGCCGCGGGGCGCGTCGCGACCCGGCCGGGGCGGTCAGTCCGCCAGGCGGCGCAACCCCTCCGCCAGATCGGCCGGGTAGTCCGAGCCCACGGTCACTCGGTCCCCCGTCCGCGGATGCCGGAAGTCCAGTTCCATGGCATGCAGCCACTGCCGCCCGATTCCCAGACGCTGCGCCAGCACCGGGTCGGCGCCGTAGGTCAGGTCGCCGACGCAGGGGTGCCGGGTGGCGGCCATGTGCACGCGGATCTGGTGCGTGCGGCCGGTCTCCAGCGCGATCGTGAGGAGGGTCGCGTACCGGAACGCCTCGAGGGTGTCGTAGTGGGTGACGCTCTCCCGGCCGCCCGCCACCACCCCGAAACGGTGGTCGGCGCCCCGCAGCCGTGCGATGGGGGCGTCGATGGTGCCGCGTAGCGGGTCCGGGTGCCCCTGCACCAGCGCGTGGTAGGTCTTGCCCACCTCGCGGTCGCGGAACTGGCGCTTCAGGTCGGTGTAGGCGGGGGTGGTCTTGGCGACCACCATGAGCCCGCTGGTCCCCACGTCCAGCCGGTGCACGATCCCCTGCCGCTCCGCCGCGCCCGCGTCCGCCACGCTGACCCCGGCCGCCCGCAGCCCGTCGGCGACGGTGGGGCCGTCCCAGCCGGGGCTCGCGTGGGCGGCCACCCCCGCGGGCTTGTCGACCACCACGATGTCGTCGTCCTCGTGCACGATGCGCAGCCCCGGGACGGCCTGTGGCGGGCGCACCGCCACCTCCGGCTCCGGCAACTCGACCTCCAGCCACGCGTCGGCCCGCAGCCGCTCGGACTTGCCGACGGCCTGCCCGTCGACCGTCACGCGGCCGGCCGCCGCCAGTTCCGCGGCCCGCGTGCGGGACACGCCCAGCAGCCGCGCGAGGCCCGCGTCGACGCGTTCCCCGGCCAGCCCGGCCGGCACCGGCAGGCTGCGCCGGTCGCTCATGGCGCGGTCTCGTGCTGCAGCGCGTCAGCGGCCGGGTCGTCCTGGCGCCCGCCGGAGGGGTCGACCCCCAGGAGGGACAGGACGGCGATCGCACCGGCCCCGCCCACCACGGCCATGTCGGCGACGTTGAACACCGGCCAGTGGGGCAGTTGCAGGAAGTCCACGACGTGGCCCATGCCGGGTCCGGGGGGCTGGACGAACCGGTCGACCAGGTTGCCGACAGCCCCCCCGAGCAGGACGCCCAGAGCGGTCAGCCACCAGCCGGACGTCACCCGCCGCGAGTACCAGAGGATGCCGACGGCGACGGCGACCGCGACCAGGCTGAACAACCACGTGTACTGGGTGCCGATGGAGAAGGCGCCGCCGGGATTGCGGACGAAGGTGAGGCGCAGGTACTCCCCCACCACCTCGACCGGCGGCCGCCCGGCCAGCGACTGTTCGGCCGCCCACTTGGTCAACTGGTCGACGATGACGACGGCGACGCCGATGAGGAGGACCACCACCGGGCCGCGCGCCCCGGACGGTCGGTCGGCGGGCGCAGTCACCGGTCCAGGGTAACCGGCCTCAGCGGCGCTCCTGCCGCTGCTTGCACTCCAGACAGAGCGTGGCCCGCGGGAACACCTGCAGCCGCAGTTTGCCGATGGGTTCGCCGCACGACTCACAGATGCCGTAGTCGCCGGACTCCAGGCGGAGCAGCGCGTGGGCCACCTGCGCCCGGACGTCCCGCACACCGGCGGCCAGCGCCATCTCGTGCTCGCGTTCGAACGTCTTCGTGCCGGCGTCGGCCTGGTCGTCCCCGGCGCCATCGACCACTTCGGACATGAGGTCGGCCAGATCGGACGCCATGTCCGCCAATTCCTGGTCCAACTCGGCGAGGTCCGCCAGGAGCTCCGCCCGCACCGCGGCGATCTCCTTCTTCGTCCAGGGGTCCTCCCCGGCGCGGACGGGGAGGGACCCCTTCCGCACGCGTGCCGCCTTCTTGGCCGGTGCCGTCTTCTTGGCGGGTGCCGTCTTCTTGGCGGGTGCCGTCTTCTTGGCGGGTGCCGTCTTCTTGGCGGGTGCCGTCTTCTTGGCGGGTGCC
>JAPOIY010000102.1 GCA_029978705.1 Actinomycetota bacterium
CCGACCGCGACTACTGGTCGTTCACCACCACCGGCACCAACGACGTGCGCGTCGCGCTGAGCCAGCTGCCGGCCGACTACGACCTGTATCTGTACAACGGCAACGGCACCGAGGTGGGCCGCAGCACCCGCGACGGCGGCGCCGACGACGTGGTGTCGGTCTTCCTGCCCGCCGGGCGCTACATCGCCTTGGTGAAGCCCTACGGCACCCCCGTACCGGACCGCGCCTACGACTTGGCCGTCACCACCACCCCGGTCAGCGCCCCCGGTGCTCCCACCGGGCTGCGGGCGACACCCGGATCGGGTAGCGCTCAGCTCGACTTCACCGCCCCGAGCGACGGCGGAGCCGCGATCCAGAACTACCAGGTGAGCGTGGACGGCTCCGCCTGGAAGACGTTCCGTCCCGCCGTGACCGCCTCGCCCGCGGTGGTGACCGGCCTGGTCGACGGGGATGCCGTCTCCCTGCGGCTGCGGGCCGTGAACCGAGTCGGCGCAGGGCCGGCGTCGGATCCCGTGGTGGTCACCCCCGGCCTGCCGATGCCGCAGCCCATCCCAGACCCCGACCCCGCGGACCCGACTCCGACCCCCACCCCGGACCCCTCGGTACCGGACGACCCGGGCACGGACCCGGCGCTCGCGGCCCCCACCGGCCTGACCGTGGCGAGTTACCCCGCCCGCGGCTCGGCGATCTTCCGGTGGAACGCGGTCTCCGGAGCCACCAGCTACGAGTTCCGCGTGATGAACGGCGGCACCCCGGTCGAGGACTGGCAGACCGTCACCGGCACGACGGGTCGGCAGGACGGTCTCGCGCCGCGGCGCGTGTACGGGCTGCAGGTGCGGGCGGTGAGCGACTCCGGGGTCTCGGCCAGTGCCACTATCCGCTTCCGGATGGCATGCGCGCCCAGCAAGGTGAAGCGGCCCGACGTGGTCCAGGCCCGCGGCAACAAGGTCACCTTGGAGTGGGAGACCGGCTACGACGGGGGCGCCCCCGTCACGGCCTTCCGCGTCCGGGTCAGCGACCCCGGCTCCAACGACTTCCGCCGTTGGCAGACGGTGCGTCGCAACCGGGCGGTCGTGCCCGGGGTGCGCTCCGGCTCCGACCAGCGGGCCCAGATCGTGGCCGTCAACAACCAAGGTGAGTCCGACGCGGTGAGCATCAGCGTCGGCCGCTGAGGCTGCGAGGGAGCGACAGCCTCAGGGCGCCTCAAGCGCCTCCAGCGGGGGTTCGGGGGTTGCAGCTACCCCGCGGCGTTTGTCGTTTACCAGGAGGGAAACGCCCAGGACCGCTACGAGGGTCGCCACCCCGGCGACAACGACCGCCACGGTGGCCACGCTGGCGTGCCAGATCGTGACTCCCACGGCGATGAGGACGACGGCGCCCCAGAGGGCCAGAGCGGCCTTTCGGTCGTCCACCGCCAGCCGGGAGTACAGCACGAACTGGGCGACGGAGAACGCGGACCCGATCACGCCGAAGAGCCACAGATACGGGGACATGAACATGTAGTTCGGTCCCGCCACGGCGGCGAGCACCAACTGGGGGACGGCCACTAGCCCGAGGACGAGCAGGATGCCGATGCCGCTGACGGCCATGGCGGCCTTCAGCGTTGTCGCGTTGCGCCGCCCGTCCACCATGCGTGCGAAGGTCACCACGGCGATGAAGCTGGGCAGCCAGAAAGCGATCTTGCTGACGATGGCTCCCACGGCGTACGCGCCGGATTCGTCGGCCGTCAGGAAGTAGCGGGCGAGGAGAAGGTCGATGTTCGTCGCCAGGAAGAGAGCGAAGAGCGCGTGGGTAGCGTGGAGAACCTGCGACCGCAGGTCGGGGATCGCCGCGGCTCTTGGACCAACGAAGCGGGCCACCAGTGGCCACCCGAGGAGTGCGCCCAGCGTGGTACCGAGGAACATCCCGAAGACGGTAGCCGTAACCGAATGAGTCGTGACCAACAGGGCGATCGCCATCCCATACCGGACGACTGCGTGCAGGACAAGCAACGAGGCCAGCCGCGGGTTGTCCTCATGTCCCTGCGTCAGACCGTACTGAC
>JAPOIY010000065.1 GCA_029978705.1 Actinomycetota bacterium
GCTGCAGCGGCGCGGATTCGGTCAGGGCAAGATCACGCCGGGGTTGAGGATGCCGCCGGGATCCAGAGCATCCTTGACGGACCGCATGGCGGCGAGTTCCGGCGGCGAGCGGCGCAGGTGCAGGTAGCCGGCCTTGTCCCGCCCGACGCCGTGTTCGGCCGACAGCGATCCGCCGGCAGCGCTGACGAGGGTCAGGATGCGCTCCTCGAGGTCGGGCTGCGGGGACGCGGTGAACTGGAGGTGCAGGCTGCCTTCGAAGACATGGCCGAACACCCCCCACCGCCGCACGGCAGGTTCTTCGGCAAGGAGCCCGGCGACCGGGGTGAACGCAGCGTCGAGGTCGGCCAGGGGCAACGTGATGTCGAACTTGAACAGTTCGGCCCCGGAGTCCTGGGCGGCGACCAGGTTCCACCATTCGGCCTGTCCCTCCCGCAGCCGCCACAGGGCGGCTCGGTCCGCTCCGGCCTCCGCGACCGCGACGTCAGGCAGCAACTCCAGGGTCGGGGCCATCTCGGTCAGCACGGCTGCCGGGCCGCGGGAGCCTACGTCGATCTCCACCAGCGCCCGATAGGTGCCGGGGGCGCCGGCCAGGGGGTCGCGCTGGGAGAGCGCGACGGCCGCGGCCTCCCACGACGCGGTGTCCACGCATTCGCAGGACAACAACGGCGCGGCGCGACCGCAGGCGCGCCCCAGCGCCACGCAGTCCAGGAGGGTGTCGCAGGGTGCGGCGAGCAGGAGTCGCCGGGCCGGGGCGGGGTGCAGCCGGAGCCGTGCGCGGGTGATGACCGCCAAGGTGCCCTCGGATCCGATGACGAGGTCGCGCAGGGCGTAGCCGGTGTTGTCCTTGGGCAGGCCGCGCAGGTCGGACAGCACGCTGCCGTCCGCCAGTACGACTTCGAGGCCGAGCACTTGGGATCGCGTGGTGCCGTAGGCGCAGACGTGGATTCCGCCCGCGTTGGTGGCGATCGTGCCACCGACGGTCGCGGAGTCCCGGGATGCGAGGTCGACACCGTAGGTCAGGTCCGCGGCCGCGGCGGCGGCATGGAGGTCCGCGACGGTGACGCCGGCGCCGACGAGAGCGGTGCTGCCGGCGGCGTCCACCTCGCACTCGGTCAGCCCGGCGAGACTGAGCGCCATGGACGGGCCCGCGGTGGCAAGCAGGGTGCCACCGACGAGGCCGGTGTTGCCGCCCACCGGGACGACCGCGACGCGGCGCTCGCCAGCCATGGTCAGCGCAGCGGCGACTTCCTCCGTGGTGCGGGGGCGCACGAGAACGTCGGCGTGGCCGCGCCGCCCGAACCAGTCGGTGAGCAGGGCGTCCGGGGCCGGTGCAATCACCTGGTCCGGCGGCAGTACCGTCCGAAGGTCGTCCACGAAGGCCACGGGCCCATCATGGCGGGGGGCGGCTCCCGAAACGGTCGCATGCGACCGTTTCATACACGAGCGACCGTTGCAGCAGTCGCCTCTAGCCGAAACAGTCGCATGCGACTGTTTCGGACACGGTCACGGCAGGCGGCGGTCGCGCAGCGCCGGGAAGGTCTCCCGCCAGCGGGCTACGGCGGCCGGGTCGAGGTCGGCGACAAGGACCTCCTGCTGATCGGCGGAGGCGCGGGCCAACTCGTCGCCCATCCCGGAGATGATCATCGAGGTGCCCCCCATGGCGACGTCGCCGGAGACGCCGACCGCGTTGGCGGCCACCACCGCCGCCTGGTTCTCGACGGCGCGGGCGGCGGCCAGCACCTCCCAGTGCCCGATGCGCGCCTGCGGCCACCCCGCCGGCACTAGGAAGGCCGCGGCGCCCTGCTCGGTCAGGAGGCGGAAGAGCTCCGGGAACCGGAGGTCGTAACAGGTTGCGAGCCCAGTCGGTCCCAGTGAGGTCGGCAGTACGACCTGCTCCTCCCCACCGATGAGCGTGACCGCCTCGCCCACGTCGAACCCGAACAGGTGGATCTTGCGGTAGACGGCGAGCCGGGTTCCGTCGGCGGCGAAGACGACGCTCGTGTTGGAGACCCCCCGTTCGTGGAGTTCCGGGAAGGAGCCGGCGTGCAGCAGCACACCCAACTCCGCGGCGAGCGCGGACATCCGCTGCATGAAGGGGCCGTCGAGGGGCTCGGCGGCGGACAGCACGCGGTCCAGGCTGAAGGCACCCGGACCCCACAGCTCCGGGAGGACGGCCACGTCCACGGACTGGCCGGCGAGTTGCTGGCCCACCCAGTCGGCCACCCGCGGGATTCGCTCGGCCACGGGTTCGGCGTCATCGACGCGCACCTGAACCGCTGCCACCCGCACCATGGCGCCAGCCTGACAGGACCGCGCGCATCCGTCCACGGTGACTGTTCTACCGTCGCGGTATGGCACGCCGACTCATCGCCCAGACCACCAGCCCGCTGCCCTACGCGGATGCAGGGCCAGCCGAGCTCGTGGCCATCTGGGACGCCGCCCTCACGAATCTGATCGACGCGGCGGAGCGGGCCGGGGCCGACCCCTGGGGGGACGCCACCCCCTGCCCGGGCTGGACGGTCGGGGATGTGGTGGCCCACGTGACGTCCATCGAGCGGTTCCTCATGGGGCGCGCCGACCCCGACCACACCCCTGACTACGACGTGCTGCCGCATGCGCAGTCCGGCCTGAGCCGCTACACCGAGGTCCCCGTGGATCTGCGCCGGTCTCGCAGCCGGGATGACGTGCTGCGCGAGGCGCGCTCCACTCACGCCGACCGCCGCGCGGAACTGGCGGATCTCGCGGAGAGCCCGGACGCCACCGTCCTCGGGCCGTTCGGAAAGCCGATGTCGCTCACCGCAGTGCTGCGCATGCGCATCCTGGACATCTGGATCCACGAACAGGACATTCGGGTCGCGACCGGCCACGAGGACCACTGGGGGACGGCGGCCGCCTGGGTGACGGCCGGGCAAATCGTCACGGGCTTGGGCCGGCTGTGGGTGCGCACGGTCGACGCTCCCGAGGGGGAGGTGCTCCAACTCGAGGTGACCGGACCGGGGGTGTCGTTCCGCACGCAGGTGGGTCACCTGCCGGACGGGAGAGGGGCGGTGATCGACGCCGTCCCCGATCCGGACGTCACCGTCGTCCTGACCTGGCCCGATCTGGTGGCTGCGAGCGCCGGGCGGGTCCCCGGAGGTGCCACCGCCGAGGTCGCCCAGGTGGCCGGGAACGACCTCCTGTCCGGGTCACTGCTCACCAGTCTGACGATCACTCCCTGACCCCCCACGTCGCGTCGACCCCGAGCCGCGGGCCGATTCATGTCACACTCAAGAAGCAGATCAATCCTGCCGGGAAGCCCTGCCCCGGCAGCAACGCAGACCGGCGGAACTGGAGGTGCGCCCCGTGACCACCATCCGCGTCTTCCTGGTCGATGACCACGAGATCGTGCGCCGGGGTCTGTCCGATCTGCTCCACCTCGAGTCCGACATCACGGTCGTCGGTGAGGCGGGAACCGCGGCGGACGCGCGTCATCGCCTGCCCGCCGCCCACGCCGATGTGGCCCTGCTGGATGTGCGCCTGCCTGACGCCAGCGGCATCGAACTGTGCCGCGAAATGGCGACGCTGTCCCCGGAGACCCGCTGCCTCATGCTCACCTCCTACGCCGACGACCAGGCACTCTTCCGGTCCATCTCGGCCGGAGCCTCGGGCTACCTGCTCAAGGAGGTCCACGGGGCCGAGTTGGTGCATGCCGTGCGCGAGGTGGCGGCGGGCCGAAGCCTCCTCGACCCCGCCACGACGCAGCGTGTGCTGCAGCGGCTGCGCGGCGAGGAGATGCGCAAGCGGCGGCTGACGAGTCTGACGGACCAGGAACGCCGGATTCTCGACCTGATCGGGCGGGGCCTCACCAACCGTCAGATCGGCGAGGAACTGCATCTGGCCGAGAAGACGGTCAAGAACTACGTGTCGTCGATCCTGGCGAAACTCGGCCTGGAACGGCGGACGCAGGCGGCGGTTCTGGTGGCGCGCGGACAACTGGGCGCGCCCCCTGCGGCCGGCCGCTGACCCGACCCGCCGACCGGCGCCTCAGTCCGGCAGGATGTGCAGCGGGACGTCCCACTCGAGCACCCCGCCGCCCCGCGGGCCCGCGGACAACTCGCACGTTCCGCCCCGTGCCTCGGCGCGGGCTGCCAGGTTGGCCAGGCCGGAGCGGCGCCCCCCGGCAGCGGGACCGGACCCGTCGTCGGTCACCGAGACGCCGAAGCGGCCGTCGGCGGACCACACCCGCACTGTCGCGGCCGTTGCACCCGCGTGCCGGGCGACATTGCTCAACGCCTCCCGCACCACGGCAATGGTGTCGGGAAGGACATCGTCGGCGTCGACGGTGGTGAGGTCCGCGTCGACCTGCAACTGCGGGTCGAACCCCAGCGGTTCGGCCATGCGGTCCAGCTCCTCCTGTAGGGCCTCGGTGAGCTGCCAGGTGCCGCTGAACCCCTCCCGCAACTCGAAGATGGTGTCGCGGATCTGGGCGATCGTGGCGTCGACCTCCCCGATCAGTTGAGTGACCCGTTCGCGGGCTTCCGCAGGGAGATCGTGGCGCCGTCCCAGCACCTGCAGGGACACCCCGGCGGCGAAAAGGCGCTGCACCGCGAGGTCGTGCAGGTCACGCGCGATCCGGTCCCGGTCGCGGAAGACGAGCAGCTTCTGTTCGGCCATGCGGGCCACGTCGAGGGTCAACGACACCGCCGCCTGCACGGCAAGGCCCGCGATCGCAGCCAACCGGTCGTCGGTGACATCGGCCTCGGCATCGGTCCACACCAGAAGCAGGGTGCCGACGTTGCTGCTGTCGGTGCGGATCGGAAAACCGCCCACGAGCCCGGCCGTCCCCCAGTCCTCCCCGAGCGGCACGTCGCGGAAGAAGCCGTCGCCGGCCGCGGTGAGACACCGTTCGGCGGCCACCGGGTCGATCCGGGCGAGGCCGTCCAGCAGTCGGCCGCACAGCACGTCAGCCACCGGCAGGGTCATGTCCGGGTCGGCAGCGTCGAAGACCTCGACCTGCATGTCGCCTTCATGGGGGCTGGCCACCAGCGCGAGGTCGGCCTGGGCGACGATGCGCGCGCTGCGGGCGAGCAACTCGAGGATCAGGCCCCCATCCTCATCGCGGAGCACGGAGTTCGCCATGTCCGCGGCGGCGGCCTGCCACTGACCGCCCACCTGCGCGGCCTCGAACAACTGGGCATTGCGGATCGCGACTCCCGCTGCAGCGGCCAGCGCCATGACCCGCCGCTCGTCCTCCGCGTCGAATCCGCCGGGCTTCTCGGTCAGGTAGAGGTTGCCGAACACGGTCTCCCCCGCGCGGATCGGCACTCCGAGGAAGGAGTCCATCGGGGGATGGCCGGCGGGGAACCCGGAGGCCGCGGGATGTTCACTCAGGTGCCGTAGGCGCAGGGGCCGGGGGTCGCGGACCAGTTCGCCCAGCACGCCGCGGCCGCACGGCGGCGAGTCCATGGCCGCCACCTGCGCGGGGGTCATCCCGACATGCCGGAACTGCCGCAGGCCGCCGTCGCCCCCGAGCACCCCGAGAGCTCCGTAGCGAGCCCCCGTCAGTTCCGTGGCGGCAACCAGGATGCGATCCAGCGTGGTGGAGATCTCCAAGCCGTCGGCGACATCGACCAGCGCCTGCACCAGGCCGTCATCCAAGGTGGTGGTCACGTCCCCACGCTAGGGCGGCGGACACCGTGAGGGGAACGCTGGGGGGACAAGAGGGGACCAACGTCCCAGCGGCCGATGGGCCTGGCGCACCGCGCCCGATAGGGTGCCCGGATGACGACGTGGTTGCTGACCGGGGGAGCGGGCTACATCGGCTCGCACGTGATTCGGGCGTTGCAGGAGTCGGGACGCGATGTGGTGGTGGTCGACGACCTGTCCACCGGCGTGGCCGAGCGCGTACCGGAGGACGTTCCCCTGATCGTGGGCTCGGTGTCGGACCGGGATCTGCTGGAACGGACCATGCGGGAGTACGACGTCAGCGGCGTGGTGCATCTGGCAGCGAAGAAGGCCGTCGGGGAGTCGGTGGAGAAACCCCTCTGGTACTACCGCGAGAACGTCGATGGGCTGCTGTCGGTGCTCGAGGCCATGAGCGCTTCCGGGGTGAAGAACCTCGTGTACTCCTCCAGCGCCGCCGTGTACGGGCAGCCGGACTCTTGCCCGGTCGTGGAGACCGAGGCGACGGTGCCGCTCTCGCCGTACGGCGAGACGAAGCTGGTGGGCGAGTGGGCCGTGGCCGATGCCGCCGCCGTGGCCGACTTGTCGTGGGCGTCGCTGCGCTATTTCAACGTCGCGGGCGCAGCTGATCCGCAGTTGGGGGACACGTCGGTGAACAACCTGATCCCCATCGTCCTGCGCAGCTACCGCAACGGGGAGGCAGCGAAGGTGTTCGGGGACGACTACCCGACCCCCGACGGTACGTGCCTGCGGGACTACATCCACGTCGCCGACCTGGCCGAAGCGCACGCCGCAGCAGCGGCCTTCACCGAAGCCGGTGGCGCGGCCGAAGCGATCAACATCGGAACCGGGAAGGGGTCGAGTGTGCTCGAGGTGATCGACTCGGTGAGTCGGGCGGTAGGCGCCGAGGTGCCCTACGAGACCGTCGACCGGCGTGCCGGGGACCCAGCGGAACTCATCGCCGCAGCCGACAAGGCCGAGCGCGTCCTGGGCTGGACGGCACAGCGGGACCTCGATGACATGACCAGCAGCGCAGCGCGCGCCGCCGGTCTGTGAGTGGTCACGTTCTCCGGTGCCACGCGGACCGGTGAGTCCGGGTGACCCGCCAATACGGTCCGCAGGGATCCGGGGAACGCGTCACGGACCACCGTCTCAGATCGACCTGACGGTGATGCACCCAGCACAGGAGCGCCAGCGAGTCCACATCGGTGACGCCGCCTTGTGACCAGTCGGTCACGTGATGCACCTGGCAGGCGTCCGCCGGCACCTGGCAGCCCGGAACCACACAACCCCGGTCCCGGACGCCCAGGGCTCGGCGTTGCGTGGCCGTGGCGAGCCGCCGCGTACGGCCCAGAGCCAGGGGCTCCAGCTTCGCGGCACCGAGGATGCCGCCCACGGGTGACGGGGTGTCGACCAGGACTCCTGCCAGGTCCGCGCAGCACAGGAGGAAGCGAGCGGCTGCGTCGCCCAGGGTGTCGGAGCCGGCGATCACCCCGGAGCCGGACAGGTCCGCCGCTGAGCGGCCATTCACCACCCCCGAGAGATCGGGAAGGAGACCGTCCTGCCGTGCCTGCCCGGTGGCCACGCGATCTGCCTCGTCCAGCGGGATGATGACCGAGACGTTGGCTGGCGCGCCATTGCGCGACGGCACCCGCTGACTCTCGACGAGTTCCGCGACCATGCCGGTGAGGCCGTCGGCGGCGCGCTGTCCGGCACTGAGTCCATCCCCCTGCGTGCGCAGTCGTTCCGCGTAGGCCGCCACGGCTGCGGCGAACGCCTCGCCCTCGAGGGACGGCAGTCGACCCTCGAAGAGGACCATGCCCCGGAAGCGGGTGAACGCCAGGTAACGGTCGTCGTGGATGTCCTGTTCGCGCTGTTCCGCGCTGTCGGGGCGGAGCCGCTCGACCGCAGCCGTGACCGCAACTTTCAGGCCGGCGGCGTCCAGTCGGGATGCCCAGGACATCGCCCACGTGATGACGCGGTCGCGCTCCCCCGGGGTCAGCCTGCGGGTGGCGTGGGCCAAGAACAGGACGCCTTCGTTCGTGAGACAGCCGGATCGAAGCGCCGCGCCTACCTGCGGGTAACGGTCGGCAAAGGATCCGATGCGCAGAGCGCGGGAGGCGGCGGAGGCCGCCCATCCGGCCCGGGCCAGCGTGGACCGCACCCCCGTTGCGGTGACCTCGCCGGCGTGCGCGGCATGGGCCCGGCGGGCCGTTTCGACGGCCAGCACCTGCGTAGCCTTCGCCAGCACCACGAGATCATCCGCCAATACGGCGGCAGTGCCCAGCTCACCGGTCACCGGAGCGGCGATGAGCGCCGCGACCGCAGCAGCAAGTTGTCGCGCTTCAGCGGAGGAGTTCGTCGCGCCGGCCACCATGTGCCGCATGGCCGCACGTGGTGTGGTGGGAGCGTGACCCTCGTCTAGACCGGGGCCCATCGCGTCAGCGGCGGTACCCCCTCCGCGGATCTCTTCGCCGGTTCGATCCCGCATCCTTCCCCCTTCCCGATACCTCCACCCTGCACCTGGGGTCCGACAGTTCCGGAGGGGCGCAATCCGTCTCTGGAGTGGTCACTGCCTGGGGTCGGCGGGCTGCTCGGTGGTGGGTTCCTCGGCACCTGACTCCGCAGCGGCCGACTCTTCGTTGGCCGAGCGCTGCGCGTCCGCCGCGACCTTCCCCCCGCTCACGAGCGCCTTGCGCCAGGGAGGCACCCCGTCGATCTCGATCTCCAACGAGAAGGACAGGAAGGTCCGGATCAGCACGATGATGCCGAGGACAAGCACGTTGTCCAAGGTCGGCGCCACGGCGACGGTGCGGATGAGGTCGCCGGCAACGAGGATCTCCAAGCTGAGCAGCAGCACGCCACCGAACCCCTGCCTCATGAGCCGGTACGCCGACGCACCGCTCCGGGTACGGATCCACTGACGCGTCGACATGATGGCGAAGAAGATCAACCCGACAAGCAGGACGAGCGCGGCGAGGGCCTCGAAGATCATGGCGACGAGGGTCATCGCCTCGGTGTAGGCCGCCTCGCTCATGTCGTCTCCTCCGCGAGTCGCCCTCGGATGCTACCGGCGTGACGGAGGGCGGTGACCAGCTTTGCCGGCACCGCCCTCAGCCCTGGGTTCGCCCCGGTCAGCTCACGATGCGCATCTTGACCTTCTTGGCCTTCGAGGCCAGGTAGGTCGGGTTGCCGAGGTAGCGCACCCGCAGACGCAGGTTGCCGGACTTCCGGTCCACCAACTTGGTCCACTTGCGCGGGAGTTTGACCGTCTTCTTGCCGTTGGCCTTGATGGCCATCGTCTTCTTCATCCAGTGGCTGGTGCCCTTCTTGTTGCCCTGGATCTCGATCCGGCCCTTCAAGCCCGGGACAACGGCCGCCTGGGCCGTGAGAGCACCGATGACCCGCACCTTGACCGTGGCCCGCTTGCCGGACTTGACGGTCCTGTCCGGCAACTTGACCTTGGTCTTGGTCGCGACACCGTCGCCCAGCGGGTCGACCGTGGTGGTCGGTTGCGCCACCGGGACTCCGGCCATGTCCATCCCGACCGGGCCGAGCATGTCCGCGTAGGCGGCGTATCCCGTGTTGTTCGGGTGCAGGCCGTAACCGGTGCCGTTGTACAACTCCGAGTAGATGAAGAAGTCGGCCAAGTTGGTCTCCCACCGGCCGTCGGCGCACAGGCCGTGCGGGTGGCTGGCGTCGTACATCGACATCGGGGCCTGCCACCCGTACTTGGCGCTGTTGCTGTTCAACTGCGTGACCA
>JAPOIY010000073.1 GCA_029978705.1 Actinomycetota bacterium
ATACTCACGTGGGGTCACGTCTTGCACCCTAAGGGGGACCGGAGGGGTGCGGTCGCAGATCGTCAGCCTTTCGTGAGCTCCGGGCCGCACTTCGTCTGGATCGCCGTCATGGCCTTGGACGAGGGGTCGCTGGTCGCCGCCCACTCCGCTGCCGGAGGGGAAGCAGTTCGGCGGGGGGAAGCACTAGGGTGGGGCCATGAGCGAGGATGCCAAGTCGCCGGAGACACCCGTGGTGCTGGACGGCACCCCTCCTCCAGCCAACTGGCGCCGGTACGCGCGGATCACCCTGTGGGTCGTCGTGGCGGTGCTGGTGCTGGTGTTCCTCTTCAGCAACTCCGAGATCGTGCGCGTCAGTTTCGTCTTCTTCCAGGTCGACGTGATGCTGTGGATCGTCCTGCTGGCCGTGCTGCTCATCGGCGCTGCGCTGGGCTGGTCGGCGTCGTGGTGGATGCGCCGCCGGAAGCGCCGCCGGGACCGCTGACCGGTGGGCTCCGTGCACGACTGGACGGCGCTGGAGCAGAGTCGGGCCATCCGCTCGGGGGAAGTCTCCTGCGTCGAACTGACCACGCACTACCTGGACCGCAGTCGGACCATCGGAGAGGTCGTGGGCGCCTTCGCCTACCTCGACGAGGTGGGGGCGTTGGCCCGGGCCCGCGAGATCGACGACCGGGTCGCCGCCGGCACCGTCGCTCCCGACGCCGTCCTGTTCGGCTGTGTGGCGCCCGTGAAGGACTTGGACCTCGTGGCGGGCATGCCCTGCGAGTTCGGCTCCGAGGCGATGCGGGGATTCCGGCCGCCGGAGGACGCCGCCTTCGTCACGCGGATGAGGCAGGCGGGGCTGGTCATCACCGGCAAGACGGTCACGCCCGAGTTCGGGCTCCCCTGCTACACCGAGAACGACCTCGGCCACGCCGCGCGCACCCCGTGGAACCCGGACCTGTCGGCGGGGGGATCCAGCGGGGGGGCGGCGGCGGCGGTGGCCGCGCGCCTCGCCCCGATCGCGCAGGGATCCGACGGCGGCGGGTCGATCCGGATCCCCGCCTCGGTCACCGGGCTGGTCGGGGTCAAACCGAGCCGCGGCCGCGTCAGCGACCTGCCCCTGGTTCCCGGAGTGGGGGAACTGGCGGTCATCGGGCCGCTGGCCCGGACGGTGGCTGACGCCGCCGCGTTCCTCGACGTGCTCGCTGGGTGCTCCCCGGAGGACCTGTTCGGGGTGCCGTCGCCGGAGTCGTTCCTCGCCGCGGCCCGGCGCCCACCGGGCCGCCTGCGGATCGGGTGCTGCGTGACGCCGATGGTGGCCGAGAGCGAGGTCGACCCGCAGATCCTCGTCGCCGTCGCCGCCGCCGCAGCGCTGCTGTCGGACCTCGGTCATGACGTCGTCGACATCCCGCCCCCCGTCAGCCCCGACGTGGTTTCCGCCTTCGAAGCCGTGTGGTGGGCGGCGGCCGCAGCCATTCCGCTGCCCGACGACGCGCCCCTCACCCCACTGACCCGGCGGCTGCGGGAGCGGGGTGCGGCGCTGACTGCGGTCGACCTGGCGCGCGCTGTCCAGACGATGCGGATGGCGGCGGTGGCCGCGATCCGAGCCACCGCGGACTACGACGTGCTGCTGATGCCGACGCTGGCGCACCTGCCCCGCCCGGTCGGCCACTTCGCGGCGCGCGATCCGGACGAGAACTTCGCGGAGCAGAAGCGGTTCACGCCTTTCACCGCTCCCTTCAACGTCACCGGGCAGCCGGCGGTGTCTGTCCCGTTCCACCACACCGAGGGGGGTCTGCCCGTCGGCGTGCAGCTCGTCGGGCGCCCGCGCGACGAGGTGACCCTCCTGTCCCTGGCCGCACAGCTGGAGGAGTCGGTGCGCTGGCATGAACGTGTGCCCGAGGTCGCCGGAGGGAGGCCGTGACCGACGCCCTGGCGGAGCTGGCCGCCCGCCACGGGGTCGCCACCGAGTACTGGGACCAGGACGGCCACCACCACGCGATCGGCGCCGACACGGTCGTCGCCGTCCTCGCCGCGCTGGGGGTCCCGGCGGACGGCGAGGAGCAGGTGGCGCAGTCGCTGGTGGACGCGGAGTTGGTCGACTGGCGGCGGCCGCTGCCGCCGGTGTTCATCCAGCGCTCCTCCCGCTCCGGGCGGATCTGGGTACACGTGCCGCACGGCACCGAGGTGGTCGCCCATATCGTGTGGGAGGACGGCAGCGGCGCCGTGGGGGCCGAACAGTTGGAGCACTGGGTCGAGCCGCGCGAGGTGGACGGCGTGCTCACCGGCGAAGCAGCCTTCGCCGTCCCGGCCGGCCTGCCCCCCGGCTACCACCAGTTCCAGGCCCGCACCCCGGACGGTGGCGTCGCCGTCTGCCCCCTGATCGTCACTCCGGACCGGCTGCCCGACGTCGCCCCGGGCTGGGGGGTACTGACCCAGCTGTACTCCGCCCGCTCCCCGGACTCCTGGGGGATCGGCGACCTCGGGGACCTGGGCATCCTGGCCGACACCGTGGCGGGAGCCGGCGGCGACTTCGTCCTGGTGAACCCCATCCACGCCGCCAGCCCCGCCGAGCCCATGGAGCCGTCCCCGTACCTGCCGGTGACGCGGCGGTTCGCCAATCCCGTCTACCTCGACCTCGCGGCGGTCGCCACCGGCGCTCCGCTAACCGCCGATCAGCGGGCAGCTGTCGCGAAGCTGCACGAGCAGGCCGCGGGACTGGGCCGAGTCCCGGCCCTGATCGACTGGGCGGGGGCGTGGCATCTGAAGAGAGAGGCGTTGCGCATCCTGTGGCAGGCCGGTCCAGCCGACCCCGAGGCGTTCGCTGCTTTCGTGCAGCGGCAGGGGGTGGCGCTGCAGGACTTCGCGCTGTGGTGTGTCCTGGCCGACGAGTACGGCTCGCGCTGGCAGGACTGGCCGCCGGAACTGCAGGCCGTGCGCAGCCCGGCGGTGACCACGGCCTTCGCCGAGCACGAGGACAGCGTGCTGTTCTACTCCTGGCTGCAGTACCTGATGACGGAGCAGTTGATCGCGGTGCAGGGCACAGCCCGGTCCCACGGAATGGGGATCGGTGTCATCCACGACCTGGCGGTGGGAGTGCACGCGGACGGCGCGGACACGTGGCGGCTGGGGGAGCTGCTGGCGGCCGATGTCAGCGTGGGCGCACCCCCCGACGTCTACAACCGACAGGGACAGAACTGGGCGCAGCCGCCGTGGCGGCCGTCGGCCCTGGCGGAGGCGGCATTCACTCCTTACCGCGACATGCTCCGTGCCCTGCTGAGTACCGCGGGCGGGGTGCGGATCGACCATATTCTTGGGCTGTACCGGCAGTGGTGGATCCCGGAGGGTGCGGCTCCGAGCTCGGGGACCTACGTCGCGATGGACCACGAGGCGCTCGTCGGCATCCTGGTGCTCGAGGCCAGCCGTGTCGGCGCCGTCGTCATCGGCGAGGACCTCGGCACCGTCGCGGACTGGATCCGCGACGACATGGCCGACCGCGGCATCCTCGGCACCGGTGTCCTGTGGTTCGAGGAGGAGGGAGCGGACCCCCGCCCTCCCGAGCAGTGGCGGGCGCAGGCTCTGGCCACCGTCACCGTGCACGACCTGCCACCCACCGCCGGGTATCTCGCCGGCGAACATGTCCGGCTGCGCGAGGACCTCGGGCTGCTGGAGCAGCCCGCCGAGGACTGGGCGGCGCATGCCCGCGAGATCCAGGCCTGGCGCGACCTGCTGGTGGCGCGCGGCTGGCTCGAGCCGGAGGCGCCGGCGGCGGAGGAGATCGCCGCGCTGCACCGCTGTCTCGCGGCGTCGCCGGCGGTCCTGCTGGGGGTCAACCTGCCGGACATCACCCAGGACCGGCGCATCCAGAACCAGCCGGGAACCCACCGGGAGTACCCCAACTGGTGTCAGCCGCTGACCGATGCCGCGGGCTGCCCGGTCTGGGTCACCGACATCGGGAACCAGCCGCTGTGGCAGCCCGTGACGGCGGCCGTGGCCCGGCGCTGAGCGGGATCAGGCGCCCGAGGCCCAGGTCATGGCCGCGGCGAAGACGAATCCCGCCGCCGCCAGGACGCCCGACCAGCGCCGCACTCCTCGCACCGCGATCGGGATCATCTCGTTGACGACGACCACCAACAGGGCGCCCGCAGCGACCGCCTGGATGATCGCGATCAGGCTCGGCCGCGCGTTGATCAGCACCTGGTAGCCGATCGCGCCGCTGACGGCGCCGATGACGACCACGATCGAGAATCGGCCGAGGATCCGGCTCAGGGTGTAGCCACCGGCGAGAAGGGCGGCGGCGACGCCGATGGCCTCGGGCAGTCCGGCGACGAACACCGAGCCGACCAGAGCAGCCGAGACGCCCGGCGCGGCGAGGTGCAGGGTCAGGCCGATGGCCACGGACTCGGGCACTCCGTCGATGATCATCCCGACGAACAGGTTGCGCGCCTCGGTCGGGGTGGCCCCGGAGACCTCCGCCTCCTCGTCGAGTCCGGCTTCGACGACGGCCTCCTCGACCGGACGGCCCGGGGCCTTGTACGCCGCCTGTCGCTCCAGCAGCGCGACGATACTGAAGTACCCGAGGCCGCCGATCGCGATCCCGAGTGAGGGGGGGAACGCGCCCGCCTCCTCGTAGGCGACGGCGACCAGGTCGGTGCCCACGGCGGAGATGACGGCACCGGCACCGAAGGCCATGAGAGCGCCGACGTAGACGGGTTTGGTCAGGACCGGGAAACGCCACACCAGTAGCGCGCCCACGATGAGGGCGGCTTGGGCGATCCCGGCGAAGATGGCTGCTTCCAGCATGGCACCGCAGACTACCGGGCGGCGGGTACCGCTGCTCGCGCGGCGTACGGAACCTAGGGTGTCGGGGTGGGAACGACGGCGCCTGCCTCCGTGGGCGGAACGAGTCTGTGGGCGCAGTTGCGGGGGCAGCGGCGACTCCTGCTGTTCATCGTGGTCCAGTCGCCGCTGGCGATGATCCCTGGGGCATTGTTCGCGTTGGTGCTGAACCCCTTGGCTGCCGACCGGCTCGGCGGCGAGTCCGGGATCGGCATCCTGGCCGCGATCTCCGGCATCACCATCAGCCTCACGTCGCTGGTGGCCGGGGGGCTGGCCGACCGGTACAACCCACGCACGGTCATGGTGGCCGGGTCCTCGCTCTACGCGATCAGTACCGGCGGCATCTGTGTCCTGGCCGCGGTCCACGTTCCCACGTTCGCGCTGCTGACCTACGCCGCCGTGGAGGCGGTCACCGTGGGGCTGTTCATCCCGCCGATGCTCCGCGTGCAGGCGGCCCTGGTCCCGGCGGACGCCCGCGGGTCCGCCGACATCGTGCTCAACCTGTTCCGGTTCGGCTCCGGCCTGGTGGGCTTCCAGATCGCTTCGGCCGCCCCGGACTCGGTGATCGCGCTGGGGCTGCTCAGCGCCGTGGCCCTGGTCGGTGCTGTCGCGGGATGGTGGGTCTCGCGCAGCGCAGCACTCGCCCCCCGGCCCCCGTCCGCCCGCGGCTACGGCGTCGGGGAGGTGATCGGCAGCCTGCGGGACCACCCCGCGCTGCGCGGTGCCATCGTGGCCGAGGTGCTGCTGCGCCTCGTCCTTCCCACCCAGCTCGTGGCGCTGTTCCTGGTCGACTATGACGTCGGCGCCTTGGTCGTGCCCCTGACCATGGCCGGGCTGGCGGGGATCGCCGCGGGCCGCATCCTGATGCTGTTCCTCGGTCTGCAGGGGGACCTCCGGGTCCGGCTGCTGGCCGGGTCCGGGGCCTGGGTCGCCCTGTGCCTGGCGGGTGCCCTCCTTCTCGTCGACGACCGCGGACTGGGCCTGACCGCGGTCCTGGCAGGTGGGGTGTTCCTGGCCAGCGCCTGCATCGCCGTCCTGCAGGGAACCCTGGCGGCGGTGATCCAACAGCGCTGTCCCGACGACGTGAGAGGGCGGATCTCGGGTTCCCTGATCACGATCAAGTGCGCGACCGAGATCATCGCCCTGAGCCTGACCACGGCCATCGTCGCGCAGTGGAACACCGAGGTGATCCTGGTGGCGCTCGCGGGTGCCACGGTCATCGTCGTGGTCCTGCTGCGCGGCTACGCGTCCATCCGTTCCTTCACCCGGAGCCAGCCCGAAGGTGGGGTGCGTGCGGCGGGGTGACGAAACTCCCCCAAACCCCCAGAACAGTCCCGTCC
>JAPOIY010000092.1 GCA_029978705.1 Actinomycetota bacterium
CCGCACGCGCCAGGCGCTCGCCCGTGACCGGGCCGATGCCCGGCAGCGCCCGCAGCGGCCGCGGCGCGAGGAAAGCGGCCTCCCCGCCGGCGGGCACCACGACCACGCCCCGTGGCTTATCGGCATCCGAGGCGATCTTCTCCACGGGTTTGCACGTGCCGCAGCCGAATGATGCATCCAGTCCGGTCTTCTGTCGCACCGTCTGCTGCAGTCGCGTGAGAAACCGCCGTGCGCCACCCGAGGTCCATACCGCCCGGTACAGGTCGATGTATCCCTCGTCGATCCCCACCTGCTCAAGCACCGGCACCTCGGCGCGCACGAGGCTCCACACCTCGCGTGAGCGCTCGCGGTAACGCGGCATGTCGGGGCGCAGGAAGATCGCCTCGGGGCAGCGCCGGCGTGCCTCCGCGGCCGGCATGGCCGATCGGATCCCGAAGCGCCGGGCCTCGTACGAGGCGGTCGACACCACCCCCCGGCCGGCGGGGTCGCCACCAATCACCAGGGGGCGTCCCACCAACGCCGGGTCGTCCCGCACCTCCACCGCGGCGAAGAAGGCATCGAGGTCCATGTGGGCGACCACCCGTGGCATGGAGCCGACGCTAGCGCTGCGGTCGGCCAACGATCACGTGGCGCGATGCGCAGCGCCTGGCCTCGAATCTCAGTATCTGCGGAGACGTGGAAGGTTGTCCACGGGCCCCTCGAGCCTCAGTCAGCGGCGGGCTGTCCGCCGGGGCTTCGTCCTAGCCGGTCACCCCGCCCCCTGCGGCCCGGCAGGAGGTCCGGCCGCCCACCCCGCCGGCGCGCGCCTGGACCGTCCCGGTCAGGCGCAGCGATGACGCCGACGCGCGCACCGTGGTGGCGAGGGGGTCGCACCGCGTGGACGTCACGGTCAGCACGCACCGGGCGGACTGTCCGGGCAGCAGGTTGGCCACGCGAATCACGCCCTTACCCGTGGTGCGCGAGCAGCGGGCGTCCCCCGTTCCCGTTGCCGAGGTCGTGCGGATCACCTGCCCGGGGGCGGGCGGCACCACGGCCACCACGTCGGTGGCCGTTGCCGTCCCGGTGTTCTTCACCACGATCGGCTGGGGCTGCGGCCGGCCGGTGATGCTCGGGCCCGTCGTGGGCGGCACGGTTACTTCCACTGCAGGAATGGCGGGCTGGCGCGACACCATGCAATTCGGCCCTGAGGCAGTCGAGCGGGCGGTGGCTGTGGTGCCGTCGGGGTTCCGGACGGTCCACGTGACCGAGCGCTTGAGCGGGATCTTCTCCACCGTGAACACGGCGTCATGGCGTCCGGGCGTGAACATGACCGGCTGAGGACCGTCGAAGGCCGAGGGGCCGATGCGGTTTTCCTTCCCGCGGGAGATGCCAGCGGGGGCGGGCCCCGTCATCTCGTAGCCGAACGAGGCCGTGTACGTGCGTCCGGTCCTGCGAACGCACTGTACGAAGACGCCGACCTGCAGCGCGTCCTTGCTGGTGGGCGTCTGAGTGGGGACCAGGGGGTCGGTGGGCGGCTTGCTGGGTGTGACCGTTGTGGAGCCGGGGCATGCCGGCGATCCGATGCCGGCCGTGGCCACGGCCCCGCCGCCCCCACCGACGCTCCACGTGATGGTGCCCGTCACCGGCACGCCGCGCGCCACCCAGGCGTTATCCAAGGACCCCGGCAGGAACTCCTGCACCTGGCCCTGGTCGTCCCCGGTGCCACCGAGCGATGGCGTCACCTGGTTCAGGGGACCGATCGGTGCCGTGATGGCGACGGGATTCGCGTTGGAGTACCCGAAGATGGCGTCGAAGCTGCCGTTTCCATTCTTCCTTATGCACGTGACTCGAACGCCCAGAGGGACGAGCGACGCGAGGTCGGGCGGCTGCGGCCCGGTCGTGGGCGGCACCGTGGTGGGGGTCGGCGGCGTTGCGGCGCAGGCGGGGGCCCCACCGGGCACGGTGGCGCCCGCCACGCGCGTCGCTTGGGCCAGGTCCGTGCCGGGAGCGATGGGTGCGACCGCCACGATCCACGAGATGGTGGTGCCACGTGGCACGCCCTTCACCTCGAAGGCCGATGGGTTCCGGCCTGGCGCGAACGTGGTCACCTGGCCGCGGCTGGGTGCATCGGTGGTGGACTCCGACGAGAGCACCACTCCGTTGGCCGTACCCGCCGGGATCGTCACGGGTGCCGTGCCGCCGTTCTCATACCCGAACACCACGCCGTAGGTGCTGCCCTCCGAGCGGATGCACGACACGAACACGCCGATCTGCTTCGGCGGCTCGGGCGGCACCGCGCAGGCTGGCGACAGGCCCGATGCCACGGCGGTGGAGGTGACCCCTCCGGCTGTGAGGGACCATGTCGCAGACCCCGAGCGCGGGATGCCGGTCACCGTCAGCACGCGCGGGCCGGTGCCGGGGGCGAATGCCCCGGGCGGCGTGGGTGCGCTGAATCCCGACCCGGTCACCTGGTTGCCGGCACCGGGAGCCACGGCGATAGTGGAGCCGTTGGGGTTCGACACATCGAAGTACGCGGTGAGGGTGCCGTCGGTGGCCACCTGCACGCACTGCACCGACGGCGTAATGCGCTGCACCGGCGGATCGGGATCGACGCAGCCGTTGTTGAAGGTGGCCTTCCCGCGCGACGACCAGTTGAGGCCCTGGAAGCGGCGGGTGGACGATCCATCCCGGTAGGAGAACGGCGGGATGATCGCCGTCGGGTACGTGCGGGC
>JAPOIY010000067.1 GCA_029978705.1 Actinomycetota bacterium
CGACGACTCGAGCGTGGCGCCGTTCTACCGGGCGGTGGCAGCGGCCGGGGGGGACATCGTGCTCAATGGTCACGCCCACTTCTACGAACGTTTCCCCCGGCTCGACGCCGCCGGCAACCCCACCCCCACCGGGATGCGGGAGTTCATCGTGGGCACCGGGGGCGCCGACCTCTATCCGTTCGTCGCGGAGCGTCCCGCGTCCGAGGTGCGGTGGAACGAAGGCTTCGGGGTCCTGCGTCTGGAGCTGGCGCCGGACGGGTATACGTGGCGGTTCCTGGCGGCCGACGGCGAGAAGGTGATCGACTCCGGCGCCGACTCCTGCGGGTGATCAGGCCTTGCGCTGCGCGGGCTTCGTGCCCTTGGCCTTCTGAGCGCCCTTCTTGGCGGCACCCTTCTTGGCAGCGGTGCTCTGCGCGGCCGTCTGGCCCCGCTTCAGGGTCGTCACGGTGACCGGGGCGCTCGCGGGGCCGGTCCCGACGGCATTCGTCGCGGTCACCGAGTAGCTGTAGCGCGTGGCCGCCCGCAGCCCCGCGTCGGTGTAGGCGGTGGTCGTCGTCGTGGCGACCTTCTTGCCGTTGCGGTACACGGTGTAGGAGGTGGCGCCCGCCGAGGACTTCCACGTCAACTTCACCGAACTGCTGGTCGGCGCCGATCCCGTCAGGCCGGTGGGGGCGGCAGGAGCGGAGGCGGTCGGGCTGGTCGGCGCGGGCGCGGTGGGGCTGCCCGTCGTCGGCGCGGGAGCCGGCGACGTGGGGTCCGCTGTCGGGGCGGTGGTAGGGCCGGCTCCGCAGACGCCACTCGCCGCACACTTCATCGCGTAGTAGGCCGGTTTGGGGCTGAAGTCGCGGCGCAGCAGTCCCCAGTTGTCCTCCTGCTGGTCGCCGGTGGCCTTGTTCCAGTCGTTGTACCAGAACGAGGCCTCGACCTGCGGGTACTGGCCGAGGTACTCCTGCATGGCCAGGAGGTTGGTCGCCTGCTCAGCCTCGGTGACACCGCGTTTCCAGTTGGGCACCGGTGCGCCGTAGGACGACTCGTTGTGGGTGGACCAGCCGTACTCGGTCGCCCAGACGCGCTTGCCACCGTCGCCGTTGGCCTGCATCAGGGACAGCAGGTTGGGGATGTTGCACGGGTAGTACTCCCGGTAGGAGGTGTCACACGTGCTCACCGGCTGGTCGGCGACGCCGATGTAGGGGTGGATCCCGAGGGCGTCGTAGTGGCCTGCACCGCCGTTGGCGTAGAAAGCCTCGTACCAGCTCGTCTTCACGTAGGTCGGGGCGCCGGCCACGACAGTCAGGGCCGAGGCGACTGCTTTGATCTTGGGGTAGGCGTTCTTGACGAGGCCGGTGTAGGTGGCCACCGAGGTGTCGGCGAGGAACTCCGGCAGGTCGGGCTCGTTCCACAACTCGATGCCCGTCAGCGCGGACTGCCACCGGTTGGCGGCCCAGGCAGCGGCGTCACCGAACTCGGCGGCACTGCGGGGGACACCGTTCTTGTTGCTGGTGCCCGACGACCACTGAGGCGCCCAGTAGAAGACCATCAGCGCCTTCATGCCGCGATCCGTGATCTCCTTCAGCCGGGCGTCGATCCGGGGTACCGCCCAGCCGAGGTCGTACCCGCCGTTGGCGGAGGACGGCGGGTTCGGCTGGATCTGCGCCCAGGCCACGTCCAGCCGCACGTACTTGACGCCGGCGGACGCCATCCGGTCGAGGATCGCGGCGCGCGCGGAGTCGGAGTAGTCGCTCCACAAGCCGTGGTACTGCACGCCGGTGATGTCCGGATGTCGACTCGGGGCGGTGAAGGATGGGTCCCCGGACTGCCAGGCATCGGCGGCGGCATTGGCGCTGGGGGCGACGAGGGCGAAGCCGGTCAGGGTAAGCGCCAGCGCAGCCAGGACTGTGACCAGCCGGCTGACCCACGATGCTGCGAACTCACCCACCTATAGGTCATCGGCGGATCGCCCAGATGCTTGAGGGACGTCCTACCCCGAACTTGATATGAGGTGCGTCACATCTCACTGCGGGTGGTCGCGGCTTCGGCGATGACCGCCGCGAAAGCCGTCATCTCGGTGTCGAACTCATGGAACTGGGCCACGAAGGCAGCGCCCCGCCGGCCCTCCGCCTCGATGTCGATGCGGCCGGACAGGCGCGGCACGATGGCGGCGGCCAGCGCCTCCGGGTCGGCCACCGGGACCACCGCACCGCCCGCCGCCGCCCCTACGACCTCGCTGCCGGACACGTCGGTGACCACCACACTGCGGGCGCTGGCCATCGCCTCCAGCATTGCCAGGGACAGGCCCTCCCAGCGGGAGGGCAGCACGGCGACGTCGCAGGCCGCGAGGTAGGGACGGGGATCGGTGCTGGCCCCGGCGAAGAGGACTCCCGGCCCGGCGACCGCTTCGATCTGGGGCAGGTCGGGGCCGTCACCCACCATCACGACGGTCGCGTCGCGCACCTCGGCCCGCACCGCCGGCCAGGCCGCCACGAGGATGTCCTGCCCCTTCTGCCGGCTGACCCGCCCGATGCAGACGGCGATCGGCCCGTGGGGCAGCGCCAGGTCCCGCCGCGCCCGGCCCCGGTCGGCGGCCGACGCCGGTGCCCAACCGGGGGGGACCGGATTGTGCACGACCGTGATCGGGGCGGCGATGGACCGGCGGCGCCCTTCCTCGGCCTCTCCGTCACCGACCGCCACGATCGCAGTCGTCCAGCGCGCGGCCACCCGCTCCCAGGCGACCGCAGCGGGCTGAGCGGGCCGGGCGAGGGCGAGATGGGGCCACGCATGAGGCACGTAGACGGTGGGCAACGCACCACGCAGGGTCACGCGGACCACGAGCCCCGCCTTCGCGGAATGCGCGACCACGACGTCGGGACGGATACCCGCCACCAGGTTCCGGAGCCGGGTGGACTCGCGCCGTAGTCCCTTGGCGGGGTTGCGCTCCGACGACCAGACATGGGTGGTCACGTCGTGGTGGGGCTCTGGGTTGGGGCACGCGACATGCACGTCCCAGCCGTGATCGCCCTGGAACTGCGCGGCCGCCCACGCGTAGCGGGGGACGCCGGCCTCGAGCGGCTGCCAGACGTGCAGGACCCGCAACCGTTCCGAGAACGGGTCGGCGGCGGTCACCCGGAGCCCTTCATGAAAGCCGTCAGGGTCCTCAGGATGATCTTCATGTCGAGCCAGAGCGACCAGTTCTGGATGTAGTAGTTGTCGTAGCGCACCCGTTCGGCGATGGACGTGTCGCCGCGTAGCCCGTGGATCTGCGCCCACCCCGTCAGCCCGCAGGGCACCCGGTGGCGGGCGTCGTAGCGCCGGTGCTGCTGGCTGAACTCCTCGACGAAGTGAGGGCGTTCCGGCCGGGGTCCGACCAGGCTCATGTCCCCCCGCAGGATGTTCCACAGTTGGGGCAGCTCATCCAGGGAGGAGCGGCGCAGGAACTTGCCGAACCACGACAGCCGGTCATCGTGCTTGACGTTCCAGTTGGTGGCGCTCTCCTCCTGGGTGGCCGGGCGCAGGCTGCGGAACTTGAGGACCTCGAACTCGACTCCGTCGATGCCGATGCGCGTCTGCCGGAAGATGATCCCGGGGCCGTCCACCAGACGGTTGGTCAGCGCCAGAATGCCCAGCAGCGGGGACAGCAGGAGCAGCGCGGTGCCCGAGACGAGGATGTCGATGAGGCGCTTCAACCACCACGTCGGGGAGCGGAAGGGTCCGCGGTGCAGCCGCTGCAGTGGGATGCCATCGATCTCGTCGCTGTCGTCGTAGTGCGCCGTCATCTCGAAGAGACGGGGCACGATGTAGATGTCGACGTCCGCGCGGTCGCAGGTCTGGATCACGGGCACGAGTTCCATCTCGGGCACCGCCAGGAACGCGATGATCACCCGTTCGATGCTCTCCTCGTGCACGAGGGTCGCGATGAGTTCGGTCGGACCCAGGTTGGGTGCGGGCAGTTCGGCGGCGGGGAGAGCCGGTTCGCTGTCGACGTACCCGACCAGCCTGCACCCGTAGGACCCGTCCGCCACCATGTAGCGGCCCAGATCCCGGGCCACCTTGCCCGCCCCGAGGATGAGCGTGGGCTGCGACAACTGACCGCGGCGGCGGCGCCAGCGGATCAGCCAGTACGTGAAGGTGCGCATGGCGACTACCGCCACGACGAGCACCAACAGATAGAACTGGTCGGCGGCACTCAGCGCCGCCCGGTCCAGCACGGCGAACACCGCTGCGGCGAGTGCGCCGGCCACCAGGGTCGCAGCCAGCAGGCGGGGCAGGTCGTCCAGGACATGCAGCGACATCCGCGTCTGGTAGAGGCGCCACAGCACCAACGAGAGCAGCAGGAGGACAGCGGTCAGGAGTTCGTAGGAGGGGGGGCGCACCGTCGCCGTGACGAGCGCGAACGCGATGGCGAACAGATCCCCGGCCAGGATGATGAACTGCGGCCGCCACCGCACCCAGCGGCTGCGCACGCCGCGTGCCTGCGACGGAAGGACGGGCAGAGTCATCTCCCCTATGTTCCCCCGCGGTGCCGACCGATGCCGACCGGGTCGCCCCGAGGGCGGGGCCGAGCGTGAAGCACATCACATCTGGGGCACGACCGTGCCGGCTATCGACACCCGATATATCGGTGCGATACATTGCTCTGAGAGGTCGGAGTGAGAGATCGCGCCGATGTATCCGGGCTGATGGGTATTCCTATCACCCGACCCTCCGGCGGCGAGACCCGACCCGCCGGACGACCTGGGAAGGAGTGACGGCATGGCGAAACGATCGGATGTTCTGGAGTTCGCCGTGCTGGGACTGCTGCAGGACAACCCGATGCATGGCTACGAGCTGCGCAAGCGGCTCAACGGCGTGCTCGGCACCTTCCGCGCCATCTCCTACGGTTCGTTGTACCCGTGCCTGAAAGGTCTCTTGGCGCGGGGTTACATCGAAGAGGACTCTCCGCTACCCGGCAGCACGCCGGCGCTCACCGGGCGCCGGGCCAAGGTCGTCTACCGGCTCACGGCAGACGGCAAGGAGCGGCTCGCCGAGTTGCTCGGCGACAGCGGTCCGCAGACGTGGGAGGACGACGCTTTCGGGGTCCGACTGGCGTTCTTCGGCAATACGGACGCCGAGGTGCGCATGCGCATTCTGCAGGGGCGCCGCTCGCGCCTGGAGGAGCGTCTGGCGACCCTGCGGTCGTCGATGGCACGTTCCCGCGAGCGTATGGACAACTACACGCAGCAGTTGCAGCAACACGGACTGGACTCCGTGGAGAGCGAAGTCCGCTGGCTTCGCGAACTGATCGAGAACGAAGAGACCGGCGCCTCCGGCGCCACCCACCCCGGCGCCTGAGGCGCCACCACCAACCCGGACGGGCGATCACCCTCCGGACAACGAAGGAGAGAACAGCGATGGGTTCCATCCGCGTCGCAGTCGTCGGCGTCGGTAACTGCGCTTCGTCCCTGGTTCAGGGCGTGGAGTACTACCGCAATGCCGACCCGGAGTCCCGGGTTCCGGGACTGATGCATGTCCAGTTCGGCGACTACCACGTGGGCGACATCGAGTTCGTCGCCGCGTTCGACGTCGACGCCAAGAAGGTGGGGCAGGACCTGAGCCACGCCATCTTCGCCAGTGAGAACAACACCATCAAGATCAGCGATGTGCCGCCGACCGGTGTCACCGTGCAGCGCGGCCCGACCCTGGACGGTCTCGGCAAGTACTACACGGAGACCATCACTGAGTCCCCCGACGAGCCCGTGGACGTGGCACAGGCGCTCCGCGACGCGAAGGTGGACGTCCTCGTCTGCTACCTGCCGGTCGGCTCAGAGGATGCGGCCAAGTTCTACGCACAGGCTGCGATCGACGCGAAGGTCGGGTTCGTGAACGCCCTGCCCGTGTTCATCGCCGGAACCCCGGAGTGGGCCCAGAAGTTCGAGGACGCCGGCGTGCCGATCGTGGGCGACGACATCAAGAGCCAGGTGGGCGCCACGATCACCCACCGCGTACTCACCAAGCTGTTCGAGGACCGCGGCGTCACCGTCGACCGGACCTACCAGCTGAACGTCGGCGGCAACATGGACTTCAAGAACATGTTGGAGCGGGAGCGCCTGGAGTCCAAGAAGATCTCCAAGACGCAGTCCGTCACCTCGCAGATGAGCCGCGACATCGGGGCCCGCAACGTCCACATCGGACCGAGCGACTACGTGGAGTGGCTGGACGACCGCAAGTGGGCGTTCATCCGCCTTGAGGGCCGCAACTTCGGCGACGTCCCGCTGAGCCTGGAGTACAAGCTCGAGGTGTGGGACTCCCCCAACAGCGCGGGCATCATCATCGACGCTCTGCGTGCCGCCAAGATCGCCAAGGACCGCGGCATCGGCGGCCCGATCCTGAGCGCCTCGAGCTACTTCATGAAGTCACCGCCGGTGCAGTACACCGACGAGGAGGCCAAGACGGCCGTGGAGGGCTTCATCGCCGGCACCGTCGCGCGCTGAGCCAGCCCGCTCTCTCCCGTACGGAACCCCGTCGACCCTGTGGTCGGCGGGGTTCCGTCGTCTACCGTCGGTCCCCACACCTGCCCCGCAGGCCCACAACTGCCCCCCGCTCACCACAGAACGGCCCCGCCCGGGGCAGGGCTGCGGTCAGTCCTTGTCGGTGGGTTTGTCGCGTGGCGGGAAGATCCCGCTGTTCATGAGCAGGATCGCGCCGACGGCGGACCCCAGGTAGATCCACATGGTGTTGTGCACGAAGTAGTAGATGACCAGGCCCACGATCAGGCCCAGCACGATGCCGACCGCCATGGCCCGGCCGTCGAAACGATCCATAGGTCCGACCGTAGCCGTCTCACCGGGACGGGGGGCGGGTTCAGTCCCCGCCGCCACCGCGGGCGGGCATCTGGGCCAACTCGTCGAGACTGCAGCCGGTGTCCAGCATCGAGTCGAAGCGGAACGTGCGCCACGAGTACCGGCCCGACTCCACCACGTTGTCCAGCTCGTACGGGTCCTTCGTGTAGTCGTAGAGCTCCCGGGTGCCGTCGGTGTACTTCAGGTACATGTACCGCTGGGTCCGAACGCCGCAGAATCCTGGGCGCACCAGTTGGCCGCCGCGGCTCGGGCTCGCCTCCAGGGGGAGACGGCTGCGCGGCGGACCCAGCAGGGACCGCCCAACCCCGGTGGTGCTTGCGCCCCCCAGTTCGGCCAGCGTCGCGGTGACGTCCAGCTGGTTGGTCAGGCGGGTCGACTCGGTGCCTGGCGGTTCCGCCCCGACGGTCCCGTCGGGGAACTTGACCAGCAGGGGGATCCGCGACGACAGGGCGTAAGGATGTCGCTTGAGGCGCAGCCGATGCTCCCCCCAGGCCACCCCGTTGTCCGTCAGGTAGACGACGATCGTGTTCGACAGGTCGCGGTACGCGCCCTGCGCGTCGATGATCTTCCTGACGTTGGCGTCGACGCCCATGAGGGTGCGCGACGACCGGTCCGCCGTCTTGCGCAGGACCCGCTCGCTGAGCCGGGGCAGTACCCGGATCCATTTGGGCTTGTCGCGGACGTCCTTCTCCCGGGTCGACTCGTTGTCCAGGTGTCCGTCCGCCCGGAACTGTGCGAGCTGCGCGGAGTCCGCGTCGTGCTGGTACGGTCCGGCGTCGAAGGGCGCGTGCGGAGCGTAGGGCGAGTAGTAGATGAACTGTGGCTTGTCGGGGTCGGCGGTCTGGATCTGCTGCACGACCGCGTCCCCGAGCACGTCGGTCGTGTAGCCGCTGGGCAGCCCCGCGATCGACGTCCAGTAACCACCGTCGGCCTTCGGGTCGTCGTAGGTGTGGAATACGTCCCAGCCCTTGGGGGTGGCGCCGCGACCCCCCGCCCGGTTGTACCGGTTGATGTACTTGCCGAACAGCGAGGTCTGGTAGCCGACCTCATGCAGGTTCGCCGGCAGGGTCTGGCCCTGCCACTTCTGGAACGCCTTGAAGCCACCGTTCTCGCCATTGTTCTCCCACACTCCCGTGGTGTGGGCGTACTCGCCGGTGAGAAAGCTGGCGCGCGCGGGACAGCACAGGTTGGTCGGTACCTGGGCCTCGGGGTAGTGCACCCCCTGCGACGAGAAGTAGGACCACGTGAACGGCATCGCCCGCTCGGTGCCCGCCCGCTGGTCATCGGTCAGGATGATGATGATGTCCGGCTGCCCGGACGCGGCGGCAGTCGCCGCCGGAGCTGCCGCGGCACGGGGGACCGCCACCGGAGCCAGGCCCACCAGAACGGTGGCCGTCACCACCAGAACGGCGCCCCACACGGCCGCAACTCGCACGCGCACAGTTCACTCCTCATGACTCGACCACCGACATCCGCCCCGAACGGTTATAACTGCTGCCGCCCCGGTGTCGGGGGCGGCACCCCGCCTTCGACCTCTCACCATCGGACTCTGGTTCCCC
>JAPOIY010000061.1 GCA_029978705.1 Actinomycetota bacterium
CCCGCCGACCCGGATGCCCGCGAGGTCATCGTCGGGGTGGACGGCTCCAAGGAGGCCCTGAAAGCGCTGGACTTCGCCTTCGACCAGGCGAGCCGCGCCGGCCTGCGGCTGCGGGTGGTGCACACGTGGGACGTGCCGCCGATCGGCACGATCACGGGCGTACCGACGTTCTCGCCGCCGGAGTTGCTGCAGGACATCAAGGGCAACGAGATGCGGATCACGGCGGAGGCTCTGGCCGGGCACCGCGACCGGTACCCCGATGTCCGGGTCGAGCAGGAGGTGCTGCGCGGGACACCGGTGAAGGTGCTCACCGACATGTCCGAACGTTCCGCCCTGGTGGTCGTCGGGTCGCGGGGCCGGGGAGGATTCCTCGGACTCCTGCTCGGTTCGGTGAGTCACGGCGTGCTGCACCACGCCCGCTGCCCGGTGGCGGTCGTCCACTGACGTCACCGCCCGCGGATGGGGGCCGGGACCACTACCCTGGGGGGCATGAGTGATCCCGGCGTCCCCGCCGATGCCGCCGACCCGACGCAGGACCCGACCCAGCGGATCGTCTGGATCGACTGCGAGATGACGGGGCTGGATCTCGCCAGCGACGCCCTCGTCGAGATCGCGTGCGTGGTCACGGAGGCGGACCTCTCGCTCGTCGACGACGGCGTCAGCATCGTGATCCGCCCGCCCGACGAACCGTTCGCGGCGATGGACCCGTTCGTGGTCGACATGCACACCCAGTCCGGGCTGATCGAGGAGATCCCCCACGGCACGACCTTGGACGATGCCACCGCCCAGGTGCTCGCTTACGTGCAGCAGCATGTGCCCGAGGCCCGCAAAGCGCCGCTGGGAGGCTCGACCGTCTACGTGGACCGCGGGTTCCTGGCCCGGGACATGCCCGACCTCGATGCCCACCTGCATTACCGCCTGGTCGACGTGTCGAGCCTGAAGGAACTCATCAAACGCTGGTATCCGAAGGTGTACTACGACGCCCCGGCCAAGACCGGCAACCACCGGGCGATGGGGGACATCCTCGACTCGATCGCCGAGTTGCAGTACTACCGCGAGCGCACGATCACCCCCACCGTCCCGGACACCGCCGCCGGCGGGTGAGCCCGGCGGCTACACTGGACGCGCTCCGCGGCTCCCGCGGAGACCTTGGTGGGTGTAGCTCAGCTGGTAGAGCACCTGGTTGTGGTCCAGGATGTCGCGGGTTCAAGTCCCGTCACTCACCCCACTCGCGGGCGGCCGTCACCGGGCTCGCGCGACGAACGTCGGGAAGACCCCGCGACTGTCGGGCAGCACCCGCTCGACCTCGAACCCGGCGGTCCGCAACTGCTCGCCCGTGACCTCCTGGGTCCGGTAGTTGGCCCACATCACCCCGCTCATCAGCGTCAGCCCCCGGGCCCGGGCCAGGTCCTGCGCCGGGACATCGCCGAGGTCCCAGTCCTCCGGCGGCGTCAGCGCGCTGACCACCAACTGGCCCCCGGCGCGCAGGCAGTGACGCCACGCGCGGTAGAGAGCCACGACGCGGTCGTCGTCGGCCACGTAGATGTTCAGGCCGTTCGACGTCATGACGTCCACGCGCCCCGACACCAGTTCCCGGAACCGCCACATGTCCCCCGACACCACGTCCGCGGCGCCCAAGTCCCACGCGTCCCCGCGGGCGACCGTGCAGACCGGCAGCAGGCCCCGCTGCCGGGCATTCGTGACGGCTCCCCGCGTGGCTGCCCGGTCCAGGTCGACCCCGATCAGCTCCCCCGCCCGGTCCGCGCCGGGGAGGTCCAGCAGATCGTCCATGAGACCGCAGGGCACGGACAGGGCCACCGTCCCCGGGGTGACCAGTTCGCCCAGGACATCGCGGAAGATGGCCGACCGCTCCCGGGTCGCCACAATGGCAGGTGCGTGGGTGAGGAAGAAGTGCTCGACCTCGTTGTCCGACGGGGACGCCGGGTCGTACCCGATGCAGTACCGGGTCCAGTACGCATCCCACCCGCCATTGCACAGCATCCACCGGCCGAGGTCGCACTCCTGCCATGCCGCCAGGTCCCGCATCATGGTGGCGCGGTCCCCGTGTTCCGGGCCCGCATCGGCGATCCGGTCCTTGGCCGCGGTCACAGCGGCAGCCAGGTCATCGGCGCCCGCGTGGGAGACTAGTCCGGAGTCGTGATCGGCCATGCTCCCAGCATGCCGCACCGAGGCCCACGTCGCGGCCGGGCGGCGCTGTTCCGGGGCCTGCCGGACGGCGGGACAGCCATACTGGTCACGTGGCGACGTTCGACCTCAATGCGGACCTCGGCGAGTTGCCCGGCGCGGCGGGCGCGGACCTCGACGCGGCGCTGCTGAGCGTCGTGACGAGCGCCAACATCGCCTGCGGCGGCCACGCCGGGGACGCCGCCTCCATGCGGCGCGTGTGCCGCGTCGCCGCCCAACGGGACGTGGCCATCGGGGCCCACATCTCCTACCCCGACCGGCCCCGCTTCGGGCGCCATCCTGTGACGATGCCCCCGGGCGCCCTGCGGGAGAGTCTCCTGGGTCAGGCGATGGCCCTGCGGACTGCCGCGCACACCGCCGGCGCGACCGTGGCCTACGTCAAACCGCACGGCGCCCTCTACCACGACGCCGCGACCGACCCGCAGGTGGCGGACATCGTCGCCGACGTGGGCGCCGAGCTCGGCGTCGGCGTGCTCACCCTGCCCGGGCGCCGGTTGACCCAGGCCGCCCGCGCCCGCCAGGTGCCGTCCTACGGCGAGGCCTTCGCCGACCGCGGCTACCGCGGTGACGGGTCCCTGGTGCCGCGGTCGGCGCCGGGTGCCGTGGTCGTCGAGACCGACCTCGTCACGCAGCGGGTGACCGCCATCGCCGCCGGCCGCCCCATCGCGACCACCGACGGCGGCACGGTGCTCCTCACCGTCGACAGCGTGTGCCTGCACGGCGACACTCCCGGCGCCGTCACACTCGCACACGCGGTGGCGCGCACCTTGACCGAGACGGGCGTCACGCTGGCTCCATTCGCACCGGGGCCGTCGTGACCGGTCCCGTGTGGCGGCCATTCGGTGCGGATGCCGTGCTGGTGGAGTTCGCCCTCCCCCACGAACGCTGGTCGTTCCGCTGCCCCCTGGCCGACGAGACCGTCGTGGGTGCCCGCACCGTGCTCCTGCGGTTCGACGCCCGGCGCTATCGCGTCGCCGATCTCCGCGCCGCCGCCCACCTCGTGCCCTCCGACGCGGCGCGGCCGCCGCGCTCCCACACGATCGCAGTGACGTACGACGGGCCCGACCTCGTCGCCGTCGCCGACGCCGGCGGGATGTCGGCCGCGGAGTACATCCGGCGCCACACCCGCGCGGAGTACCGGGCCGAGTTCTGCGGCTTCGCCCCGGGGTTCGCCTACCTGTCGGGGCTGGACCCCGCACTGGCGAGCCCCCGCCGGGCGAATCCGCGCCCCCGCGTGCCCCCGGGCAGCCTCGCGGTCGCGGGGCCCTACTGCGCGGTGTACCCCAGCGCCAGCCCGGGCGGCTGGAACCTCCTGGGGACCACCACCACCCGACTGTTCGACCCCGCCGCCGCGGACGTGGCTCTGATCCGGCCCGGAGACACCGTACGGTTCGAGGCCCTCTCATGACGGTCGTGGTCGCCGCGACCGGGGTGTGGTCGTGCCTGCAGGACCGCGGCCGGCCCGGCTGGGCGACCGCCGGCGTCGGACGCAGCGGTGCGTTCGATCTGCCCGCGGCGCAACTGGCCAACCGGCTCGTCGGCAATGACGAGGACGCCGCCGTCATCGAGACCGTCGGCGGCGGCCTGCGACTGCGCCTGACCGCTCCGGCGGTGCTCGCCGTCACCGGAGCCGGGGGCCCGGTGACCCTCGCGGGGCGCCCGGTCGGGCGCAACGCCCCCGTCGCGGCGCCGGCCGGCACCGACCTGACGGTCGGGACCCCCACCGCGGGCCTGCGCAGCTACGTGGCAGTGCGGGGGGGCATTGCGGTCGCTCCCGTGCTCGGCTCGCGGTCGTGGGACTCGCTGGGGCGGCTGGGTCCGGCCCCCCTCGCCCCCGCGGACCGCCTGCCCGTCGGCCCGGTCCCCGCGGCGACTCCCGTGGTGAGCCATGCCCCCGTGCCCCCCATGGCCGCGGCCGACCTGGCCGTGACGCCGGGACCGCGGGCGGACTGGTTCACCGCCGAGGCGTGGACCACGCTCGTGCGGGCCGAGTGGCGCGTGCTGCCCACCAGCGACCGGGTCGGGGTGCGCCTGTCCGGTCCCGCGCTGCCCCGGGCCGCCGCCGTGGCCGGGCGGGAACTGCCACCGGAGCCGATGGTGCGGGGCGCGGTCCAGGTGCCGCCGGACGGCCAGCCGATCATCCTCGGGCCGGACCATCCCACCACCGGCGGGTACCCCGTCCTGGCGGTCGTGTCGGCGCCCGGAATGGCCCGCTGCGCGCAGCTGACCCCCGGTGACACCGTGCGGCTGCATGCTATTCTCGGCGCGGGTCGCTAGCTCAATTGGCAGAGCAGCGGACTCTTAATCCGCGGGTTCGGGGTTCAAGTCCCCGGCGGCCTACCACCCACCGTCCCGGTTGCCACCTGGCAGCCGGGACGTGCCGTCTGCGGCGCCCTACTCCCGCAGCGCGGACACGTCGGCGAACAGGGCGAGGACCTCCGGATTGGCCAGACCCTCGGTGTTGCGCACAGGCCGGCCATGCACGACGTCGGCCACCGCCAGCTCCGCCAGCTTCCCCGACCGGGTACGGGGCAGGTCGGGCACCACGACGATGCGCGCGGGAACGTGGCGCGGCGAGCACTCCTCGCGCAGCCGCCGCCGGATCACCGCGGCCAGCTCGTCCGGGGCGGCCGCGGCGCCGGCAGCCGCGAGCGCCGGATCGGCCGGCCGCACGAACAGGACGATGCGGGTGTCGTCGTCCCACTCCTGACCGATGGCGAGCGCCTCGGCCACCTCCGGCAGCTGTTCCGCCTGTCGGTAGATCTCGGCGGTGCCGATACGCACACCGCCCGCGTTGAGCGTGGCGTCCGAGCGGCCGTGGATCACCAGACCACCGTGCTCGGTCCACGATGCGAAGTCCCCGTGTGCCCACGCTCCCGGGAACCGCTCGAAGTAGGCCGCGGAGTACCGCGCACCGTCGGGGTCCCCGGCGAAACGCACCGGCAGGGACGGGAACGACGATGTGCACACCAACTCACCGCGTACCCCCGGCCGGTCCCGCAGCGACCGACCCGCGTCGTCCCAGACGTCGACCGCGGCGCCCAGCGCCGGCCCCTGGATCTCCCCGGAGTACACCGGCCGGGTGGGGTCGCCCAGCACGAAGCAGCCGCACAGGTCGGTGCCACCGCTGATCGACGCCAGATGCACCGGGCCGACGTCGCGGTACACGTAGGCGAATCCCTCCGGCGACAGCGGCGACCCGGTGGAGGTGATGGTGCGCAGCGCGGAGAGGTCGCGACCCTCCCGCGGGACCTCCCCCGCCTTCAGCGACGCGTCGAGGAACTTGGCGCTGGTGCCGAACAAGGTGACGTGCTCCCGCGCGGCCAGATCCCACATCGCACCCGGCCCGGGGTGGAATGGCGAGCCGTCGTATAGGACGATCGTGGCCCCCGACGCCAACGCGGTGACCAGCCAGTTCCACATCATCCAGCCGCACGTCGTGAAGTAGAACACCACGTCGCCGGGCCGGATGTCGCAGTTCCACTGGTGCTCGGTCACCTGCTTGAGCAGCACGCCGGCCCCCGCGTGCACGATGCATTTGGGGCGCCCGGTGGTGCCGCTGGAGTACAGCACGAAGCCGGGTGTGCGCGGGTCGGTGCGCACCGGCGCAGGGACCGGCTCCTGGGGCCAGTCGGCGCCCCAGACGGTGGTCGGCACGTCGTGACCCGCCACCGGCAGGCCCAGTTCCGGCACGACCGCGACGGCCCGCACCGACGGCAGCTGCGCCAGCACCTCGGGGAGCAGGGACAGCCGTTCGTGGGTCCGGCCGCCGTAGTGGTAGCCGTCGGCGACGACGAGCACCACGGGCGCCACCTGGCTGAACCGGTCGACCACCCCCGCCACCCCGAAGTCGGGGCTGGTGCTGGTGAACACCGCGCCGAGGCTGGTGGTCGCCAGCATCAGGACGACGGTGGGGGCGATGTTGGGCAGCCAGGCCGCCACGTGGTCACCGGGACCGACCCCAAGGTCCCGCAACCACGCCGCGCAGCGCCCGGCCTGTTCGGCCAGGGCGTCCCACGTGATCTCCTCGCGGCGGCCGTCCTCACGGAGGGCCACGATGGCGGTGGTCGCGGCGCCGGGCCGGCGGCCGCCGGCCAGCAGGTTCTCGGCGTAGTTCAGGCGTGCTCCGGGGAAGTACCGGTCCTCGCGCAGCGTGGCCCCCGACACGAACGCCGGCCCGGTCCCCCGGTCACCCACCACCCCGCAGCGGTCCCACACGAACGACCAGAACGCGTCGGGCTCGGCCACCGACCAGTCGTGCAGGGCCACGGAGTCGACGACGCCGGCCGCGGCGACAGCCTCACCCAGCAACGTCGGGCGGCCGTCCGGGCGCCACAGCGGCTCCACTACGGATGCAACCCGGGTCGGTCAGCCCGCGCTGGGCAGCGCCGGGGGGGCCAGTTCCGCAGCCGTTCGAGACATCGACGCGTAGACCGGGTTGACGCTACTGCGCGGGACCGGTACCCACACGACCTCCTTGAGGCGGGCGAGCTCCCGGCGCCGCACACGGGCCTTCACACCCTTGCGCACGAGGATCAGGGCGACGACGCCGCCGACCACCGCGGCGACCCGCTCCTTGCGCAGTTCGCCGGTGGCATGGTCGATGAACACTCCGGACACTCCCCGCTTGGCCTTGTCCAGCAGGGCCTGGGGGGTGGTCTCCGCTTTGAGCTGGTCGAGGTTGTCGGCCAACCGCTGGCGCGTCTCCTCGATGTCCGCCTGGATCTCCTCCGGCGAGCGCTTCTTGCTGCTGGGCGTCTCGGCCACTCACTGCCTCCGCTGCTGGTCGGCGCTCTCATCTGGCGCAGGTCGGTTCGCCCCGAAGCCTACGCGGTCGGTCAGCGCGGGGTCGAACCCGTAGGGAAGTTCGAGGCGGTGTTCGGCCAGCAGGGCGGCGTCAGCCAACAGTTCGCGGGTCGGCCCGTCGGCGACGATCCGGCCCTCGGACAGGATCACCGCCCGCGGGCACAGCTGCAGGGCATACGACAGGTCGTGCGTGACCATGATCGTGGAACGCCCCAGTTGCAGCAGGGTGTCGGCCACCTCCCGGCGGGCGGCCGGGTCCAGGTTCGAGCTGGGCTCGTCCAGCACGAGTACGGCCGGGTCCATGGCGAGGACCGTGGCGATGGCGACGCGGCGGCGCTGCCCGAGCGACAGGTGATGGGGGGCGCGGTCGGCGACGTCCGTCATGCCCACCAGATCGAGGGCCGCGGCCACCCGGGCGGCTACCTCCGACTCCGGCAGTCCCGCGTTCATCGGCCCGAACGCCACATCGGCGCGCACGGTCGGCATGAACAACTGGTCGTCGGGATCCTGGAAGACCAGCCCCACCTCGTGCCGTACCGCGGCGACGGTCGCCGGGCCGACCCGGCGGCCGTTGACCGCGACCCAGCCGGACTGCGCCTCGATCAACCCGTTCAGGTGGAGCATGAGGGTGGTCTTGCCCGCGCCATTGGGGCCCAGGACCGCTACCCGTTCCCCGTCCGCGACGGCCAGGTCGACGCCCTGCAGGGCGACGGTCCCGTCGGGGTAGGCGTAGGTCAGGTCCCTCACCTCGACCGCCGTCACCGGGCCACCCACCAGGACAGTGCGGCGACCGCCAGCACGGTCAGCGGCAGCACCAGCGCCACCGACCAGTCGGCGGAGGTGGCTGCCGCAGTGCCCGCAGCGGGCAGGCGCCCGGTGTAGCCACGGCTGAGCATCGCCAGGTGCACGCGCTCCCCCCGCTCATAGGACCGGATGAACAGGGTCCCCAGACTCCGGGCCAGCACCGGCCACGAACGGGGGCCGTGGCCGTGGAACCCACGGGCCGCCCGAGCGCGGCTCATCCGCTGCCACTCCCCGGTCACGACGCTGACGTAGCGGACCATGGCGGCCAGGATCTGCACGAGGATGTCGGGGACGTGCAGCCGCTGCAGCCCCACCACGAGGTCGGGGGCCTCGGTGGTGGCCGCGAGGAGGATGGAGACGACGATGCCCAGCGTCGCCTTGATCAGGATGTTCCACGCGGCCCACAGCCCCGGTTCCGACAGCTCCAGCGGACCCAGCGTCACCTCGGGTCCGGTGGCGATGAAGGGCAGCAGGACGGCGAAGGCGACGAAGGGCACCTCCACCCGCATCCGGGAGAACACCGTCCGCCAGCCGACACCTGACGACTGCACCACGGCCGCGAGGATCAGCGCGTAGCCGAGGAAGACCCACGGGGGTCGGGGCGGAGTGAGCACGATGACGAGGATCGTGGCCACGGCGGCGACGATCTTCACCTGCGGGGGCAGACGGCGCGGCCACGACGCCCCGGACACGTCGCCGGCGGGAGGCATGAGCTCAGGCCTGCGGGTCCGGGGTGCGCGCGCGACCGGCGGTGAGCACCAGGAACAGCCCGAATCCCAGAAGCGTGGTCACCCCGACCCCCACCACGCCGGCGAGGCCCAACGAGAGCCGCTCATCGCTGACCCCGCTCACCTCGTAGCCGGCCAATGCCGAGTCCGTGGCCGCCGAGTCCCGGGCCCGGTCCGCGAACCCCTGATCCTGAGCCACGGCCTCCAGTCCGTCCGGCTGGGGGCTGGCGTAGAAGGACACCAGACCCGCCAGGACGACGGAGGCGACCATGCCCACGATGACGACGGCAGCCACGGCCCGGGTGGTGGACTGTTTCACGCGGCGACCGCCTGCCGCTCGGAAGACGCGACCGCCGGCGCGCGAAGCCCGACGACGAGGTCGGGGCGCACCGTCGCCACCGACCACACGACCAACGCCGTGATGACCCCTTCGATCGCGCCGATGACCACGTGGACCGACACCATGGCGCCGCCGACGGCGGCCAGCGAGACCGGGGCGGTACCGCCGAGCGCGAACTCGGCGACGAAGCCCAGAGCGGCCCCGCCGACGGACAGCAGCCCGGCGAGCCACGCGCCGGCGACGATCCCCGGCTTGCCGGTGCCGGCCACGCGCACGACACCGCGGAAGACGAACCACGCCACCAGGCCCGCGATGAGGGCCAGATTGAGCACGTTGAGTCCGAGGGCGGTCAGACCGCCGTCGGCGAAGATCAGCGCCTGCACCGCCAGGACGACGGTCAGCGCCAGGACCCCGGCGTAGGGGCCGACCAGGATGACGGCGAGCGCCGCCCCGACGAGATGCCCGGAGGTGCCGGCGCCGACCGGAAAGTTGATCATTTGGGCGGCGAACACGAAGACGGCGACCAGTCCCGCCAGGGGTGCCGTGCGGTCGTCGAGGGTCCGCCGGGCTCCTCGCAAGCAGACTCCGACGCCGATAGCCGCCACGACGGCAGCCCCCGCAGCGACGGGCGCGTCGATGAAACCGTCGGGGATGTGCACATCGCCTCCTGGGGCGTTATTGCAAACAGTTTGCAACAAGATGGACGGTAGCACTGTGATGCACCCGACGGGCACCCCCAATAGGCTCTCGGGCGAACCTGGGAGGACCCATGACCGATCGCCTCGAACCCGGCGCGAAGGCGCCTGCCTTCACCCTCACCGACGACACCGGCGAGAAAGTGAAGTTGACGGACTTCGCCGGCAAGACCGTCGTCCTGTACGCCTACCCGGCGGCCATGACGCCGGGCTGCACGACCCAGGCCTGCGACTTCCGCGACTCGTTGAGCGCGCTGCAGGCCGCCGGGATCGAGGTCATCGGCATCTCACCGGACTCCCCCGAGAAACTGGCGAAGTTCCGGGAGAAGGAGGGGCTCACCTTCCCCCTCCTCTCGGACCCCGACAAGAAGGTCCTGACCAAGTACGGGGCCTTCGGTGAGAAGAAGATGTACGGCAAGACGGTCACGGGCGTCATCAGGTCGACGTTCGTGATCGATCCGAAGGGCCGCATCGAGGACGCGATGTACAACGTCCGCGCCAAGGGCCACGTCGCCAAACTGCGCAGTCAGCTCGGGGTGTAGGGCTGGCACAATGGCCGCACGCGGGTGTGGCGGAACTGGCAGACGCGCAGGATTTAGGTTCCTGTGTCCTAGCGACGTGAGAGTTCAAGTCTCTCCACCCGCACGGATTGTTGGGCCGGACGGCTATCGGCCCTAGGAGCCCAAAGTGGCGAAGCGGTCGAAGAAGGCCAGCAGCGCGGCGATCACCCGCTGCTTCTTGGTGCTGTGATCTCCGGCGGGAGTGAACCGACTGACGGGCGGCAGGATGCTCGTGATGTCGGTGCCCGTGGTCGGGACCCCACCGTCACGGAACGCCCGCTCCACGAACGCTCGCGTCTCGTCGGGCCGCAGGCTCTCCGCGTCGATGAGGTCCTGCAGTTCGGCGTCGCGGCGGCTGGCGACGAATGTCTGCCACTGGTCGTCGAGGTCGCCGGTGATCGAGACCTGGTCCACGAAGGCCAGGATCAGGTCCTTCTTGTTGCGCAGGGTGGGGCTGGCGTCGACGGCGCGGGTGATCGTCTCGGCCTTGATCTCCTTGTCGTCACCGTCGCCGTGGGCCTGCCGCCATTGGTTGACGAGCAGCAGGATGTAGTCGACGGTGATCTCGACCTGCTTGATGAGTTCGATTTCGAACACGATGTCGTCGTTGATGGCTTCCTTGTCGGCGTCGCTGCGGCCGCGGATCTCGGCGTACAGGTCCAGGTAGGCGCTGCGGTAGTCCTGGGCGTCGCGGTCACCCAACAGGTCGTGCCCGGCGAACTCGTCGAACGCTGTGAGGATGTTCTGCAGCCGCAGGATGGCGCTGAACAGCCCGATGAAATCCTTCTGCGCGGCCTCGCCCTCGATTCGCTGCCCGAGCGGGAAGCGGTCCTGCAGTTGGGTCACCAGGTCGGTGTACTCGTCGTAGTACTCGGCGTAGGGCTTGAGCAACACGATGCCCCGGGCCTCGCGGTTGCCGAACAGGGCGATGGCGTCATTGGACTCCTGTTCGAGGTCGCGGAACGACACGATGTTGCCGTAGGTCTTGACCGAGTTCAGGATCCGGTTGGTGCGCGAGTAGGCCTGGATCAGGCCGTGGTTCACCAGTCGCTTGTCGAGGAACAGCGTGTTCAGCGTGGTGGCGTCGAACCCGGTCAGGAACATGTTGACCACGATCACGAGGTCCAGTTCCCGGCTCTTCAGCCGCAGCGACAGGTTCTTGTAGTAGTTGCCGAACTTCTCCCCCGAGGTGTCGAAGTTGGTGGCGAACATGGCGTTGTAGTCGCCGATCGCCGATTCGAGGAAGTCCCGCGAGGACTGGTCCAAAGCGCCGGTGTCGAAGCCTTCCTCGTCGAGGTAGTCGTCGCCGACGTCCTCGTTGGGGGCGTAGGAGTAGATGATCGCGATCTTCAGGCGCTCGGCCGGCATGCGCTGTTCCTGCTGGGCTTTGAACGCGGCGTAGTAGCGCTTGGCGGCATCGATCGATGCCGTCGCGAACAAGGCGTTGAACCCGTGGACTCGTTTGCCGTCCAACGTGTAGCGCTGGGCCCGCTTGGTCTTCTGGTCGAAGTGCTCCAACGTGTACGCGACC
>JAPOIY010000134.1 GCA_029978705.1 Actinomycetota bacterium
GGGGGGGATGTGACGGTCAATCTGCAGCCCTTGGTCGACTACGCGAACAGCTGACCTAGGGCTTAGGGATCACGGGTTGGGGTGACACTCGGGCCTGCCGCCTGCTCATGGGCGTGGGTCACGAGTGGGAGTCTCTGGATTGCTGAAGATCTAGAGATGGAGCCCTCTCGTGACCCACGAAGACATTGTGTACGACCGTCGTGTCCGTTTGATCGAGTACGCCGCGCAGTGCGGCAACGTGACCCACGCCTGCAAGGTGTTCGGGGTGTCCCGCAAGACGTACTACGAGTGGATCAAGACCGCCGGCGAGTACGGCTTGTCAGCGTTACTGCCCAAGGACCGCCGCAAGCCCCATCAGCCCAACGCGATGACCCCGGAAGAGGTGTCGACCATCCTGGCTGAGGCGGTGGCCCGCCCGACACTGGGTCCCAAGAGCCTGCTGCGGCACCTGCACGCTCGTGGCGTGCACCGCTCGGCATCAGGGGTCGCCAACGTCTTGCGCCGACACCACCTGGGCACCGCCCGGCTGCGGGTGGCGGCGTTGGCGTCACTGACCGCCGCCGAAGCCGGACAGGTCACCGACGCCGCCCAGGAAGGCCCGTTCGGGTTCTGCATGTACGCCGCCCAGCCCGGCCACGTCGTGTCCCTGGACACGTTCTACGTCGGTCGGCTCAAGGGCGTCGGCGCGGTCTGGCAGCTCACCGCCGTGGACGTCGCCACCCGCCACGCGGTGGTCCAGCTGATCGTGGGCGACAAGACCGCCGCCATCGCTGCGGCGTTCCTGGACGACCTGCGTCGGGCATTGCGCCGGGTCGGGATCACGGTGACTGGTGTCCTGACCGATAACGGCCCCGAGTTCACCGGCAGGGCGTTCCGCGACCGGGCTGCGGCGATGGGGCTGCGGCATCACCGGATCCCGCCCAGGTCGCCGAACCACAACTCGGTCTGCGAACGGTTCCACGGCACCGTACTGCGCGAGTTCTACCGGCCCCACTTCCACCGCGGCCGCGTCGACAACATGGCCCTGCTCGACAAGTCCCTGCGAACCTGGGTCCACGAGTACAACAACCACCGGCCCAACACCGGCGACTACATGCGTGGACGCACCCCACGGCAAGTCCGTCTGGACCTCAACCGACGACTCCGCAAGACTGCAGCCTGACAGCCAACCGGCACATCACCAGAGACGACCAACTGTCACCCCGACCCGTGCGCCGGAAGGACTAGGGCAGCAGGGGGGCGGGAGTTCGGGTCAGCGGGGGCGGACCACCGCCTCCATCCCGGACGCCGGCCGCATGGTCACC
>JAPOIY010000064.1 GCA_029978705.1 Actinomycetota bacterium
CGCGGCCGGCTGACGTGGCGCGGGCGTCCCGTGACCGCCTCGTAGGCTGGGGCCGTGGCGCGCATCATCGTGATCGGGGCGGGCGCGGGTGGCCTCGCCGTCGCCGCCCGGCTGGGCGCCAAGCGGCACGACGTCCTGGTCGTCGAGGCCGGCGACCGGGTCGGCGGCAAGCTGCGCACGCTGCACCACGACGGCTTCGCGTTCGATCTGGGACCCAGCCTGTTCACGCTGCCGGCGGTCTACCGCGACCTGTTCCTCAAGACCGGTCCCCCGCTGGAGCACGAGGTGGACCTGGTCGAGACCGAACCGGGTTTCCGCTACCACTTCGGCGACGGCTCGGACCTGCAGCTGCCCGGCTCCAGTGTGGGGCGCACGTGCGCTGCCATCGCCGACCAGTTCGGGGCCGCCGCCGCGCAGTCCTGGCGCGAGCTGATGGGCCGCTCCGCCGCCATCTGGCGACTGACCCGGGAAGCCGTGCTGGGTACCGCCATCACGGGACCCCGCCAGCTGTGGGCGCTCGCCCGGCCCGGCGACCTGCGGACCGTGGCGCCGTGGCGGTCGTTGCACAGCATGGCCCGTCACCACCTGACCGACCCGCGCCTGGTGACGGTGGTCGACCGGTACGCCACCTACTCCGGCTCCCTGCCGGCGCGTGCCCCCGGCGCGCTCGTCACGATCCCGTTCGTGGAGCAGACCTTCGGCCTGTGGCACATCGGCGGCGGTCTGGGCACCCTCGCAGCGGCTCTGCAGCGGCGCTGCGAGAGCACGGGCGTCACGATCCGCCGGAACACCCCGGTCACCGAGGTCACGTCCGGCGGCGGCCGGGTGACCGGCGTCGTGACGGCGTCCGGCGAGCACCTGCCCGCCGACATCGTGGTGTCCGACATCGACTCGCGCCGGCTGCCGGCGCTGACGGGCCCGCCGCTGCGCCCGCCGCGCTCGGGCGACCCGTCCTACAGCGGCTTCGCGCTGCTGCTGGCGCTCTCCGGCACGACCCCGGGGGTGCGGCACCACAACGTCTGGTTCCCGGCGGAGTACGGCGGCGAGTTCCGTGACCTCGCCGCGGGCCGGCCCGTCGCCGACCCCGCCATCTACGTGTGCCGCCCGGACGACCCGACCATGGCCCCCCCGGACTGCGAGGCGTGGTTCGTGCTCGTGAACGCGCCGCGGCACGCACCGGGACAGCCCGGCGGTCACGACTGGTCCGACCCGGACGCCAACGAGCGGTACGCCGACCACGTCCTGGGTCTGCTCGCCGCCCGCGGGACGGACGTGCGGCCCCGGATCCGGTGGCGGGGCCTGCAGACCCCGGCCGACCTGGGGGCGCGCGACCACACCGGCGACGGTGCGATCTACGGCATGGCGTCGCACGGCGCCCTGTCCGTGCTGCACCGGGCCCGCAACATCAGCCCGCTCTCCGGGCTGTTCCAGGTGGGCGGTACCGCCCATCCCGGCGGTGGCCTGCCGCTGGTGGGGATGGGGGCCGAGACGGTGGCGGAGCTCATCGGGCGCGCCTGACGGGCGTCACTCCTCCGGCCGCCGCCAGCCGGCCAGCCGCCCGTCGCGGGACACCAGCCGCAGCCTCTTCACCGCCGCCCGTCGGGACTTCTCCGTGGCCACCACCAGCAGCTCGTCACCGGGCTGCAGCCGGGTGTGGACATCCGGGACGAGACCCTGCCCGGCCCGGACCACCAGCGACACGGCCGCGCCCGGCGGCAGCCGCAGGTCGGACACGTACAACCCGGCGAGCCGGGAACGTTCGTCGATGTCGATCCCGAGCAGCGAGGCGTCCATGCCGTCGAGGGGGGCCGCCTCCACCTGCAACTGCTGCGCCGCCCATCCGACATCCACCCCGAGGCGGCGTCCGGCCCACGGCAGCAGCGGCGTCTGCAGCAGGGTCAGGGCGACGACGACGATGAGGGTGGCGTCGAAGACGACCTGCGCCCCGGGCACGGCGAGGCCCAGCGGGATCGCCGCGAACACGATGGGGACCGCGCCCCGCAGCCCGGCGACCGCGACGAACGCGACCCAGTTGCCGGGCAGGCGGAACGGCGTCAGCGAGACCACCGCGGCCAGCGGGCGGGCCAGCACCACCAGGGCGACCCCCGCCACTGCCGCCACCACCACCGCGTCGGCCAGCTGGTCGAGCGACGCGAGCAGGCCCAGCATCACGAACAGCCCGATCTGCGCGGCCCAGGCCAGCCCCTCCGCGAAGCCGATGACGGAGCGGCGGTGCGGCAGGTCACCGGCGGCACCGATCACGATCGCCGCGACGTAGACGGCCATGAAGCCGGAGGCGTGTCCCACCGACGCGATGCCGTACGCCAGCGCCAGCAGGGCGAACACGGCGATCGGGTACAGTCCCACGGCGGGCAGCGCCAGGCGCGGCAGCACCCACCGCGAGACCCACCCCAGCAGGTACCCGACCACGGCGCCGCCGATGATCTCGGCCAGCACGAGCAGGGGGATCTGCCACCACGAGGCACCGGTGAGGTCACCGCCGGCGAGGACGACCACCAGCACCACGACGGGGGCGTCGTTGAAGCCCGCCTCGCCCTCCAGCAGGGAGCGCAGCCGCGGGTGCAGGCGCAGGGACCGCAGCACGGAGAACACCGCCGCGGCGTCCGTGGCCGCAAGCACCGCCCCGAGGAGCAGCGCGAGCCGCACGTCCAACTGGACGAACACCGTGAGCGCGGCCGCGACGACCCCGATCGTGACGGCCACCCCCACCGTGGCCAGCACCAGCGACGGCCACAGCACCGGCCGCAGATCCGTGAGGCTCGTCGTCAGGCCACCCTCGGCGAGGATGATCACGAGGGCGGTGTAGCCCAGGACGGTCGCCAGCCGGGCGTCGGACACCCCGACCGCGGGGAACAGCCAGCCCAGCAGCAGCCCGATGCCCAGGTACAGCAGCAGGCCGGGGACCCCGATCCGGCCGGCCAGACGCACGCCCACGACGGCCACCAGCACGATGGCGGCCGACGCCAGCATGACGACGCCGAGGCTGTCCAGGTCCATCCGGGCAGTCTCGCAGCAGTCTCCGGATCCCGGCGGTCAGGACGATCCGACGCTCAGACGGTGACACCCGACGGCAGCCGGTGCTGCAGACCGAGGGCGGAGTAGATCTCGCGCGTGGCCGGGGACCGGTTGAGGGTGTAGAAGTGCAGGCCCGGCGCGTCGCCCGCGAGCAGCTTCTGGCACATCTCGGTGGCCACCGAGATCCCCAGCTGCCGCACGGCCTCCGGGTCGTGGGCGACCTGGTGGAACCGGCGGGCCAGGCCTTCGGGGAACTCCGCCCCGGACAGCTGCGCGAAACGTTCGATCTGGCGCACATTGGTCACGGGCATGATGCCGGGGATGATCGGGATCCGGACCCCCGCCGCAGTAGCCCGGTCGCGCAGCCGGAAGTAGTCGGCGGCGTCGAAGAAGAACTGCGTGACCGCGTAGTCCGCGCCCGCGTCCTGCTTCGCCCGCAACACGGCGACGTCCTGGTCCAGCCCGCTCGCCTCGGGGTGCCCCTCCGGGAAGGCCGCCACGCCGACGGTGAAGTTGCCGAGGTCCTTCAGCAGCGCGACGAGGTCGACCGCGTGGTCGAGACCCTCCTCGTGCGGGACCCATTCGCCGCCGGGCCCGCCAGGCGGGTCGCCGCGCAGCGCCAGGACGTCGGCGATCCCCGCGTCCGCGTACTCGGCCACGACTGAGCGCAGGTCGTCGCGGGACGCCGCCACACACGTCAGGTGCGCCACGGGCACGACCGTGGTGTCCTGTCGAATGGCCCGCGTCAGGCGCACGGTCCGGTCGCGGGTGCTGCCGCCGGCGCCGTAGGTCACCGACACGAACGTGGGGTGCAGCGCCTCGAGTTCGCGCACCGTCTGCCACAGCTGGTGCTCGCCGGCATCCGTCTTGGGTGGGAAGAACTCGAAGGAGAAGGAGCGTTCCCCGGCGCGCAGGACGTCGCTCAGCGACGGCGCACGGTCGAGTCGGGTCACCCTGGCAGGGTACTTCACCCACGCCGCGGGCAATACCCGTGGCGCCGGGGGCCGATTTGTGGATGGGGGCCCCGGGCCTAGGCTCGGAGCGTGGAGATCACTCAGCCGTGGGACGTCGCCCAGGTGCGCGACCGCGTCGGCAAACGGGTGAACGAGTTCCTGGCGCAACAGCGTCCGCTGCTCGACGACATCGGCCCCGAGGTCGGCGCCATGGTCGACCCACTGACGGAGTTCCTCGCCGGCGGCAAGAGGCTGCGGGCGATGTTCCTGTACTGGGGGTGGCGCGCCGCGGGGGGCGCCGACGGCGAGGAGGTGATCGCCGCGGCGGCGGCCCTGGAGTTCCTGCAGGCGTGCGCCCTGATCCACGACGACGTGATGGACCGCAGCGACTCCCGCCGCGGGCGGCCCGCGATGCACCGGCAGTTCGCCGCCCTGCACGACCACGCCGACTGGGCCGGTGACCCCGCCGACTTCGGGGCGGCGGCGGCGGTGCTCGTGGGTGACCTGTGCCTGTCGTGGGCCGACGAGCTGCTGCTCGGCAGCGGGCTGCCGGACCCGGCGCTGCGCCGCGGGAAACAGGTGTACGACGTCATGCGCACGGAACTGATGGCCGGCCAGTACCTGGACGTGCTGGAACAGGCGCGCCGCAACACGGCCGTGGCCCCGGCCCTGCGGGTGGCGCAGTACAAGTCCGCGAAGTACACCATCGAGCGGCCGCTGCACCTCGGAGCCGCCATGGCCGCCGCCGACCCGGCGGTGACCGCCGCGCTGCGGGAGTACGGCCTGTCCCTCGGGGTCGCGTTCCAACTGCGCGACGACCTGCTCGGCGTCTACGGCGACCCGCGGGAGACGGGCAAGCCGGCCGGCGACGACCTGCGGGAGGGCAAACGGACCGTCCTCGTCGCGCTCGCCCTCACCGACCTGCCACCGGACCTGCGCGCGGAGCTGGCCGACGGGCTCGACCCGGCCTCCGCCCACGACGTGCCGCGCCTGCGCCACCTCCTCGACACCACCACCGCGCGGCAGCAGGTCGAGCAGATGATCACGGACTACGCTGCCACGGCCCGCACCGCTCTGGCCGCCGCCCCCCTGGACCCCGAGGCGGCGGCGGTGCTCGACGCCCTCATCGGCGCGGCCACGCGCCGGGTCTCCTGATCGGAGGACATCTCATGCGCACGGTCAGTGGCCCCAGCGAGCGGGTGGTGGTGGTGGGAGCGGGACTGGGGGGATTGTCCGCGGCCCTGCACCTGGCGGGCGCGGGCCGGTCGGTGACCGTCCTGGAGCGCGAGGAGATCCCGGGCGGCCGCGCGGGCCGCCTCGTCGACGCCGGCTACACGTTCGACACCGGCCCCACGGTGCTCACGATGCCGGAGCTGGTGGGCGACGCGCTCGCCGCCGTCGGGGAGTCCCTGCCGGACTGGCTCGACCTCATGCCGCTGGACCCCATCTACCGCACCTACTACCCGGACGGCTCCCGCCTGGACGTGCACTCCGACCCGGCGCGCATGGCTGCGGAGATCGAGGCGGTCATCGGCCCCGACGAGGCCGCCGGGTACCTGCGGTACGTGGACTTCCTCACCGAGCTGTACCGCGCGGAGTACGGCGACTTCATCGACCGCAACACCGACCGGCCGTGGGACCTGCTCACGCCCAACCTGCTGCGCCTGGTGCGGATGGGCGGTTTCCGCCGACTCGACGGCAAGGTCCGGCAGTACCTGTCGGACCCGCGCACCATCCGGTCGCTGTCGTTCCAGGCGATGTACGCCGGCGTCTCCCCCTTCACCGCGCTGGCCATCTACGGGGTGATCTCCTACATGGATTCCGTCGCGGGGGTCTCGGTGCCGCGCGGCGGCATGCACGAGATCCCGGTGGCCATGGCGGGCGCCGCCGCCAAACACGGCGTCACGCTGCGCTACGGCACAACCGTGCGCACGATCGAGCGGACCGGACGGCGGGCCACGGCCGTCATCACCGAGTCCGGGGAGCGGACCCCCGCCGATGTGGTGGTCGTCAACACCGATCTGCCGGTGGCGCACCGCGACCTCCTGGGGCGCGACCCGTGGTCGATCCGACGCCTGCGGTACTCCCCCTCCGCCGCCGTCCTGTTGGTGGGGTCGGACCGGCACTACCCCGCCACCGCCCACCACAACATCCACTTCGGGGCGTCGTGGCGCGGCACCTTCGCCGAGCTCATCGACCGCAAACGCCTGATGAGCGACCCCAGCCTCATGGTCACGCACCTCAACCGCGACGACCCCGGCCTGGCCCCCGCCGGGCGGCACGCCTACTACGTGCTGTTCCCGACCCCGAACGCCACGGCGGGCATCGACTGGAGCCGGCACCGCACCCGCTATCGCGACGAGATGGTGCGAGTGCTGGAGGAGCGCGGCTACAGCGGGTTCGGGGACGGCATCGAGGTTGAGCATCTGACCACGCCCGCGGACTGGGAGGCCCGCGGTATGGCGGCCGGCGCGCCGTTCGCCGCGGCCCACACCTTCTGGCAGACCGGGCCGTTCCGGCCGGGCAACCTGTGGGGCGAGAACGTCGTGTTCACCGGCTCCGGCACCCGCCCCGGGGTCGGGGTCCCCATGGTGCTGGTGTCCGGACGCCTGGCGGCCGAACGGGTCGTCGGGCAACTGCCGCGGGTGACGGCGGATGCGGGGACGGCACGCCGATAGGATTCGGCGGTGGCCAGTGGATCCGTCAGCGTCGCTGCCGACCCGTGGCCCGAGTTCCTGGCCCGGTACGCGCTCCCCGGCTTCCTCGGCACCGCCCTGATCGGGGTGGGGGCGTTCGGGGTGGGCTGGCTGCCGCTGGAGACGGTCGTGCACGGCTGGCCCCTCGTCGACGTCCTGCGGGACACGTCCGCCGGACTGGTCCTGTCCCGCCTGATGATCTTCGTCGGGGTGGCGATCCTGCTGCAGACGTGGCTGGTGGTCGGGTACGACCTGATGTCGGGACGCCGCTGGGACAGCCTGCGGATCGCCGCCCTGGTCGGGCTGTGGTCGCTGCCGCTGCTGTTCACCCCACCCCTGTTCAGTCGCGACGTGTACAGCTACTTCGGCCAGGGGCGCCTGCTGCTGGAGGGCTTCGACCCCTACACGACCGGGGTCGCGGTGCTCCCGGGCTGGTTCACGTTCGGCGCCGACCCGATGTGGGGGGAGACCCCCACCCCCTACGGACCCTTCTTCCTGCTGCTGGCGCGCGGCGTGGCCGCGTTCAGCGGCGACCAGGCCTACCTGGGTGCGATCGCGTTCCGCCTGGTGGCCCTGGTGGGCCTGGCGCTCATGGTGTGGGCGGTCCCGGTGCTCGCCCGGCAGCACGGCATCAGCCAGGCCAAAGCGCTGTGGCTGTCCGTGGCCAACCCGCTGGTGATCATGCACTTCGTGGCGGGGGCCCACAACGACGCCCTCATGACGGGCCTGCTGCTGGCGGGGCTCGCCGTGGCCGGCCGGGGCTACGCCCTGTGGGGCGCCGGCATCGTCGGGGTCGCGGCGTCCGTGAAACCCATCGCGCTGCTGGCGCTGCCGTTCGTGGGCCTCATCCGCGCCGGCACCGTGGCCACCTTCGCCCGCCGGGTCGGCAACTGGGTCGCCGTCACAGTCGCCGCCGGCCTCGCCTTCGCGGCCACGTCCCTGCTCACGGGGACCGGGTTGGGCTGGGTCTCGTCCCTGTCCGCACCCGGCGAGGTCAAGACGTGGCTGTCACCACCGACGGCCCTGGGAATGATCATCGGGGGGCTGCTGCAGGCGCTGGGGGTGACCGAGACCAACGACGCGGCCGTCACGGTCTGCCGGGTGATCGGGCTGACGGCGTCGCTGCTCATCGTGGCCTACCTGTGTCTGCGGCCACAGGGCCGCAGCGCCGTCCGCGGCTGCGCGCTGGCGTTCGGGGCGGTGGTGCTGCTGGGGCCGGTGATCCAGCCCTGGTACCTGCTGTGGGTGCTGCCCCTGTTCGCCGTCACGGGGCTGACGGAGGGCCAATTGCGCCTGACCATCCTGCTGACGGCGGCGTTCGCCGTGCACGGCATGGCCGAGTCCAGCGCCACCGCCGACACGCTGTTCGAGCTGACGGACCTCGTGGCGATCGCGTTCGCCTTGGCCATCGTGGCGCTGATCCTGCTGGCCAGCCCCCGGGAGCGCCGTCTGGTGCTCAAGGATCCCGGCTCGCACGGACTGCACCCCGACTCCCCCGAGGAGCGGCGACGGGCCCAGGAGTCGGTGATCGTCGTCTGACGTCACCAGGACGACAGTTCCGAGTCCTCGAACTGCGCCATGTCGGCGTCGCTCAGTTCCGGTTCCGGGTCCTCCTCGTCCCAGTCCTCGTCTCCCCCGTCGGTCTCCGCGGCCTCCCAGGGGGCCGCGCCGCCCCCCCACCAGGGCAGGTCCCACGACGGTCCGTCGCCGCACACCAGCACCGTCCACGGTCGGCCTTCCGCGGCCCATGCCGTCGCCGCCGTCGCCAGGGCGTCGACCCCGACCGGCACGACATGGTCAGTGTCCTCGTCCAGTCCGTCCCATCCGGTCCACAGGACGACCAGGCCGCGGGCCGGGGCGACGTCGTAGTCCCCCAGACACTCGTCGATGGCATCCCATTCGCGGGGTTCGTCGTCGGGCAGGTCGAAGGCGCTGCCAAAGGCAGCGCACAGGTCCCGCTCGGTGGCACAGTCCTGGGTGTCCAGGACGAGGTACGCGCGCTCCTCCGCCGCCGCCCACGACTCCAGGTCGCCGGCGTCGTCGTCACCGATACGGCCCACGCCGCCGTCGCGCAGGGCGGAAAGCAGTCCCGCCGGTCCATCCGTTCCGACCATCCGGCCGCTCCTCCCTCGTCGACGGCATCGTGGCACGGGCGCCGCCGCCGCGGCAGTGGTTCCGCGACGATTCCCTCCGGACGCATGACAGACTGGCCACGATGCGCAGGGAGTTGGCGGCAGCGGGGATCACCGAGCCGGATCTCGTCACCGCGTACCGACAGTGCCGGACCCTGAACGCCCGGCACGGCAAGACCTACTACCTCGCCACCCTCCTGCTGCCGCCCCCGAAACGCCCGTTCGTCCATGCCCTGTACGGGTTCGCCCGCTACGCCGACGAGATCGTGGACGCCCCGGCGGCCGACGGGACCGCGGGCCGGGCGCGGCGCCTGGCCGACCTGAGTGCCGCCTTCTCCGGTGCCTGGCGGTCCGGGACGACGGATGTGCCCGTGGTCGGCGCGGTCCTCGACACCGCGCGGCGCTGGGACATCCCCCGCGACACGTTCGACGCGTTCCTGGACTCGATGGCCATGGACCTCACGGTCGACCATTACGCGACGTGGGCGGACCTGCAGCAGTACATCTACGGGTCGGCTGCGGTCATCGGCCTGCAGATGCTGCCCATCCTCGAGCCCAGCGACCCCGCGGCGGCCCGCGCCGGCGCCATGCGGCTGGGCGAGGCCTTCCAGCTGGCCAACTTCATCCGCGACGTCGGCGAGGACCTGGACCGCGGCCGCATCTACCTCCCCCTCGACGAACTCGCCGCCCATGGGGTGGACCCCGACCGACTGCGGCGCCGGGTCGTGACGCCGGACGTGCGGGCCGCGCTCGCCGCCCAGGTCGCTCATGTGCATCGGCTGTCGGACGCGGCGGCCCCTTCGATCGGGCTCCTGCACCCGGCGACCCGCGACTGCATCGCCACCGCCCGGCAGCTGTACTGCGGGATCGCCGACGAGGTCACCGCCATCGACTACGAGGTCTTCCAGCGCCGGGCGCGGGTGCCCCGGCGCACCCGCGCCGCCGTCGCCGCGCGCGCCTGGCGCCGCGCC
>JAPOIY010000109.1 GCA_029978705.1 Actinomycetota bacterium
CGGATGGGCCGACAGGGTCCGCAACGTGTCCCACTCGATGGGGATCATCGACCGCGGCGGGATGTCGTAGAGGACGACGGGAAGATCCGTGGCGTCTGCGACGGCGCGGAAGTGCGCGACCAGACCGCTCTGCGGCGGCCGTGAGTAGTACGGGGTGACGATGAGCAGACCGTGCGCCCCCTCGGCTGCGCAGGCCTTCGCCAGATGCACGCTGTGGGCGGTGTCGTAGGTTCCGGCTCCGGCGATGATCCGGGCGCGGTCCCCGACGGCCTCGAGCACGGCGCGCAGCAGGGTCAGCTTCTCGGCATCGGTGGTCGTGGGCGACTCCCCGGTGGTGCCGGAGACCACCAGCCCGTCGCATCCGGAGTCCACCAGCCGGGTGGCCAGCCGGGCCGCGGTCGCGGTGTCCACCGACCCGTCCGGGGCGAACGGCGTCACCATGGCGGTCAGCACCGTGCCCAGCCGTGCCCCGGGGTCGAATCCGCTGGTGCTCACGGGCCCTTAGGTTACCCGCTGCCGCCCGGTCCGGACGTGCCCGACTCCTCCTCGGGACTCGCGTCCCGCATCGTCGTCGGGCCGGGGTTCAGTGATGCCCGTGGCAACTGGGATGGGCATGGCCGGGCGTCGAGTGTGCGTATTCCTGCACCTCGCCCGCGCGTCAGGTGGGAATCCGCACGATCGTCGGAGGCGGTTGCAGTTCTCACGCCCGCAGGTAGCGGTAAAAGCGGTAGCGCAACCCCGACGTGCTGTCCTGCCAGGGCCCGGCGGTGCCGATCCACGACTCGTCGAGCACCGGCGCGAGCGTGTCGTCGTCCTGCGGGTTCAGATCGGCATCCACCACGGTGACCTCGCATCGTGTCGCGACCGGCAGCGCGAGATGGTAGATCTCGGCGCCGCCGATCACCCAGGTCTGCCCGCCGTCGTCCAGTGCGACATCCAGGCTCCCGGCGACATCGGCGCCGTCGGCCCGGTATCCCGGGTTGCGGCTGATGACCACGTTGCGCCGGCCCGGGAGCGGACGGAACCGCGCCGGTAACGACTCCCAGGTGCGCCGGCCCATCACCACGGTGTGTCCCATGGTCAGTTCCTTGAACCGCACCAGATCCTCGGGGACGTGCCAGGGTATGGCGCCGCCGCGACCGATGATCCCGGACTGCGACTGCGCCCAGATCAACGCCACCGACATACCGGTACCTAGACCGCGACGGGTGCGGAGATCGCCGGGTGCGGGTTGTAGTTGCGGATCTCGATGTCGTCGTAGGTGTAGTCGAAGATCGAGTCCCGCGGCGCCAGAACGAGTTCCGGGTACGGCCTTGGGTCTCGGCCCAGCTGTGTCGTGACCTGCTCAATGTGGTTGTCGTAGATGTGGCAGTCGCCACCTGTCCAGACGAAGTCGCCCACCCCGAGGCCGGCCTGGGCCGCCATCATGTGGGTGAGCAGCGCGTAACTGGCGATGTTGAACGGCACGCCGAGGAAAAGGTCGGCGCTGCGCTGGTAGAGCTGACAGCTCAACCGTCCGTCGGCGACATAGAACTGGAAGAAGGCGTGGCACGGCGGCAGCGCCATCTGCGGGATCTGCCCGACGTTCCATGCCGACACGATGATGCGCCGGGAGTCCGGGTCGGTGCGCAGTTGCTCCAGGGCGGCGCTGATCTGGTCGATGTGCTCGCCGGACGGCGTGGGCCAGGACCGCCACTGCACGCCGTAGACCGGACCCAGATCCCCTGTCGGCGAGGCCCACTCGTCCCAGATCGTCACGCCGTGACGCTGCAGCCAC
>JAPOIY010000096.1 GCA_029978705.1 Actinomycetota bacterium
CTGGTTGGTGCCGCAGCCGGCGATCAGGATGTCCAGGTCGGACTTCAGCGGCCGGTCGGGCCACAGGATCCGGTGGGCGTGGCTGGGGTCGAACCACTGCCAGTTGCTGGTCAGCCAGGTCTCGAGGTTCTGGATCGGCTCGGGGTAGGTCCACTTCTGGTACTGCTGGGCAACCACATCGGCGCGCGGGCTCTCGGTCATCAGGGCTCCTCGGCGGGTATGTCAGGTGATCCGGGTCTGCATGAGGGGGTTGGACTTCAGGACGGGAAGCGGGAAGAGAACGTCGGACTGGGTCGACTCCAGGCTGTCGTAGAGCCCGATGGTGTACACCCCGGCCGCCGGCGCCCGCATCGGCAGGTACTGGGCGAACACCCGGTATTTGACCGGGGTGGGGGGGTTGTCGTGCCAGTGCCAGCCGAACTCCAGGCTGCCGACCCGCTCGCCGTCGGGGGAGGTGGCGATGATCACCCGGGCCGGGTCGTAGTCCTCGCCGCCCAGCGCGCACACCGCGACCACCACCGGGACGGTGACCTGGGAGGGGAACTCGCTGACGTAGCAGCTGGTCATCGGGAAGCCCTTGATGCTGACCCCGCCGGCATCTTCCTCGTTGGCGCTCAGTGCTGGCGCGAAGGCGACGACACGCATGCTCTCACTCCTCAAACCCGGAAAACAGTCGCCCTAACAGTAGTGCACGGCGCTGGGCCACCCGCATCGGGTCCATCGCTGGATTACGGGCCTCCAGCGAACAGGGTAATACACCACCCGCACTGTTGAAAAGGCACAACAAGTATCAGTGGCAAACATGCATCACGATGCTACCAGCTGATGTTATGATGAGGCGTGCGCACGACCCTGAACATCTCCGACGACCTGCTCGCCGAGGCCAAGGTGCTCGCCGCCCGCACGCACCGTTCGATCGGCGCGGTGGTCGACGACGCCCTGCGGGTCCTGCTGCGGCGGGAGGCCACTCCGACAGCGGGCCAGCCGTGGACCTTCCCCACCGCCGGCGCCGGCGGCCTTCAGCCCGGGGTAAACCTCGAGGACCGGGAGGCCCTCGCCGAACTGCTGGGCGACAACACCGACCGTGCTCTGCCCTGACGTCAACGTGCTGCTGTACGCCTTCCGCCGCGACAGCGCCGAGCACCCCCGCCACGCCGAATGGCTCCAGCGCGCCATGACCGGTCCCGAACCGGTCGGGGTCAGCGACCTCGTGCTGTCCGGGGTGCTGCGGCTGGCCACCAATCACCGGGTCTACCGCCAGCCCAGCGCCACCAGCGAGGTGCTGGACTTCTGCCACGCCGTGCGATCGGCACCGGCGGCGGTCCCGCTGCGCCCCGGCGCGAAGCACTGGGAGATCTTCGCCGACCTGTGCCGGGCGGTCTCCGCGACCGCCAACGATGTGCCCGACGCCTACCACGCGGCGCTGGCCATCGAGAACGGCGCGACCTGGATCACCACCGACCGCGGGTACGCCCGGTTCCCGAACCTGGCCTGGCGCGCCCCGGACTAGACCTGGGCGCGGTGGGGCAGCGTCCACCCCGGCCGCGGGTAGTGGCAGGTGTAGCCGCCCGGGAAGCGCAGCAGATAGTCCTGATGCTCGGGCTCGGCGTCCCAGAACTCCGCCGCCGGGGTCACCTCGGTCACCACCGGCCCGGGCCACAGCCCCGAGGCGTTCACGTCGGCGATGGTGTCGGCCGCGACCCGGCGCTGCTCGTCGTCGAGGTAGAAGATCGCCGAGCGGTAGCTGCTGCCCACGTCGTTGCCCTGCCGATCCTTGGTCGTGGGGTCGTGGATCTGGAAGAAGAACTCCAGCAGCGCCCGGAAGTCGGTCACCGCCGGGTCGTAGACGATCTCGATGGCCTCGGCGTGGCCGGGGTGGTTGCGGTAGGTGGGATGGTCGTTGCGCCCGCCGGTGTAGCCCACGCGGGTCGCGATCACCCCGGGCTGACGGCGGATCAGGTCCTGCATGCCCCAGAAGCAGCCGCCGGCCAGGATCGCTCTCTTGTGCTCGCTCATGAGCCCATTGTGTCCTAGTTTGGTGATCGTGGCCCGTTTCTCCCGCGCCGAGCTGATCGACGCCTTCGCCGAGTTCGAGGCCACCACCGCCGCGGCGGCCGCCACCCGCGACTGGGACGCCTGGGTGGCGCACTACACCCCCGACGTGGACTACATCGAGCACGCGCTGGGCACCATGAAGGGCCGAGAACAGGTGCGCGACTGGATCTATCGCACCATGACCACCTTCCCCGGCAGCCACATGCCCGCTTTCCCCACGCTGTGGTCGGTCGCCGACCCCGACACCGGCCGGGTGATCGTCGAGCTGGACAACCTCATGCGCGACCCCGGCGACGGCACCGTCATCAGCGCCACCAACATCACCATCGTCACCTACGCCGGCGACGGGCTGTGGAGCCGCCAGGAGGACATCTACAACCCGCTGCGCTTCCTCAAGGCCGGC
>JAPOIY010000074.1 GCA_029978705.1 Actinomycetota bacterium
CGGTCGGCGGCGTCCCCGGGGACCGCTCCGGTCAGCAGGTCGCGGTGGTACACCGCGAGGGCGCCCACGTAGTCGCCGCTGCGCTGCAGGCGGGGCGACCAGCCGGGTTTGAAGACGGGGTCGCCGGACATCTCCCCGCCGGGGCCGATCGTGCGCTCGTCGGTGTAGAGGGCGGCGGGGGCGGTTCCCGTCAGCCGTTCTTCGAGGTCGATCGCCCGGACCAGCTCCGCTAGCGCCGAGGGGTACAGCCGGTCCCCGGGATCGAGGTGGATCACGTAGTCCCCGGTGGTATGGCCCCGGGGATCGCCGGCGTGGCGCGTTACCGGGATTCCGGGTGGGGTCGCAACACCTTCCGGCACACATGCCTGCCACCGCGGATACACCTGCAGGCGCAGGCTGGCCAGAGTCTCGGCCAGGAGGTCGGGGTCCGGTGCCTCGTCGGTCACGACCAGGGAGAAGGTCGGCTGCAGTGGCAGGGCCGGCACATGGTCGGCCAAGTGTCGGTAGTACCGCAGCAGACGCTCCTCGTGGGCAGCTGCCGTCGCGTCCGGGGCCAGCCCGGCGGAGGCGGGCAACTGGGCGTAGAGACGCTGAAGGCGGGGAGTCGCCCGTCGGAGGACGTCGACTCCCCGCCCCAGTGCTGAGCGGCGCCAAGCGCCGGCGCTCACCCGATACGAACCGGGAGTTTGCCGACCTTGGTCGAGCCCTTGGCGGTCACGGTGCCGCCCTGGAAGACGGGGGTCACGGACTTCGTCCCGGAGAACTTGACCGTTGCCTTGCCGCCGTTGGTGAACGCGATCATGAAGGACTTACCGCCCTTGCTGAAGTTGCAGGTCACCAGGTTGCCCTTGGTCGTGTAGCCCTTGTACTTCGAGCCCACCGTCCAGTCGTACATGTTGGTGTACGCCACTCGGGACCACGGGGTGTCGGTGCGCATCTGGATGCCCGGGAACGCCAGGTCCTGGGAGCCCTCGGTCCACATGTACCAGTAGGAGCGCTTCAGGCCGGTGCGCCACGTGTCGAGGTAGTTGCGCGCGACCCAGGTCGCGGCCTTCTTGCCGGTGACGCGGCCCATGGGCGGGTTGCCCTTCCAGGCGCCGACCGTGGTCCAGAAGTTGGCCTCGGTGTCCCACATGTCCACGCGCTTGGGCATCTTCGCCGCCTGCAGGTCGCGCTGGAACATCTTGATCTGGGCGATGCGCTTGTCCGGACCGCCGTACATGGCGGGGTAGAAGTGGCCGGCGGCCACGTCGACCGGCCAGCCCTTGGACTTCAGGGCCTTGAAGTACTGCGGCGCGATCTTGCTGTAGTAGTCCATGCGGTGGGTCTGGACGCTGCCGGACACCACGTTGGCGCTCTTGTCGTACTTGTTGACGACCTTGTTCAGGATCTGGGTCATCTTCGCCATCTGCTGGGCGCTGCCCTGCCAGAACTGCGGGCTGGTGATCTCGTTCCAGACCTGCCACGAGTCGATGTCGTCGCCGTACTTCTTCACCATCTTGGTGGCGAAGTTCTTGAAGTACTTCATCTTGGCGGGCGGGGCGGTGTTGCCCGTCTCCAGTTCGCGGCTGGGGTCCGGCACCGGGTTCTTGCCCGCCCACTGCGGGGTGTTGCCGAACACGTACAGCAGATCCTGGTAGCCCCAGGACTTCGCCTGCGCGATCGTTCCGTCCATCACCGGCCAGTTGTAGGTCCCCTGGGCGGGGTTCAACTGCCGCCAGTTGGGCCACATGTTCATCCGCAGGCTGCCCAGCGGCTTGTCGCCCTGGCCGGTGAACGGCGCCTGGGCGAACGAATGCATCCCGAAGGACTGCTTGGTGATCTTCTGACCCGCCTCGGCCATCGCGGGCGCCAGCACCAAGGTGGCCCCCACTCCGACGGCGGTCATGCCGGCCAGTACTGCGCGCCTTGACATGCCTCTACTCCTCATTTCCCCTCGCCCCACTCCAGGTACGAAGTCCCTAGCCTATCCGGACGGGCAGCGAGCCCAAAGTGACGTCACCTGATTGCGACCTACAGGGCGACCCGTCCACGGGACACACCTGGCTGCCCGCCGGAACGGGGACAGTGGTGCCTTCCCGTGCATTGGACCAGGAGATGCGGAAATCGGTTCCATCGGATTTGCGGAAGGTGCACGTCTGCGCCTCGGCGTTCCCGGCGCATCCTACGAATTCCGTACCGATCACCCAGCTGCCGAGCACGGTCAGCGCCTGGGTGGCGGCGTCGCCGGGCCGCATCTGGATGCCGGGGAACCCGTAGTAGTCCGCCGACCACAGGTACCAGTACGTCCGCCGCACCCCCAGCCGCCAGCCGTCGAGGTACGCCTGGGCGGTCCAGGCAGCAGCCTGGGAGCCGCTGATCCGGCCCGCCGGGGCACCGCCGGGGGCGTTCACGTTGAAGTTGACCTCGGTGTCCCACAGCGCGATGTCGGAAGGGGCGCCGAACCGCTCCATGTCGTGCAGGACCTGCTCCATCTGCTGCGCGCGGGTGGCGGGGGTGCCCTCCATGACGGGGTAGAAGTGCGCCGAGACACCATCGACCGGCCAGTTGCGGCTCTTCAGGTCCTCGAAGTACTGAGGGATGAACTCGTCGTACACGTCGGGCAGGTGGGTCTGGAAGCCCGCCGACAGCACATACGCCGCGGGATCGACCTGCTCGACGGTGTCGTCGAGGATCTGCGTCATCTCCCCCATCTGCTGCGGCGTACCGGTGAAGAACTGCTCACTGCTGGGTTCGTTCCAGACCTCGTAGCCGTCGATGCGGCCCTGGTAGCGCTCCACCACGGCCCGGACGAACGCGGCGTAGTCGTTCATGTCCGCAGGGGGTTGGGCGCTGCCGGGGCCGAACACCGCGACGTCGGGCTGCGCCACGGGAGTCCCGGCCCAGTCGGGCGTCGCGCAGAAGACGAACAGGATGTCGGTGAAGCCCCACTCCTCCGCCTGGGCCACGATCCGGTCGAACTCGGCCCAGTCGTACTCGCCCTTGACGGGGTTGACGGCGCTCCAGCCCGGGTAGCAGTTGAGCCGGATCGACCCCGTCGGCACCTCGGGTTTGGTCGTGAAACTGTGGATGCCCAGGTCGGTGGCGGCGATGGTGAAGGGTTCCGCGGGGTCCCGGCCGGTGCGGATGTCCGTCCCGGCGGGGGCCGTGTCGGGCTCGGTGGGGGCGCCGCACCCCGACATCCCGGCAATCAGCACAGCCGCCAGCCCGGCCGCCGTGGTGGCGGCCCGCAGCCTGCGCAGCATGCCTGCCTCCAGCGGGTCGGACGGTCTTCGCACGATAGGACACCGCCGGGTGACCCCGACCGGGCACGGGGCGGGCGATGCCGCCTCGTTACCTCGCCGTGACTCCTCCCGGGTCGCATCCCGGTGGACGGGTGGGAAGGATGGGGCCGCATCCGACCCGGGAGTCCCGATGAGCACTGATCGAGCCGGCACGCTCGCGACCACCGACGATCTCGTAGACGTGGCGGCCCTGGTGACCGCCTACTACTCCCTGCATCCCGACGTCTCCGATCCCGCCCAGCAGGTGGCGTTCGGGACATCCGGGCACCGCGGGTCGGCGTTCGACGGGGCGTTCAACGACGACCACATCGCCGCGACCAGTCAGGCGATCTGCGACTACCGGTCGGGCGAGGGGATCGGGGGTCCGCTGTTCATGGGCCGCGACACCCATGGCCTCAGCGAGCCGGCATGGACGACGGCGTTGGAGGTGTTCGCCGCCAACGACGTGACGGTGATGATCGACGCCCGAGAGGCCTACACCCCCACGCCTGCGGTGTCCCACGCGATTCTGACGTTCAACCGCGGGCGCGGCGAGGGCGACCCGGGCCGGGCCGACGGAGTGGTGGTGACCCCGTCGCACAACCCGCCGCGCGACGGGGGCTTCAAGTACAACCCGCCGGACGGGGGGCCCGCCGGCGCAGAGATCACGGGCTGGATCCAGGACCGCGCCAATGACTACCTGCGCAAGGGGTTGGACGGCGTGCGCCGGGTGCCCTTCGCCCGCGCCCGCACCGCGGACACGACCCGGGAGTACGACTACCTGGACCGGTACGTGGGTGACCTGCCGAACGTGGTGAACATCGACGCCATCCGGTCAGCGGGGGTGCGGATCGGTGCGGACCCGCTGGGGGGTGCGTCGGTCGACTACTGGGGGGCGATCGCGGACCGGTTCGATCTGGACCTGACCGTGGTCAACCCCACCGTGGATGCGACGTGGCGGTTCATGACCCTGGACTGGGATGGCAAGATCCGCATGGACTGCTCGAGCCCGTCAGCGATGGCGTCGCTGATCGACAAGCGCGACCAGTACGACATCGCCACCGGCAACGACGCGGACTCCGACCGGCACGGGATCGTGACCCCCGACGGCGGCCTGATGAATCCCAACCACTTCCTGAGCGTCGCGATCGACTACCTGTACCGCAACCGCGCGGGCTGGCCGGCGGCGGCGGCGGTGGGCAAGACGGTCGTGAGCTCGTCGATGATCGACCGGGTGGTGGCCTCGCTGGGGCGGCGGCTGGTCGAGGTGCCGGTGGGCTTCAAGTGGTTCGTCCCCGGCCTGATCGACGGCACCATCGCCTTCGGCGGCGAGGAGTCGGCGGGGGCGTCGTTCCTGCGCCTCGACGGGTCGGTGTGGACCACGGACAAGGACGGTCTGATCCTGGCGCTGCTGGCCTCCGAGATCCTGGCGACGACGGGGAAGTCGCCGTCGCAGCACTACCGGGCGCTGACCGAGGAGCACGGTGACCCGGTGTATGCCCGGGTGGACGCCCCGGCGACGCGGGAGCAGAAGGCGAAGCTGAAGGCCCTGTCGCCGGAGCAGGTGTCGGCCACAGAGTTGGCGGGGGAGCCGATCACGGCGACGTTGACGCGCGCCCCCGGCAACGACGCTCCGATCGGCGGTCTGAAGGTGGTGGCGGAGAATGGCTGGTTCGCCGCGCGACCGTCCGGCACTGAGGACGTGTACAAGATCTACGCCGAGTCCTTCCAGGGCCCCGACCACTTGGCCCGCATCCAAGCGGAAGCCCGCGACGTCGTGTCCTCCGCCCTGAAGTGAAGACCGCAAACCTGCCCCGTGCGGGGCACGACTGCGGTCCGGGAGAGGGAGGTCTACGGGTTTGCGGGAGTTCTCTGCCTCACGAGTAGCCGACGCCCCGCAGGTGGGTGCGCTC
>JAPOIY010000094.1 GCA_029978705.1 Actinomycetota bacterium
CGCGACTACGTGCGCAAGAACGGGTTCGCCTCGGTGATCCTCGGCCTGTCGGGTGGCATCGACTCGGCCCTGGTCGCGGCCATCGCGTGCGACGCCATCGGTGCTGCCAACGTGCACGGGGTGTCCCTGCCGAGCGTCTACTCCTCCGAGCATTCCCGCAGTGACGCGGCCCTGACCGCCGAACGTACCGGGTTGTCGTTCCGGACTGTGCCGATCGCCCCGATGGTGCAGGCGTTCCAGGACTCGCTGCACCTGATCGGGCTGGCCGAGGAGAACCTGCAGGCGCGGGTGCGCGGCGTCACGCTCATGGGACTCAGCAACGCCGAGGGGCACCTGGTCCTGGCGACGGGGAACAAGACGGAACTGGCCGTGGGGTACTCGACCATCTACGGCGATGCCGTCGGGGGGTTCGCCCCCATCAAGGACCTGCCCAAGTCCGAGGTCTGGGACCTGTCGCGGTGGCGCAACCGGGTGGCGGCGGTCCGGGGCGCCCCGGAACCCATCCCGGCGTCCAGCATCGAGAAACCCCCCAGCGCCGAACTGCGCCCCGGGCAGTTGGACAGCGACTCGCTGCCCGACTACGCCCTGCTGGACCGACTGCTGGACCACTACGTGGAACTGGACCGCGGCGCGGACTACCTGGTGGCGGCCGGCTTCGACCCGCACCTCGTGGAGCGGGTGCTGCGGATGACGGACCTCGCGGAGTACAAGCGCCGCCAGTACCCCCCGGGCCCGAAGGTCAGCCTCAAGGCGTTCGGCCGCGACCGGCGGCTACCGATCACCAGCCGGTGGCGGGAGCGCGGCGTCTGACGCCGCCTCAGGCGCAAGGTGCTGCTCGGCGGCGATTGCCTCCTCCGTCGCCTCGCCATCCTCGCTCCAGGTGTCGGGCGGGCTGCTGTCCCCCTTGCCGGGTGGCTCGATCCGGGGCAGGAGGAAGCCCACGACGAGCGCCGCGATCACGACCACGCAGGCGCTCAGGATCATCGTGATGTGGGAGGCGTTGAGGAAGGCGTCGAAGGCACCGGCCCGCACCGTGGCGACGACACCTGCGGGGACCTGCCCCTGCTGCTCGACCGCCACCAGGATGCCCTGGGTCGCCACGACGGACTGTTCCGCCTCCCCAGCCGGGAACTGTGGGGGCAAGGAGGCGAAGACCGGGGCGACGTTCTTGGCGTACTGCGTGCCGAGCACGGTGCCGACGACAGCGACGCCGAGCGCGCCGGACACCTGCCGCACGGTGTTCTGCACCGCCGAACCCGCGCCCGCGCGGGCCAGCGGCAACGCGTTCTGCATGACGGAGGTGGCCGGCGCGACCACGTTGCCCATGCCGAAGCCGAACAGGAAGAATCCGACCAGGACCAGCCAGATGTTGCTGTCCATCTGCAGTTGGGTCAGGCCCACCAGCGCGATGGCGACGACGACCAGCCCTCCCGTCATCACCGCGCGGTACCCGAACCGTTCGACGGTCTTGGCGCTGCGGGGAGCCGCGATCAGCTGACCGATGGCGAACGGGAGGAAGGCCATCCCCGCCTGCAGCGTGGAGTAGCCGCGCAGGATCTGGAAGTAGAACGGCAGCGTGAAGGTGATGCCCATCAGGGCGAAGAACGCCAGGCTCACCGCCGCCAGGCTGACGGCGTAGCCGCGGTTGCGGAACAGGGTGACGTCGAAGGACTTGTGGTCGCTGCGGCTCTCGTACCAGAGGAAGGCAATCAGGATCACGACTCCCGCCACGATCGGGCCGATCACCCAGACGTCGACCCACGAGCCCACCGACGATGCGTGGATGATGCCGTAGACGAGGGACACCAGGCCAACGAACGACAGGACCAGCCCGACGAGGTCGAGGGCCTGCGGGTGGGGGTTGCGGCTCTCCGGCACGACCCGCAGGATCCCGATGATCCCGATGATGACGATGGGCACATTGATCAGGAAGACCGATCCCCAGTCGTTGCCGGTCAGCCAGCTGGACCAGTCGGGATGCTCCAGCAGCAGGCCACCCAGCACGGGACCCAGCGCGACCGCGGCGCCCACCGCGCCGGCCCACGCGCCGATCGCCCGGCCGCGCTCATGGGGCGGAAAGACCACGGTGATGATGGCCAGGGTGACGGGCATGACGGCGGCGCCGCCGATCCCCATCAGCGCGCGGCTGCCGATCAGCCACTGCGGGCTCATGGCGAAGGCGGACAGGGCGCTGGCGCACCCGAAGATCACCAACCCGATGATCAGCACCCGCTTGCGCCCGTAGCGGTCTCCCAGGACGCCCCACGTGAACAGCAGCGCGGCGAACACCAGAATGTAGGAGTCGATCGCCCAGACCAACTGACTCTGACTGGCCCCTAGGTCCTTCTGAATGGTGGGCAGCGCGATGTTGAGCACCGTGTTGTCGAGGACGACGACCAGCAGACTCACCACCAGCACCCCGAGGATCGCCCAGCGCTTCGGGTGCCCGTTGCCGCTGGTCATCCAGTCGTCCGCAGTCGCCGGATCAGGTCGTGAGGTGGGGTCCGGCATCGGGGGTCCTTCGCGGTGAGCGGCGGGGGGGGGGCCCCCCCGCCGCCCCCCCAGCCGGGGGGCGCCGGGGAGGGGGGGCGCGGGGGGACGGGGGGCGGGCCCCC
>JAPOIY010000069.1 GCA_029978705.1 Actinomycetota bacterium
GGAACCAACCCTCGGCGTCCTCGATCTCGATGGTCACCTTCCGGTTCACGGGCGCCTCCCTTCCACCCGTGCCACGCGCGGGAACGGCGGCGGGTTCTGCGCGGATCGCCTGATGGACTCGACGATCGCCGGGTTCGTGACCGGTTCGACCAGCTGCGGCTTCACCGCCTGCTGCACCGTCGTGTTGCCGCGCGGCCCGTTCACCACGATGCCCTGCACCTTGACCGTCCTGCGCGCGTTGATCGACTGCATCGCCTCGGAGCGACGCTGGCGCTCCTCCTCGGTGATGGTCTTCGGCCGGCCCCGGCCCCTCCGGCCAAGGGCTGAAGCTGCATGACTGACTGCGGGAGGCACCAGCGGCGCCTCGTCGTTCGGTTGATTTTCGTTTTCCATATTCATTCCCGCGTTACTGGCGCGGAGAGGATGGCCGGACGCGCCGACCACCGTGCTCCGGGTCAGGTCTGCATCTTCGCCCGCACCCGCCTCCAATACGTCCCGGGCGGCCGCTTCCAGCCGTTCGGTCCGTGATGCCAGATCATCGCCAAGTCCCTGTCAGTCGGAGGCCGGCCGATTCGCCCACCCCAGATCCGGAGGTACAACTTGCAAACAGTCACAGCCTCCGTTCGGTTGGTCATCTGCGACCACCGATACCGACCTCCAGCCAATCGGTTCACGTCCGCGACCACGCAGGGGCGTACCTGGAGAGCGCCAAGCTCCCCATGGCGCCCCCGCGCCAGATCGTCACCGCCAGATTCGACCGCGATCAAGGCGGCCAACAGTTCGGCTTTCATAATGCGTTTACTGTACGGGTGCCGCTGGCTCAGTCGCAAGGAACAACATCTCGGTCATGGTCGCTTGGTCTCGCCAATCCCGGGACCATTCCCGGAACTCTTCGGCTCCGGTGACGATCCGCGCACGGTTCAGGTGGCGAATCTGTTGCAGCGACTGGGTCATGCCCGGCCGGATCCAACGGGCGATGTACCCCATGTCAGGAGCCGTCAGGCTGCGGAACCCGGGCCGGCAGACGAAGCATCGCCCGGCGAGCAGCTGCTTCCACGACGCCATCCACCAGCCCGGATCGTCGCGCAGCTGGCCCATTTCATCGACCCAGAGCTCGACGGACCCGTTCGGTGACTGGAACACCTCGAGCAGTTCCGCGCCACACAGGCGCTTCACCTCGCGGACATCCCTCGGGATCGACACCAATCGCATCGTCTTGGCAAACGGGTCGATGGACACGCCCTTGATCGTTCTCACAGGTCCTCCCCCGGCAGGTGGTTCAACGACTGCGGCCGATAGGTCGTCCCATCGATCACGTCCGCATCCGGGTAGGCCGCGCGGGCCTCGTCGAGGGTGGCGAAGTCATCCAGCCAGACCCGCCGGCTCTGGCCTTCCAGCACGGAACCGCGCTCGTAAGTCCCATGCTCGTACACCGTCCAGCGGTCCGTCGAATAGGTCGCGCCCCGGCCGCGCTCAATCGTCAGGTCAGGCACGGGGCACCTCCGTCCGCACAGCCTCGGCCGCATCCCGGCGCAGGTTCTCAAGCAGGTCTTCATCGATGCGCCCAAAGACCTTCTGCGATGCCTCCACAAGGATGGCGATCCGGTCCAGCGTCTCGTCATAGTTGACCTCGTCCCAGTTCACGCCCTCGCCCTCGGCCTCCGCGTCAGCGACTCCGATGGCCGCAGCTGCGATGCGCTCCGACATATTCACCGTGCCAGCACGCTCGATCCGCGCGGCCAGCTGAGACGCCGCAAAGGCGACGTTGAACGCATGGGAAGACGTGAGCGGCACGGCCTCCTCGTCCAGATGCTCGGCCTCACAGTACTGCGTCAGGCCCCGGTCGAAACCGGCCTTGTATGCCGACCCCTGCGGCCCGGCCTTGCCCCGATAGGGGTTGGCGTAGACGCCTCGGGTCAGGCCGTCGCTGCGGCCCTTTTCGTAGGCCGTCAGGGCGGCGTGCAGGTCTTTTGGGGTCACAGGGCACCTCCCTTCGCCTTGGAGATCGCAGCATGAGCCTCATGGTCGTCGGGCAGAGATCGCCCCGTCACACGCTCCCAGTCGTTGACCAGCCCTTCCAGCGCCGCCAACAACTCCGGAGCCGCCGCAGCCAATGCCAGCAGCCGCTCGGCATCGGCCGACCGCGCTGCATCGAACGTCCCGCCGCTGGCGAACGTCTTCGCGGAGAACAGGCAATGATTCGCCCCGTCCCGCACGGTCATCGTGGACCGCTCAAACCGCCATGTTTCTGTCGTCATGTTTTCCTTCTGGTCCGTCGGTTACTGGCCGACCGATCCGCAGGGGCCCCGCCTGTCACGCCGGGCCCCGCCGGGTCAGTCCGCCGTCAGGGTCGCTGGCTCCGACGCCACCGCCAGCATCTCGATCCAGCCGGCGCGCTCCTCCTGCATCTTCGCCAGCTGCGCCATCCCCTCGGCGTCCCACGCCACCGCCACCGGCCGCATCCCGTCGGCGATTTCCTGCGCGCGACCATGGAACGCGGCGGGAATCCACGACACCGCCCCGGTGGCCACCTCGGCCGGGATCGGCAGGTCGCCCCACTCGCCCCCGACGCCCCCGACGAGCACGCCCCGGCCGGCGATCATCTGGTCGCCGCCGAGGATCCAATGGTCCGCGCCGTCCTTCAGCATCCCTTCCTCGTCAATCCAGAGGTCCACCCCGGACCCGCACCCGACGCGCTCCGGCAGGTCAGCGCCGATCCATTCCAGCGCCGTCATCCAGCTGTCCTCGGCCGGCGTGACGGTCCGCGCCGCTGGGTCGATGCGCAGCACCCGGGCGCGCACGTGCCTCGGGTCGCCCCCGCCGTCCTGTTCCTGTTCCTGTTCCTGTCTCATGGTTTCCTTCCTTCCTGTCACCCGGGATCGGCCCGGGACCGTGCGGCCGTTCTGGCCAGCGTTGAGCGCCCCCGCAGGGGCGCCCCGGCGCTGGTCAGGCGCCGACCTGCCGGAGCCAGTCCGCCTCGCCCCCGGCCGGCACTCGGCCGACCTGCACGGCGTCGAGCCTAACCTCGCCCGGCTCCGGGGGGATCTCCGAGACCTGCGAGATCCCGTAGCCGTGGGATTCCTTCAATTCCGGCCGGGACTCCCGCCAGCGCCAGCCAACCCGCCGGAAGGCCGCCGGGCTCAGGCCAGCGCACAAGCGCGGCAGGTCGAGCGCCTCTTCGGGCCGCTTCAGCAGGTGCCACGTCTCGCAGAGGATCCCGCCGAACTTCGCGGAGTAGTACACCCAGACCTCGACCCGCTTGCCGGCCGACTCCATCCGATCGACCGCCGCCCCGATCAGGACCGCCGCCCGGGTGAACGTCTCGCCGGACACGGTCGCGGATCCGCCCCCCTTCACCGCGAACCGGACAACGGCCGAACCGGCCCCATCGACCGTCACCGGCAGACTGGCCGCCATGCACTCAGGCTCCCCCGATAGGAACCGCCCCACGTCCGCGTCATCCCCGGCCACGTCCCACGCCGTTTGGAAGGTCTCCCGCTGAGCGGCCGCCGCCAGCACGCCGTCGAGCTTCGCGGCCATGGCCGCCGCCGCCCGGGCGCCCTCGGGCCATCCGGCCCGGATCACGGCGTCCGCCTCGACGTACGTGGCCGACCCGCGCCAGTCTGCCTCGCCCACGTATTCGGATTCTCGGCACGCCGACCGCCGGGGCGGCGGGTTGAGGAATTGCGCGGCCGTCTCGCACCGGGCCACGTACCGGCCGGGCCCGAAGGTCTCCCACGTCACGGCGTTCACTTGGCGCCCCCTTCCACCCGGGCCCGGGCGTCCGCCGGCATTCCGCGCCAGAGGATCGACTCTTCGACCCATTGCCGCCCCCAACCGGCGCCAAACAGCGCCACGCCGGCCTTGGCCGCCCGGGGCGAGATCACCGCGCGCACCTGCTGCCGCTCGACCTCGGCCCGGACCGATCGCACCCGGGCGAGCCACGCCGCCGGATCCAGCGTGCCGCCTGCCAGCACGTCGAACTCCCGGGCCGGCGCCGGCACGCCGACCATGGCCGCTTCAAGGCCCTCGTCGATCGGCCAGAACACGGCCGCGAACCGGTCGAGCGTCGCGGCGTCGAGCGGATTCCTGCCCACGTATTCGCGGGAGGCTCCGGATCCCCACGTGTTGGCGCTGGCCACGCACCGGAACCCGGCGTGCCGGGCGATCATCCCGGCCGGCGTGCTGAGCCAGTCGCCGGCCAGCGCGGCGTTGAGCGTCGTGAGCACGCCCGGGTGCCCGGCGTCGAGCTCGTCGATCAGGAACAGGCCGCCATCCCGGAAGGCCCGGACGAGCGGCGTGTCGTGGTACGTGCCGCCGGCGTCGATGAACCCGAGGAGATCCGCCTTGCTGGTCTGGGGCCCGACGCTGACCGCTTCGAACGGGATCCCGAGGGCCCGGGCCGTGGCCGCAGCTGCCGAGGTCTTCCCGGTGCCGGCCGGCCCGACCAGCAGGACGTGCACGCCGGCGGCGGCGGCGCTCAGCAGCAGCGGAAACCGCTCATGCTGGCGGTCGAGCGTCACCGGCTCCCGGCCGCCGACCGTAACGGTCAGCTGGCGCGGCGCCGGAATCTCTTCCCGGACGATCGCGCGCACCCGGTCCTCGTCCAGCCCCGGGGCCGGCATCATGGCCAGCAGCGCGGCCGTGATTTGCGCAGCTGGATCGGTCGCGGCCGAGGCCGGCCACGTGCCCGAGGTCAGGCCTTGGATCAAGGTCGCCTTGGATGCGCCGGCGATGATCGTGCCGGGGGCAATGTTGCGTTTCCGGGCCTCCGCGCGGAGGTCCTGCACCGTCATGGTTTCGTAGGTCATGGGGGTCAATGGTTGGGGTTGGTTTCGAGGAGGCCTTGGATCACGATCGCGGCCGCAATCAGGAGCCCAATCGCGATCGCCTTCAGTCGGTGTTTCGTTTCGTTTTTCATCTGCGGGACGGCACGATCGCAGAAAGCGGTTTGCGTGTCAAGCCCTCCCGCGAAGGTTTTTTCGGGCCCTTGCGCGGAAGGCCCGGCGTCAGGCATTGTCAGTCATGCCAGCATTGGAAAACCGGGTTACCGGGACGGACCCTCGGGCGCTCACCCGGAGAGCGGCGCGGAGTCAGGCGGTTGTCGGGATTGCTCGAGCAACTCTACCGGGACAGATGGTATTGCGCCTGCGGCGTTCAGCCGAACGGATGGCGGACCTCATCGAGGACGTCACCGCACCTGCCGAGAACAGGATCGCCGCCGCCCGGGCCATGGTCACCGTGCAGGACCAGCTGATTGACCTCCTCGGGATCCCCCGCCGACCGGCCGCAGCTGGTGGCAAGCGCCCCTCCGCCCCGACCCTCGACGTGAGCCCTGCCGCCCCGCTCCCCCCGCCGGACCTCCCGGCCTGAGCCGGACCCGGTGCTAGCACGCCGGAGCGCCGACCCCGACCCGACCCGACCCGGCCGACGGTGCCAGCACGGGGTGGAACCGACCGACCGCGCCCCTGCCCGACGACGCCCCGGCCGACCGCGGGCGCGGGCGCGCTAAGGGATTCCTTTGGGCCCGGACCGTCCCCACGGGGTACGGGGGGACGGGGGCCGCCGCCGTGACCGGTCAACGTGGGACCCCCTCCCCAATACCTAGGCCATTTTCCAAACCGCCATAAACCGCTCTCTGGACGGGGGTGGGGGATGCCGTTTAGGGGGTGGGGGCTCGGTTGAGGGGGAACGCCGATCTCCATACCCCGTTTGACCTCCTCACTTTCAGCTCTTCTGGAACAAAAGGTAGTAGGGTTAGTTAGGGGGATAGAGGTAAAGTAAACATTGATGGTTCCAACCAAAGCGGTGCCGGATCCGTGGCGGTCGGTCTCCAGCGGCAGCTCCGCTCCGGCTCCAGCAAGAATACTACCGACCCCCCTTGCACTCTCTATCCCCCCCTCCTACTTTTCTTTCGCGAGCCCCTGAAAACCAGGGACCCAAACGGGGTATGGAACCCCCCTCGAACTCTTCACGCATCCTCAACAGGTCCCCTACCCCGTTTACAGAACGACCCATTTCACGCAGCCTCTGGACTTCTTCTTCTGAACCAGATGCGTATTGCGCTTTGCGTAGAGTCCGAACGACGAGGCGAAGGAGAAGAACTCGCTGCGCGGCTCTGGTTGGTGAATCCAGAGTTCGTGCAGGGTGTATCTTCCAGGTGCTGGAAGAACAATCGACCACTCCATAGAGGAGATGACGAGTTTTGGCTCTGCGGGTTCTTCCTTCCGCATGATGCGGTTTCCGTTGACGTCCAGGTGCGGCATCTGCTTGGCAAGCGCGACTGCTTGATCCCAGACGGCAGGGATGTTGGCGGTGCGGTTGATGACCTGGCCGGGGCGCAGGCGCATGAGGTATTTGTGGAGGTATCTACTCACAGCGAGACCCTACTACCCTGCACGTGGGTGTCAATCGAGCACGTCGGATTTCTTCGGCGGCGAAACCGCCCAGGTGACCTTGCCCTTGGACTTGGTCTTCTTGAACCGCTCCGGGTCCTGTTCATGCAGGCGCGCGAGGTAGACGCCGCAGGCGGTGTTGAAGCGGAAGAGGCGGTCGGCCTCGCGGGAGTACTTGGAATCACGGAGAGCGGTTTCCAGGTCGGCGGCCGTTCCTCTCCAGGTGAGGAACTCGTTCTCGAAGATCACGGTGTCGATGAGGCCGATCAGCTGGTGCTCTGGGGACAGCTGCATGAGCTCCTCGAGGATGGCCGGGTGCTGGTAGGACTTGAGGCCGCAGCGGGGTTCGACCAGGTGCTCTGGGACGGTCAGGCCGTCGAGGTAGTGGGCGAAGGCGGAGAGTTCGGTGTCGATGATCTCGCGGAGGACCTCGATCTCGGGGCCGGGCCAAGGGAGGACGTGGCGGACGCAGCGGAGGATGATGAGCTTGTCCATCAGGGACGGGTCGAGGGGCGGGAGGACTTGGAGGTTCTCTGGCTCGTCGTTGAGGGAGATAGACATGGCCCAGATGGGGCGGAGGGTGACGGCCTGGCGGTTCTTCGGGTGGCAGGACTGGTCGATGTCGAACAGCATGGATTTGATGTGGGAGCCGAGGGAGCGCCGGGAATGGATGTCGCGGCCGGGGGCCTCGTCGGAGATGCACAGGTGCTCAGAGGCGAACAGGTCGCCGTTGAACTCGGTGGCGCCGCTCATGTAGCGGTAAGGCTTTGCTATGCGGCCACCGAGCAGGCGTGTGATAACCTGTGCCTGCACGAAGGACTTGCCGCACGCGGCGGGACCTACCAGCGCCAGGGCCTGCGATGCTCTCCAGGTGCCCGTCAGGACGGCCTGCCGGCGGAGCGCGAGCCAGAAGATGAGGCGCCAGTACTGGTCGTCGTTCCGGTCGAGGAGGTTGTAGAGGTAGGTCTGGATGCGGGTTGAGTCGCCGGGGACGGCCGGGAGCACGGCGACGGACTCGGTGACGAGGACCTTGTCGTAGAGGCCCGCCTGGTGGCCGGCGACGCAGCCGGCGTAGCGTATCCGGGTGTCGCGGGTGCGGCGCAGGAGTTCGCGGTCGAGGTCAGAGGATCCGGTCTGGTCCTTGACGTGCGAGACGCCGTGCTCCGTCAGGTGCGTGCGGACACGGTCGGAATTGATCTGGGCGTAGTCGCCCCACGCGTTGCGGATCCACCACTGGCCGGAGTTCGGGTCGTAATGGAGGTCGTCGAGCGGGTTGGGGCTCGCAGGAAC
>JAPOIY010000138.1 GCA_029978705.1 Actinomycetota bacterium
GCGCGCAGCACGGTGCTCATCAACTTCACCGCATCCAATTGGCGGGTCAGCAGTTCGACGTCGGTGCGGTCCCGCACGACCAGGACGGTCCCCAGTTCGCGACCCTCCCGCGACACCGGCCGGGCCGACACGACCAGGACCCGTTCCCCAACCGTGGCCAGCGTCGGGGTCGGGTCACAGGACCGCAGGACTTCCAGGACCCGGGGCGTCAGGCCGATCTCGTCGGCGGGCGCACCTGTCGCGGAGCCGATCTCGAGCAGCCGGCAGGCCTCATCGTTGACGAATGTCGTCCTGCCGTCGGTGTCGGTGGCGAGCACACCCTCGCCGATGCCGTGCAGCACCGCTTCCTGGGTGCGAACCAACTCGGTCATCTCGGGGGGCTGGAGGTCCAGGGTCTGCTTGCGCCAGCGTCGGGCCAGCAGCACCGACAGCGCCACACCGGTCAGCAGCGCCGGACCACCCGTCAGCGCGGCGAGGCGTTGCTCGCTGCGCAGCAGGCCGTACACCGACGACGTGGACATCCCTACGCTGACCGTGCCGGCGACCTGGGTCGAGTCCGGGGCCAGGATCGGCACCTTCGCGCGGATGGAGGGCCCGAGGGTGCCCGTCTGCTCGACGACCTCCTCTTTGCCCGACAGCGCCACCGACGGGTCCGTGCTGACCGGTTTACCGAGCTCGGCGGTGTTGGGGTGGCTCAACCGGATGCCGCGGTTGTTGGTGATCACCACGAACAGCACACCGGTGCCCTGGCGAACCTGGGTGGCGAGTCGCTGGAGCGGGCCCCCCGCCAAATCGCCGGGCGCGGGGGTCGCGTCGCTGTAACTCGCGACGTCGGACCGTACCGCGGGAGCCGCGGCCACCACCTGGGCGATGGCCAGACAGCGGTTGCCGTACTCGTTGATCAGGCGGCTGTGGTAGAGCACGGCCAAGAGCCCGTAGGCGATCCCGAGGGTGAGCGCGATCACCGCCAGCTGGAACAGCAGTATCTGCGTCGCGAGCCGCACGTCGATGCGGCGCTTGCTGGACACCCGGCGAGCTTAACCGGCAGGGCCGGAAATACATCCGGCCCCGCCACGGGGTGCAGTAGGGGCTACACCCGGCGGCGGGGCCGGATCCTCGGGGCCGCGCAGTCTTAGGCGGCTTTGCGCCAGTGGCCTCGTTCGGCGACGGATTCGAAGGCCGCTTTGAGGACCGACAGGTAGCGCTCCACCGAGGCGCGGGCTTCGGGGTTGTCGGGGAACATCACGGTGACCGCGGTCTCCTCGGCCAC
>JAPOIY010000088.1 GCA_029978705.1 Actinomycetota bacterium
CCGCGGGACCTGGGCCGCGAGGTCGGGGGACCCGGGCCGGGAGGCCGGGCGTCAGGGGTCGTCAGGAGTACAGCGCCGCCACGTCGTCCCCGAACTCCGCCATCACCACGTTGCGTTTCAGTTTCAGCGACGGGGTCAACTGGCCGCCCTCCTCGGTCCAGTCCACCGGCAGGATCGTGAACTTACGGATCGACTCGGCCTTCGACACCGCCTTGTTGGCCTGGTCCACCGCCCCCTGAATCTCCGCCACGACCGCCGGGTCGTCGACCAGGTCGGCGACGGGCGTGTCGGGGGACTTCCCGTTGTTCTCCAGCCAGACCGGCAGGGACTCCCCGTCCAGCGTCACCAGGCACGCGATGTACGGCTTGCCGTCGCCGACGACCATGCACTGGCTCACCAACGGATGGGCGCGCAGCCGGTCCTCCAGCACGGCCGGGGCCACGTTCTTGCCCCCCGCGGTGACGAGCAGCTCCTTCTTGCGCCCCGTGATGTGCAGGAAGCCGTCCTCGTCGATCCGGCCGATGTCCCCGGAGTGGAACCAGCCGTCGGGCTCGATGGCCTCGCGGGTGGCGGCGTCGTTGTTCCAGTAGCCGCGGAAGATATGCGGCCCGCGCAGCAGGATCTCGCCGTCCGCGGCGATGCGCACCGACGTACCCGGGATCGGCCGCCCCACCGATCCGATGGTGATCCCGTCGGGCCGGTTGACCGTGCTGGCGGCGGCCGTCTCGGTCAGGCCGTACCCCTCGAGGATGGTCACGCCGATCCCGCGGAAGAAGTGGCCCAGGCGGTCCCCCAACGCCGCTCCGCCCGACACCGAGTGCCGGACCCGGCCGCCCATCGCCGCCCGCAGTTTCCGGTAGACGAGCCGGTCGAACACGGTGTGTTTGACGCGCAGTACGAGACTGGGCCCCCCGTCGTCCAGCGAGCGGCTGTAGGCGACGGCGGTCTGGGCGGCGGTGTTGAAGATCGACCCCTTGCCCGCCGCCTCCGCCTTGGCCTGCGCCCCGTTGAAGACCTTCTCGAACACGCGGGGCACGCTGAGCAGGAAGGTGGGCTGGAAGGACGCCAGGTTGGGCAAGAGGTTGGCGACGTCCGCCGAGTGGCCCAGGCGCACGCGTCCCCGGATGCACGCGATCTCGATGACACGGCCGAAGACGTGGGCGAGGGGGAGGAACAGCAACGTCGACTGGCCGGGGGCGAACACCTCGGGCGCGCCGGCGATCACCGCGTCCACCTCGAACATGAAGTTGCCGTGGGTCAGCGTGCAGCCCTTGGGCCGGCCCGTCGTCCCCGACGTGTAGATGATGGTGCAGACGTCGTCCGGTCCCACCGCGCTGCGCCGCGCCTCGAGATCCGCGTCGGGGACCTCGGCCTCCGCACGGGCCAGCTCGTCGGCGGCGCCGTCGTCCAGGACCCACACGCGGGTCACCGCCGGCAGGCTCCCGGCCACCTGCTCGAAGACCTCCCGGTGCCGGGCGGACTCCAGGACCACTCCGACCGCACCGGAGTCGCTCAGGATCCACTCGACCTGCTCCGCGCTGGAGGTCTCGTAGATGGGCACCGGGACCGCTCCCGCGTACCACAGGGCGTAGTCGAAGAGGGTCCACTCGAAACTCGTGCGGCCCATGATCCCCACCCGGTCGCCCACCTCGACCCCGCTGGCCACGATGCCCTTGGCGACGGCCCGCACCCGGTCGGCGAACTGGCGGTAGTCCAGGTCGCGCCACCCGTCCCCGTCCGGCAGGGCGATGGCTGCCGTCGTGCCGGCGCTGCGTTCGTTCGCCAGCAGATGGTCGGTCAGGTTGCCCTCGGTCGGCACGGACACCAGGGCGGGCTCGCTGAACTCCTGCATGGGTGGACTCCTGTCGGTTAGCAGGGATCGTACGCACCCCGGTGGCCGCGCCGGCTCCGCCACACCCGCGAACCTGGCCTGCGGGGCGCGCCGGGCATGCGGCACCATGGGTCCATGCCCGTGGTCGACCTGGTGGACGAGACCTTCATCGTCGCGCCGCCCGCGGCCCTCGCCGCCGCCCTCGCGGAACAACGGCGGTGGCGGGTGTGGTGGCCGGATCTGACCCTCGACATCTTCATGGACCGGGGCGAGCAGGGCATCCGCTGGTCGGTGACCGGCGCCCTGGTCGGGTCGTGCGAGGTGTGGCTCGAGCCCTTCGGGGACGGGGCCATCGTGCACTACTACCTGCGGGCCGACCCCACGGTGGGTGACACGAGCACGGCCCGCGTCCTGACCGACTCCCCGCGGGGACGGCGGGCCGCCGACCGGTTGCGCCGCCGCCAGGCCCTGCGCTGGAAACGGTCCGTGTGGTCCTGGAAGCGGGAGATGGAGGGAGACCGGGTGCCCGGGACGGGGCTGTGGTGACCCAGCGGTGCGCCGCGTGCGGCGCGACCCTGGCGGCGGGGGCCCCGTGGTGTTCCCTGTGTTTCACGCCCACGGCGGCCGCACCGTCGCCCCCGAGCGCTGTGCCCGGACCCGCCGCGCTGCCGCCCCCGACCACTCCTCCCGTCGCGCCGCCTCCCACGACCCCTCCCGTGCTCCCGCCGCCGGTGGCTCCCGTGCTGCCGCCGCCGGTGGCACCCGCGCTCCCGCCGCCCAGTACCCCGCCGGTGGCCACCGACCCGGATGCGTGGGTGGCGCTGCTGGCCGCGGAGGAACGGCGCAACCGGTCCTCGCTGCTGTCGGGTGCGCCGGGCCGGGGGCGCCGGGCCGCCATCATCATCGGTGGCACCGTCGCCGTGATCGCGGTCCTCGCGGTCGTGACCGTGCTGCTGTCCCTGGTCGCGGGCTGACGGTCATGCGTCTCAACGTGGTGTCCGACGTCCATCACGGGGTCGCCGGGTTGGCGGAGGCGGGCGCCGACTGCGACGTCTTCATCTGCCTCGGTGACCTGGTCCTCTTCCTGGACTACGACGACCCGCAGCACGGGATCTTCGCCGACATCTTCGGCGCGGAGAACCCCCGGCGCTACATCGAACTGCGCCTGCGGCTGCA
>JAPOIY010000141.1 GCA_029978705.1 Actinomycetota bacterium
CCCATCCCGGGGCTTGCCGCTGCAGCGACCGTGGGGCCGGACGGTCGCCCCGGCGTTGCCGCATCCGGATCCTCCGACCCGCCCGGCGCGCGGCCACTTGACGTGCGCGATCGCTTCCACATCGGCAGCATCACCAAGACCTTCACAGCTGCCCTCATCCTGCAACTCGATCAGGAACGCCGACTTTCCCTCGACGATCCCATCAGCACCTGGTTCGACTTTCCGGGGGGTGATCGGATCACGCTTCGCATGCTGCTGGGCCATACGAGCGGCATCGCCGACTTCACCGATGACCCCGGGTACCGCGCGAAGCAGGAGCCGGCAGACCTCATCTCCATCGCGGCGCGCCTCCCACCCGTTTTCGCGCCAGGAGAGAGTTGGGCCTACAGCAATACGAACTACACGATGCTCGGTGTGGTCTCCGAGCAGGTGACCGGGCGTTCCTGGGGAGAGGAGGTTGAGGCGCGGTTCCTCACGCCACTCGGGCTCACGGATACGTATCTCTGGCAGGGCCGCGCACGGCCCCGAACAGTCGACGGTTCCCGCGTGGCGTGCGGGGCCGCGGGAGAACCAGATTGCGACCCCGCGCGCAGTGGCCTCGCGCTGATCCCGATCCCCGATGGGCCTGACTGGACCATTGCGTGGTCGGCCGGCGGCCTGGTGTCCACTCCTGCGGACGTGGCCCGCTGGATGCGCGCGCTCGTGGCGGGAAACGTCCTCGACTCGCGCCGTCGGGCCCTCATGACGACGGCGACTCCTCAGTCGATCGCGGCGCTTCGTACCCTTCCCGCCTTCGGCAACCTCCGCTGGACGGGCGCCGGCCTCGGGCTCTTCCGCTACGAGGTCGAACGACGGGGCACGGGGTGGGGCCACGAGGGGCTGATCGACGGCTTCACGGCGAATGCCGCGCACATGATCGAGGCTGACACGACCGTGGCCGTGACATCCAACTTCCAGATGACCGACAGCTTCACCGCCCTCGGGGAAATCGTGGCGGCCTTGCCGACGGGGTAAACGGGGCCGACGTGCCCTTGTGCTGTCGGCCCGCGACGTTCCGTCGCGCGTCACCCGGATGGATGGGCCGTCTGGGATTCGAACCCAGGACCTTGGGATTAAAAGTCCCCTGCTCTGACCAACTGAGCTAACGGCCCAGATGCAGCGTAGCGGCCGC
>JAPOIY010000144.1 GCA_029978705.1 Actinomycetota bacterium
ACCTCGAAGAACGGCTGACCGGAACCGCCCCCACCGCTCTCTACACCGACGAGCGCACGATCGGCCCCGGCGGGGAGATGTCCGGCGACCCCGTCTTCAAACCCGGCTGGTCGCCCCGGCTGCAGCGCAGCGGCGACTACGTCGGCGCCCTCGCGGTGTACCACCGCGACCTGCTGACCGCAGGGGCCCCCGGGGACGCCGCCGACCGACACGACCTGGCCCTCCGGGTGGGCGCCGCCGTCGGCTTCTGTCACGTGCCCCACGTGCTCGTACAGCGCCGCGAGAAGCCCGTCAGCGTCCTGTCCGTCACCCCCGCGTTCACCGGACGGGTCAGCGTCATCATCCCCACCAAGGACCAGCCGGAGTTGCTGGAGGCCTGCCTGCGGTCCGTGCTGCATCACACCACATACCCGGACCTGCAGGTGGTGGTGGTGGACAACGGGTCGACCGAGCCGGGAGCCAGGGCGGTTCTGGAGCGGATCCGGGAGGACTCCCGGGTCCTCGTCGTTCCCGCCCCGGGGCCTTTCAACTTCGCTCGACTGTGCAACCGCGGGGTGGCGGAGTCCGACGGCGATGTTGTCGTCCTGCTCAACAACGACACCGAGGTCCTCACCCCAGGCTGGCTGGAGGTCCTGGGTGGCTGGGCCGCCGAGGAGGGCGTGGGCGCTGTCGGGGCACAACTGCGCTACCCCGATGGGCGCATCCAGCACGCCGGGCTCGCGGGCATGGCCGAGGCGGGCACCGGGCATCTGTTCGTGGCCCGGGACCCTGCCGTCGAGACTCCGCTTGCGCTGGCGCAGCGCGCCCGTGAGGTCCTGGCCGTCACCGGGGCCTGCCTCGCGGTACGCCGCACCACCTACCGGGAGGTCGGCGGACTGGACGAGTGGGTGGTGCCGAACGACTCCGGCGACGTCGACTTCTGCCTGCGGCTGCGCGAGCGGGGCTTGGTCAACGTGTACGCCCCCGAAGCCGTCCTGCTGCATCACGAGTCGCCCAGCCGGCAGCGCGGCTTTGTGGATTTCGAACGCGTCTACCTGCAGCGCCGGTGGCCGGCGGACCTGTTGGCGGACCCCTACCTGAACCCGAACCTGGCCAAGTCCACCCGCTACGAGGCGGACTACCGCTTCGGAGTCCCGGAGGTCCCCCCGGGTCTCTTCGC
>JAPOIY010000147.1 GCA_029978705.1 Actinomycetota bacterium
CGCCGGGCGACACCTGCGCCTGGTCTCACCCGAAGGAGCCTGACCATGGCAATCAACCTCACCGACGCCCCCGCGGACGACGACGACACCTACCCGCCCGCTTACCGCGAGCTCGTCGAACCCTCTCAGCCCACCCCGAAGGCGATCCGCGACTGGGCGCTGGACAAGGGCCTACCGGTCGGCAAGCGGGGGCGCATTCCCGCCGACGTCGTGCTGGCCTACCACGAGGCCCGCAACGCATGAGCTCCCAGTCCCGCAAGCACCGCGGCTACCGCACCCAGCGCGTCGCCGCGGAGCACCTGGCCGCCAACGGATTCCCGCACGCGGAACCCGTCGGCGCTGGACGCGCGGGCAGCGACATCACCGGCTGCGTCGGCATCGACTGGGAAGTCAAAGCCCGCCGCAACCTCGATCTCCCCGCACTCATGCGGCAGCTCGATGAGCGCGCCCAAGACGGCGTGCTCGGACTTGGCCTGATCCGCCCCGACGGCATGGGCGAGGCGTCTGTCGGCAGGTGGCCTGTCGTCCTGTGCTTTGACGACGCCATAGCCCTCCTGCGCGCCGCCGGGTATGGCAGGCCACCTGAGGAGGAAACGTGATCGCACCACTCGCAGCTGCGGCCCTCGCCGCCAGCATCACCGTGGCGCCCGCGCCAGCCGTCAAGGCCAAGCCATGCAAGGACCACATCGTGGCATGGATCGACCAGGCCGGATTCACCGGCATTGAGCGTCGCGTCGCCTGGGCGATTGCCATGCGCGAGTCCAATGGCCAGCCCGGTGAGTCAACCTGGCCAGACCTCGGGATCGTGCAGCTCAACGCCCCGTCCTGGCAGGGGTCGAAGTATTGGCCCGCCAACATCTACGACCCCGTCCAGTCCTTCACTGCCATGCGCCGCATGGTCAAGGACATGGGCTGGCAGCCCTGGGGCCTGCGCGTCAAGCGTGGCGTCGTCACCTACGACTTCTCCGCCTACGGCGGCTGGTCGTCGTGGCATCGCCACAACTGGATCGTCGCGCCCTTTGAGCGGTATTGGCGCCAGTACCCGAAGGCGTGCCGGTGACCTGCCGCTGCCGCGGCACCGGCTTTACCTACGTCGACGACGGCAA
>JAPOIY010000152.1 GCA_029978705.1 Actinomycetota bacterium
GCGCCCCTCGTGCGCGTGGAGCGGGCACGGCGGCGGTCCCCCGACCCCGTGGCTCCCTTCCTCGAGGCCCCCTGCTACGCGCGGCCGGACGCCGGCTCCGGGCGCCCGGTGCAGCACTAGGCAATGGCCGACGGCCCCTGGCGGTGGGAGGTCCTGGTGCCCGCGCACCGGATCGTCCTCGGGCTCCTGGGCGGTGAGGTCATCGAGTCGCGCGGCGCGTCCAGCGAGGGGACCTTCGCCGCGTACCGGGGGCTCGAGGGTGCCGTGCCCGGGATGATCGCCTGGCCCAACACGGTCCTGCTCACCGGTCCGGAGCCCGTGGTGATCGACCCGGGGTACCAGACGCAGGGCGACATGCTGGATGGTGCGCTCCGCGCCCGCGGGATCGACCCGGCGGAGGTCTGCACCGTGGTGATGACGCACCTGCATTCCGACCACCTGTCGGCCCTGCCGCAGCTGCCGGGCGTCACCGAGCTGTGGGTCCACCGCGATGAGCTCGGAACCCCGCATGCGCGGCGCCAGCGGGGGATCATCGATGACGCCCCCGTGGCGGTAATGGAGGGGGCGGCCGGCACCATCCGCGACGGCATCTCATGGTTCCACACTCCCGGGCACGCCCCGGGGCACGTGGCCGTGGCGGCCGAGTGCGTGGACACGCGGCTGCTTGCCGTGGGGGACACCCTTGGTCCTGACCCCGCATGGTTCCGCGACATGTCCGCGCCCGCCGGCCTGGACAACCGGGACGAGCACCTGGCCGCGTGGCGGGCGATCCGGGGGCATGCACCGGCCATCGTGGTGCCCGGGCACTACGCGCCGTTCGCCCTCGCCTGAGGAAGGGACCGCTGCATGGGGCGTCGAAAATCCTCCCGTCCGAACCCGTCCAAGGAGCAACGGTGGACCTCCACGGGATAACGCGGGAGCAGAAGCAGCTTGCTGCCGCCGTCAGCATGCTGCTGTTCATCATCTCCCTCTTCCTGAAGTGGCAGACCTTCGGCCCGATCTCCGGATCGGGTGCGGACCTCGGGTCGTGGCCCCTGGTCCTCCTGATCGCGCTCGCGGCGGGGGGGATCATGGCC
>JAPOIY010000043.1 GCA_029978705.1 Actinomycetota bacterium
GGACGGCGTGGTGACGATCGACCAGGCTCCGATTCGCGGATCCCGCCGCAGCAATCCGGCCACCTACACGGGCCTGTTGGATCCGATCCGCAAGGCGTTCGCCAAGGCCAATGGCGTCAAGCCGGCCCTCTTCAGCGCCAACTCCGATGGCGCCTGTCCGGCGTGCAAGGGAGCCGGCGTCATCTACACCGATCTCGGGATCATGGCGGGGGTCGAGACAATCTGCGAGGAGTGCGAGGGAAAGCGCTTCCAGCCCTCAGTCCTCGACTACCGCTTCGGGGGGCGGGACATCAGCGAAGTGCTGTCGATGTCCGTGGCGGAGGCGGAGGAGTTCTTTTCACAGGGCGACGCGAAGCTACCGGCGGCCGAGCGGATCCTCGATCGTCTGGTGGAGGTCGGGCTGGGTTACCTGACCCTGGGACAGCCCCTGACGACGCTGTCCGGCGGTGAACGGCAGCGCATCAAACTGGCCACCCAGATGGGGGAGAAGGGCGAGGTCTACGTCCTCGACGAGCCCACCACCGGGCTGCACCTGGCCGACGTGCAGCAGTTGCTGTGCCTGCTGGATCGCCTGGTGGACTCCGGCAAGTCCGTGGTCGTGATCGAGCACCACCAGGCCGTCATGGCACATGCCGACTGGATCATCGACCTCGGTCCGGGGGCGGGTCACGATGGTGGTCGCCTCGTCTTTGAGGGAACCCCGGCCGCGATGATCAACGCGGCGGACACCCTCACTGGGAAGCACCTCGCCAAGTACGTCGCTGTGTGACAGGCGCGCGCACGTGGGGACGCGAGTGGGTCATGCGCCACGCGGAGCGGAAACGCACAGGCGGACTTTTCAGGCGGCAGACGGTTGTCTCTTCCGCCATTGATGTCGGGGTACTGGGGTGATGAGCCAGTGGGGTTGGTCGGGCCCGGTGTTGGGGTTTCTGGTGATGGCCCAGCGGTTGAGATCGACTTCTCGATGATGTGTCCAGCACAGCAGGACGAGTTGGTCGAGGTCGGTTCGGCCGCCGTGGGCCCAGTCGGTGATGTGGTGGGTCTGGCATTCCGGTGCGGGTCGGTGGCACAGGACGCAGCCACCGTCTCGTACCGCCAGTGCTATTCGTTGGGCGGTGCTGGCGAGGCGGAAGGACCGCCCCAGGGCCAGGGGCTGGACCCGGGTACGAGCCAACGCCGTGGACACGGGGCCACCACTTCGTGATTGGTCAGGGTCTCGATCGTCGACCAGGACTCCGGTGTGCGTGCCGGCGCACAACGCGAACCGCAGGGCGGCATCCCCGAACGTCACGGGGGTGCCGCCAGTGCTGCTGATCGCGGTGGCCCGCGGATCCCGAGATGCGAACAGGTCGGTGGTGAGGTCGGTGGTGGGGAGTTTCGGTAGCCCTGCGGCGACGCGATCCGCTTCGGCGACGCCGACGGTGATCGTGGTCGACACGGTCAGACCGTTACGAGTGTTGGGTACATGTCCGAGGGTGGCGGCGCGGTTGATCAGGGTGACCAACGCATCCGCGCGCCGCTGCGCCGCGGTCGTCAAGTCCCCACTGACGCGAAGCGAGTCAGCGACGGCGTCCAGGGCCGCCATCACGGCATGGCCTTCCTGACCGGGCAGGTCAGCAGCGATCATCGTCATCCCCCCGTGGGAGGTGGCCACCAGGCTGCGGCGGTCCCAGTCGGTCTGCTCACGGGTATCCGTATCGTCGGGAAACAGCAGGTCCAGGGTGCGGGCCATGAGCACCTTCACCGCTGGTACCGACAACCGCGGCAACTGCGGCAAAACCGCAGTCAAGAACTGGGCTTCGACGTCGACGGTGACGCCGCGCAGGCCGCGGGCGATCACTGCCACCACCGCCGTCGGCACTTGTCCCGAGCGCCACACGTCCGCCAGGTCGGGGTGCCGGGCAGCGAACCGGCCCGCGACCAGCACCGCGGACGCGTCTGCGCCCGACCAGGCTGCGGACCGTTGCAGATGCGTGGCGGGAGTGTGAGGCAGCACGTCAGCGGACTCCGCGGCCACCAGACTGCGCGCCACCTCCGCGTCCAAGACGGTGCGAGCCCGGGCCAGGACCGTAACCCGGTCCGCCAACCCCGCGCCTGTCGCAAGGTCACCGATCACCGGATCCCCACACACCGCCACCAGGTCCTCGCCAAGCCGCCGCACACTCGCCGGACAGTTACCCGCGCCGGTCAGCATCCGAGTCAGCACATCCATGGAGTCGCCGTCGCCGGGCGAACCTGCCTGAGAGTCGTTCAGCATCTCCGTCATCTGATCCTCACTATCCCCATGACATATTCGAACATATGTTCGAACCAATGGGCGCGACATGTGGACGCGTGTCGCCAATCTTCGGCACCTTCGTGAGGTCAAGTCGCGTCGCTGGGACGCGTCGCGGGACTCCCTTCCGGCGTACCGTGGAAATGGACCGGTCCGGTCCGCTCACCTCGCCGGTCCCACCCACAGTGCCGATAACGGACATTATGTCAAGTCAACATGCGAGCGCCGTGACTCCTATCCCCTGCCCGGCACGGGCCGTACGCTGACGGGGCCCAGTAGGGAGGCACCGATGTCCCGAGTCGTGCACTTCGAGGTCCACGCCGACGACCTTGAGCGAGCCAAGACGTTCTACGGAACCGTCTTCGGCTGGCAGTTCCAGGACTACGGCGCCTTCACAGGCTCGCCGTACTGGGGGGTCATTACGGGCTCTGAGGATAAGATGGGCATCAACGGCGGCCTGCTGGAGCGCCAGGGTGAGCGCGGCGGGGACAGCCCGACCGCCTTCGTCTGCACCATCGGTGTCGCTGATTTCGACGCCACAGCGGCCGCGATCCTGGCGGCCGGGGGGCACGAGGTCATCCCGAAGACCGCCCTGACCGGCATGGCCTGGCAGGGCTATTTCCGGGACACCGAGGGCAATACGTTCGGGGTCCACCAGCCCGACCCCTCCGCCGCCTGACTCCCCCAACTTCGCGCTGGCCACCGCATGACGCAGGCAGTCCGTCCTGCCAGACTGGCCGCGTGACCATCGAGGCTGTCCGTACTCCCGACGACCGTTTCACCGATCTCCCCGGATTCCCGTGGCAGCCCCACTACGAGTCCGACCTGCCCGGCTACGAGGGCCTGCGCATGGCCCGACTCGACGAAGGGCCGCGGGATGCGCCGGCGGTTCTGCTCCTGCACGGTGAGCCGACGTGGGGATACCTGTACCGCAAGATGGTGCCCGTCTTCCTGGATGCAGGATTGCGGGTGGTGGCGCCCGACTTCTTCGGTTTCGGACGCAGTGACAAGCCCATCCGCGACGGCGACTACTCGTTCGACTTCCATCGCAACGCGCTCCTGGCCCTGGTCGACCGGCTGGGACTCCGGGAGGTCACCTTGGTGGTGCAGGACTGGGGCGGCCTGCTGGGGCTGACCCTGCCGGTCGACCGGCCCGAGCTCGTCGGACGTCTTCTGATCATGAACACCGGTCTCGGCGTGGGTACCGATCCCGGGCCGGGCTTCCTCGCCTGGCGTGAGTTCGTGGCGCAGACCCCGGACCTCGACGTGGCGCAGTTGATGCAGCAGGCGGCCCCGAGCCTTTCCGCAGCCGAGGCCGCAGCCTATGCCGCGCCCTACCCCGGCCCCGAGTACAAGGCCGGCGTGCGGTCCTTCCCCCAACTCGTACCCGTGACTCCCGAGGATCCCGGTGTGGCCGTGTCGCGCGCGGCGGCCGCCTGGTGGGCCACCGAGTGGGACGGCCCCACCTTCATGGCGATCGGGGAGAACGACCCGGTGCTGGGTCCCCCGGTCATGGAGCGGATGCGAGAGATCATCCGCGGCTGTCCGGCTCCGCTGCTTCTGCCCGAGGGCCACTTCGTGCCCGAGAGTGGTGACGTGATCGCCAGCGCTGCACTCGCCGCCTGGTCCTGAGGGTCACTCCCCTCCCCCGCCGTCGCCACTCTCCTCGCCGGGACGCCCAGCCGCGGCGCTCACCGCCCGAGGCCCGACTCCCCGAAACAGTCGCATGCGACTGTTTCGACACTCGGGAGGCGGCATGATGTGGGCATGAAGAGCCTCCTGAATACCCGGATGTGGGGTGCCCCCCTGTGTGGCCTGCTGCTGCTGGGAGGACTCAGCGGCTGCGCGAGTTCCGACGCCCAGGCGCAGGTCGACGCCTTCTGCACCAAGGTGGAGCAACTCGTCCGCGAGGCCAACCAGCTGGCCCGGAAGCCGAATGCCAAGAAGGCCGGGGACGACCTCGCCAAGACCGCGGAGGACCTCTTGGCGGAGGCCCCGGCCCTGGCCAACACAGTGGTCAGCAACCCGGGGCTGGCGCCGCGCCTGCAGGAGTGCGCGTCCCAGTTGCAGGGCGTGGGACAGGGATAGTCGCCCGCGCCCACTCCCGCCTCACTAGGGTCAGGGCATGAGCGACGCCATGCCGAGCACCCCCAAAGTGCCGTGGCTGCGCGTCATCGTCAGCTTCCTGCTCGGCGCGATCATCATCGCCGCGGTCTATTGGTTCATCCGCGCCAACTCCGCTGAGTACGAAGAGGGCTGGGCCGAGATTCTGCAGATCCCCACGATCTGGATCGTCCTGCTCATCCTGGCCTGCATCGTCAACATCCTGATCTACCCCCTCACCGTTCTCGTGGCCGTGCCGAAGCTGCGTTACCACCAGGGCTTCGTGGAGCGTCAGGCTGGCTTCCTGGTGAGCAACACGATCCCCGGCGGAGGGGCGATCGCCGTCGGCACCCAGTACGCCATTCTCAACCGCTACCGCGTTCCTCCGTTCCTGTCGGTGGCCGCAGTGTCAGCCGACGCCGTCTGGACCTACCTGCTCACCCTCGGCATGCCGGCACTTGGAGTGGGCCTGCTGGTCCTGGAGGGCCGACGCAACGCTCAACTGACGTCGTTGGCCATCATCGGGCTGATCGGCTTCACCGCCTCCTTGGTGGTCATCTTCCTCCTGCTGCGCAGTCGGGACAGCGCCGAACGGGTCGGCAGACTCGGGCAGCGGCTCGTCGACCGACTCTGGCGGCTCGTCCACCGGGTCCCGCCCGACGTCACCGACGGCGCCGTGCGCTTCTACGACACGGCGCATGACCTGGTGGCCCGCAAGTGGTTGGCGCTCACGATCACGAACGTAGCCGCGCAGGTCGCGCCGTTCGTGATCCTCGTCCTCGCGCTGGGAGGCATCGGGGCCCTGCCCGACCGCGTCACGCTGATCGAGTGTTTTGCCGCCTACTCCGCCGCCATCCTGCTCACGTCGTTCCCCTTGACCCCAGGTGGCCTGGGTACTGTGGACGCGGCCCTCATCGCGCTGCTCGTCGCTTTCGGGGCGACCGGCAGTGAGGCCGCCGCCGCCGACGTCATCTGGCGGCTGGTCTGGTTCCTGCCGCAACTCGTCGTCGGCGCGGTGGCGTTTCTTGTCTACCTCATCGCCAAACACCGGGATCCGCAAGATGCCAGGAGTGTGCCGAACGAGGAGCAAAACCCCACCGCAAAGTAGTAGCGTGCGAGCGTTCCTTCAACTCTGAGGAGGCCCTCGTGCGGGTCAGATCATTGCTCAGTTCAGGTGTCGCACTGGGCTTGTGCGCCGCCTCGGTGTCCACGCCGCTGGTGGCGCAGGCCGGTAACGACCAAGAGGGCAAGTCCACTCTCCAGGAGACGATCAAGCGCACCAAGACCGACTGGGTCACCTTGAAGAAGGGCCACGGCGAGAAGTACCACGTCCGCACCGACATGGTGAACGCCAAGTCCGGTCGTGCGGCCCGCCGCGAGAGTATGACGTTCTTCGGCCAGTTGACCGACCCGCAGATCGCCGACGAGATGTCCCCCGCCCGCCTCGAGCTGATCGACCCCATCGCGGGACCGACGTCGGCGGCATGGCGTCCGCAGGAGGCGCTGGGCGTACGCGTGTTCCACTCGACGATCGAGAACATGAACGCGAACAGCACCAGTTACGTCGCCGATGGGCAGGGCAACCGGGCCAATCTGCGTTTTGCCATTCTTACCGGAGATATTGCGGACAGCGCCCAGCACAACGAGGTGCAGATGTTCCGCGAGACGCTGGAGGGCGGCACCGTCGACCCGTTCTCCGGGGACAAGATCACCACTGAGGACCAGAAGAAGTGCCGTGCCCTGGGTGGCTCGCTGACCGATGCTGAGGTCGCGGACCTCAACAACCGGGTCGCGAACCGCGAGTACACCGGTGTGCAGAACTTCAAGGACTGGCCGGGTCAGATCCCCCAGCGCTACGAGGGTTTCTGGGACCCGAACATCGGGGCCACCGGCGACGAATACGGGTACGGCGCCTTCCCCCGCTACCCCAACCTGATGAACGCGGCCCAGAAGAAGATGAAGTCCGAAGGCTTGGACTTCCCCTGGTACATCACCCGCGGCAACCACGACAGCCTGGTTCAAGGCAACGTGCCGGCCAGCTACGAGGTGGCCGGCATCCTCTCCGTGGCCGGTATCGCCACCGGGTGCAGCAAGCCCTGGCCGAACACGGCAATCGACATCGACTCCGCCAAGGGTCTTCCGGGCGACCAGGTGTTCTCCTGGCTGGCTGAGCCCGCACAGTTGTCGGGTGTTCTGGACTCCCTGACCGTGATGCAGCCGGTTCCCCCGGACCCCGACCGTCGCTACGTGTCGAAGTTGGGCTTCAAGCAGATGCTGGAAGGCGCCGACCGTGGGCACGGCTTCGGCTACGTGAGCAAGCAGCAGTTGAAGGCGACCAACCAGAACGCCACCTACTACGGCTTCAACAAGGGCCGGTTCCGCATCATCATGCTGGACACGAATGCTGAGGGCGGCGGTTCCGCTGGGAACCTGGACGATCCCCAGTACCGCTGGCTGAAGGACCAGCTGGACAAGTACTCCAGCGTCGAGGTCCGTAACGGGAAGCTCAGGCGGGACGGCGGCAAGAACAAGCTGCTGATCATCTCCTCGCACCACACCCTGGAGACCTTCAACAACCCGACTCCCGACGAGGCGGCGGGTGTCTGCACCGACCCGATGGAGGCCGGCTGCGACAGTGATCCGCAGAACTCGAAGCCGCTGCACTTCGGCATGACGGGCAAGCAGCCGGTGAAGGATCTGCTGCTGCGCTACCCGAACGTCGTCGCCTACGTGAACGGGCACACGCACCACAACGCGGTGCGGGCGTTCAACCGCAAGGGCGGAAACGTTCCCGGTGGGTTCTGGCAGGTCAACACCGCGTCCCACGTGGACTTCCCGCAGCAGAGCCGCACGGTCGAGTTCATGGACAACCGGGACGGCACGCTGTCCATCTTCGGAACGATCCTCAACACGGCTGCTTCGGTGAAAGCCCCCAAGCCGGGCACGAGCGCTCTGAAGATGAGCGACTCCCAGATGGCGTCGCTGTCCCGGGTCCTGGCGGCGAACGACCCGCAGTTCTGTGACACCACGGACGGCCACAAGCGCGCCAACGGCACCTGCGCCCACGGCGGTCCGGGCGTCGCCAAGGACCGCAACGTGGAGTTGCTCGTCAAGGATCCCCGAGGGCTGTGGCAGGCCAAGGGCGGGAAGACCCCGGCCCGCGGCTGATGCCAGACGTTGCCCGGGTGCGCCGCGACGGCACCCGGGCAACTAACCTCGCAGCGTGACGCACGAACGCCGCGGCATCATCCTCGGTGCCGCGGCGTACCTGCTGTGGGGCCTGTTCCCGCTCTACTTCCAGTTGCTGGTGCCCGCCGGGGCCGGGGAGGTCCTGGCGCATCGGGTCATCTGGTCGCTGATCGTCGTCCTGGTCGCCGTCCTCGTGATGCGGCGCTGGGGCGGGATCCGCGACCTCACGGGTCGTCAACGCGCCCGGCTCGCCGCCGCCGCCGTCCTGATCGCCATCAACTGGCTGGTCTACGTCTACGCCGTCCTGAGCAATCAGGTCGTAGAGGCGTCACTCGGGTACTTCATCAACCCCCTGGTGACTGTGGCCCTCGGCATTCTCGTTCTGAAAGAGACTCTCTCGCGGGCGCAGGTCGTGGCGGTGGCGCTGGCACTGGTCGCGGTGGCTGTCCTCACCGCGTCCTACGGCCAGGTGCCCTGGATCGCGTTGACCCTCGCGGTGTCGTTCGGGCTGTATGGCCTGTTCAAGAAGCAGGCCGGGGTGCCCCCGTTCGAGAGCCTCGGTTTCGAAACAGGCGTCCTCATGCTGCCGGCGCTGGGCTATGTCCTGTGGTTGACGGCGGCCGGCTCGGCGTCGTTCGCCACCCAGGGCTGGGGACATGCCTTCCTCATGGTGGCGCTCGGCGTGGTCACCGCTTTGCCTCTGTTGCTCTTCGGCGCAGCGGCGACGTCGATCCCTCTCGTCACTCTCGGACTGCTGCAGTACATCACTCCGGTCCTGCAGTTCCTCATCGGAGTCCTGGTGTTCGACGAGCCGATGCCGCCGGCCCGGTGGGCCGGGTTCTGCCTGGTCTGGGTGGCCCTGATCGTGCTCACCGCAGACTCCTGGCGACGGTCCCGTGCGGGTCCCGCGCCCCCGGTGGGCGCTACTTCCGGTTCGGTTTGAGGGTCCACAGCACGGTCATGGAACCCGTCTGGGTGCCGTCCTCCGTGGTGATCGCGACATCGACGGCGAACTCGGGACGCCGTCCCTCGTCCAGTTCAGCGAGGATGTCGGCTGGGTCCCGGTCGAGGGTGGCGGTGGCCGTGACCGGCCCCTTGGCGAACTTCAGATAGCGGATCGTGGCCTCCACCGCCAAGGGGGTCGCCTCCCCCATCCGGTCGCCGAAGTTCACGAATACCAGCGCCCCTGAGGCGGACTCCCCCAGCGTGAACATGGCGCCGGCATGAGGGCCCCCCACGTGATTGTGGTAGTCCGGCTGATCCGGCAGCACCATGACCGCTCGGCGCGTGCCCAGCTCGGTGAACTCCAGAGCGAGGGTGCCCACCATGGGCACCACCTGCGGGAAGGTCTTCATCACGGTGTCGTTGTCCAGAGCCATGGCCTGACTCTACTGGGACCATCGGTTAGCGTATGGCCGTGCCCCGCCCCCCCGTGGCCTGCATCGACATCGACGGTGTGCTCGCCGACCCCACCCACCGCCTGCACTTCCTGGATGAGCGTCCGAAGAACTGGCGGGGATTCTTCGCGCATGTCGACGCCGACCCGCCCCTCGCCCCCGGCGTCGCCCTGGTCAAGGAACTGACATCCGACGGGGTGACGGTCATCTACATGACGGGGCGGCCGGAGTACCTGCGGGGAGCCACCCGGGACTGGCTGGCGGCCCTGGACCTGCCGCACGACGTGATGCACATGAGAGGCCGGCGGGACTTCCGGCCCGCCCCCCACCTGAAACTCGCCGTCTGCCGCCAGTTGCTGGCCGAGTTCGACATCACGACGATCGTCGACGACGACGAGAAAGTGGTGCAACATCTCCTCGCGGCGGGCCTTCCGGTACGTCGGGCCGACTGGTACCGACCACCGGGGGACGAGTTGACCCGTGCCCAGGACGAGGAGGGCCGAACCTGACGGCGGTCACATCGCCTGGGCTGCACGCGCGCGCACGTCGAGTTCCTTCTGCACGCTGCGGACGAGATCGTCGGGGAGCCCTTCCTCGTCGCGCATGCGCAGCAGTTCCTCCTGCTCGGCATGCACCATGCTCAGTCGCATCTCCCGCTCGAGCACCGGTGGCGCGTCGGGCCCCGGGGCGCCCTCCAACTCGTCCAGACGGTCCAGGCGGGCCTCCGCGCTCGTGCGCAGACGCTTCAGGGTCGCCCGCGGGATGGGATCCTCGGCCCGGTCGGCGGTCTCCTCCATCTCGTCCAGGCGGTCGATGGCGGCCCGGGCCAGGGACATCTGTACCCGGTGGACCGTCGCTGTGTCGTCCTCCCGCGGCAGGTGCAGCACCCGCGCCAGCGGTCCCATGGTGGGCGCCAGCAGCAGTGACAGCACGACCACGCAGAACGTGATGCAGATGACCATGTCCCGACCGGGGAACGGTGCCCCCGTGTTGGTGGTCATGGGCAGCGTGAAAGCGGCCAGCGCCGAAACGGGTCCTCGCGTCCCGGCCCACGCGACCACCAGCCACGCCCGGGACCCCTGGGTGCGCACCTTCGTGGACGCTGCCATCCCGAAGACGAACACGAAACGCGTGACGATGAGGGTCAGGAGCACCGCTGGCACGATGTAGAGCAGGGAGCGCAGTTCCTCGGTACTCAACGCCCCCAGCGCGGCGGGCACGTCGATGCCGACCAGGAAGAACGCCACAGCCTGGAGGAGGAACGTGATGGTGCGCCACAGCATCGCGGCCTGCAACCGGCCGGCATAGCTGATGGCCGACGAGGTGGCGTGCGCCAGGATGAGCGCTGCGATGACCACGGCCAGGATGCCCGACCCCTCCAGCCGTTCGGCGGCAACGTACAGCGGCAGCGGGGCGATCAGGATGATCCCGTTGGCAACGGTCGTGTCGCGGAACCGGCGAATCACCAGGGCCAGGAGGAACCCCCCGAGGACGCCTGCCAGCACGCCGCCCAGGATGCTCTCGAACAGGATCACCGTGACATCCCCGGCGGTGACCGTTCCCGCAGCCGCCGCCACGGCACACACCCGCAACAGGGTGAGCGCGGTGCCGTCATTGACGAGGCTCTCACCCTCCAGGATGGTCACCACCCGGCGAGGCAGGGAAACGGCACGCGCGGTCGCCGCCACCGCAACGGCATCGGTCGGCCCCAGGATGGCCCCGAGGCACAGCGCCACGGTGAGCGGCATCTGCGGCATCATCAGGTGGGCGACCGCGCCCACGACGAAGGCCCCCACGACCACGAGGCCGATGGCCAGAGCCATGACCGGACGCGACACCCGCCGCAGATCGATGATCGAACTCGATAGGGCCTCGCCGAAGACCAGCGGCGCCAGCACCACGACGAGGACGAATTCGGGATCCGCCGGCGCCTCGGGACCGATGGGCAGGAACCCGAACAGCAGGCCGGCGCCCAGTACCGGCAGTGAGGGATTGAAGCCCCGGTTGCGGGCAACCGCCGCGATCAGGACCGCCACGATGGCGATCATCCCGATCCGGATCGCCTCAGGCTCGGTCACCGGTCGTCGACGAACTGCGCCACCGGCGGGCAGGAGCAGACCAGGTTGCGATCACCGTAGGCCTGGTCGATCCGCGACACCGGAGGCCAGTACTTGTTCGCGGTGGGGTGGCCCGTGGGGTATCCGGCGGCACGCCGACTGTAGGGACGCGACCAGTCGTCCGCGACCAGGGATTCGGCTGGGTGCGGGGCGTTGCGCAGCGGGGAGTCGGCCAGGTCCCACTCCCCTTGAGCGACCTTGTCGATCTCGGCGCGGATGGCGATCATCGCATCGCAGAACCGGTCCAGCTCGGCCAGGCTCTCGCTCTCGGTGGGCTCGACCATCAGGGTGCCGGCCACGGGGAACGACATCGTCGGCGCGTGGAACCCGTAGTCGATCAGCCGTTTGGCGACATCCTCAGCCGTGACGCCCGTGGCCTTGGTGATGGGCCGCAGGTCCAGGATGCACTCGTGGGCGACGAGGCCCTCTCGTCCGGTGTAGAGGACCGGGTAGTCCTTGGACAGGCGCCGCGCCACGTAGTTGGCCGACAGGATGGCGACCTCGGTGGCCTGGCGCAGCCCGGCGGCGCCCATCATGCGCACGTAGGCCCACGGGATGGGCAACACTCCGGCGCTGCCCCACGGGGCCCCGGAGACCGGGCCCACTCCCCCGTCGGGGAAGCCGCGGCCCTCCGGTCCGGCCTCGGGGCGCAGTGGGTGGTTCGGCAGGAACGGCGCCAGGTGGGCGCGCACCGCCACGGGACCCACTCCGGGGCCGCCTCCCCCATGCGGGATGGTGAAGGTCTTGTGCAGGTTGAGGTGGCTGACATCAGCCCCGAATCGGCCCGGTCGGGCCACCCCGACGAGGGCGTTGAGGTTGGCACCGTCGACGTACACCTGGCCGCCGGCCCCGTGCACCATCTCGCACATACGACTGACGTCGGCTTCGAAGACCCCGTGCGTCGACGGATAGGTGATCATGAGCGCGGCTATGGTGTCGCCGTGCTGCGCCAGGAGTTCCGCGAGATGGTCGATGTCGACGTCACCGTTGTCGCGGCACCTCACCACGGCGACCGACAGGCCGGCCATGACCGCACTGGCCGCGTTGGTGCCGTGGGCGCTGCTGGGGATGAGGCAGACGGTCCGCTGATCGTCGCCGCGGGAGCGGTGGTAGGCCCGGATCGCCAGCAGTCCCGCGAACTCCCCCTGCGAGCCGGCGTTGGGCTGCACGGACACCGCGTCGTAGCCGGTGATCTCCGCCAGCCACGCCTCGAGCTGAGCGATCAGGTCCCGGTAGCCCGTGGTGTGGTGAGCGGGGGCGAACGGGTGCAGCGCAGCGAACCCGGGCCACGTGATCGGCTCCATGGCCGTGGCCGCGTTGAGTTTCATCGTGCAGGATCCCAGCGGGATCATGGCGCGGTCGAGGGCGATGTCCTTGTCCGCGAGCGCCCGCAGGTACCGCAGCATCTCGGTCTCGGAGTGGTGCTGATGGAACACCGGGTGGGTGAGGAACTCCGACTCCCGGCGCACCTGCGGCGGGATCGCCTCGCTGTCCGGTTCGCCGGCGGGCTGGAAATCGGTCAGGCGACGCCCGAACTCGGGCAGTGCGGCAGCGACGCCATGCCACACGGCCATGACATCGGACATGGTCGTCATCTCGTCCGTGCTCACTGACACGGTGTCCCGGTCGACCGCCCGCAGCAGGACACCCTGCCGCTCCGCCTCCCGGACCACCGCCTCGGCCTTGCCGGGGACCAGGAAGGCCACCGTGTCGAAGAACGCGGGGTGGAGCGGGGCCAGACCGCCGGCGCGCAGGCCTTGGGCGAGGGCGTGGGCGTGCCAGTGGGCCCGCTGCGCGATCGCGGTCAGTCCGGCGGGACCGTGATAGGCGGCGTAAGCGCCGGCGATGACGGCCAGCAGGACCTGCGAGGTGCAGATGTTGCTCGTCGCCCGGTCACGGCGGATGTGCTGCTCGCGGGTCTGCAGCGCCAGTCGCAGTGCCCGCCGCCCCTCGGTGTCGACGCTGACGCCGACCAGCCGACCGGGCAGCAGTCGCTCCATGCCCTGCGTCACGCTCATGAAAGCCGCGTGGGGTCCGCCCATACCCATCGGTACACCGAACCGCTGGGCGGAACCGACGGCGACGTCAGCGCCGAACTCGCCCGGCGGCCGCAGCAGGGTGAGCGCCAGGAGGTCGGTGGTGACGGCCACCCCCATCCCCCGCTCCTTGGCCCGGCGCACGATGTCGGACGGATCGTTGATGTCTCCCAGGCTCGAGGGGTACGACAGCAGCAGCCCAAAGGCGTGGTCGGGCAGGTCGCCGGAGCGCACGTCACGGATGTCGAGGTCGATGCCGATCGGCTCGGCCCGGGTCTGGAGCACCGCGAGGGTCTGCGGATGGGTATCGGCGTCCACCACGAAGACCGGCGAGTCCGACTTCGTCGCCCGCCGCAACAGGGTCATGGCCTCCGCGGCGGCCGTGGGTTCGTCCAGCAGGGACGCATTGGCCACAGGCAGGCCGGTCAGGTCGGCGACCATGGTCTGGAAGTTCAGCAGTGCCTCGAGCCGGCCCTGGGAGATCTCCGGCTGGTAGGGGGTGTAGGCGGTGTACCAGGCCGGATTCTCCAAGACCCCCCGCCGGATCACCGCGGGGGTCTCGGTGCCGTAGTACCCCAGGCCGATCATGGGCCGGGTCACCTGGTTGCGGCCCGCGAGACCGCGCAACTCGGCCAACACGTCAGCTTCGGTGGCGGGATCCGGGAGCCGGAGCCGGTCATCGCGGATGCCCTCGGGCACGACCGCAGCCATGAGGGAGGGCAGATCGTCGAAACCGAGTTCGGTCAACATGACCTGGGCATCGGCGGGGGTGGGACCGATGTGGCGGGCGGCGAAGCCGTCCCATTCCTGCTCCATCGGGGCTCCCGTGATCAGCCGGTACGACGGTTGCGGCGTTCCGCCAACTCGTCAACCATACCTTCCGGCCGAACTTCGGTGCCGTCGGATGCTTCCCCGGGAAGGGCGGACAAGGAGCCCTCCACCTCGCTCCACACCTTGCCGACGGCGATCCCGAACACGCCTTGCCCGCCCCGGACGAGGTCGATGACCTCGTCCTCGTTGCGGCATTCGTAAATGCTGGCGCCATCGCTCATCAGCGTGATCTGGGAGAGGTCGCTGTCGCCGCGCAGATCGAGGTGCTCGATGGCGGCCCGCACATTGGCCAGGGACACTCCGGTGGCCAACAGTCGTTTGACGATCCGAAGCCGGAGGATGTCCTGGAAGGCGTACAGACGCTGGGAGCCGGAGCCGGTGGCTGACCGGATGGATGGTTCGACCAGACCCGTGCGCGCCCAGTAGTCCAGCTGCCGGTAGGTGATGTCGGCCGCCTTGCACGCGACCTGCCCCCGGTATCCGACGTCCTCGGGTAATGGGCGCAGGTCCCGGTCATCGAAGAGGGCGGTCTGCACGTCCTCCGACGTCCTGTCCGGCTCAGCGGAAGCCGTGCCGTCGGAGATGTTCTCGGAGTCGTCGGACATGAGCACCTCCTTCTCCGAACCAACAGTCTATGCCCGGACGCTAGAGGAGGCGCATGTCGAGGTCAACGACATTCGCCGGGACACGCCGACTAGCTCGACGTGTCGAAGTCCTCGGGTGACACGTGGTCGAGGAACTCCCGGAATTTCTCGACCTCATCTTCCTGGCCGGGTCCCTCGTCCGCCGTCTCCTCGATCTCCACGCCCGCCTCGGCGAGCAGGTCGTCGTCGGCCAGTACCGGGCTGCCGGTGCGCAGCGCCAAGGCGATCGCGTCGCTGGGCCGGGCCGACACCTCGGTGCCGGAGGCGAAGATCAGCGACGCGTGGAAAACGCCATCATCCAGGTGCGTGATGCGGACTTCGGTCAGGTCCTCACCGAACGCTTCCAGGAGGTCCCGGATCAGGTCGTGGGTGAGCGGCCGGGGGGGCGCCACCCCTTCCTGGGCGAAGGCGATCGCCGTGGCCTCGGAGGTGCCGATCCAGATGGGGAGGTACCGGGAGGAGCCCACTTCACGCAGCAGCACCACTGGCTGGTTGGAGGGCATCTCCAGCCGGACGCCCACTACATCCAACGGTTGCACACTCCAACCCTAGCGCGGGGTAGCGGCCGCAGCCACAGGTGTTCAGCGGCTGCTGCGCGGCGCGCTGGCGGGATGCTGCCGGTGCAGTTCGGCGACCACGAGCCAGTAGTGGGCGTCGCTGAGGGCGCCCAGCATGCGGGTGGTGGCGTCGGCCCGTTCGGGCCCCGTGAGGTGCCCCACCGCGTTGCCGATCAGATAGGACTCCCGCGACGCCGCGTTGCGGGCCTGCCGCATGTGCCGCTGGTCGACGCCGAAGGTCCGCAGGACGGCGTACGACCGCAGCAGCAGGATGTCGGCGCCGCTGAACCGACCGGTGGGGTCGGGGGCGATGACCCCGGAATCGACGAGCGCGGCGACATCCTCCTCGCTGACGCCGCCCCTGCCGATGGCCTCCGACCGATGGAACAGCCTGCCGGGGTCGATGTCCGGCTCGGGGACCTCGGGAGGCGGTGCGGCCTGCAGCGATGAGAACTCCACCGGCGGACCCTCAGGGACACCTTGAGGGTTCAGCATCTCCGCCAGGGTGCCCGCCGCCAGGTGTTCCTTGATGACCTTGAGGGGCAGATAGTGGTCCCGTTGGGCCACGAGTACCAGCCGCAACTGCTCGACGTCGTCGTCGGTGAACCGGCGGTACCCGGATTTGGCCCGGTCCGGGGTGACGAGGCCCTCCCCCTCGAGGAAGCGGATCTTCGAGATCGAGACGTCGGGGAACTCGCGCGACAATTGGGAGAGCACCTCGCCGATGGTCATCCAGCCCCGGCCGCCCGCCATGGCTGTGCTCATACCGGAGGCACCTCCAGAAACAGGAACCGGTACTTGCCGATCTGTACCTCGTCGCCGGACTGCAGGACCTGGTTCTCGACGTTCTTCTTGTTCACGTAGGAGCCGTTGAGGCTGCCGGCGTCGGTCAGGGACCAGCCGTCGTCCCCTCTCTTCAATTCCGCGTGGCGCCGGCTCACCGTGACATCGTCGAGGAACACGGTGGAGTCGTCGCCGCGCCCGAGGGTGACGAGGTCCCCCCGCAGCTCGACCGTGGTCCCCGGCGCGGCTCCCCGCTGAATGACCAGGACCGCCTCTCCCGGAGCCATGCCGCCGAGTAGATCGGGGTCCATCACCGGCAGGGGGCCGGTGTCGTGCACGGGGGGCAGCACGCCGGTGTCCGTGGGCGTCAACGAGGTGCCACAGGAACTGCAGAACCTGCTGTCGGGACTGACCGGCTGCCCGCAACTGGGGCAGAGGTCCAGTTCGATATTCGACGTCATCTCAGCCGGGGTCTCCGGGACCTGCTCGTCACTCATCGACTCTCGCACCCACCCTCCGACCCGCCCACACAGGTGGTCGTGACCCTAGGGCAGCGCTCCCGTGAGGTCAACCCCGAGTTGAGGTTCAGGGTTGGCTCACAGCGCGGCGGTGTGGGCCTCGTAAGCGGCGGCGTCGAGGAACTGCGTGCCGTCCCCCGAGGCAGCGACCTCGACCAGCCAGCCGGCGCCGTAGGGATCGGAGTTGATGACGCCCGGTTCGTCGTCGAGCGCGTCGTTGCGAGCGGTGACGGTTCCCGTCACCGGGGCGAAGACATCGCTGACGGACTTCGTGGACTCCACCTCGCCGCACGGCTGCCCCGCGGTGAGCTGGTCACCCACTTCGGGCAGGCTCACGTAGACGATGTCGCCGAGCGCGTCCTGGGCGAAGTCGGTGATCCCGAACCGGATCACCTCGCCCTGGGTACGGATCCACTCATGCTCCACGGTGTATTGCAGGTCCTGCGGGTTCACGGTCGCGGACTCCTTCCGACGGGGCCCATCATGCCAGGCCACGTCATCCCAGCACCGTCTGGATGCGGTCGGTCCACGTGTGCAGCAGGGCCTCGGCCTGGGCTGGGCTCTCCCCCTCCGCCCACAGGTGGGTGACGGCCTCCGTCGCATCGACGGAGATGAACGCCCACTCCCGCGGTCCGGTGGCGATGCGGACGCCGCCGAAACCGTCCTCCAACGTGGCGGCGGTCGCCTGTTCCCGGACAGTCCTCATCACGGCCCCTTTGCGGGCCCAGGGGGTGACGATGTCGGCCGCTGCGACGTGGGAGGCCGGGATCCGTTCGTCGATGGCCGTCAGCGGCAGCCGGGTGCGGGCCACCAGACTGAGCAGTTGGACGAAGGCCGCGAACGGGTCGAGGTGTCGGCCGACGGCGGGGATCATGAAGCCACCCTGCCCGTCGGCGGCCAGGACCACGTCGGAGCCAGTGACCCGGGCCGACAGGTGAGCCTCCCCCGGTGCGGTCCACCGCACCCGTGACCCGTGGTACTCGGCCACCTGCTCGGCCACACGGGTGGTGGTGACGGGCAGCACGATGGTGCCGTGGGTCTCGGCGCTCATGAGGTCCGCGACGATGAGGGCGGCCCGGTCGTCGGGTACCACGTGCCCGGTCTCGGTGACGAGGCTCAGCCGCTCCCCCGCCGGGTCGAACCGGACTCCGAAGTCGGAGCGCGACGTCTCCACGAGACTGGCCAGGGTGGCCAGGGCGCGGGCCCGGTCGTCCCCGGTGTCGGTGGGGCGCTGCTCGGCCAGCCAGTTGTTCACCGACAACACCTCTACTCCGAGGCGACCGATCAGAGTCGGCAGTACCAGAGCGGCGGCCCCTCCCCCGGTGTCGACCACCACCCGCAGTGAGGCTTGCGAGACGCCGGCGACGGGGATCGCCGCCAGCACGTTGTTGGCGTAGTCCTCCGCCACCCGGTGCGGGACCACCACGTCGCCGAACTCGGAGGGGGCCGGGCGGCGGAACTCGTTGGTCAGGAAATTGCGTTCCATGGTGCGGCGCGTCGCCGCCGGGATGTCGGTCCCCCGCGCGTCCAGCAACAGCATGTCCAGGTATTCGGGTTTGCCGGGGGTCGTGCGCAGCACCACCCCGGCCGCGGAGTTGTTCGCCGTGTCCGCCCGGACGGTCGGTACGGGAGCCGTGCGCAGGTCGCGCACGTTCATGCCGCTCGCCGTCAGCGCGCCGGTCAGGGCCCGGTTGAAGGCCCGGGCGGCTCGCGAGTGATCCCGCCCGACCGTCACGACCGAGGCCTTGGGCAGCGTGGCCGCCAGGGCCGAGGCGAGGCGCACGGCCTTGTCGATCGTCAGTTCCACGTTCACCAGGCCCGAGATGCCCCGCGGCCCCAGGACGTGTTTCCGGCTCTTGGCCTCCCAGACCACGGACTCGCGGACGACACTGCCCGCCTCGATCGTCTTGCCCGGGTAGACGCGGACATCGGCGCCGACCAGGGACTCCTCCCCGACAACGCAGTCGTCGGCGACGACTGATCCTTCCTCCAGTCGGCTGCCCCGCAGCAACTGGGACCCGCGCCCGACGATCGCCCCCCGCAGTTCCGCTCCCACATCCAGTCGGCAGTTGTCGGCCAGCACGCTGTGCTCCACCCGCGCGGAACGCTGGATGACGTTGTTGGCTCCGATGACGCTCGCCGGCCCGACCTGCGCGCCTGCCGCGATCCGCGTGAACGGCCCCACATACAGCGGGGGGACGAGGGTGACCTCGTGGTCGATCTCCACGCCCTCCCCCAGCCACACCCCCGGTCGGATCTCGAAACCCGGCGGTGAGGCGCCCACACGCCCCGCGAGGACGTCCTCCTGCACCCGGAGATAGGCGCTCAGGGAGCCCACATCCTCCCAGTAGGCGTCGGTCACGTAGCCGTGCACCGGCGCCCCGCGCTCCAGCAGTTGCGGGATCACATCCTGCGCCCAGTCGGCCGGGGTGTCGGCGGGGATGAGGTTCAGCACATCGGGGGCCACACAGTAGATCCCGGTGTTCACACGGTCGCTGAGCACGTCGCCCCAGCCGGGCTTCTCGATGAGGCGTTCCAGGCGTCCGTCCCCGTCGACGAGGGCGACGCCGAATTCGCGTGGGTCCGGCTGGGGGCTGAGGACCATGGTCAGCGCCGCGCCGGACTCCCGGTGGGCCCGGGCGAGAGCCGAGACGTCCACCGAGGTCATGGCGTCGCCGGACAGGACGAGGAATGGCCCGTGCCGCAGCACCGATGCGGCGGCCTTCACACTGCCGGCCGTGCCGAGAGGCTGGGTCTCGGTCGCGTAGCTGATGTCCACCCCGAAGTCGGACCCGTCGCCGAAGTAGTCGCGGATCTGTCCGGCCTGGAACTGCAGCGTCACCACGAGGTCGGTCACGCGATGGTGGCGCAGGAGGTCGATGGTGTGGCCCATGATGGGGCGCCCCACGACGGGCAGGAGCGGTTTCGGGGTGGTGCTGGTCAGCGGTCGCATCCGCAGCCCCTGGCCGCCCGCCATGAGCACGGCCCGCACGGTCACCCCCTGACTGGGTAGTCGCGTATCACGCGGCGCGCCTGTTCCACGTAGAGCAGCGCGGCGTACCAGTAGAGGCCGGTCCCCCAGATCGCGAAGGCCCAGCCGAGAACACGCGCCACCTCACCCAGCGTCCCGCCCACGTCACCGAGAAGCAACAGCGGGAAGGCGTACAGCAGACAGAAGGTGGCGGCCTTGCCCAGGAAGTGCACAGGCAGTCCGACCACACCACGGCGCTTCAACGGGATCAGCACGAGGAGCAGGAGCAGGTCACGCGCCACCAGGACGCCCACCAGCCACCACGGGATGATCGACCGCAGGGCGAGACCCAGCAGGGCGGCCGCGATGTACAGCCGGTCGGCCAGGGGATCCAGCAGTTGACCGAGACGCGAGATCTGGCCGGTCGCCCGGGCAATCTTGCCGTCCAGCCAATCGGAGATGCCGGAGGCCACCAGCAGGACGAACGCCCACCCGTCGGCCTGCGGGACCAGGATCAGCCACAGGAACACCGGCACACCGAGCAGCCGGACGAAACTGATGATGTTGGGAACGGTCAGGATGCGGTCGGTCTGGACCGCGGTCTCCTGAACCTTCACGAAGGCTCCTGGTCACGGAACCAGTCGTCCGGGGGGCTTGCGGAGGCGGACCCGGCCGGTGCCGTCCCCGCTGTGCCGGCCGCGACGTCCGCCTCCGAGGGGGTGTCCGCAGCGGAGGCCTCCTCGCTGTCCGACTCCGGCGCCTGGCGGCGCGGACGCAGCCGCAGCAGCCCCCAGACGGCCAGGGCCACGCCGACGACGAGGAAGCCCACGGCGAGGGGGAACACCCACGCGGAGGTGTAACCGATGACAATGCGCGCGTTGACCCCGCGGGTACCGTCGGCGCGCATGATGACGAAGGTCGTGCCGCTGTTGGTGCTCGTGAACGGGACACTCGGGGCGTTGCCGGCGGAGCTGCGGATCCAGAAGTCCTCGTTGCTCGGCACACCGGGCTTACGGGCTCCCGGGATGGTGAGGGACTGCCAGGTCTGGCTGTCCTGGCGGACCGCTTCGAAAGCCACCCCGCTGAGGTAGTTGTCCACGTCGCGGCGGCTGCCGATGCCTACGAAGAGCCGCTCCGTGCCGAAGGAGTCCGCGCCGAGGGTGGGGGTACCCAGCAGGGAACTGCCGGGGAAACCGGCGCTGACGGACTGCACGTCCGCCACGAGCGCGTACCCCTCGGGGCCGGTGTCAAATGGCGTGCTGGTGGTCGTGATGGTGCCGCCCGGCCCGAAGGTGCTGGCGGCCACGGCCCCGACGCCCGCGAGGATGAGACCGATGACCAGCAGCAGGACGCCGCTGACTGCCCTTCCCACGGCGTCTCCTCTCGACCGGGCAACTCTACCGTCGGCGCTCGGCGCCGCGGGCACCGCGGGGACGGCCCTGGGCCGCGGGGGCGCGGCGAGTACCTGAGCGGCAAAGTCCGCGAAGCGGACAGCGGATGTGAAGTTCGCCACTTTCTCCCCGATTAGTCACCAGTTTCTACCAGTAATGTCGCAGAAGTGTTTGCAACTGCCCCGGCGGTCGGTCAAGGTAGCCGGACTGTCCGCTTCGAGAGGGAGACATGAGCAAGCGACTGAGTCTCACAGTTGCAGCGATCGCGCTGAC
>JAPOIY010000126.1 GCA_029978705.1 Actinomycetota bacterium
GTCACCACCGAGTATGAGATCACCAACACCGCCCGCCCCACCCTCAGCGGAACGCCCACCCTCGGATCGGCCCAGCAGGGCACCGCCGGATCATGGACCTACGGGCCCACCAGCTGGAGGATCGACTACCGCTGGGAGTACTCAGCTGACGGGTCGACCGGCTGGACCGACGTGCCGACCTCCTGCCCCGGCTACAGCTCGGCGACCACCGCCAACCCGCCGGGCGCGCCAGGGGCCCTGTATCCGTGCCAGGCGCTTGTGTGGAAATTCCTCAGGCTCCGGGCCACCGCATCGAATGCATGGAGCACCGGGGCAAACGCGGTGGTCGTCCACTCCGATCCGACCGCGCGCATCACCCCCGCCGACATCGCCATCGCCCCCACCTACAACGGCGGCGGCACCGGCTACCTGAGCCCCTACTGGATCACCTCCTCGCCCTACCTGCTGCGCGCCTCGGGCAGCGCCACCTCCATGAGCGGGCTCAACGGCCCCTATGGGGTCGCCACCAGCCCCGACGGGCGCTTCGCATACGCCTACTTCAACGGCTCGACCACCATCCGCCGCTACCGCATCAGCCAGGCCGGCGACCTCACCTTCGAGGCCGACATGGCAGCCGTCACGGGCACCACCGGCTGCCGCAACATGGCCTTCGCCCCGAGCGGGGCGTATGCCTACATCGCCTGCGGGAGCTACCTGACCACCGTGAAGGTCGGCATCGACGGCACCCTCACGCGGGTGGGCAACCTCAGCGCGGGCGGCACCTCGTTCGGCCTGGCGGTGAGCCCGGATGGGTCGACCCTCTACCGCGGGTATGCCAACTCCAGCTACATCACCCGCTACCTGATCAACGCCGACACCGGCATCCCCGCCTCGCCGATCAACTACACCGCCGCATCGAACCCCCGCGACATCCAGATCACCCCCGACGGGCGCTTCCTCTACGTCGCGCAGTACTCCAACGGCCGCATCTACCAGTACCAGGTGGGCGCCCAGGGCACCCTCACCGCGATGAGCCCCGCCTACGTGACAGGCCCCACCCGGGCCTCGGGGCTGGCGATCGCACCGGATGGGGGATACCTCTTCGCCTCCGCCGACTACGCCACCGCCGCAAGCCAGGTGCAGCGCTACCAGGTCAATTCCTCCACCGGCGCGCTCACCGACCTTGGCGCCGTCAACAGCGGCGGCCAGCAGACCACCTACCTGGCCATGAGCCCCTCGGGCGAGGTGCTCATGGCCCCCTCCTGGGCCTCGGGCACGCTCACCCCGTATGAGGTCGGATCCGGCGGCGCGCTCACCCAGCGCAGCGTGCAGGGCCCCACCGGCTCGAACCCCGCGCGCATCGGGGTGGCCCGCCCGCAGCTGGCGGTGGACCAGTTCAGCGCGCCCACCACCCCGCGGCGCGATGCGACGATGAGCTACACGCTCACCTTCACGCGGGA
>JAPOIY010000117.1 GCA_029978705.1 Actinomycetota bacterium
CCGACTCAGGGCTGGCGTCGCCGGTAAACGCAAGCGGCAACTCTGCGGCACTCAGCAATCTGACCTTTTGCTTCGACGCCCGCACCGGAGAGCCGGAGGGTCCGGGGGAGCCGGAGGGTCCGGGGGAGCCGGAGGGTCCGGGGGAGCCGGAGACCGAGTCGGGTGACACGACCACGCCGGAATCACCGAACAACGTCAGGCGCCCGGTCGTCCAGCCTGTTGCCGGGGTGCCGCAGGCACCGGCGGCACAGCCCGCACCGGCCCCGCAGCCCATGGCGATCGCTCCCGCCAGCGCAGCGTCCCAGGTGGCGCCGGCCGCACTGCGGGCATCCATTCGCGGCACCACGCGCGTTCGGCGGGGCGGGTTCGTCGTCTACCGCATCACCGTGAAGAACGTCAGCAGCGAAGTAGCCCACGGCGTGCGATTCCGCAACACCCCTCCGGCGACGATGCGCTGGCGGGCCGTTCCCGCAGGAGCCACATTCGTTGCTCGCGCACGAGCCGCCCGCACGACTTCGAAGGCATCCGCGAAGCGGTCCGCGCGCGCGCCCAAGCACACGAAGGCCGCTGCCTGGTCTGTCCGCTCGCTCGCCCCCGGAGCCTCCATCACCCGCACCGTGCGGATGAAGATGACCAACAAGGCCCGCGGACGCAGCTGCACCGTGCTCGTGGCATCCGCCAGCAACGCGCGGACGTCTCGCAGCAGGGCCTGCACCCGCGTGCTGGTCGGAGCGCGCCGGGCAGCCGCCCCCGTTACCGGCTAGCTGAGCCACGCGCATGATGAGAGGTACCCGTAGCGTGTGCCCGTGTTCCTCTTTGCCTACGGATCACTCTGCGATGGTGCCACCGCGTCGGAGGTCCTGGGGCGGGCCGTGCATCCCGAGCCGGCGCGGCTGGTCGACTGGGAGCGCGGCTGGTTCGTGGCGATCAATAACCGCGCATCAGGTTCATACGCCTGCACCGCATGCGGCGGGCTGCCCGCCCGCTGCCTGGTGGTGGGCATCCGCCCCCGGACAGGCTCATCCGTGCTCGGAGGCCTCATTGCCATCGGAGACGACGACGTGGCGGCGATCCGCGGGCGGGAGCGTTCCTACCGGCTGGGGCACGTGCGGGTGCGCCGCGCCGACGGCGGTGACGTGACGGCCCTGACCGCGGTGCCGCGCGACGACCTGCTGCGCCGCCCGGGCGACGGCGCGGCGGTCCCTGACGCCTACGAACGCGTGGTGGTGGACGCGCTGCGGTCTCTGGTCTCCCCCACGCCGCTGGACCAGGCCGCGGCTTTCGCCGCCACGGATGCGCCGCGCCGCGACGACCTGGAGTACGTGCGCGGAGACGGCATCGCCCGAGGGGCCTGCACGTGCACCCGGGGGTGATTTTTCGCATGTAGGTTGCGGGAGTGCCTGTGACTCTCAAGGGCAGGAGCCGATGGCTCATCATGCCCGTGCTCGCGCTGGGCGTGTCGCTGATCGTCATCGACGGGACGATCGTGAACGTCGCCCTGCCGGAGATCATCGACGCCCTGCAGATGGACCTGAGCGAGGCGGAGTGGACCAACTCGCTCTACGCCCTGGTGTTCGCGGCGCTGCTGATCGCCGTGGGGGCGACGG
>JAPOIY010000087.1 GCA_029978705.1 Actinomycetota bacterium
ACCGTGTACCCCGTGATCGGGGGCGCCCCCTGAATGAGAGTGGGCGGCTTCCACGACACCGTGACCTTGCCACTGCCGGGCACACCCGTGACACCGGTCGGCGGGGTCGGAGCACTGTACTTGAGGAGCCGCAGACGCCCGGGGTCCCAACTGGTGACGTACGCGGGAGATGTCCCGGTCGACTCGTAGGCGATGCTCAGTGGGGCGGTGACGGTCACGGGACTGGCCAGAGTGTTGTCGCTGGTCCGGATCACCTGCACTTGGTCTGCGATGCCAGAGGACGCAACAGCCACCTCGGTGCCGTCCGGGGAGATAGCGATCCGCCGGGGTGCGGACCCGGCGATCATGTTGATGGTGTCGGTCTTGGTGTTGTCACTGGTCCGGATCACCGAGACCGTGTTGTCGTTGCTGTTGGCCACATAGACCCGACTGCCGTCTGGGGTCACCCGAATCCCCTCCGGACCGTCCCCCACGTTGCTCACGGTGGCGACCACCGTGTCGGTGCTGGTGTTGATCACGGAAACAGAGTCGCTGGCGTAGTTGGACACGTAGACACGGGTGCCGTCCGGTGACACCGCCAGATACCTCGGTTCGGTCCCCACGGGGACCGTCGGAGGGTTGTTGGCTGGGCTGGCGAGATTCATGACCGAGACGGTGGTGCCGCCCAAGTAGCCCACATATGCCTTCTGGCCGTTTGGCGTTACCGCGATCTCATAGGGTTGGGACGCACTGCCCAGCGAGTAACCGAGGGAGGTGTACGTCGCAGAATCCACGACCCAGAACTTGTAGGGCGAGCCGGAAGAGACCGTGTACACCTGCGAGCCACTGGGACTGACCCCGACTCCTGTGAGTCTCAAGCCTGCGAAAGGACCCGTCAACTCATTGGTCTTCGTGTTGGTGGCGGTGTCGACGGTCGTCAAAGCGCCACTGCCGTTGCCCTGGCTGGAGACGTAAACCCGGTCACCGCTGGGGGACACCGCCAGGAAGTCGGCTTGAATCGTCAGGTCCACGACAGCGGTCTGCTCGTCCGGGAAGGCGTGAGCGCCCGCCGCTCCAACGGCCGTGACCAGCGAGACACTCAGCCCGACGACCAGGGCCGCCTTCACGCTGCGGTACATGACAGGTCTCCTCCGTCGGAAGACCCGGAACCTTATCAATCCTGTCTGGCGAGTGCCCGGCCAACCCAAGCACTGCATTGGACCGCAGCTTCCCCGCGCAGTTGCCGTGAGACCGGTGCCGGCATATGTGGCCGATCCGTGCCGAGTTCGTTCCGCAGGAAGCCGCTGCGCCGAGCCACTAGGCTCCAGGCGATGACCAGCGACCGCGCCGACCTCACCCCGGACGGGTACCCCGGACCGGACGGCCTGGGGCGTCCCGGTGGCCTGATCCCCCCTGCCACGCTGTCGGGGCGGTTCGGAATCTGCGACGTGACTCCCGCGGTGGAGTCCGGGCGCCGCCCCGCGAAAGCCGTCGTCGGCGAGACCCTCCCCTTCGGCGCCACGATCTTCCGGGAGGGCCATGACGCGCTGGGCGCCGAGGTGGTCCTGACCGACCCCGACGGCGACGAGCACCGGGTGCGCCTCGACCCGCTGGATGGCGGCATGGACCGGTGGGAGGCGTCGTTCCGGTTCCCCACGGGCGGCGACTGGACCTTCCGGATCCTGGCGTGGCACGACCCGGCGGACACCTGGCGGCACCGGGCCTCGGTCAAGATCCCCGCCGGTGTGGATGTCGACCTCGAACTCGAGGAGGGCGCGCAGGTGCTGGAGCGGGTGGCCGAGGAGCTGCCCACCACCGCACGGCACGCCCGCGAGTTGCTGCTGTCGAGTGCGGCCGCGCTGCGGGACACCCGCCGTCCCGGCGAGGCCCGGCTGGCGGTAGCACTGGCGCCCGACGTGACCGAACTGCTCACCGAACATCCGCTGCGCGACTTCCCCGCCGAGTCGGCCGGTTGGCCGGTGCGGGTGGAACGCACCCGTGCCCTGTACGGGTCGTGGTACGAGATGTTTCCCCGCAGCGAGGGGGCCCGCTACGACCCGCCCCGGTCGGGGACGTTCGCCTCCGCCGCGGAGCGTCTGCCCGGTATCGCCGACATGGGCTTCGACGTCGTCTACCTGCCCCCGATCCATCCGATCGGCCACGTCAACCGCAAGGGCCGCAACAACTCCCTCGACCCCGGACCCGACGACCCGGGATCCCCGTGGGCCATCGGCTCGGCGGACGGGGGACATGACGCCGTGCACCCGGATCTGGGCACGCTGGCCGACTTCCGCGCGTTCGTGGTAGCCGCACACGACAACGGCCTGGAGGTGGCCCTGGACCTGGCCCTGCAGGCCGCTCCCGACCACCCGTGGGCGACGGAGCACCCCGAATGGTTCACCACCCGCGCGGACGGCACCGTCGCATACGCCGAGAACCCGCCCAAGAAGTACCAGGACATCTATCCGATCAACTTCGACAACGACCCCGCGGGCATCTACGCCGAGATCGTGCGCGTGGTGCGCCACTGGATGGCGCAGGGGGTGAGGATCTTCCGGGTCGACAACCCCCACACCAAGCCCCTGTGGGTGTGGGACCGCCTGATCGGCGACATCAACGCCACCGACCCCGACGTCCTCTTCCTGGCCGAGGCCTTCACCCGCCCGCCGATGATGCGCGCGCTGGGCAGCGTCGGCTTCCAGCAGTCCTACACCTACTTCACGTGGCGCACCGCGAAGTGGGAACTGGTCGAGTACCTCGAGGAGCTCAGCGGCCCGGCCGCCGACTACATGCGCCCCAACTTCTTCGTCAACACCCCGGACATCCTGCACGGCTTCCTGCAGGACGGCGGTCCGGCGGCGTTCGCCATCCGCGCGGTCCTGGGCTCGATGCTGTCCCCGACGTGGGGGGTGTACTCCGGATACGAGCTGTTCGAGCACATCGCCGTGCGACCGGGCAGTGAGGAGTACCTCGACAGCGAGAAGTATCAGTACCGGCCGCGCGACTGGGCCGCCGCCGCCGCCCACGGCCACACCCTGATCCCGTTCATCAGCCGTCTCAACCAGATCCGGCGCGACCACCCGGCGCTGCAGCAGCTGCGCAACCTGCGGTTCCACCACGCCGACGACGACAGCGTGATCGCGTTCTCCAAGATGGACGGCGACGACCTCGTCAT
>JAPOIY010000151.1 GCA_029978705.1 Actinomycetota bacterium
AACCAGAACACGGTGCTCGACGCCATCCAGACCGACGCCGCGATCAACCCGGGGAACTCCGGCGGGGCGCTGGTGAACATGAGTGGCGAACTGGTCGGGGTGAACTCCGCGATCGCGACGCTGGGCGGCAACTCCCCGGAGGACCAGAGCGGATCGATCGGTCTGGGCTTCGCCATCCCGGTCGACCAGGCCAAGCGGGTCGCCGATGAGCTGATCAGCACCGGCACCGCCTCGCACGCCTCGCTGGGCGTCCAGGTCAGCAACGACGTCACGACCAACGGCGCCAAGATCGTCGAGGTGGTCAAGGGCGGGGCGGCGGCCAACGCGGGTCTGCCCAGCGGGGTCGTCGTCACCAAGGTCGACGACCGCGTGATCGGCAGCGCTGACGCCCTGGTGGCGGCGGTGCGCTCGCGCGCCCCGGGCGAGAAGCTGACCCTGACCTACCTCGATCCCTCGGGCGCCCCGCGCAACGTCGAGGTCACCCTGGGCAAGGCCGACCAGTGATCCGCGTCGTCGGGGGGCGGCCGGTCACCCCGTTGCGCACTCCGGCCCGCCCGGCTGACCCCGGATATACGGTGACTGTCATGGAAACCCCCGACGGCTCCGCCGGTCGAGCGCTGGTCGTGGTGGTCGATGACCGCCACGCCCGGGGCGCTGCCGCGGACCTCAACGGACCGCTGGTCACCGAGCTGCTGGCCGAGGCCGGCTTCGTCGTCGACGGGGTCGTCGTGGTGTCCGCCGACGAGCAGGAGATCCGCAACGCGCTCAACACCGCGGTCATCGGCGGGGGCGACCCGGGGGTCTCGGTCGGGGGAACCGGCGTCACGCCGCGCGACGTCGCCCCGGAGGCCACCCGCGCCGTCCTGGACCGGGAGTTGCCGGGCATCGCCGAGGCACTGCGGGCCTCGGGCCTTGCAGCCGGCAGCGCCGAGGCGGGCCTGTCCCGCGGGCTGGCCGGAATCTCGGGCAGCACCCTGGTGGTCAACATCGCCGGATCGCGCGCCGCCGTCCGCGACGGCATGGCGACGCTGGGCCCCCTGGCCAAACACGTGATCGCCGACCTGTCCAGCCTGGAGATTTGA
>JAPOIY010000066.1 GCA_029978705.1 Actinomycetota bacterium
CGGCCCGTTTCCGCGCGGATGCCTTCTTCGCCGGAGCCTTCTTCGCTGCGGTCTTCTTCGCCGGAGCCTTCTTCGCTGCGGTCTTCTTCGCCGGAGCCTTCTTCGCTGCGGCCTTCTTCGCCGGAGCCTTCTTGGCAGGCGCCGTGCGCACGCCGGCGGCATGCGACGGCTGATCCTTGCGGCTGCGCCCCATGGGGTCGGACGGCCCTACGGGGCCCCCAAGCACCTCCGCGAAGCCGGACCGAAGGTCGGCCACGAAGTCGTCGAGGTCGGGGATGGCCACCTCGTCGGCGGACATGCCGATGAACGCCGTGCCGTCGTAGGTCACCAGGGTGATGTTGGCCGCAGCCCCGACGGTCGGGACCAGGGGCCACGTCCCGACCATGCGGGACCCACAGATGTAGATCGGCATCGGTGGGCCGGGCACGTTGGAGGTCGTGATGTCGCTCGCTCGGGCGATGGAGGCCAGCACGGGGACGGGGACCATCCAGGAGGCCTCGGCCAGCGGGTTGGCCAACGCCAGTGCCGGCTCGTCCCGCCAGCGGCGTACCTCGGTGTGGGCATCTTTGATGCGCTCGTCGACCGACACGCCGTTGATCGGGAGTTCGAAGCGGGCGATGGTGACCGCGTTGGACTCGCTGCCGTCCTTCACCGCCTGGCGCAGGCTGATCGGCAGGTTGAACCGCAGCCGTTCGGTCGGCTTCCCGTGGCGTTCGTGGTACCGGGCCAGACCGGTGGTCACCGATCCGAGGAAGATGTCGTTGACGGTGTCGCCGCGGCGTTTGGCGGCCGCCCGCATCTCGCTGAACGCTACCTCGAACGTGGCGAACCGGTAGTTGGTGCTGCGTTGGCTCATCAGCGGCGAAAGGGCGTGGTCGGGGGCGGACGCGAACCGGCCGATGGACTCGGCCATGCCCACCGCCTCGCTCCAGGTGCCGACCGGGTCCTTCAGGCCCCCGAACGCGAGTTCGGCGAGGACCTTGGCCCCCGACACGGCGGCTTCGGCGGCGCGGGTGACGTTGTCGACGATGTTGGCCCGGCTCACGCTGGCCACCGACACGGGCTGACCCTCCGGCGCCGGCGGGGCGACCGGCTCGTCGGGGTTTCCCTGCGGGGTCAATTCGAACAGGTTGGCGGCGATGAGCACCGTCGCCTGCCCGTCGGCGACCGCATGGTGCAGTTTCAGGATCAGCGCGGAGCGTTCCCCGGACAGCCCCTCCAACAGCACGGCTTCCCAGAGGGGGCGGTCGTAGTCGAAGTCGGTGAGGCTGAGGCGCCGGGCCTCGCCCAGCACGTCGTTCCAACCGCTGCCGGCGGGCAGCCGGGAGCGGTGCAGGTGGATGTCCAGGTCGAAGTCGGGGTCCACCGCCAGGCGGGGCATGGACACCCCCATGGCGCCGAAGAGCGGGCGTTCCCGCAGGACCGGCACCAGCCGGGTCAGCCGTTCGAAGCGGGCGTAGAGGCGGTCCCAGTCCGGCGTGGAATCCAGCAGGGACAGCGCCACGATCGACGACCGCATGGCCCGGTCGCCCGCCGCCGTCCGCCAGGTGGCGGCATCCCATCCGGTGAGTTGCTGGCCGACCGACCGCAGGTCGTTGGCGCTGCGTACGGCCTTCTTCAGATCGCTCACTGTTCCTCCTCGACCCTGCGACGCTAGCGACCGCGCTGCCCCGGACGCGACCGGATCAGCCGACTGCCTCCATCACCTCGTCGGAGACGTCGAAGTTGGCGTACACGTTCTGGACGTCATCGGAGTCCTCGAGGGCCTCGATCAGGCGGAACATCTTGCGGGCGCCATCCTCCTCGAGCGGCACGGTGACGCTCGGCAGGAACGTGGCCTCCGCGGAGTCGTAGTCGATCCCGGCGTCCTGCAGGGCGGTGCGCACGGCCACCACATCGGTGGCGTCGCTGACGATCTCCCAGGCCTCGCCGAGGTCGTTGCCCCCCTCGGCGCCCGCCTCGAGGACCGCGGTGAGGATGGTGTCCTCGTCGCCCCCGTCGCCGGGAACGATCACGACGCCCTTGCGGGTGAACAGGTAGGCGACGGAGCCCGGGTCGGCCATGGAGCCCCCGTTACGCGTCATCGCGGTGCGCACCTCGCCGGCGGCGCGGTTCCGGTTGTCGGTGAGGCACTCGATGAGCACGGCGACCCCCGCCGGGCCGTAGCCCTCGTACATGATCGTCTCGTAGTCGGCCCCGCCCCCCTCGGCGCCGGACCCGCGCTTGACGGCACGGTCGATGTTGTCGTTGGGGACCGAGTTCTTCTTCGCCTTCTGGATGGCGTCGTACAGGGTTGGGTTCGCGGCGGGATCGCCACCGCCGGTCCGCGCGGCCACCTCCACGTTCTTGATCAGTTTGGCGAAGAGTTTCCCGCGTTTGGCGTCGATCGCGGCCTTCTTGTGTTTGGTGGTCGCCCATTTGGAGTGGCCGGACATCAGTCCTCCTCGATCATGGTCAGGAACAGCCGGTGCAGCCGGTCGTCGGCGGTCAGTTCCGGATGGAACGCGGTGGCCAGGATCCGGTCCTGCCGCACGGCCACGATCCTATCGGCCGCCGCCCCGGATGGGTCGGTGCGCCGGACGGTCCCGAGGACCTCGACGCCCGGGCCGCTCTCCTCCACCCACGGGGCCCGGATGAACACGGCCGGGTAGTCGGGAGACCCGATCGCGGGCATCGCGACGGGCGCCTCGAAGGACTCGACCTGGCGGCCGAAGGCGTTGCGGCGCACGGTCAGGCGCAGGCCGCCGACCTGCCGCTGGTCGCTGCGAGGGTCAAGCAGGTGGTCGGCGAGCAGGATCATGCCCGCGCACGTCCCGAAGGCGGGCACGCCCCGGGCTATGGCCTCCCGCAGCGGGTCGAGGACACCGAGGTCGACGGCCAGCCGGGACATGGCGGTGGACTCCCCGCCGGGGAGAACGAGGGCGGTGACCGCGGCGATCTCGTCGGGCGTGCGCACGGCGGTGGCGGTGGCTCCGAGTCCGGTCAGCAGCCGGAGGTGCTCCCGGAAGGCTCCCTGCAGGGCGAGGACCCCGATGGTCGGGCCCGCGGTCACCAGCCGCGCTCGGCGAGCCGGTGGTCGACCGGCAGTTCCTCGACGTTGATGCCGACCATGGCCTCTCCCAGGCCGCGGGACACCTTGGCCAGGATGTCGGGGTTGTCATAGTGGGTGGTCGCCTGCACGATCGCCTGCGCCCGCTGCGCCGGGTTGCCGGACTTGAAGATGCCGGAGCCGACGAACACGCCGTCCGCCCCCAACTGCATCATCATGGCCGCGTCCGCGGGGGTGGCGATGCCGCCGGCGGTGAACAGGACCACGGGCAGCGCCCGGTTGCGAGCCACCTCGACGACGAGGTCGTACGGGGCCTGCAGTTCCTTGGCGGCGACGAACAGTTCGTCGTCGGCCATCGCGCTGAGGGTGTTGATCTCGCCGCGGATCTGCCGCATGTGGGTGGTGGCGTTGGACACGTCGCCGGTGCCCGCCTCCCCCTTGCTGCGGATCATCGCCGCACCCTCGTTGATGCGGCGCAGCGCCTCGCCCAGATTGGTGGCACCGCAGACGAACGGCACGGTGAAGCGCCACTTGTCGATGTGGTTGGTGTAGTCGGCGGGGGTCAGCACCTCGGACTCGTCGATGTAGTCGACGCCGAGGCTCTGCAGCACCTGCGCCTCCACGAAGTGACCGATGCGCGCCTTGGCCATGACCGGGATGGAGACGGCCTCGATGATGCCGTCGATCATGTCGGGGTCCGACATGCGGGACACGCCCCCCTGCGCCCGGATGTCGGCGGGGACCCGCTCCAGGGCCATGACGGCGACGGCTCCCGCGTCTTCGGCGATCTTGGCCTGATCGGGGGTGACGACGTCCATGATGACGCCGCCCTTCAGCATCTCGGCCATGCCGCGCTTGACGCGGTCGGTCCCCACCGTCGGGATGTCCTGGGTCATGGGTGTGTGTCCTCCACATGCGAGGCGCTCGACGCCGTGCCCCAATGGTAGGTCCTATCGGGTCCCGGCCCCAATCGGTACCGCGCGATCAGCGGGAGCCGAATCCGGCGGGCGGGGCATCGTCCATCTCGAACGGTTCGGGCCACGGAGTGTGCCCCGCCAGCCGGAAGAAGCGCACGAGCCACTGGTAGCGCACGTCGCGGCACGCGCGTACCGCATCGTTGAGGAAGCGGCGGGACAACTCCCCCCGCCGGGTCGTCGACTCGAGGTCGGCCATGAGTTCCTCGCCGCCGGGGTATCCGGCGCATTCGGCGACCGCCTCGGGCTCGTCGAACGCCGCTCCCAGCACTTGGGTCAGGTTGGACTCCGCGAGGCAGCGAGAGAGCTGGTTGTTCTGGTCTGTGCGCCTCACGGTGTGCACGGCATCGCCGATGACTGCTGCGGTGGCCGGGTCCGGGAGTCGCGCGGCGGCCAGTTCCCCGGCGACCGACCCGCGCTCGAGCAGGGCCCGGTCCAGGGCGATGGTGCCGGCGTCGACACGGCGGTGCAGCCGGTCCAGCCGCCCCGCGGTCTGGGACAGGTACCAGCCGACGACGACGAGGACCCCGAGCAGGACCCACATCCACCAGCTCATGACCCGCTGTCCTTGTTGCGCGCGAGGCGGCCGACGAACTGGCCGCGCAGATCCTCGGTGACCTTCTCCCCCGGGACCCGGACGCTGCGGTAGACGTCCACGATCTCGCGGGTGACACGGCCCCAGTCGTAGAGCCACGCGCGCTCCAGAGCGACCCGCTCCATCTCGGCGCGCCCCTCGTCGTCGGCCAGCAACTCGTTGACGACGTCCGCGAGCGCGTCGGGGTCGCCGTTGGTGAAGTGCCGCCCGGCCGTGCCGTTGTCGAGCACCCGCCGGAACGCCTCCAGGTCACTGGCGGCCACGGCCGTGCCGCTGGCCATCGCCTCGAGCAGGACGATGCCGAAGGACTCCCCTCCGGTGTTGGGGGCCACATACACGTCGGCGGAGTGGAAGGCCCGCACCTTGTCCTCCTCGGACACGGTGCCGAGGAAGGTCAAGCGGTCGGCCACTTCCCGGGGCAGTTTCTTGGTGATGTCGTCGGCGTCGCCGGGGCCGGCGAGCAGCACCCGCACGTCGGGGTGGCGCTCGGCGATGCGCGGCAGTGCCGCGAGGAGCACGTCCAGGCCTTTCCGGGGCTCGTCGAGGCGACCGAGGAAGAACAGGGCCTTCCCGGGGCCGGGCCAGCCGGGGAAGGGTGTGGCCTCGGCGAAGGCGGCGCAGTCGACCCCGTTGGGAATGAGCACGGCGTCGCCGCCGACGTGGTCGACGAGGGTGCGGCGGGCCAGTTCGGACACGGCGATCCGGCCGCGGGCCTTCTCCAGCACGGTCTGGGCGAGGTAGAACATCGACTGCAGGGCACGGGACTTCTCCATGGAGGAGTGCCAGGTGGCCACGATGGGGCCCTGCGCGGCCCACAGGGCCACGGCGCTGATGCCCGGGGACACGGGTTCGTGGACGTGCATCACGTCGAAGTCGCCGTTTCGGATCCACTCCCGAACCCGGCGGGTGGAGCGGAAGCCGAGGTTGAGCCGGGCCACGGAGCCGTTGTAGGGAACCGCGATAGGTCGGCCCGTCGAGGTGACGTAGTCGGGCAGGTTGTCGTCGTTCTCGGCGGGCGCGAGAACGGAGACATCGTGGCCCTCACGCACGAGCGCGGCGCGCAGGTCGCGCACGTGATACTGCACACCGCCCGGGATGTCCCACGCGTAGGGGCAGACGATGCCGACCTTGAGCTTCTCCTGCATCAGGTCGGGGTCTGGGTGGGTTGCAGCCGACTCTGGTCGAGGTCGGACAGCCACAGCGGCTGCAGCATGTGCCAGTCGCTGGGGTGCTCCCCGATACCGATCTCGAACCGGCCGGCGATGGACTGGGTGATGGTGCGCACGTCCTCGTCCTCGGTGCCGCCGGTCGCGACCGGGATCGGTTCGAAGACGGTGGCCGCCGGCTGGCCGTCGCGGTAGTAGAAGTTCACGGCCAGCAATGTGGCCCCGGTCCGGCGCGCGACCAGCGCGGCTCCGGCGGGCATCCGGGTGGCTTCACCGAAGAACGTCACGGGGACGCCGTGGCGCGACAGGTCGCGGTCGCCGACCAGCCCGACGATGGTGTTGTCCTCGACGCGCGACACCAGCGTGTTGACGAGGTCGGGGGCGCCGAATCCGAGGACCTCCATACCGAGCTCTTCGCGGAAGGCCACGAATTTCTCGAACAGTCGGTAGGGCTTGAGGCGCTCCGCGACGGTGGTGAGGCTGCCGTAGCGCTGCGCGACGAAGGCGGCGCCGTGGTCGTAGTTGCCACCGTGCGGCCCCACGAACACGAGCCCGCGGCCGGACGCGACGGCGGTGTCGATGTGTTCCAGACCGGTGATCTGCAGGCTCAGGATGCGCTCGCGGGGCCAGTCGGGCATCCGGAACGCGTCGCACCAGTAGTGCGCGTAGCTCTGGAAGCCGGCGCGGGACACGTCGCGGATCTCGGCCGGCGACGCCGCGGGCAGCACGCGGCGCAGGTTCTTCTCGTATTGGCGCACCGACGGGCCGTTGCGCCGCCAGGCCTGGTCAGCCAGACGGCTGAACAGGCGGTAGGCGCGCTTCTCCGGCAGTTTGCGGATGGTCGACCATCCGACCGAGTACCCCCAGTAGGCGAAGTTGTCGCTGATCATTGTTCTCCCGAACCGGGGGTGGTCGCGTCGTCCGGCGTGGTCGCCGCGTCCGGTTGGCGCCGGACGAGTTGTGCGCGCACATGCGTGAAGCGCTGGGCGATCGTGACCAACGTCAGCAGGGCGAGGACCGCGGTGGCCACGGGCAACACCCACGCCACCCCCAGACCGGTGACGAATGCGGCCAGGAGGATCACGATGAGGCGCTCGGCGCGTTCGGCGATACCCACGTTCGCCGTCGCGCCCACCGACTCCGCCCGGGCCTTGGCGTAGGAGATGGTGAAACCTCCGACGAGGCACACCCAGGCGGCGGCGGTCGGCCACGTCTCCCCCCGCGTCGCGAAGAAGATCAGCACGCCGCCGAACACGGCGCCGTCGGCGACCCGGTCGAGGGTCGAGTCGAGGTAGTTGCCCCAGGGCCCCGCCCGACCGGACAGGCGCGCCATGGTGCCGTCCAGCAGGTCGCTGACGGCGAACACCGCGATCAGGATCACGCCGGGCACGAACTGGCCGCGCGGGAAGAACCACAGCGCCGAGACCGCCGTGCCCGCCGCACCGATGTAGGTGACGGCGTCCGGGGTCAGACCGACCCGCAGCAGCGCCTTGGCAACCGGGTCGATGAACCGGGCAACCGCGCCGCGGGCTTCCTGGTTGTTGAGCATGGGGGCCTTTCGATCCGCTGCCGCGATGGTAGCCCCGCGGTCGACCACCACGCGCCAAGGGCGCGGCGCGGCGGACTAGGGTGGACTCACACCGTCTCGGAGGTCGCCATGCGCCAGCCAGCCATCCGCAACGTGGTACTCGTGGGCCCGTCCGGTGCGGGGAAGACCACGGTCGCAGAGGCCCTCCTTCTGGCGGCGGGCGCCATCCGGTCGGCCGGATCGGTGGGCGGTGCCAGAAGCGTGTCCGACCACACCGACATCGAGCACGAGCTCGGCCGCTCCGTCAGTCTCACGCCGTTGTCCTTCACGTTCGCCGACACCCGGGTCAACCTGCTCGACACCCCCGGCTACGGCGACTTCGTGGGCGAGCTGCGGGCGGGGTTGCGGGCGGCGGACGCAGCCCTCTTCGTGGTCGCGGCGGGCGATGGGATTGACGCGGCGACGCAGCTGTTGTGGCAGGAGTGCGAGGCAGTGGGCCTGCCGCGGGCCGTGGTGGTGACCAAACTCGACCGCGAGGACGCCGACTTCGAGGAGGAGGTGGCGCTGTGCCGCCGCGCGTTCGGCGAAGGCATCCAACCGATGTACCTCCCGATGCTCGCCGACGACGAGTCGGTGGCGGGCGTCATCGGACTGCTCACCCAGCGGGTGTACGACTACTCCGCAGGCAGCCGCCAGGCGCGCGACTCGGAGGAGGCGCACCGGGACCTGGCCGAGGAGGCACGGGCCGCCCTGATCGAGGGCATCATCACCGAGTCCGAGGACGAGACCCTCATGGACCGGTTCCTCGGCGGGGAGGATCTCGATGTCGCGATGCTCATCGACGATCTGGAGACCGCGGTGGCGCGGGGCCACTTCCATCCCGTCCTGGCGGTCGCGCCGGCCGGCGGCACCACGGTGGGCGCCCTGGAGGTCCTCGAGCTGATCGTCGGCGGCTTCCCGACACCGGCCGAGCACGGGCTGCCGGCGGCGACGACCCCGGCCGGGGCGGCCGCTCCCCCGTTGGCGTGCGACCCGGATGGCCCACTGTGCGCCGAAGTGGTGCAGACGACCAGCGACCAGTACGCCGGGCGCCTGTCGCTGGTGCGCATCTTCAGCGGGACGCTGCGCTCGGACTCCGTGCTGCACGTGTCGGGGCACTTCCTGACCGACCGCGGCCACGTCGAGCACGACGACGACGAACGCGGTGGCGCGATCAGCTCGGCGCTCGGCGCCACGCTGACCGCGGTCGGCTCGGCCCGCGCCGGCGACATCGTGACAGTGGCGCGCCTGACGCACGCCGAGACCGGGGACACGTTGAGCGATCCCGATCACCCCCTGCTGATCGAGCCGTGGGTGATGCCGGACCCGCTGCTGCCGGTCGCGGTCACGGCCGCGTCCCGCAACGACGAGGACAAGTTGTCGACAGCGCTGGGCCGGCTGCAGGCCGAAGACCCGACCGTGCGCGTGGAACGCAACGCGGAGACCCACCAGGTAGTCCTGTGGACGATGGGCCAGACCCACTCCGACGTGCTGTTGGACCGGCTGCGGCGCCGGTACGGAGTGAACGTGACGGCAGAGGCGCAGCGGATCCCCCTGCGGACGACGCTGGCGGCCCCAGCGGCGGGGCACGGGCGCCTCGTCAAGCAGTCGGGGGGACACGGCCAGTACGCCGTCGTGGACATCTCGGTGCGTCCCCTGGAGCGGGGCGCGGGCTATCGGTTCGTGGACAAGGTCGTGGGCGGGGCGATCCCGCGGCAGTTCATCGGGTCGGTCGACCGCGGGGTGCAGCAGCAGATGGCCGCGGGGCTCGCCGCCGGGTTCCCGGTCGTGGATCTGGAGGTGACGGTGACCGA
>JAPOIY010000121.1 GCA_029978705.1 Actinomycetota bacterium
GCACGGGGGCGGCGATGAGGACCGCGGCGGCGGTCGTGGCGAGGATTCGTCTCATGCGGGCGAGGATACCTGTCAGGTGCCCGCCGCCACTCCGGGGCATTAGGGTGGGAACCTGTGATGACCGCTGCCTCACAGCCGCAGGGACACTCCTGATGCTCCGACGCTCCGCCCTGCTGGCCAGTGTGCTCCTCCTCGTGTCCTCAACCGTGGCGATCGGCCATTCCGGGGTTCGCGCGACGTCGCCGAAGAAGGGCTCGGTCGTCCGCGTGCTTCCGAAGAAGGTGACGATCACCTTCCGTGATCGCCTTCTCCGTGTCACGCGGGCGCGGGTGATTGATGCACGGGGGAGGAATCACGTGGTCTGGGCACGCCTTGACCGGCGGAACGCCGCGAAGGTTGTCATAAGGACCCGCCGGCCCGTGGCGGGGCGGTACCGCGTGCTCTGGAAGGTGCAGGCGCAGGATGGGCACACCGTGACCGGCTCCTTCCGGTTCAGGGCGCGCCGGTCACGGTGAGTGCGACTGCCGTCCGGCGGCCCAGGCGGCCGCCTGGGCTCCGGCAACGGCGAGCGCGATGATCCATCCCCACGTGGAAGGGACCAAGGCCAGCGGTAGGCCCACGACCGCGACCCCCGAGGCGATCGCGTGCCCGCGCCGCACGGGGATGAGGTCGGCGGCCAGGAATGCCGCCGACAGGGGGATGCCGATGAGCGTGACGATCATCAGCACGCCGAATGCGGCGGGCAGCCCCAGGACCAGGCGCGCCACCACGTCCGCCACGGCCAGCACCAGCAGGATCACCCGGCGGTAGGTCACCCGCCCGCTGGCGTGGTGAAGCGGTCCAGCACGGCACCCGCGGCGTCGATGAACGCGTATCGGACCGAGCCTGCCCCGTAGTCGGCCCGCAGTGAACCGAACTCGGCGATCGACACCACGGCGTCTGCGCTCTCGGGCGTGAACTCATCGCCGTCCGACCGCGGGGCGCCGCCCGTGCCCACCGTGAGGCACAGCACCCCGTCCACCGTTCGCCGTTCGTACCGGTGGAGGTGGCCGCTCAGCACCGCCGCAGCGCCCGCTTGCCGGATGACCGGCAGCACGGGGTTGTCGGCCTCCACCGGCCGGTGGATCAGCACCCAGCGGGCATCCGCATCGCGCGTGTCTGCAAGCGCCCGGCGGAGAAACGGCAGGTCGTTGGCGTCGCCCTCGACGCCCAGCGTGATGAATGCCAAGCGGCCATAGCGCTGCACTGAGCGGTCGCCGTTGCCGGGCCACCCCAGCGCCTCGGCCAGCGGGCGCCCGCCCTGCCACAGGGTGTCGTGGTCGCCCACCACGCCAAGGAGCGGTCCCTGCGACATCAGCGGTCGCATGGGCCGGAAGATCGTCTGGTCGAACAGCACCGGCGCGGCCGCCAGGTACACGTTGTCGCCGGTGGATACCGTGAACGCCGGTCCCTGGGCGGCTCCAACCCGGGCCACGGCGTACTGGTCCTCGCCGCCCACCCCGTAGTCGCCGGTGATGATGAACCGCACC
>JAPOIY010000024.1 GCA_029978705.1 Actinomycetota bacterium
CACCCGAACCCCCCGACACCACACCCACCACCACACCAGCCCGCCCCACCGGAGCCACCACCACACACAACCCCACCACCAACACCAACAACCCCCACCAACCACGCCCCAACCGCAACACCAACACAACAACCACCACCATCAGCAGCAGGACGGACAACTGCCCCCACGCTAGGAATCGCCCCTTCCGCGACGCCCGCTCAGCGGCACACCTAGACGGAACCTTGACTATGGGCGACGGGAACCGGTCAAGCGAGTCTGCGGGGACCCGATTGAGCGACCGGTCGGATCGCTGTCGGCCAGGGCGGCCGGTGGCGGAGTCAGTTGCGGTTGGTCAGGGTGACTCTGGCGGTGATCGCGTTGGTCCACTGGTTGCCGCTCCAGTCGATCGCGGTTTCGACCGTCATGCCCGACGAGGACCCGCCGTACGGCCGGTCCTGACACGCAGAACCCGAATAGTCCGCCTCCCACACCGCGAAACTGTCCGGCAGTTTGCCGTCGCTGCCCTTCTTCGGCGCTATCTGGAGGGTGCAGTTGACGCTGTGGACCAGCCTGATCGTGGTGTAGCTCGTGTCGTGGAACTCCAGCGACATCGTGATGACAGCGTTGGCGCCCGTCATCTGGCGATACCCCGCCAGGAAGTACGACCCACCTGGCGCCAGCGGGTCGGCCGACGAACCCTTGGTACCCGACGTCGAACCGACGGCGTCCTTCTGCACCCGCTGCACGGTCGGTGTCGTGTCGTTGCGCCACGTCACAGGCTGACCGGTGTTGTTCACCACTTCGACCAGCACCGGAGCGTTCAGATAATTCAGATGCGCGTTGGTGATGTACTGCCCCGAGTTCATCGTGTTCTGAAGATCCGTCTGGCAGGCGAACCACGTCCCCCTTCCGCAACTCCCCTTCGGGGGGTTGTCCGAGGTGATGTCGAAGCTCAGGGCGTCCCGGACCGGCGCTCCCGGGGCCGTCAGTGTCCAGACCCCCGTCATCTCATCGGTGTAGTTCCGGTTGGCGGCGCAGAACGCCCACGTGTCGGAACCGATCGGTGACTCTGGTTCCTGCACACGGTGGTAGTAGTACGCATCGTTGTTCTTGTTGTCGTAGCAGTCGATCCGGTTCTCGCCGTTGATGTCCTTCGACGACAGCGTCATGGTGTCGTCGAGCCCCTGACCGAGTTGACCGGGGCCCGTGAACATCTGCGTCTGATTGTGGAAGTGGGCGCAGATGTTCCAGTGCGACTGGTTGACGTTGTAGGCCGCGTCGCAGTCCGCGTACGACTTCCTCCCGCCGAGGTCCCGTACCCCGACGGTCACGGGAGCTGACTCCAGCCGTCCCGCCGGATGGGAGACCACGGCCCGCAGCGTGTGGGTGCCCACTGGGAGGGGATGCCGGAAGGCGAAGTCACCGGAGTGCGACACCCGTCGGACGGTGTGCCAGCCGTCCGCCGACCGCTTCTGGATCCGGACGGTCTCGCCGGCCCGGGGCCCCGCCACCCGGCCGCGGAAGAGCGTCCGGCCGGGCTGGACCCAGCCGTCGCTGTCGACCAGCCGCAGGACGACGTGAGCCGTCCGGTGGGGGCTGCTGCCCGGCGTCGCGACCGAGACGCCCGGGGCCGAGAGCGCCAGCGCTGACCCGACTACCGCGGCACTGGCGACTCGCACCGCTCTTCCCGACCATCCCATCGTCGCTCCCTCGCCTCAGTTGCGGTTGTTGAGAGTCAGCACGGCGGTGGCAGGGCTGGGCCACTGCTTGACGCCGCGCCAGTCGACCGCACAGTCCACGGTCAATCCCGACGAGTAGCGACCGTATGGGCGGTCCTGGCAGACGGAGCCGGAGGTGTCACCCTCCCAGGCGGAGTGGTCACCCGGCAGCTTGCCGTCGCTCCCCTTCTTCGGCGCGATGTCGAAGGTCGTGATCAGGTTGTGGGTCGTCTCGTTCGTCACGTACTGCGAGTCGGGGAAGGAAAGTTGCATGCTCAGCGAAGCGGCGGTCCCGTCCATCCTCCGGTAGCCCGCGAGGTAGACGGTGGCGCCTGGCGCGATGCTCGTCGGCTGGGAGACGTCGGAGTAGCTCGAGCCCCTCGGATCAGGAAGCACTGCGGACAGTTCCGGCGCCTGGGACCACGACACCACCTGGCCGGTCCGGTTCACGAGTTGGATGAGCAGGGGCGCGTTGGCATACCGCAGATCGGTCTTGCGTTCGACGTCGCTGCCACCGACGTTGACGTCGGTGTAGGAGAGGTAGCAGTCGAAGTAGGTACCGCTACTGCAGTTGGCGTACTTGCCACCGTCCCCGACTCCGTGCCCGATGCCGAAGTCGAGTGTCTCCTTGACCTGGTTCGCCCCGGTGTCTTTGATGTTGCCGTCCTTGTCGACAGGCGTCAGGGTCAGTTGCCAGGTTCCGGACATCATGGCGTCGTAACCGCTTTGGGCGCTGCAGAAGGCCCACGTGGAGTCGCCGATCCAGGTGGCCGGATCCTGGGTGCGGTGGTGGAAGGACGCGCTGCCGTCGTCATCGCACTCGACCGTCCGGTTGGAGTTGTTGTTGATCTGGGAGGCGAACCACATGTTCTGGGGCGCCTGGGTGCCGAGGACTCCCGGCCCGGTGAACAACCGGGTCTGGTTCGCGAACGTGGTGCAGATGTTGTGGTAGTTGGTGTGCTGGTAGTACGCCTCGGTGCAACTGGAGTAGCTGCCCAGGCCCTGGACCGCCACCACTCGGACCGCCGACGACTCCAGCCGTCCGGCGGGATGCGGGACCACGGCCCGGATCTTGTGGGTGCCCGCCGGTAGCGGGTGACGGAAGTGGAAGTCGCCGGAGTGCGCGACGCGGCGCACCGTCTCCCACTGTCCGGGTCCGCGCCACTTCTGGATCCGGACGATATGGCCCGCGCGCGCTCCGGCCACCCGGCCGTGGAAGAGGATCCGGCCGGGCGCCACGCGCCCGTCGCGGTCATCTGTGCGCAGCGTGACCGAGGGACCTGCGTGGCCGACCTCCGCCAGGGAGGCGCCGGAAGGGGCCGCCCACGCCGCTGGCACCGCACCGAAGGCTCCCACCAGAGCCGCCCCACTGATCAGCCCTGTGATTCGACCGGCACGTGGACGCAACTGCATGGTGGGCTCCCTGGGACGCGCGACTGACTCAACCTACGAAGGCGTTCGCCGCCTACGCGCGTCCGCGGACATCCCTTGAGTGAACCTTGATCCGGTCCGGGAGATCAGCCTGCGGCGACTGCGTCACTCGCCTGCGCGATATCCCGTTTGAGTTGCTCGACCTGCTCGAGGACCCGCTGCGGCGCGGTACCGCCGATTCCGGTCCGTGAGTCCAAGGAGCCCGTCACGGTGAGGACCTCGCGCACCAGGGGGGTGAGCAGGGGTGACACCGACAGCAGTTCGGCGTCGGTCAGTTCGTCGAGTTCGACGCCGCGCTGTTCGGCGATCCGCACGCACGCACCCGAGGCCTCGTGGGCCTGCCGGAACGGCATCCCCTGCCGGACCAGCCACTCCGCGATGTCGGTGGCCAACGCGTAGCCGGCGTGGGCCTCCCGGGCCATCACCTCCCGGTCGAAGACCAGGGTCGCCACGGTGCCGGTCATCACCGGCAGCACCATCGACAGCTGCGCGACGGTGTCGAACACGGGTTCCTTGTCCTCCTGCAGGTCCCGGTTGTAGGCGAACGGAAGGCCCTTGAGGGTGGCCAGCAGGCCGGTGAGGTTGCCGATGATGCGGCCCGCCTTGCCGCGGGCCAGTTCGGCGCCATCGGGGTTCTTCTTCTGCGGCATGATGCTGGAGCCCGTCGCGAACCGGTCATCCAGCGTGGCCCAGCCGAACTCGTTGGAGGCCCACAAGCAGACCTCCTCCCCCAGCCGCGAGACATGCACCGCCAGCATGGTGGCGGCGAAGAGGAACTCGGCCACGAAGTCGCGGTCGCTGACGGCGTCGATCGAGTTGGGCAGCACCGAGTCGAACCCGAGGTCGGCCGCGATCTGCTGGGCGTCCATGCCCAGGGAAGACCCGGCCAGGGCCCCGGCGCCCATCGGCGAGCGGGCGGCCCGGCGGTCCCAGTCGGAGAACCGCTCCACGTCGCGCAGCAGCGCGTGCGCGTGCTTGGCGATCTCGTGACCGAAGGACACCGGCTGGGCCCGTTGCAGGTGCGTGAACCCGGGCGCGGGGTCGAAGGCGTGGCGCTCCGCCTGCGCCGTGATGGATGCGGCCAGTTCCAAGGTCATGGTGCTGATGCGGCGGGCCTGGTCGCGCAGGTAGAGGCGGAAGTCGGTGGCGACCTGGTCGTTGCGGCTGCGTCCGGCTCGCAGGCGGCCGCCGAGTTCGGGACCCAGCCGCTCCAGCAGCCCACGCTCCAGCGCGGTGTGCACATCCTCGTCGGCCTCGGTGGGCCGGAAGTCGCCGGACGCGACGTCGGCGGCCAGCCCGTCGAGTCCCGCGAGCATCGCGGTCAGGTCGGCGTCCGACAGCAGGCCCGCCCGGTTGAGGGCGCGGGCGTGAGCCTTGCTCTGTTGGATGTCGTACGGCGCCAGCACCCAGTCGAAGTGCACCGACAGGCTCAGTGTGGCCATGGCCTCCGCGGGACCTGAGGCGAAGCGCCCGCCCCACAGCCGCAGGTCGTCGTCGGCCTCGCTCATCGCCGGCCGGCCCGCTGGTCGCGCGCTGAGGCCATGCTGCTGGGCAGCCCCCACAGATCGATGAAACCCTTCGCCTTGGACTGGTCGAACGTGTCGCCCGTGTCGTACGTGGCCAGCCCGAAGTCGTACAGCGACTGGTCGCTGCGCCGACCCGTCACGACAGCGCGGCCGCCATGCAGGGTCATGCGAACGTCGCCGGTGACGGACGCGTTGGCCTCATCGATGAACCGGTCGAGGGCCTGCTTCAGCGGCGAGAACCACAGCCCGTCGTAGACCAGCTCGGTCCAGCGCTGCGAGACGCCGCGGAAGAACCGGGCCAGGTCGCGTTCCATGGTGACGTTCTGGAGTTCCTCCCGGGCGATGAGCAGGGTCATCGCCCCAGGCGCTTCGTAGACCTCGCGGCTCTTGATGCCCACGAGGCGGTCCTCGACGATGTCGAGGCGCCCAACCCCCTGGGCACCCGCGCGGCGGTTCAGTTCGACGATCGCCTCGAGCATCGTCACGGGACGCCCATCGATGGCAACCGGGATCCCCTCGGCGAACGAGATCACGACCTCATCGGGGGCGATGCCCGAGGCGGGGTCGGAGGTGTAGGAGTAGACGTCCTCGATGGGACCGTTCCAGATGTCCTCCAGGAAGCCGGTCTCGACTGCCCGACCCCACACGTTCTGGTCGATCGAGTACGGCGACTTCTTCGTCACGTCGATCGGCAGTCCGTGACTCTCGGCGAACTCGATGGCCTTGTCGCGGGTCATGGCGTAGTCCCGGACCGGGGCGATGCACGTGAGCGCGGGCGTGAGGTTGGCGATACCGACCTCGAACCGCACCTGGTCGTTGCCCTTCCCGGTGCAGCCGTGGGCCACCACCGTGGCGTCGTACTTCGCCGCCGCGTCCGCCAGGTGTTTGACGATCAGCGGGCGGGACAGCGCCGAGACGAGGGGGTACTGGTCCATGTACATGCCGTTCGCGCGCAACGCCGGAGCGCAGTACTGGTCGGCGAACTCGTCACGGGCGTCGGCGACCTCGGCCTCGACGGCCCCGCAGGCGATCGCGCGGTTACGGATGACCTCGAGGTCCTCGCCCTCCTGACCGACATCCACCGCCACGGCGATGACCTCGGCGCCGGTCTCCTCGGCGATCCAGCCGATCGCCACACTCGTGTCCAGCCCCCCGGAATACGCCAGTACCACCCGGTCAGTCATGCTGAGCCTCTTTCACGTTGTTGCCGTACATCTCCCCGGGCGCAGGACCCGGAAACACAGGGGGGACCGTCGTCATGGCCGGACCCGTTCGTTGATCAGGGCGAGGACGGTCCCGGCCACCGCCGCGCCCCCGTCGGGGGCCCGCGTGACCAGCAGGACGGTGTCGTCACCGGCGATGGTGCCGATGACCTCGGCCAGCACCGTATGGTCGATCGTGCTGGCCAGGTACTGCGCGGCGCCCGGGGGCGTGCGCAGGACGACCAGATTGGCGGAGTGATCCACGCTGATGATCAGCTCCTCGCCGACCCGCGCCAGGGCGCTGCCGCGCGCGGCGTCCAGGTCGGGGGGCCGCGGGGTGCTGTCGCCTCCCTCGGCGGGCACGGCGTAGACCGGCGCCCCACCGGGCCCGGGGATCTTGACGGCGCGGAGCTCGTCGAGGTCGCGGCTCAGCGTCGCCTGGGTCACGTCGATCCCGTCGCGGCTCAGATGGTCGGCCAGTTCGGCCTGGGACCGGACCGGGTAGCGTTCGAGGATCTCCACGATCCGCAGGCGGCGGGCGGACTTGGTGCGGGGCACGGTCATGGCGTCTCCTGCGCCGTGGTCAGGATGTCCGGCAGGTCCGCGAGGAACCGGTCCACCTCGTCCTGGGTGATGATCAGCGGCGGGGCCAGCCGGATGGCGTCGGGGCGCACAGCGTTGACCAGGTACCCCCGCTCGCGGGCCGCCGCCTCGACGGCGGGAGCCACCGGCTCGGACAAGAGCAGGGCCCGCCACAGTCCCGCGCCGCGCTGGCCGGCGACCAGAGGATGGGGGGTGGCGGCGAGTCCGGTGGCGAGGGCCTCCCCCACCTCCGTGACGTGGCCGAGCAGCCCGTCGGCACTGATCGTCTGCAGCACGGCGAGCGCGGCGGCACACGAGACCGGGTTGCCGCCGAACGTGGTGCCATGGTCACCGGGGCGCAGCAGATCCCCGGCTCCGCCGAACGCCAGACACGCCCCCAGCGGCATGCCGCCCGCCAGCCCCTTGGCGAGGGTGAGGACGTCGGGATCGGCGGCGGCCCCGGCGAACCAGGCACCGGTGCGCCCGATGCCCGACTGGACCTCGTCGAGGACGAGCAGGGCGTCGTGGGTCGCGGTGATGCGCCGGGCGGCGGCCAGGTAACCGGCGGGTGCGGGAATGACCCCGCCCTCCCCCTGCACCGGCTCCAGGAACACGGCGGAGGTGTGGGCGGTGACGGCGGCCGCCAGGGCGTCAGCGTCGCCATACGGCACGAACGTGACGGGCCCGGGCAGCGGTTCGAAGGGGATGCGTTTAGCAGCGTTGCCTGTGATCGACAGGGCCCCCATGGTGCGCCCGTGGAACGACCCCTCCGCCGCCACGATCTCCAGCGAGCCGCCGGACGGGTCCTTCGCCCAGCCGTGCCGCCGGGCGATCTTGTAGGCGGCCTCGTTGGCGGTGGCCCCGTCCTGGCTGAAGAACACCCGCGCGGGGCGGCCCGCCAGGGCGACGAGCTGTTCGGCCAGCTCCACGCCGGGCTCGTGGGCGGCCAGGTTGCTGACGTGGATCAGGCGCTGCGCCTGCTCGGCGACGGCGGCCGCGATGGCCGGGTGGGCGTGGCCGAGGGTGTTGACGGCGATTCCCGCGAGGAGGTCGAGGTACTCGGTGCCGTCGGCGTCCCAGACCCGCGCGCCGGAACCGTGGGTCAGGGTCACCGGCGGGGTGCCGTAGTTGGCCATCATGACCCGGTCCCAGCGGGCCCGCATCTGCTCGTTGTCGGTCATGCGTCCACCGTCCCGTCCGGCAGCACCATCGTGCCGACCCCCTCATCGGTGAACACCTCGAGCAGGAGCGCGTGCGGGATCCGCCCGTCGATGACGTGGGCCCGTGGCACCCCGGCGGCCACGGCGTCCGCACACGCCTGCATCTTGGGCGCCATGCCCGACTCGAGGTCGGGCAGCCGGTCCCGCAGTTCGCTGAGGGACAGCGTGCGCAGGACCTCCTGCGAGTGTGGCCAGTCGGCGAACAGCCCCTCGACGTCGGTGAGCAGGACGAACTTGTCGGCGGGCAACTCGGCGGCCAGGGCGGCCGCCGCGGCGTCGGCGTTGATGTTGTAGACGAACCCGTCCTCGCCGATGCCCACGCTGCTCACGACGGGGATGAGCCCGTCGTCCAGGAGGGTGGTGACGAAGTCGGGCCGCACCGACACGATGTCGCCCACGAAGCCGATGTCCTCGTGGGCGCCGGCCACGACGGCCAGGCGCCGCGTCGTCGTGAACAGGTGCGCGTCCTCCCCGGAGACCCCGACGGCATACGGTCCGTGTTCGTTGATGAGGCGCACGATGTCGCGCTGGACCTGGCCGGTGAGCACCATGCGGACGACGTCCATCGCCTCTTGGGTGGTCACCCGGTAGCCGCCCTTGAAGTGGGACTCCACGCCGAGCCGGTCGAGCATGCGGGTGATCTGCGGGCCGCCCCCATGGCTCACAATGGGCCGCAGGCCCGCCATCCGCAGGAACACGACATCCTCGGCGAAGGACCGCTGCAGGTCCGCGTCGACCATGGCGTTGCCGCCGTACTTGACTACGACGGTGGCGCCGTGGAATCGCTCGAGCCACGGCAGGGCCTCGGCGAGCACGGCGGCCTTGGCCATGGCGGACTCGCGGTCGGGGGTGCGGGAAGTGCTCATGTGGAGTACGCCGAGTTCTCGTGGACGTACGCGGCGGTCAGGTCGTTGGTCCAGATGGTGGCGGACTGCTCGCCGGACCGCAGGTCGACGGCGACGGTCACTTCCCGGGCTGTCATGTCGACCAGGGAGCGGTCCTCCCCCACCGCACCGTCACGGCAGACCCAGACCCCGTTCACGGCGACGTCGATGGCATCCGGTTCGAAGGTGGCCGCGGTGGTGCCGACCGCCGACAGGATGCGCCCCCAGTTCGGGTCCTCGCCGTGCACGGCGCATTTGAACAGGTTGCTGGCGGCGACGGCGCGGCCGACGGCCACCGCTTCCTCCTCGGAGGCCGCCTGCAGGACATCGATGCGGATGTCCTTGGAGGCGCCCTCGGCGTCGGCGACCAACTGCCGGCTGAGATCGGCGCAGACAGCCGTCACCAGGTCGGCCAGGGCGGCCGGGGACGGGGTGACCCCGGACGAGCCGGAAGCCAGCAGCACGACGGTGTCGTTGGTGGACATGCAGCCGTCGGAGTCGATGCGGTTGAAGGTGCGGGCCACGGCGGCGGCCAGGATGGGCTGCAGGGTGGCGTGGTCGGCGACCGCGTCGGTCGTGAGCACAGACAGCATCGTGGCCATGCCCGGGGCCAGCATCCCCGCCCCCTTGGCCATGCCTCCGACGATCACGCCCGCGCCCTCGGCCACGGCCGTCTTCGGGACCGTGTCGGTGGTCATGATCGCGGTGGCGGCGGCGGCGCCGCCATCGTCGGAGAGGTGTTCGGCCGCGGCGCTGAACCCCGGTAGCAGGCGGGTCATCGGCAGGCGCTCCCCGATCAGGCCGGTGGAGCACACGGCCACCTCGATGGGCCCGCAGCCCAGCAGGTCGGCGACGTACTCGGCGGTGTGGTGGGTGTCGGCGAAACCCGCCGGCCCGGTGCAGGCATTGGCCCCGCCGGAGTTGAGGGCGACGGCCGTGAACTCCCCCCCGGTGAGGCACTGCCGCGTCCACAGGACGGGGGCGGCCGTGATCCGGTTGGTGGTGAACACCGCTGCCGCTGCCCGGCACGGCCCGTCGTTGACGACCAGGGCGACGTCCGGAGCCCCCGATTCCTTCAGCCCGGCGGCCACCCCGGCCGCCCGGAAGCCGCGGGCGGCGGTGACACTCACGGCGCCACCCCCAGCACCGACAGCCCGGCGTCCTCAGGCAGACCGAGCATGAGGTTGGCGCACTGCACCGCCTGGCCGGCGGCCCCCTTCTGCAGATTGTCGATCGCGGTCACGACGACCGCGCGGCCGGCGTGGTCGTCGCGGGCCACCTGCAGCAACGCGGTGTTGGCGCCTGTTGTCGCGGCGGTGACCGGCCAGTCGCCTTCGGCGAGGACCCGCACGAAGGGTTCGTCGGCGTAGGCCTTGGTCAAGAGGGCGCGCAGGTCGTCGGCGGTGACGTCGGCGTCCACCGGGGCCGACGACGTGGCGAGGATGCCGCGCGGCATCGGAGCCAGGAGCGGGGTGAAGGACAGCCGGGGGGCGGTGGCGCCCGCCGTCCGCAGGGCCTGCTCGATCTCGGGGGTGTGCTGGTGCACGCCGCCGACCTTGTAGGCCTTCATCGATCCCATGACCTCGGTGGCGAGCAGCGCCTCGGAGGCGGTGCGGCCCGCGCCACTCGTCCCGCTGGCGGCCACGACGACCAACTGACTCTCCTCCACGACGCCCGCCGCCAGCAGCGGCCAGAGGGACAGCGTGATCGCGGTCGCGTAGCAGCCGGGCACGGCGACACGCCGGGCACCCCGGATCCGGTCGCGGGCGCCGGGGAGCTCGGGTAGGCCGTACTCCCAGGTCCCGGGGTGCTCCGGGGAGCCGTAGTAGGCCTGCCAGTCGGCGGGATCGCGCAGGCGGTGGTCGGCACCGAGGTCGACCACGACCGTGTCGTCCGGGAGCGCGGCGGCCACGGCACCGGAATGGCCGTGCGGCAGCGCGAGGAACACCACGTCCACGCCCGCGAGGGCGGCCGCGTCCGTGTCGGCGAACACGTCGTGCGCGCGGTCGGTCAAGCCCGGGTGCACGTCGGTGACCGGCCGGCCGGCCTTGCTGCCCGCGGCCAGGACCTGCACGTCGAACGCAGGATGCTCGCTGAGGAGACGGACCAGTTCGCCGCCGGCGTACCCGCTGGCTCCGACGACGGCGGCCGTCTGACGCTGAAGCATGGATGCGATTATACGCATACTCGCGCCGGGGTCGTCCCGCCGACCCGTTCCGGGTGCCGGGGGACGGCGGGTACGGCACAGTCGGGCCCGTGAGGATCTGGCGCCGCACTCGGGACCGCCTGGGCAGCGCGGGCACCCTGGGCACGTCCGCGGTGCGCGCCTGGCGCCAGTCCGGCCTGTCGTTGCCCGTCAACCCGCTCACGGGGCTGCGCCTCAGTCGGGATGTGCTCGTGCACGGCGTGTCCCCCGCGATCGGATGGGCGGCTGGGGCCGACCGACACCCCGCCGCCCCCGCCGTCGTCGACGGGTACGGCTACCACCTCACCCAACGGCAGGCCGAGGACCTCACCCGGCGCGTGACGGCGACGCTGCGCGGACTCGGTGTCGCCGTCGACCACCCCGCCGCCGTGCTGGGGCGCAACAGCGCCGGGTTCGCCGTCGCGGTGGCGGCCGTGGCGCGCACCGGCGCCGACCTCCTCTACCTCAACCCCGGGTTCACGGCCGACCAGGTGCGCGACCTGTGCGCCGCCCACGGCGTGCGACTCGTCCTGGCGGACCCCGATCTCGCCGACCGCGTCCCGGCTCGGCTGCCCGTCCTGGACCTCACCGACCCGGACAGTTGGCCGGCACCCGCGGGCGCCCCGTTCCGGGTCTCCCCGGGAGGGGGGCGGCACATCATCCTGACGTCCGGGACGACGGGACGGCCCAAGGGTGCCGACCGGTCGCGGACGCCCATCACCGCTGCGGCGTCCCTGCTCGCGGCGTTGCCCTACCGGGAGGGCGGGGTGCACGTGATGGCGGCGCCGCTGTTCCACTCGTGGGGTTGGCTGAACCACCGCTTGGACGCCCTGCTGGACAGTCTCGAGGTGATGGTGGCCCGGCCATCGGCTGCCGCCGTGCTGGATGCGGCTGAGCAGTACGGCGCCTCGCTGATCGTGGCCACACCGGTGGTGGTGGGCCGACTCGCGGAGGCGGGGCCCAGCGGCCGCGACCTCAGCGGGCTGCGCGGCGTCCTGGTCAGTGGCGCCCCCATCCCCCCGGACGTGGTCGGGCGGTTCCGGGAGCAGTTCGGCGACGTGCTGTTCAACCTGTACGGGTCCACTGAGGTCGGGTACGCCACCGTCGCGGGCCCCGCGGATCTCGCAGACGCCCCGACGACCGCCGGGCGTCCGCTGCCGGGGGTCACGGTGGCGCTCCTGGACCCGGCGGGGGCGCCGGCACCGCCCGGCGTCCCCGGGGACGTATGGGTGGGTTCCGCGGCAGCCTTCGACGGGTATGTGGACGGCGGCGACAAGCCGCGGCGGGCCGACGGCCTGGTGGCCACCGGCGATGTCGGCGTGTTCGACGACGCGGGCCGCCTGTTCATCCGGGGCCGCTCCGACGACCTGATCATCAGTGGTGGGGAGAACGTGCACCCCACGGAGGTCGAGGACGCACTGCGCCGCTGCCCGGGAGTGTCGGACGTGGCCGCCGTGGGGCGCCCCGACGACGCCTTCGGTCAGCGGGTGGTCTGTTACGTGGTCCCCCGCGACGAGACGGTCGCGCCCGGGCTCGCCGACGCTGTCACGACCTTCGCGGCAGGGGTGCTGGCGCCGTTCCAGCGTCCGCGCGAGGTCTACCTGATCGGGGAACTGCCCCGCAATGAGACCGGCAAGGTGATGCGTCGTCTGCTGTGAGGCCCGTCAGAGACAGGACGCCAGCGTGCTGCTGAGCAGCAGCCCGGAACCCTGGATCGAGTAGGCCGCCACCGGGTGGCGCTCGCGCGGGTCATCGGAGTTCTTCAGCGCGGCGCTGAGTCCGACGGCGGGCCCGTACATCATGTCCGACTTCGCCTTGGTGCACATGAGGCTGAGGAAGGCCTTACGGGTGAGTTGATGTGTCACCCCCGCGGAGGAGGCTTCGACCATGGACCGCTCCCACACGTGCTCCCCGGCGGCGGCCGCGCTGCGCCAGTAGGCCATGCGGATGACCGGCATCCACCCGATGCGGCCCTGGGCAGCCGCGAGCCGGTAGCTCTGCGCGATGATCGTCTGCCCGGACTGCCACATCGCCGCCCACGCCGTGTAGATGCTGACGACCGCGCCGATGGCCACGGCGGCGGCGAACCCGCCCCACGTGAAGTCGCCGCCCATCAGCGGCGTGGTGGCGGCGTACATGGCCGCCGAGCCCGCGGCCCCGATGACCGACCCGATCACCACGCTCAGCCCGGTGGTGACGGCGGCCGAGGACAGTCCGGCGCCGACGACGCCGGCGGCAGCTGCGGTGAGCAGTCCCGACGTCGCGATGGTGATGGCCGCCCCCACCAGGATGGTCGTCAGCCACTGCCACCACGCGGCCCGGCCCGTCTCGTCCCGGGAGTTCACCGGGTCCTGGTTGGCGTAGTCGTAGTCGTTCGCCGAGCCGCCCAGTTGCGGATCGGGCTGGAGGAACCGGCCGAGCGCGGGCACATAGAGCCGCTGCCCCAGGAGCACGACGGCTTCCCCGGTCTGCTCGGTCTGGCGCCCGGCGCGGCCCTGCCACCCGAGGAGGGGGGCGCTGGCCTGCGGCGACCGGGGGAGGGAGGTGAGGGACTCCCCGAAGGGGGTGTACAGCGCCGGCCCGGGGTTGGCCGAGTGCCCGGCGGCGTCAGTGCTGAACATGGTGTTGCCCGCGACGTTCGGGACCAGCCACGTCTGCGCGGCCGGGTCGGCGGGGTCGGCGGTGAGGTCGCGCTCCACGGTGATGCCCCCGGGCAGCTGCACGGTGTGCACGACGGGCCGGTTCTGGTCGTCGAGTACGAGACCGCCGGTGCTGTAGTGGACGGTGCGGGTGCTGCTGGGGGTGATCGTCGTCTTGCCGATGACGGTCCCGGTGCCGTCCCGCAGGTAGTCGAACCCCGACTTGGTGTCGGTGTTGCGCACGGACACCACGTCGCCGGTCGTGTCGTAGGTCATCTGCAACTCGCCGACCTGCGTGACGTTGCCGAGGTCGTCGTACCCCACGGTGCCCGACAGGTCCTTGTCGCCACCAACCCGGGTCAGCCGGTCGGCCCGGTCGTAGGCGTAGTCGATCGTCTTCTGGCCGTCCACCCGCTGCGCGGTGCGGTTGGAGTTGAGGTCGTAGCGGTAGCTCCAGGAGGTGTCGCGCACCGGCTGGTCGGTGTCGAGTTCCACGTCGGAGAGCCGGAGGGCCTCGTCGTAGGTGTAGTCGAAGGTCGAGACGTCGCCGCCCCGCGACAGGCTGGCGGACAGGACGCGGCCGGAGGACGCCAGCTGGTGCGCGGACCGCCAGAGCACGCCGTCACCGTCGGTCCACTCGAGTTCGTCGGGGACGCCGGTGGGGTCGTACTCCTGGTCCAGGACCAGCCCGTTGCCGTAAGTGGCGGCGGTCATCCGTTCCGCGGCGTCGTACCGCGGGGTGGCGGAGATGATCGGCTTCCCGTTGGACCGCGAGTCGCTCACCTGGGTGCCGACCAGGAGGCCGTTGCGGTAGGTGAACTGCTTGGTGATGGTGTAGCCGTTCGGCGCCGTGACGACGGTCATGACGGGTTTGCCGGCGACGTCGTAGGTGGTGGCGACCTTGGTCCCCCAGCCGTCCACGTTCGCGACCGGGCGCCCGAGCAGGTCGGTGCGGTTGGTCATCGTGCGGACCGTCTCGGTGCCGTCGGCTGCGGTGGTGCGGCTCACCTGCTGCGCCACCAGCGGGTTCCCGGCCACGTAGGAGTACTCGATGGAGCGCCCGGCGTCCCCCAGGACCTGCACCTTGCGCAACTGGCCGCCGTCGGAGTAGTACCGGCAGTTGAGCGGCCCGGCGCCGGTGCGGGCGGCCACGACGCGACCGTCCTCGCCGTACCAGGTGGTGCTGGTCACTCCCGTGGGGCCGCCGGTGTCGGGGTTCGGCCCGGCCGCGGTCTTGAGCAGGCCGGCCTGGTCGGCGGCCTCCTGGTCGGGGCAGTCGGCGGCGGCCATCTCGTCGTCGCCCCAGTACGCCAGCCCGGTCTGGTTCCCGGCCGGCATCGTGGTCCCCGTCTGGCGCGGCACCGACTCCCGGCGGCCCATGCCGATCGGGCGCGTGCCGACGCCGGCGACGGTCTCATAGGACGTGCTGACGGCGAGGCCGGCGCTGTTCCATGTCGAGCCGACCAGCCCGATCTGCGGCTGCTTGTACGACGAGCGGCTGCTGATGAAGTGCTCGTCGCCCTTCTGGGGGGTCTCCAGGCTGCTCTGGCCGGTGGTGAGGTTGAAGTCGGGATGCAGCCAGTCCATGGGGACGGCACGGAAGGAACCGTCATTGCGGCGCACGACCACCTGCACCGCACCCGCCGAACCCGCGGGCACCGCCAGGTCGACGCGGATCTGGTGGCCACCAGCCGCCAGGGACATGCCGGTGGAGCCGCACGGGCGGGCGGTGCACTGGACCCCGTCGATCCACAGGCTCGGCGTGCCGGTGCCGGTGACCCGGAACGCGTAGGTGTCGTTCTTGCCCTGCTGGGCGGGGTCGGGCAGTTGCAGGCGCCCCACCATGCGGGCGGACCACTCGCTGCGTCCGGGGATGGGCGAGTTGGTCCAGTCCACGTCGAGGGAGCCGGGCAGCGGCTGGCCGATGGCGGGGGTAGGTCCCAACTCGTCGGTGCCGGGCAGGCCCGACCACCGGGCGTTGGGCCAGTAGGTGACGTCGAGCCCCCGCATGGCCTTGCCCGGGTCGGACGGGTCGTTCTGGTTGTAGGTGCGGTCGTACTCGTAGCGGGTCTGGCCGCCGGAGGGGGTGTTGCGCTGTTGCACGAGGCCGGCGTCGTTGTACTGCGTCGTGGTCACCTTGCCGGACGCATCGACCGTCTTGATGGGGTTGGTGCGCTTGTCGTAGGTGGTCACGGTGTCGGTGCCCCGCGGGTTGGTGCTGCGCAGGGTGGCGAAGGTGGCGGGGTCGTAGGTGATGGCGCCCTGCGTCCCGTCGCTGCCGGCGAAGAGGGTGCGGTTGTCGCTGGTGTAGGAGTACGTGAACCGGTTGCGGTCGGCGCCGATCGTCGGAGCGGGCGCGGTCACCGCCGCCACGCGGCCGGTCGGGTCGTAGTCGACCTGGGTGAGCAGGCCGGGGGCGTTCGGGTCGCTGCCGGCGGTGGTCGCCGCGGCGGGGCTGGCCACGGCGACGGCGGCGATCGGCGACCGGACAGCCGTGAGCCGACCGGACGCGTCGTAGCCGTAGTCCGTCACCTGGGGCTGCCCGGAGCCTTCGTAGTCGACGGCGCGGCCCAACTGCACCCCGGCAGGAGTCGAGACGTAGGCGAAGCCGGTGCTGGACCCGTCCCAGAAGTCGACGCGGCACAGCATGCCCTCCGGGGCGGCGGCGAAGCCCTCGTACTCGGGACAGTCCGTGCCGTACTCGAGGGTCACGCTGCGGTCCGAGATGGGGTCGGTGATCGCGGTCAGCCGTCCCGAGGTGGGGTCGTAGGAGCGCTGGATCTGTTCGCGGCCGGACACCGACTCGCTGGTCACCCAGGCCCGGCCGGAGCCGTTGGGCACCCCGAAGGTCACGGTCGCCCTGGTGGTGTCGGTGACGGTGTACGTGCCGTCGGCGTTGTGCACCAGAACCCCGAAGGTGCCGGTGGCGGTGGGTTGCCCGTCGATGGCGTCCACCGGGGCCAGGTACCCGTTGCCGCGGTCGACGTAGGTGACGACGCCCTGGTTCTTGGAGACGAGGTCCACCGTGCCCTCGGGGTTCTCCTGCAGGGATTCGTAGCCCGTGGCGCTGGTCGCCACCAGCCGCCAGCCGAGGTGCGGCAGTTCGGCGGAGTCATCGTTGACCGGCGAGTAGTCCAGCCCGACGCCGATCTCCCCGGCGGCCGTCTGCATCGTGTGACTGGTCCAGGTGTAGCGGGGGAAGCCCGAGGCGAGGGCGACACCGACGGGGGTGGACCGTTCGGTGTCCTGCCGGTTCACGGCGGCCAGGTCGACCAACAGGCCGTAGGGGCCGTGCACCTTGCCGTCGGGTGAGGTGACCTGCCACTGATAGGCGTGGCCGTGCGCCAAGCCGGCGCTGGCGGGGACGCTGAGGTCGGGACGGCCGGTGCGCCACGTCCGCCACTTGGGTTTGGCGGTGGCGGTCAGGGGCGCGACGTCGAACACGTACGTCCCCGTCTGCTGCAGCCCGGACCGCAGGGTGGGCTGCGTGGACACCGACGTGGCGTTGTCCGGGGTGACGACGGCCCGGCCGAAGACCGGCAGCAGGGGCCCGCTACCTGCCGACCCGGCGAGCGGGGGCAGAGAGGTGGGATCACCGATCTCCGGGTCGGCGGCGGAGGCCGACACCGCTGCGTGCGCGGACTGGCTCGGCACCACGACCGACAACAGGGTCGCGGCGCTGACGACGGCGACGGCCAGTCGCCGGCCGAGGGAACCCGGGGTCCTCATGACCCGTCAGCGGTTGTTGAGGGTGACAACCATGGTGGCGGCGTTGGTCCACGACGACGTGCCGCCCCACTCGACCGAGCAGGTGGCGGTGAGGCCCGCGTCCCCGCCGGTCGGGTTGTCCTCACAGGTACTGCCGGTCGTGTCCGCCTTCCACGAACGCAACTGCGCGCCGGTGTTGGTGGGCGACATCTGCCCGACGACATGGACCACGTGAGTGACATTGTTGGTCTCGTAGTTGGTGTCGGAGTAGCGCAACTGGAAGTCGACGCTCACCCCCGCGCCGTCCACTTCGCGGTAGCCGCCGATGTAGTAGGCGCTGCTGCTGCCCGTCGTCACGGGGATGAACTTCTTCTGGCCGACCCACGACTCGGTCGAGCCGCGGGCGTCCTGCACGACTCCGCTGAAGTTCGGCGTGCTCTGCCACGCGACGAGCGCATCCGTGTTGTTGTTGACGACGATGGTGAGCGGGGCGTTGCGGAAGTACACCTTCAGGCGCGCCATCTGGTCGCCGTCGATATGGCTCCAGTCCTTGTCCATGTCGCAGCCGGTGTAGACCCCGCCCGAGCACGACGCCTGGTTGGTGCCGCCCTCCGAGGTGTTCGAGTCACCCTGTTCGGACTTGAACCCCACCGTCTCCACCGGGGTCGCGACCTTCCAGTCCGCCTCCTGGTAGGCGTTGTAGCTGGTGCGGGCGCTGGAGAAGCCCCACGTCGACTGGCCGATGCTGTTCATCGCGGCCTGGTCGGCCCAGTGACCGTCCCAGTCCCCGGCACCCCACCAACGCTGCAGCAGCAGTGCGTTGGAGGCGGTAGCGAGCTTGCCCGGTGCGTTGAAGGTGGGCGCGAGGTTGAACGCCGAGGCGCAGATGTTGTGCGTGTTCTCGTGCTGGGAGTACGCGTTCTGGCAGTTCGCGGGGTCCACCACGCTGGTCTGGGCCACCGCCGCCATGAGACTGGCCGGTCGCACCGGGTCCTTCTCCCGGTTCCACACCGGGAACCCCTTGTTGTCGCCCTTGACCTTCTCGCAGCGGTACTTGGCGTGCAGCGTGGCGCTGTGCTTGACGACGCGCAGTTTCCCCTGCTTGCCGCACTGGTTGCCCGCGACGGCATTGTGCTGAACGGGGGCGGCCGGGACGGTGGGTGCCGCGGCGGCGGTGCCGATCGCTCCGGCGGACAGGGAGACGACTCCCAGGGCGACGAACCAGTGCTTCATGCGGACCTCCGGTGCTGACGGTGGCGCTGGTCGCACGAGAATTCTGCTGGCCAGCCTGATCACGGTACGTTGCGTCCCCATTTCGGACCAAGTTTCGCCGACAATCTTGAGGCCTTCTTGAGCACCGTACGGGGGGCCTTCTTCGCTACGCTGCAGCCTCTATGGACAGCATCGGCGTCTTGAACGGTCTGGTCTCGGCCTTCGCGATCGGGATCCTGGCCGCCAACATCGCGTCGTACCTGAAGTTGCGCCAGTTGCCGGGCGCCCTCGTCATCGCGCTGTGGAGCGTCTTCCTGGTGCTCCTGCTGGTGGAGATGTGGGCCGCCACGGTCAAGTCGTTCACGCGCGAGGCCCGGGAGGTCAGCAGCCCCTCCCTCCTGACCTTCATGCTCCTGCCCGTGGCCGTCACGGTGATGGCTGCCCTGCTGGCGCCGGAAGGGCCGACCCGCGCGGACACCGAGAAGGACCCGTACGGGGCGTTCACGGCGCAGCGTTACTTCTTCTTCGGGATCCTGCTCGCGCTACCCGTCGTCAGCATCGGCCAGGAGGCCCTGTCGGGCGCCGTCACGGTGGACTGGGACCTGGGCTTCCGGCTCCTGGTCGCCGCGGGGTCGATCTGCGGCCTGCTGATCCGCGGCCGGCGGGCGGACACGGTGCTGGTGGTGGCGATGATGGTCGTCATCGTCAGCTACATCTTCGTCGTCTTCCCGGAACTGGCCGTCTCGATCTGACCTCAGCCGCGCAGCACCGCCCCGACCTCGGCTGCCGCGCGCGCCACGGCCGCCTCCCGGGCCGCTGTCACCTCGTCGGCGGTCAGGGTGCGGTCCGGGGCCCGGAATCGCAGCGCGAAGGCCAGGGACTTCTTCCCCTCCCCGACCTGCTCGCCGGTGTACTCGTCGAAGAGCCGCACGGACTCCACCAGGGGGCCGCCCCCGGCGCGCAGCGCCGCGGCCACTCCGCCGGCGGGCACGTCGTGCGCCACCACGAGGGCGACGTCCTCCTTGGCCACGGGCATGGTGTCGACCCGGGGCGCGGGGGCGATGGGGACCCGGGCCGCACTCAGCCGGTCGAGGTCGACTTCCATCGCGGCCGTGCGGGCCGGTAGTCCGGCCCGTTCGCAGACGCGGGGATGCAACTCGCCGGCATGTCCGACCACCTGGCCACCCGACCGGAGCACGGCGCACCGTCCCGGGTGCCAGGGGGGCTGCTCGCCGGGTACGACCTCGAGGTCGGCGCCGACGGCGCGCGCCACGAGTTGGGCGGCAGCCACGGCGTCCGCCCACTGCGTGGGGCGTTCCTCCCCCCACCACCCGCCCGGCTCGCGGGCGCCGGTCAACAAGGTGGCGACGTGGCGCGGCTGGTCAGGGAGGAGGGCGTCCAGGGCCGCCAGCTCCTCCGGGCCCGGCCGGCGGGAGACGTCGGGGCGTATCGCCGCGGCGGCTTCGAACGTCGCGACCGGGAGGAAGACCGGTCCCTGCTCGAAGAGGGCCAGGTCCTCCCCGCCGCGGGACAGGTTGCGCCGTGCGGTGGCGACGAGGCCCGGCAGCAGGGTCGTGCGCAGGTACGGCTGCTCGTCGCTGAGGGGGTTGGCCAGCCGGACCAACCAGTGCCGGGGGTCATCGCCGGGGATACCCAGTTCCGCCAGGTCGGCGTCACCGAGGAAGGGGTAGGACGGCACCTCGACGAAACCGGCTCCCGCCAACGCCGTACCGACCAGCCGCCGCAGCCGCCGCGCCTCCGGCAGCCCGCTCTGGGCGGGAACCGGCGGCAGGACCGAGGGGATCTCGTCGTAGCCGACGAGGCGCAGGACCTCCTCCACGAGGTCGTTGGGGTCGGTCAGGTCGGGGCGCCACGTCGGGGGCGTCACCTGCAGCCGCCCGTCGTGCTCCGCGACGGAGCAGCCGACGGCCGTTAGGGCGGACACCGTGGTCTGCGGGGACACCGGGAGGCCGCCGACCTCTGCGGGCAGGTCGGCGGAGATGTCGATCATCACGGGGTCCCGGCCGAACTCGACGGCCGTCATCCCCAGGTGGGTGCCGCCGCCGTAGCGGACCAGCAGCGCGGCACCGCGCTCGGAGGCGTAGGCAGCCAGCGCGGGGTCGACGCCGCGCTCGAAACGGCGGGAGGCCTCGCTGCTGACCTTGTGGCGGCGCGACGACCGCGCGATGACGCCAGCGTCGAAATGCGCGGCCTCGAGCGCGATGTCGGTGGTCGCGTCGTTGATCTCCGAGGTGAGTCCGCCCATGACGCCTGCCAGACCGATCGGGCCCCGGTCGTCGGCGATCACGAGGTCGTCGGCGCCGAGGACCCGGTCGACGTGGTCCAGCGTCGTCAGTTCCTCCCCCGTCCGGGCCCGGCGCGCTCGCACCGGTCCCTGGAGGAGGTCCCGGTCGAACGCATGCAGTGGCTGGCCGGTCTCCAGCATCACGTAGTTGGTGACGTCGACCGCGAGGCTGACCGAGCGCATGCCGCCGGCCACGAGGCGGCTGCGTAGCCACATCGGCGTGGGCGCGGCGGGGTCGAACCCGGTGATGGTGCGCAAGGTGAACAGGTCGCACGCGGTGGGGTCCTCGGTGAGACCCTCGTGCGGCTCGGGGCCGGAGTCCGGGGCGGGCAGGTCCACCAACTCGGTGCCGGGGTCGGAGAAGGGGACTCCGTAGGCGGTGGCAGCCTCGCGGGCGACGCCCCGGACGCTCAGTGCATAGCCCCGGTCCGGGGTCACCGCGATGTCGAGCACCTCGTCCCCGAGCCCGAGCAGCGGCGCGGCGTCGGCCCCGGGCTCCGCGGTGCCCGGCGGCAACACCATGATCCCGTCGTGGTCCTCCCCCAGCCCGAGCTCCCGTTCGCTGCAGATCATGCCGTCGGAGACCCGGCCGTACGTCGTGCGCGACGAGATCGCGAAGTCCCCCGGCAGCACGGCGCCCGGCAGCGCCACCACGACGAGGTCACCCTCGGCGAAGTTGGGCGCACCGCAGATGATGCCGCGCAGCCCCGGCGTGTCGGGGTGACCGTGGTCGGGCCCGACCTCCACCTCGCAGAAACGGATCGGCTTCTTGAACTCGGTGAGTTCCTCGATGGTGCGGACCCGGCCCACGACCAGCGGGCCCTGCAGCCCGGCCCCGACGACGGCGACGGTCTCGACCTCCAGTCCGGCAGCGATGAGTCGGGCGGCGATATCCCGGCCGGACTGGTCGGCGGGGACCGGCGCGAACTCACGCAGCCAGGAGACGGGGACGCGCATCAGACCTCCAGCCCGAACGGGCGGGTGAAGCGCACGTCGCCCTCGACCATGTCGCGCATGTCGGTGATGCCGTGGCGGAACATCAGCGTCCGCTCCAGCCCCATCCCGAACGCGAACCCGCGGTACACGTCGGGGTCGATGCCGCAGGCCGCCAGCACCCGCGGATTGACCATGCCGCAGCCGCCCCACTCGATCCAGCCCTCGCTGCTGCAGGTGCGGCACGGGTTGTCGGGGTCGCCCACGGAAGCGCCGCGGCACACGAAACACTGCAGGTCCAGTTCGGCGCTCGGCTCGGTGAACGGGAAGTACGACGGCCGCAGTCGCGTGACGATGCCGGCCCCGAACAGGGCGGACGCGAAGTGGTCCAAGGTGCCCTTGAGGTGGGCCATCGTGATGCCCTTGTCGATCGCGAGGGCCTCGATCTGGCTGAAGACGGGCGTGTGGGTGGCGTCGAGTTCGTCGGTCCGGAAGACCCGTCCGGGCGCGACCATGTAGATCGGCGGCTCCTGGGTGAGCATGGTCCTGATCTGCACGGGCGAGGTGTGGGTACGCAGCACGACCCCGGAGTCGGGGGACTCGACGAAGAACGTGTCCTGCATCGAGCGGGCCGGATGGTCCGGGCCGATGTTGAGGGCGTCGAAGTTGTGCCATTCGGTCTCGACCTCGGGGCCGTCGACCACGTCGTACCCCATGGCGACGAAGATGTCGGCCATCCGCTCCTGGATGGTGGTGAGGGGATGCCGCGCGCCGACCGGGTCCCGGTCGTAGTCCTTGGTGACGTCGACCGCCTCCTCGGCCAGGACTCGTTCCTCCCGCTCGGCCTCCAGGACCTCCTGGCGCCGGGCCAGGGCTTGGTTCACCGCCTGCCGCGCCTGGCCGACCCGTTTGCCCGCCTCTGCCTTGGCGGCGGGCGGCAGGGCACCGATCTCCCGGTTGGCCAGGGCGAGCGGGGACCGGTCGCCGGTGTGGGCGATCCGGGCGTTCTTGAGCTGGGCGAGGTCCTGGGCCGCGGCGAACGCGGCCTGCGCGTCGGCCACCGCCGCCGCCACGGACTCCTCGGACAGCGCCTCGACAGCCACTGGATCGAACTCCTTGTTGGGTGCGGACACCCGGCAAGTTTAGGGACAGGGGCCGCGTGCCGGTACAGCCGCATACCTCCGGAAGGGACCCAGCGTCAGTGCTGGGCGAAGGCGCTGCTGTATAGACACACGGCGGCGGCCGCCGCCAGGTTGAGCGACTCGGCGCCGCCGTAGACCGGGATGGCCACGCGGAGACCGGTCGCCACATCCTCCGGCAGCCCGTGGGCCTCGTTGCCGAACAGCCACAACGTGGGGGCCGCCAGGGCCCCCGAGTCGGACAGGCTGGGCAGTTGCATGTCGGCGTCGCCGGCGGCCGCCAGCACCTGCAGCCCGGCGGCCGCGGCCAGGACCGGTGCGATGCCGGCCACGCGGGCGAAGGGCACGTGGAACAGCGACCCCGCGGTGCTGCGCACACATTTGCCGTTGTAGGGGTCGACGGCATCGCCGGAGAAGATCACGGCATCCGCGCCGGCAGCGTCGGCGGTCCGCAGAATGGTCCCCGCGTTCCCGGGGTCGCGGATCTCGTGGAGGACGGCCACCAGCGTGGCGTCTGCCAGCAGCCCGGTGAGGTCCGGATGGTCGACGAAACCGCAGACGGCGGCGATGCCCTGCGGGTGCACGGTCTCGGTCATGGCCAACAGCACTGGTTCGGGCACTTCGGTCACCTTGAGGTGGGCGTCCCGGGCGGCTGCCGCGACCTGGGCGGCGGGACCGGGGGGGTCGGCGACCACGAACACCTCGTCGATGACCTCCGGCCGGTGTGCCACCGCTTCACGCACCGCCTGCGGCCCCTCGACGAGGAACCGCGACACCTTCTGACGGAAGGATCGGTTCGCCAGACGACGGACGGCCCCGACCCGGTCCGATCTGACCGAGGTGGGGCCGTCCTGCGTCATCGGGCAGCCGTCAGGCCGCTGCGACTGCGGCGCGCGCCTTGTCCACGAGAGCGGCGAACGCGTCGGGGTCGTTGACCGCGAGCTCTGCGAGCATGCGGCGGTCGACCTCGATGCCGGACAACCGCAGGCCCTGGATGAACCGGTTGTACGTCATGCCGTTGGCTCGGGCACCCGCGTTGATCCGCTGGATCCAGAGGCGCCGGAAGTCGCCCTTGCGGTCCTTGCGGTGGTCGTACGCGTAGACGAGCGAGTGGGTCACCTGCTCCTTGGCCTTGCGGTACAACCGGGACCGTTGACCGCGGTAGCCCCGAGCCTGCTCGAGAACTTCCCGCCGCTTCTTCTGGGCGTTGACCGCCCGCTTCACTCTTGCCATGGGTCTACTCCTCCTCGGTCAGATCAGCGCTCGCCGAGCAGGCGCTTGACGTTCTTCGTGTCGGACTTGGCGACGTCGACGTCGGCAGCCAGCCGACGCGTGCGCTTGGTGGCCTTGTGCTCGAGCAGGTGGCGTCGGTTGGCCTGCTCGCGGCGCAGCTTGCCCGACCCGGTCTTCTTGATGCGCTTCTTGGTCCCGCTGTGGGTCTTCATCTTCGGCATGTCTTCCTCACTCCTCCTCGGCCGCGTCGGGCGCGGCCTCGTGCTCTGTGGTCAGGTCCCGCTCGGCCTCACGGCGCTCCCGGTCCCGGCGCTGCTGCGACCGGGTCCCCTTGACCTCGGATTTCTTCTTGAGGGGCGCGATCACCATGATCATGTTGCGCCCCTCCTGCTTCGGGGAGTACTCCACGAAGCCGATGTCCTCGATGTCCTCGGCGAGCCGTTGCAACAGCCGGAACCCGAGTTCCGGCCGGCTCTGCTCGCGCCCCCGGAACATGATCGTGACCTTGACCTTGTCGCCTCCGTTCAGGAAGCGGACGATGTGACCCTTCTTGGTCTCGTAGTCATGGGGATCGATCTTGGGCCGGAGTTTCATCTCCTTGATCACTGTCTGCGCCTGATTGCGGCGGGCGGCACGGTCCTTCTGCGCGGACTCGTACTTGAACTTGCCGTAATCCATCAACTTGCACACCGGAGGCCGGCTGTTCGGGGCCACCTCGACGAGGTCGAGGTCGCTCTCGCGGGCCAGGCGCAGCGCATCGTCGATACGTACGATGCCCACCTGCTCGCCGTTGGGTCCGACGAGGCGGACTTCGGGCACGCGGATCCGGTCGTTGATACGGGGTTCGACGCTGATGGCGCCTCCTTGCTCGATGATCACGTCGGCCGTCCGGCCGAGTCGAGGGAGACGCAAGCGGCAAGGTGCGTGGCACCGCCTGACCGGACCAGACAACCCAGGGGGTGAAAGGTGGGACGAGAGTCCGCTTGCGCATCCGACCCGACAAGGGTTCCGGATGGGTCGTCTGACAGTGTAGCCGCATGGACACGCCAGCGCCCAATCCCGAGTCCGGCTCCGTGACCGCCCCGCGGGATCTCGCCCAACTGTCCGCCGTTGAGATCGTGGGGGCCAATGCGGTGGACCTGATGACGGCCGCGGCCGTGAAGTTGGGGCTCTACGAGGGCACCGACGACGACGTCGACCTGGCGGAGGCCCGGATCCTCATCGACTCCCTCGCGGGCCTGGTGAATGCCGCGGTCCCCCACCTCGGCCACCACCACGCAGCGCCTCTGCGCGACGGCCTGTCGTCGCTGCAGACTGCGTTCCGCGAGGCCAGCGCGATCCCCGACCCCCCGGGCCAGGGCCCCGGCGAATAGCTCGGGAGCGTCGCAGCCACTCAACATCGGTGGTGATCTGGAGGTTTAGTGGGACGCCGTCCGGGTAAATTCCTGGCATCACCCCGAACCAAGGAGAACCACCATGAAGAAGTCACTCGTCGCCATCGCCGCCGCTGCCGGACTCGCCACCCTGGCGGTCACCGGCGTCGCCGCGGCCCGGGACGTCCCGGCCGCCCCGGCGGCTGCCAGCCACCAGGTCGCGGACCCCGCGCCCGCCGCCAGCTCCCACCATGTGGTCGTGGTGGCCGCGTCCCATCCGAAGCCGGCTCCGGCGCCCGCCGCCTGAGGCCACCCTCGGACACCCACCGGCTCCGGTCCGGTGGGGTCCCAGCCGGGGCAGCGGTCAGTGGCGGGGCCACCGGCGGGGCAAGGCCCCCGTGCCGCTGGCCGCCACCCGGCTGACCTCTTCGGCCAGGACCTGCCGCCAGGCATCCCGGTCCGATACGGGCACCGCTACCACCCGGTCCACCGCACCGGCGCGGGCCAGGTCCACGGCGCGGATCCGCTGGCGTTCCGCGATCTCGGGAGCGCGGTCGACGGTGCGATGGGAGATCAGCGAGGCCCCCTCGACGGGTAGGGGCGTCACCCAGGAGTCGCCGGCCGCCACGACCCGGTCCGCCGGGAGCAGCGCCAGGGCACCGCCACCACCGCCCCCACCGAGCAGGACCGAGACCGTCGGGGTGCGCAGATGCATCAGGTCCGCGAGCGATCGGGCGATCTCGCCGGCCAGCGCCCCCTGCTCCGCCGCCGCGCTGAGTTCCGCCCCTTGAGTGTCGACGATGGACACGAGGGGGACCGCCCAGCGTTCGGCCAGCCGCATCGCTCGGCGCGCCAGCCGCAGATCCGCAGGCCCGATGCCCCGTCCGGCGGAACCGAACTCCGTCTGCCGGGAGCGGTCCTGGGCCACCACCACACATCCGATCCCCTCCAGCACCACCAGCCAGACCCGGGTGGCGGTGGCTCTCTCCCCCGTCCCGGTCCCGGACAGTTCCACGGCTCCGGGAAGGTCGGCGATCAGGTCGGCCGCCCCGGTGCGGGACGGGTCGCGGGTCCGCTCGATGGCCTCCCAGGCCCCCAACTCGTCCTGGGAGGGCCGCACCGGCGACCGGCTGGACGGACGGTGGGACACCTCGGGGGTGGGGTTCTCCCAGCCCGGCGGGACAACTCCCGTATCGGGTCGGGCCCGCCACACGGTCAAGGTGTGGACCACCGTCTGGCGCCACTGGCCCGGGGTCGCCACGCCGTCGAGGACACCCGCAGCAGCCAGTCCCTCCGCGGTCTGCACGTCGCCCGGGAACGCGCTGCCGTACAGACCTTCGTAGACGCGCGGGCCCAGGAACCCGACCAGCGCGCCCGGCTCGGCGAAGGTCACGTCCCCGAGGGACCCCCAGGTGGCGAACACGCCTCCTGTCGTGGGGTGTCGCAGGTACACCAGATACGGAAGGCCGGCGGCGGTGTGCGACCGGACCGCGGCGGCGATGCCCGCCATCCGGAGGAACGCGGGCGTACCCTCCTGCATCCGGGTGCCGCCGGACGTCGGCAGTCCCAGGACGGGGAGGCCGAGCGCCGTGGCCCGCTCGAAAGCGGCCACGATCCGGTCGGCCGCGGCACTCCCCACGGAGCCGGCCAGGAAGTCGAAGTCGGAGGCGACGACGGCCACCGGAAGACCCGCCACGCGGGCGGAGCCGGTGATCACGGACTCGTCGCCGCCGGTGTGGGCACGGGCTGCCGCCAACTCGGCCACATAGTCGGGCCGCCCGCCGGGATCGGTGGCGGGGGCATCCCACGAACGCCAGGAACCGTCGTCGACGACCACACCGAGCAGGTCGGCGGTGGTGGTGCGGGACATGACGTCAGCGTAGGCGGCAGCGAACCCGTAGTCTGCCGCCATGGCGGACGTCACCGGGCCGGATCCGTCCGTCGCCGCCTTCGCGGCCGCCGTCGCCACCGCCACACCCTTCCTCGCCGGGGTCCGGGGGCTGCCGACCACCGCCGGTCCGGTGGAACTCCCCCGCACCCTGCCGGAAGGGCCCGGCCCGGATGTCGCCGCCGCCGTGCACCATCTGGCCCGCGACCTGGCCCCGGGGATCATGCCGTCCCCCGGCCCCCGGTACTTCGGATTCGTGACCGGCGGCACCCTCCCGCCCGCCCTGGCCGCCGAGGTCCTGGTCGGCGCGTGGGACCAGAACGTGGCTCTGGCCGCCATGTCGCCCGCCCTCGCGGAGGTGGAGTCCGTGACCGCCGAGTGGGTGGCGGACCTGCTCGGACTTCCTGCGGGACTGTCGGCCGGCTTCGTGACCGGCGCCACGATGGCCAACTGGACCGCTCTGGCCGCCGCGCGACATGACCTGCTGACAGCTGCCGGGTGGGACCTGGAGGCGGACGGCATGGCCGGGAGTCCGCCGATCACTGTGGTGGTCGGCGCCGAGCGGCACAGCGCCATCGACCTCTCCCTGCGGTATCTCGGTTTCGGACGTTCCCAGCTGGTGGTCGTTCCCGCGGATGACCAGGGCCGGATGGACGCGGCCGCTCTGGCCCACACGATGCCGACCGTCGCCGCACCCGCGATCGTCTGCGCCCAGGCCGGGAACGTGAACAGCGGCAGCATCGACCCGATGGACACGATCAGCGACATCGCCCGTGCGGCCGGTGCCTGGCTGCACGTCGACGCCGCGGTGGGCGCGTGGCTGGCCGCCAGCACCCGGCTGCGGCCGCAACTGGCCGGGTGGGAGCGGGCGGACTCCTGGGCGCTCGACGCCCACAAGGGGCTGAACACCGGGTACGACAGCGGCATCGTGCTCACCGCCCATCCGGCGTCCCACCGGGCCGCCACGCAGGCCACCGCGGCCTATCTGCCGGCGAGTGCCGACCACCGGGACGGGTCGGCCTGGACTCCGGAGGGGTCCCGCCGGGGTCGCGCGCTGGGTGTCTATGCGGTGCTGCGCCAGCTCGGTCGCTCGGGCGTGGCGGACCTGGTCGAGCGCCAGTGCGACCTGGCCGCTCGTTTCGCCGAGGGACTCGCCCGGATCCCCGGGGTGACGGTGGCCAACGAGGTGACCGCCAACCAGGTTCTCGTGCGGTTCGCGGGCGGCGACGCGGTCACGCACCGCGTCGTGGCGCTCGTCCAGGAGGGGGGCGTGTGCTGGATGGGGGGCACGCGGTGGCGCGACGCCGCCTGTATGCGGATCTCGGTGAGCAACTGGATGACGACACCGGCCGACGTGGACCGGGCGATCGACGAGGTCTCGCGCTGCTGGGCGGAGGCCCACTCCCGCTGACGCGTCAGCGACGCCCGGTGAGGCGGCGGGCGGTCTCCCGGACCACGGCCGTGGGGGCCGCCCGGATCGCCTCGGCCACGTCCACGTTCTCCCGCAGGAACTGCGCCACCTTGGCCGGGTCCATCTGCTCGCGGGCGATCGCCATGACATCGACCTGCTCCATGGCGGCTGCGACCGCGCGGGCGAAGTCCAGGCGCGTGATCGCCATCCCGGTGAAGTCCACCTCATCCAGGCTGGCCTCGATGAGGCGGACGAGATCCATATGGTCGATCGCGAATCCGGTCAGGTCCACCTGGTCGGCGGTCGCTTCGAGCACCCGCTGGATGTCGACGTGGTCGATGGCGAGTTCAGTGAGGTCCAACTGCTCCATCACCATCTGGATGGTCTCCGGCAGGACCGCGGCGACCGCTGCCGCCGCCTCGTGTTCCGCGTCGGCCCGCAGACGCCGGCCGCGCTGCGCCAACGGTTCGGTGAGCGCGGCCAGCAGCCGCAGCCCAGTACCCGCAGTGCCGCCGACCGCGGCGGTCTGGGACCACGCGCGGGACAGCACGGGGTTGAGCTGCCGCTCCGCACTCGCCGCCACCCGCTCCCCCAGCTCCATGGCCACGTCCAGCGCCCCGAGAGCGACGTCCACGACCGGCTCGGCCGGGAGGGGGGACCCGGGACCGACGACGGGGTTGGCGCCCTCCCCGAAGCGGCCGGCTCCCGCGATGCCGAGCAGCGCGACGCCGATCCCCCGGCGCAGGGGTGCATTGGGCCAGGCCCGGGGCTGGGGGGTCGCGGGCGCGGCCGGTGCCGCCGCCTTCCGGGTGGTCGTGGGGGCCGGGGTCCGTTTCGCGACGGGAGCGGTGGCCTTCCGCCCCGGCCCTTTCTTCGTCGCGGCCTTCTTTGTCGCGGCCTTCTTCGTCGCAGCCTTCTTCGTCGCGGCCTTCTTCGTCGGAGCCGTGCGGGCGGTCGCCTTCCGGGCGGGGGCCTTCGGGGCGGTACGTCGCGGCGGGGTCTTCTTCGCCGGAGCCGGTCGGGTCGCCATGTCCGTCACAGCCGACAGGCGGAGATCGCGGTCACGAGGATGCCGCGGCCGCCGATGTCGGCGAGCCGGTCCATGACCCGGTGCACCTGCGCCTTCGGCACGACGGCGCGGACCGCGGCCCATCCGTGCTCGTGCAGCGGGGAGACGGTGGGCGACTCCAGGCCGGGGGTGAGGGCGCACGCGGCCTCGACCTGGTCCAGGGGGATGTCGTAGTCCACCAGCACATATGTGCGCGCCGTCAGCACTCCCTGCAGACGGCGGATGAACACGTCCGTCTCGGGGGTGGCCGGGGCGGCATGGCGGCGGATGAGCAGCGCCTCGCTCTCGATGATGGGATCACCGATGGTCTCCAGACCGGCGGCGCGCAGGGTGCCGCCGGTGTCGACGACGTCGGCCACCGCGTCCGCGACCCCCAGCCGCACGGCGTTCTCCACGGCTCCGTCCAGGGGGACGAGGGTGGCCGTCACGCCGACGGCTGCCAGGTAGGTCGCGAGGATCTCGGGGTAGGAGGTGGCCAGCCGGGCGCCGTGCAGGTCGGCCACCGACTCGAACTTGCCCACGGGTCCGGCCAGCCGGAACGTGGAGGGCGCGAAGCCCAGCGCGAGGACCTCGTCGGCGGCCACGCCGGATTCGGCGAGCATGTCGCGGCCCGTGATCCCGAGGTCCAACGTGCCGGATGCGACGTAGGTGGCGATGTCTCGGGGGCGCAGCAGGAAGAACTCCACGTCGTTGTCGGTGTCGTGGATGACGAGGTCCCGTGCCGAGCGGCTGCGTTTGTAGCCGGCCTCGACCAGCATCTGGCGCGCCGGTTCGGACAACTGCCCCTTGTTGGGGATGGCGATTCGCAACACGGCGGCCTCCTCAGAGGTACTCGTAGATGTCGGTGGGGGTGAGGTCGCACGCGACCATCAGCACCTGCAGGTGGTAGAGCAGCTGGGAGATCTCCTCGGCGGTCGCGGTGCGCCCCTGGTACTCGGCGGCCATCCAGACCTCGGCGGCCTCTTCGACGATCTTCTTGCCGATGGTGTGCACACCGGCGTCAAGGAGGTTCACGGTGCCGGAACCGGCCGGCCGGTCGGCGGCCCGCTGCTGCAGTTCGCCGTAGAGGTCGTCGAACGTCTTCACCGGGGCCCTCCGGTGAAGCCCACGTACGGCGTGCCGGTCCCGGAGATCGCCGACAGCGTGGCGAGGGTGCCCAGGACGGCGTCGACGGCCTCTGCTCCTTTGTCCTCGGAGCTGCCCGGCAGCCCCGCCCGGTCCAGGGCCTGCTCCTCGGTGTCGCAGGTGAGCACCCCGAACCCGATCGGGACCCCGGTGGTGACGGCAACCTCGGTCAGCCCGTAGGTGACCCCCCCGGACACGTACTCGAAATGCGGGGTGCCGCCGCGGATGATCACACCCAGCGCGACGACGGCGTCGAAGCGGTCGGCTGCCCGCCGGGCGGCCACCGGCAGTTCGAAGGAACCCGGCACGGAGAACACCTCCACCGAGGCCCCCGCCGCGTCCGCCGCGCGGCGGGTCCCGGCGATGAGCCCGTCCATGATCGTGCGGTGCCAGGACGCAGCGATGACGGCGATGCGCACGCCGGCCCCGTCCTGCCCCCCGCGGGGCGCCCCTGATCCGCTCATGTCACCACTCCGTCACTTCGGCGGGCAGCACCGGGATGGTGTGGCCCATGCGCTCGGCCTTCGTCCGCAGGTACTCACGATTCTGCTGGGTCTCCCCCACCACGAGGGGGATCCGTTCCACGATGCTCAGACCGTAACCCTCCAGCCCCGCCCGCTTCTGCGGGTTGTTGGTGAGCAGCCGCAGGGTGCGCACGCCGAGGTCCGCGAGGATCTGCGCGCCGGTTCCGTACTCGCGGGCGTCGGCGGGCAGACCGAGGTCCAGGTTCGCATCCACGGTGTCGCGGCCGGCGTCCTGCAGCCGGTAGGCGGCCAGTTTGTGCAGCAGGCCGATGCCGCGACCCTCGTGGCCCCGCACGTACAGCACGATGCCGCGGCCCTCGGCCGCGACCTGCGCCAGCGCGGCCTGCAACTGGGGGCCGCAGTCACAGCGCAGGGAGCCGAGGGCGTCACCGGTCAGGCACTCCGAGTGCACGCGGACGAGCACGTCGGAGCCGTCGCCGATGTCGCCCATGACGAGGGCGACGTGTTCCTCGCCGTCGATCAGCGACCGGTACCCGACCGCGCGGAAGTCGCCGTACAGGGTGGGCAGTTCGGTCTCCACGACGCGTTCGACCTGCGTCTCGGTGTGGCGCACATGGGCGATCAGGTCGGCGATGGAGATCATCAGCAGACCGTGCTCGTCGGCGAACCGGCGGCACTCCGGGGCGCGCATCATGGCGCCGTCGTCGGTGACGAGCTCGCAGATCGCCCCCGCCGGGGTGAGCCCGGCGAGGCGGGACAGCTCGACGGCGGCCTCCGTGTGGCCCGCGCGCTGCAGGACACCGCCGGCGACCGCCCGCAGCGGGAACACGTGGCCCGGGCGGGTGAGTTCCCACGCTTCGGTGGCGCTGTCGGCCAGCACGCGGATCGTGTGCGCCCGGTCGTGCGCCGAGATGCCCGTGGTGACACCGTCCCGGGCGTCGACCGAGATCGAGTAGGCGGTCTGTTTGCGGTCCTGGTTGACCGCCGTCATCGGCGGGAGGTCGAGGCGGTCCAGTTGCTCCCCCGGCATCGGGACGCAGACGACCCCCGAGGTGTGCCGGATCATGAAGCCGACCAGTTCGGGGGTGGCCTTGCCGGCCGCGAAGATCAGGTCTCCCTCGTTCTCCCGGTCGGCGTCGTCCACGACGACCACCGCCTCGCCGCGGCCGATGGCGGCCACCGCGTCGGCCACGGGGTCCAGGCGCACGTCGGCCGGCGGCGCTGGCTCGGGCGCCGCGACCGGCGTGGGCTCCGGCTCCTCCTCGCCGAGGAGTCGGTCGGCGGGGATCACCGCGTGTCCGCGGACAGGATCCGCTCGACGTACTTGGCGATCACGTCAACCTCCAGATTCACGGGGTCTCCCGGCTGGAGTTCACCCAGCGTCGTGTGCTGCAACGTGGTGGGGATCAGCGCCACCGAGAACCAGTGTCCGTCATCGTCGGCGCCAACTCCAACCACGGTGAGGGACACCCCGTCGATGGTGATCGACCCCTTCTCCGCGATGTAGCGCGACAGGGCTGCCGGCACGCCGATCACCACCTCGTCGAAGTCGCCGTCGGGGCGGCGGGAGCGGATGCTGCCCATCCCGTCGATGTGCCCCTGGACGATGTGGCCGCCGAGGCGGGTGTCGGGGGTGGCGGCCCGTTCCAGGTTGACGGGCGATCCGGGCGCGAGGCGCCCGAGGCTGGACCGTCGCAGGGTCTCGGGCATGACGTCCGCGCTGAAGCCCGTTGCGGGGAAGTCGGTCACCGTCAGGCACACGCCGTTCACGGCCACCGAGTCGCCGGGCGCGGTCCCCTCCAGGACGCGGTCGGCGGTGATGACCAGCCGCATGGCGTCGTCGGACACGGGTTCGATGCGGGCGATACGCCCGACCTCCTCGACGATCCCGGTGAACATGCTGCCTCCTCGGGCTCAGCCGTCCGCGACCTGCGGGCGCAGGTCGATGCGGACATCATCCCCGACGCGGGAGACGTCGAGCAGGTCCAGCCGCACGGCCTCGGTGATGCTCGTCACCCCGAGGTCGGCCACCGCGGGGCGGCCCGCGGCCACGAGCAGCGGGGCCGTGTACCAGATGATGCGGTCGATCAGCCCGGCGCGCAGGAAGGCGCCGGCCAGCGTCGGGCCGCCCTCCAGCAGAACGCTGCGCACCTCCCGCCGCATCAGCTGCTGCAGGGCGAAGGCCGGGTCCCGGGTCGGGAGCTGCCAGAACCGGTCGACGGGTTCGGCGAGGCGGACCCGCGCGTTCGCGGGCACCGAGCGTTGACCCATCACGACCCGCCACGGCTGCCGGCCCGCTGCTCCCCCAGCGCCCCGGGCGGTCAGTTCCGGGTCGTCGGCGAACACCGTCGCCGTGCCGACGACGACGGCGTCCACCTGCCCCCGCAGCTCGTGCACCTGGTCGCGGGCGGCCGGACCGGTGATCCAGCGGCTGCTGCCGTCGGCGGCGGCGACGTAGCCGTCGAGGGTGGCGGCGAGTTTCCAGGTGACGTCGGGCCGCTGCCGGGACATGGCGCGGGTCCACGTCGGGTTGAGTTGCCGGGCCGGCTCGGCCAACAGCCCCTCCGTCACCACCACTCCGGCCGCGCGCAGGGCACGGGCGCCGCCGGACGCCTCGGGGTTGGGGTCGGACTGCGCGAAGACCACGCGCGCGACGCCCGCGTCGATGAGCGCCCGGGCACACGGCCCGGTGCGCCCCTCGTGGTTGCAGGGTTCGAGGGTGACGACCGCGGTGGCGCCGCGGGCGCGGTCGCCGGCGACCGTCAGGGCGATGATCTCGGCGTGCGGGGGGCCGGCACTCTCGTGCGCCCCGGTGGCGATGACGCTGCCGTCCGGCGCGAGGAGCACACAGCCCACCCGCGGGTTCGGGGCCGGGTCGGGCGTCGCGGCCGCCAGGTCCAGCGCCTGCTGCATGGCTGCCGCCAGGGCTGCGTCGTCGAGCGTCATCAGGCCCCCGCCTCCTCGGCGGCGTCGCGCAGCGCGCCGATCATCCGGTCGGGGTCGGCGGCGCTGAACACCGCGCTGCCGGCGACGAACACGTCGGCCCCCGCCTCGGCGCACACCCCGATCGTGTCGAGGTCGACGCCGCCGTCGACCTGCAGCCACACCTCGGCACCGCTGCCGGCGATGAGGTCGCGGGCCGCGGCGATCTTGGGGACGACGATGTCGAGGAACTTCTGGCCGCCGAAACCGGGTTCGACGGTCATCACCAGGAGCATGTCCAGCTCGGGCAGCATGTCGGCGTACGGCGCCACCGGGGTCGCGGGCTTCAGCGCCATCCCGGCGCGGGCCCCCTGGGCGCGGATCTCGCGGGCGAGCCGGATGGGGGCGTGGGCGGCCTCGACGTGGAACGTCACCGATCCCGCCCCCGCCTCCGCGTAGGCGGGCGCCCACCGGTCGGGGTCCGCGATCATCAGATGGCAGTCGACCGGTGTGGTGACATGCGCGAGGAGCGACTCGACCACGGGCAGACCGAGCGTCAGATTGGGCACGAAGTGGTTGTCCATCACGTCGACATGCAGCCAGTCGGCGGACGGGATCCGGGCGCACTCGGCGCCGAGTGCGGCGAAGTCGCTGGACAGGATGCTGGGTGAGATCTGCGGGACCACCGCCTCAGGCTAGCGAAGGCCGGGGGACCGGTCGCCGTGAACGCCGACTCCCCTGCGCCGCAGCGTCACCGCGGCCTCACCGCCGACGCAGTACCGCGAGGAACATCCCGTCGGTGTCGTGGCGCTGCGGCCACAGCCGGACGTAGTCCCCGGCCGCGGCGTCCGGGACCTCCGGCAGCAGCGGTGCGGCGGGCACGACCTCCAGGTCGGAGCGGTCCCGCAGGACGGCATCGACGACGGCTGTCGTCTCCGCGCGGTGCGGCGAGCAGGTCACGTAGGCCACGCAGCCGCCGGGCACGAGCAGGTCCGCCGCGCGACGCAGGAGGGCCTCCTGGGTGGCGGCGAGGGGGGGCACGTCGTCGGGCCGGCGGCGCCAGCGCAGCTCGGGTCGGCGCCGGACGGCTCCCAGCCCGGTGCACGGGGCATCCAGCAGGATGCGCCCGGCCGACGGCAGGGGGTGGGTCAGCGAGTCGCCGGTGATCACCTCCACAGCGGGGCCGCCCGCGACGGCAGTGCGCACCAGGTCGGCGCGGTGGGGGTGCTGTTCGACGGCGATGAGGCGGGCGCCCGCGGCGGCGGCGGCGCCGGCGAGGTCGGCGGTCTTGCCGCCCGGCCCGGCGCACAGGTCCAGCCAGTCCCCCGCCGGGGTGTCGAGGCGGGTGACGGCCAGTGCCATCAGCTGACTCCCCTCGTCCTGCACGCCGGCGGCCCGGGACCGTACCGCCGCGAACCGGGCCGGATCCCCCGTGACCCGTACCGCCCAGGGCGACAACCGGCCGGGGGAGCCGTCGGTCTGGGCCAGCAGGTGCTCGCGGGTGGTGCGCCGGGCGACGAGGGTCACGGGCGCGGGTTCGTCGTTGCGCTGCAGCAGTGGCGTCAACTCGGCGGTCGCTTCCTGCTGCGCGAGGGAGTCGCGGAAGGCCCGGATGACCCACGGCGGGTGGGACCATTCGACCGCCCACGCCGCCACGGGGTCGTCCCCGGCGGGCATGACCGCGGCACGCCACTCCGGCCAGGTGCGCCGCGACACCGCCCGCAGGATGGCGTTGGCGAAGGACGCGGCCCCGCGGCCCTTGCGGTCGCGCACGAGGTCGACGGTGGCCGACACAGCGGCGTAGTCCGCGGTCGCCATGCCGAGGAGTTGGTGGGCCCCCAGTCGCAACGCGGCCAGGACCTCCGGCTCGATGCGGTCCAGGGGGCGGGTGGCGCACTGCGCGAGGACGGCGTCGTAGCGGCCCTGCAGGCGGAGTGTGCCGAAGACCAGTTCCGTGGCCAGCGCTGCATCCCGCCGGTCCACGTGCCGTGCGCCGAGGGTGTGGGACAGCAGGAGGTTGGCGTACGCGTCCTGGGTGGCGACGGCCACGAGGACGTCGAGGGCGATGGAGCGAGCCGGGTCGCGGCTCACTGGAACGTCTCGCCCGGGCCGGGGCGCAGGCCGCGCAGCCAGTCGGCCGCCGGCATGGCCCGTTTGCCGGGCGGCTGCACGTCGCCGAGTTCGACGGCCACGGTCGCGGTGCCCACCAACCACCGGTTGCGCCCGGCGGCCACCAACTCCCCGACCGGGGCTGCCTCGTCGGGGACGGGGCGCACCGGTCCGAACTTGACGCGGATGTCCTGGAAGGTGCTCCACGCGCCGGGCGCGGGTGTGCAGGCCCGGATCTGCCGGTCCACGGCGAACGCCGGCCGGGCCCAGTCGATGCGCGCGTCCGCAACGGTGACCTTGGGGGCGAGCGACGCCCCGTCGGGGGGCTGCGGTTCGGCGACCGCAGCTCCGCTGTCGATCGCGTCGACGGTGGCGAGCAGCAGGTGGGCGCCTGCGCGGCCGAGACGTTCCAGGAGGGCGCCCGCGGTGTCGGTGGGGGCGATGGCCTCCGTCATGGTGCCGTAGACGGGGCCGGTGTCCATCCCCTCGTCCAGCCGGAACGTGGTCGCGCCCGTGAGGTCGTCGCCGTGCCAGATGGCGTGTTGCACGGGTGCGGCCCCGCGCCATGCGGGCAGCAGCGAGAAATGCAGGTTGACCCAGCCGTGCGGGGGCACGGCCAGGACCGGCGCGGGTAGTAGCGCGCCGTAGGCGACCACCGGGCACAGGTCGGGGGCGTAGGAGGCGACCTCCGCCACGGCGGCGGCGTCCCGCAGTGTGGCGGGCTGCAGCACGGGGACGCCCGCCGCGTCCGCGACCTGCGCCACCGGGGACCGGGACATCCGGCGGCCGCGGCCGACCGGGGCGTCGGGACGCGTGAGGACGGCGACGACGTCGTGGCGGGAGCCGAGGAGCAGTTCCAGCGACGGCACCGCCGCCTGCGGGGTGCCGGCGAAGATCAGGCGCACCGGCTCACCGCCACCGGTCGCTGACGGGGTGGGGGCTGGCGCGCACCTCGACCTGGTCCTGGCCGAACCACTCGGCCTGCCGGATCGCGCGGATGGCCTCACGGCGCTGCGGGGTGTCGAGCCGGTCGATGAACAACACCCCGTCGAGGTGGTCGGTCTCGTGCTGGATGGCCCGGGCCTTGAGGCGGGTCCCCTCGACTGTGACGGGGTCGCCGTACATGTTCCACCCCTTGGCCACGACGCCGTAGGCCCGCGGGGTCTCGGCGACGACGCCGGGCAGGGACAGGCAGCTCTCCGAGCCCTCCTGGATCTCCTCGGTGAGGTCCAGGTCGGGGTTGACGAGGTGATCGGTCTCCCCGTCGACGTGGAACACGAAGACCCGCAGCCCGATCCCCAACTGGGGGGCGGCCAGACCCGCGCCCGGGGCGGCCATCATCGTGTCGGTCAGGTCCTGGACGAGGCGGCGCAGCTCTTTGTCGTAAGTGGTGACGGGGCGTGCCGGCGTGCGCAGCACGGGGTCGCCGAACAGGCGGATCGGCTTGACGGCCATGCGGCTCCTTCCCGGCGTCAGGGTATCGGGGCTCAGTCCAGGGCGGCGGGGTCGACCTGCAGCCGGAGGGGCCGGCCCTGGTGCGCGGCGGCGCGGGCCAGGGCGAGTTGGTGCACGTGGTCGCGGACGGCCGGGAAGTCGGGGGCCCGCAGCAGGACCCGTTCGGCGCCCTCCGGCAGCGCCCGGGGGCCGAGCACATCGACGGTTTCCGGCAGGTCGGCGAGGACCGCGGCCACGTCGGCGGCGTGACCGTCGACCTGCAGGATCTGGCGCGCCGGGGGCAGACCCACCTCGGCGCGCCGCCGGAGCTCGGCGCGGGCGGCCAGACCGGGGTCCCAGCGGATGAGGGCCTGGACGGTCTCGTCGGCGGAGTCGGCCACGACCGCCAGCGGGGACTCCGGGCGCAGCAGGGCCGCTGCCGCGAACCAGCGCCGCAGGGCGTCCTCCCGGGCCCGGACACCGACGCGCCACAGGTCCGACTGCGCGTCGAGCAGGGCGCCCGCGCGGTAGCCGCCGACGGCTGGCGGCTCCACCCCGGGGGTGGCCACGACGATGGCGGGGTCGGCGGCGACTTCGGTGAGGGGGTGGTCCCCCGTGCTCTGCAGCACGGGGGTGCCCGGGAACATGCGCCCCAGTTCCTCAGCGGTGCGCCGCGCCCCGGCGCGCACGGCCCGCAGTCGCTCATGGTGGCAATGGGGGCAGCGGAACCGGCCCTCCCACGAGCAGCGCCGGCAACTGACGGTGCCGTCGGCGGCGACGGCCAGTGGGCCCGTGCAGGCGGGGCACTGGGCCAGTTCGCGGCATTCGGCGCAGGCGGTCAGGGGGAGGTAGCCGGTGCGGGCGACCTGCACGAGGACGGGGCCGGTCTCCAGTCCCGTGCGCAGGGCCGCGACCGCCGACGCCGGCAGACGGCGGCCCAGGTCGAACGGGGAACGGACCCGGTCGGCGGTGGAGAACGCGGCGGGGCGGCGGGCTCGCAGGACCGCCGGGTCGCCGAGGTCCTGCAGCCAGCCGTTGTCCAGCCACCGCTGGCCCTCCGGCGACCGGGAGTGTCCGGCCAGCAGGAGCGCGCAGCGCTGCCGGTGGCTGCGCAGGGCGAGCACCTCGCGCGCGTTGGGGTAGGGCGCCCGCTGCTCGGCGAGGGACGGGTCGCCGTCATCCCACAGCACCAGCAGTCCGAGGTCGGCCACGGGCGCGAAGGCGGCGGCCCGGGTGCCGACGACGATCGGGGTCCGGCCGCAGCGGACCGCGAGGAAGGCACGGTACCGCTCACCCGGCGGGTCGTCGGCCCGCAGGACGGCGACCGCACCGGGGGCCACCGCGGCGACGGCGGCGGCGAAGCGGGCGACGTCGCGGCCGTCGGGGACCACGATCAGAACGCCGCGCCCGGCGGCGGCGACCCGGGCCGCGGCTCCG
>JAPOIY010000052.1 GCA_029978705.1 Actinomycetota bacterium
AAAACCCGTTGTCTGCAACGGGTTTTCGTTGTGGGCGATACAGGGATCGAACCTGTGGCCTCTTCCGTGTCAAGGAAGCGCGCTAACCACTGCGCCAATCGCCCTCTGGTGAGGTCCATGCGGACCGCCGAGGTGGAGACGGGATTTGAACCCGTGTAGACGGATTTGCAGTCCGTTGCCTCGCCTCTCGGCCACTCCACCGAGGGAAGCCCATGGACGGGTGTCCCCGGACTTCTTCCGAGCGGACGACGGGATTCGAACCCGCGACCCTCACCTTGGCAAGGTGATGCTCTACCAACTGAGCCACGTCCGCGTGAACCCGGACCCCCGGGACTCATACACCTTAGCCGACCGCGTGGCCGGGCGACAAAGCACCTGACCTACGCCATGATCGAGCCGTGTCGGACCCCGCTCCGCTCGCCGCCATGGCCGCGTTCCCGGGCGTGACAGCCCGCGGACTGGCCGAAGTGAGCCACGATGTCGCCGCCCTCGACGGTGGCGGACGGTGGGCCGTCGCGATCACGTTCGAGGGGGAGGCGCGGCTCGCTCGCTTCACCGACTGGACCCCGGACGCGCCGGACCCTGACGAGCTGGGGGAATGGCGGGGGCCGGAGGCCGCGGCCTGGCGGGACTCCCTCCCGAAGCCCGCCTACCTCGCCGGGGTGCGCCGGGTCCGCTCCCTGATCGCGGCGGGGGACGTCTACCAGGTGAACCTCTGCCGCGTCCTCGCGGCGTCCCTGCCTGACCCGGTGACCGCGGATCCCGGTGCTCTGTGGCAGCACCTGCAGGTGGGCAATCCGGCCCCCTACGCGGGCTTCCTGCGCCTTCCCGGATTGTCGATCGTCTCGGCCTCGCCGGAGTTGTTCCTCTCCCGGGAAGGGGAGCGGATGACATCCGGACCGATCAAGGGAACGGCCCGCTCTGCCGCGGGGCTGACGGACAAGGACCGCGCCGAGAACATCATGATCGTCGATCTTGTGCGCAACGACCTGTCGCGCGTGTGCCGGCCGGGCAGCGTCGCGGTCCCCCATCTGTTGAGCGTGGAGCCGCATCCCGGGCTGGTGCACCTGGTCTCGTACGTCAGCGGGGACCTCGTACCCACAGCGACCTGGCGGGACATCCTGTCCGCCACGATGCCGCCCGGGTCGGTGTCCGGTGCGCCCAAGTCCTCAGCCCTGCGCATCATCGGAGAACTCGAGGCGGTGCCGCGGGAGTACTACTGCGGCGCCTTCGGCTGGGTCGACGCCGACACCGGGGCCGCGCAACTGGCCGTCGCCATCCGCTCCTTCTGGCTGACGGGCGGTGAGGTGAGGTTCGGGACGGGAGCCGGGATCACGTGGGGCAGTGATCCGGAAGCCGAGTGGGAGGAGACGCGGCTCAAGGCGGAGCGGCTGGTCCGCTTGGCCAGTGCGCCTGGAATGCTGGTGCCATGAAGGCGTGGTTGAACGGCGAGATCGTCGACCTCGACACCCCTGCGGTGTCCCTGCTCGACCATGGTTTCACGGTGGGCGACGGTGTGTTCGAGACGTTGCGCACCACATCGTCCGGTGAGGCCTTCGCGGTCACGCGGCACGTGGAGCGGCTGCGCCGCTCGGCTGCGGGTCTCGGACTGCGTCCGCCCGACGCGGACGACGTGACCGTGGCGATCCGCTCGGCGCTGGCCGCCAACCAGCGCACCGACCTGACCCACGGCCGGGTCCGCGTCACCTGTACCTCTGGGCCCGGCCCGTTGGGCAGCGACCGAGGGCCCGGGCCCGCGACGCTGGCTGTCACCGTCCAACCCGGCGCGCCGTGGCCGGAGACAGCGACCATCGGGGTTCCCCCCTGGCCGCGTAACGAGCGGTCGCCGCTGACGGGTCTGAAGACCACGTCGTACGCCGACAACGCGGTGATGTTGGCGTGGGCCAAGGAGCGCGGCCATTCAGAGGCCGTGGTGGGCAACCTCGCCGGAGACCTCTGCGAGGGCGTGGGCAGCAACGTGTTCGTCGTGATCGACGGCGAGACGTTCACCCCGACCTTGGACTCCGGGTGCCTCGCGGGGATCACCCGTCAACTCATCCTCGAGTGGACGGACGCGGTGGAGCGCGACCTGCCACTACAGATCCTGGAGACCGCCGACGAGGTCTTCCTTACCTCGTCCACCCGTGACGTCCATCCCGTGGTCGGAGTGGATGACCGGCAGCTCGAGGTCGGTCCGGTCACCCTCCGCGCGCAGGAGACGTTCGCGGTGCGCAGCGGGGCCGATCCGGACCCGTGACCCGGGCAACTCCGAATAACAACTCATCCGTTATTTTCCCGTCCTCTGCCGGTGGGATGGCAGATCGCTATGGTTCGATCATGAGTTCTCCGAAGCCAGCCGGGAAGAACGCCACCGGCAAGGTGGCGGCCGCGAAGAACATCGGCCTCGTGGCTGCGGTCAGCATCGGCGTGGGCGGCATGATCGGCGCGGGGATCTTCTCGATCCTGGGTGTCGTGGCCAGTATCTCCGGTTCCGCGATGTGGATCTCGTTCCTCATCGGCGGCATCGTGGTCGCCTTCCCCGCCTACTCCTATGTGAAGCTCGGCCAGGCGTTCCCCAGCATCGGGGGAGCGGTCACGTTCATGGTGAAGGGCTGGGGCGACACGAAGAAGGCAGGGACCTTCAACGTGTTCCAATACCTGGCCTTCGTCATCTCCATCGCGCTCTACGCCACCGGCTTCGCGGCCTACGCGCAGGGCTTCTGGGACATCCCCTCCCAGTTCTACGCCATCGGGGTCGTCCTCCTCTTCACCTTGATCAACTTCGTCGGAAGCCGGCTCATGGGGCGTGCGGAGTCGACGATCGTGATCATCAAGGTCACCATCCTGATCATCTTCGTCATCGCTGCGTTCGTGACGTTCACGCCGCAGAGCCGGGAGAACCTCTCGCCCAGCAACTGGACCGGTGCCGTGGCGATGATCGTGGGCGCCGGTGTGCTCTTCGTGGGTTATGAGGGCTTCGGGCTCATCACCAACGCCGCCGCGAACATGAAGAACCCCATCAAGGAAGTGCCCCGGGCGATCTGGATCAGCCTCGCCATCGTGGTGGTCATCTACCTGGCGGTGTCGATCGGCGTGGTCGGCCAGGTGCCGCTGACGCAGTTGAAGACGCTGGGGGACTCCGCCTTGGCGGTGGCCGCTGAGCCGGCCCTCGGTCAGTTCGGGTTCACCCTCATCTCCATCGCGGCCCTTCTGTCGACCGCGTCGGCCGTCAACGCCACGCTGTTCGGTTCGGCCAACGTCGCCTACCAGATCGCCAAGAACGGCGGGCTGCCCCCGGCCTTCGACAAGAAGCTCTGGGGCAAGGACGTCGAGGGGCTGTTCATCACCACCGGGCTGGTCATCCTGTTCGTGCTCATCTTCCCGCTGAGTGCTGTGGCCTCGATGGGTTCGGCGGGCTTCCTGCTCGTGTACATGGCCGTGAACATCGGCCATCTGCGGGTGCGTTCGCAGACGGGCGCGAAGGCCTGGCCGCTCTACGTGGGCATCGTGCTGTGCCTGGTCTTGTTCGTCTTCCTCTTCTCCTACATGGTCATGGAGGACCTGTCCTCGGCTATCGCCATGGTGATCACGTTCCTCGTGTCCTGGCTGGTGGAACTGTGGTGGCGCGGACGCACCCACCGGTCGTTCCGGCAACTGTTGGATGAGGTGGAGCACCGGCCGAAGGACGCTGCAGCCGCGGGTTCCTGAATCGGTCAGCAGGCCTTGCGGGGGCTCTTGCGCACCTTCCAGGAGCGCGTCCACGTTGAGGGGTTCGACTGCGGCGCTGTGGCCGTGATGCTCACCCGGGCGACGACGCCAGTCGTGCACAGCGGGGTGATGCGGATCTTTCCGGAGCGCTTGCGCTTGACGGTGCAGGCCCGGGCTGCCTTCTTGCCCTTGCGGTAGCACGCCACCGTGCGTTCGGTGACCGATCCGTTGGTTGTCACGGAGCGCACGACCGTCGCGCTGCGGCCACGGGTGAGCCTGCGCTTGGCCGTGAGGGCCTTCACGTTCAGGGAGGTGACGGCCTGCTCGTCCTGGCCGCCGTCGCCGGGCCCGGCTCCGGGCGTTGACCCAGGTGCGGATCCCGGGTCACCGGCGGCATTCGCCCGACCGGTGGCGGGAACAGTGTCGGTCGTGGTGACCGTCTGGCCGCGCACTCCCCGCCGGTAGTCGAGCCTGAGGGCCGGACCCTCCAGGACGCCGTCGGTGCGAGGGCTCCAGGTCAACTCCACGGTGCAGGTGTTGCCGGAGGCAATGGTCCTTCCTGAGGCGCAGGAGCCACCGACAACTTCGAGGTCGGGAGTACCGGGTGTGAGGGCGGTGGGCGTCAGATCTGCCCGACCCGAGTTGCGCACGGTCAGGTTCAAGGACTTACTGCTGCCCGTCACTACGGAACCGAATGATGCGACGCCCGGGTCGAAGACGGCCGGCCCGGCCTCGGTGTAACCCAGTCGCATCAGGTAGTTACGTGCCTGGTTCCGGGCGACCGCGGTGAACATGCCACCCACCACGATCTTGCCGTCGATGGCCTCTGTGACGGTCAGCGGGAACGTGTCTGAGGTAGCGGGGGGGACGAAGGTCCGGTCCAGGGTGCCGTCCGAGTTGGCGCGGGCCACGCGGGCGATGCTCGGCGAACCGTCGGCGGCCAGGAACCAGCCGACGAAGACCACCTTGCCATCCTGGGTGACCACCATGTCCTGGACCCCGTTGCTGAACACCGGCGGCACGAAGGTGTTGTCCAACGACCCGTTCTGGTTGATCCGGGCGAGATGGGAGATGGTGGCGAAGCCGTTGACCTGTGTGAAGGAGCCACCGATGGCGATCTGGCCGTTGGGCAGGGACTCGATGTTGTACACGGCGTCGTTGAGGGAGGGCGGCGTGAACGTTGCGTCCATCGCGCCCGTCGACGTCACGCGGGCGAGTTTGTCGTGGGCCTGCCAGCCGCCGGCGTTGTCGAAGGTCCCACCGATGGTGATGCCGCCGGCCCGCCCCGGTGCGATGTCGATGACCTTCCCATCGCCCTGCAGGATAGGTGGAGTGAAGCCGCCATCGAGTGAGCCGTCCGCGTGCACCCGGATGAGGGAGTCGAGCGCCTGGTTCCCTCCGACATTCACGAACATGCCGCCGAGGTACACGTCGCCCCCGACCGTGGGATAGATGGCGAACGGGCGTACCCCCAAGGCGACCGGCACGAACGTTCGGTCCAGGCTGCCGTCGGACTTCAGGCGGGCCACTTTGTCGATGCCCGCGACCCCGCCGACGTCCTGGAAATCGCCACCGAGCAGGATCCGCCCTGCGGCATCCACCACGATGTTGCTCACGCCTCCGGACAGTGCGGGCGGGCTGAAGGTGTTGTCGACGCTGCCGTCGGCGTTGAGGCGGACCAGGTGGTCACGCGCCGCGTTGCCCCCATAGTTGGTGAACGTGCCGCCGAGCAGGAGTTTCCCGTTGGCTAGGGCGAGCACACAACTCACGAAGTTGTTGGGGCTCGGCGCCCCGAAGTCCGGATCCAGCGAGCCGTCGCTGTTGACGGCCGCGGTGGCGGGAGTCCCGAGTCCCCCCATGGCGACAAGAGTGACGAGGAGCGCGACCACAGTGGTACGGAGCGCAGCGGGCCGATGAGTGCGCACCAGAACCTCCATCGCCGCCGGATGAGTGGCTTATCGGTGAAGTCTAGGTTGACCTGAAGGACGAAACGACTTGCTGATGCGCAACTGGATCGATCCGCGACTGGTGCCGTCGCATCAGGTCTGAGCACCGTCGGCCGGTGCGCCCCATACGAGCCAGACGAGTCCGACGACCGACGAAACGATCGCGAGAGGAATCGCCACAACCAGGGCGTAGAGCACCTCCGGCGAGCCGGAGATAGCCGAGCCGACGAGGAACAAGACGATGGGGAGCCCGGCCAGAGCCACGATCCACGCGGCAGTCGCGCCCTTGACCGGGCCTCGCTGTCGACTACGCCCCACCGCGAGGAGCGGAACCCCGATGACCCACGTGGGACAGGCGAGGATGATCCAGCCGAGCAGCACGAAGGGGAACACCATGCTCATGGCCTCGGGCGCGGTGAGCGCCCCGTGGATGAAGTAGACGACGGCGAGGGCCGTCACGAGGAGTGAGAGTCCCGTGATGATGCCCCCGGAGATCACGAGCGGGCGCCCGGCTCTTTGCCCTGATGCCGTCATGCCGATCTCTCCACCGTGTTTCCAGAAGTACGGCGTTTCCAGAAGCACGGCGCCGCTGACGAGGCTTCCCAACCGCCGAATCTGAGCGTGGTCGATACTGGGTTCGAACCAGTGACCCCTCGCGTGTGAAGCGAGTGCTCTACCACTGAGCTAATCGACCGGACCCCCCGAGGATACACAGGTCATCCCACCCCTCCTGCCGCTCGCCTGGATCTGTCGGACCCCTTGGTCAAGGTGGGGTTATGGCAGATGGCGGTGTCCCCGGATGTGGGCAGCACGTGGGTGATGCGGTGGCGTTCGCTCGGGTGGTGGAGCGGTTGGTGGCGGGTGGGGCCATGGTGGGTGGCCGGGTGGTGCTGGCCGATGCCGAGGGTGCGGCGCTGGGTGGGGGCGGGGACGACGCGGATCTGCTGACGTCCCATTCGTCTTCGCCTGATGCCTCGCCTGTGTCGGGGCGCCCGGAGTGGACGCAGCCGGGTTGGTTTGAGGTGGAGCTGCGCGCGGAGGTGCAGGAGTTGTTGGCGTTGCCGGTGGGGTGGCAGTTGTTGGCGGCGTTGCAGCGGATCGGGGTGCCCGGGATGGGGCAGTCGTGTGCGTTTCCGCATTATGCGCCGGCGTTGTCCGAGCGGGTGGGGGTGGCGGGGTCGCCGTGTGCGTGTCAGGTGGTGTTGGTGGGGGCGTGGCAGGCGGTGTCGTCGTGGCTGGCTGGTCAGGCTGATGCGGTGGTGGTGCATGCGGTGGGCGCTGAGGCGGTCCAGGTGCCGTTGGGTCGGGATCGGCGGTTCGGCACGGTGACCGACCCGGGGGTGGAGGAGGTCGCGGCGGCGTTGCGCGCGACACCGGTGTCGGCGCGTAACCGGGTGCATCGGTTGCGGGACCGTTACGCGTTGCCGGAGTTGGTGGCTGCGGTCGGTGATGGCCTGGTGGTGGGGTGGCACGCCGATGTGGTGGTGGCCGACCTGCGTGACCTGCCCGACGCCACCGATCGGGTGTTCGTGGTCGACCAGCTCCTCGCGCGGCTGCGGGAGCGGCACGCCCGCGGGTTGGCGGGGTGGACCCTGGCGCAGATCCGGGCGTGCCTGCGGCGTCTGGTTGCCGGGCGCCGGGACGACGAGCAGCAGCGCCGCGAAGAGGTGCAACGCCGCCGCGGGGTGCAGATCCTGATCGATGCCGACGGCGGCGGTCGGGTGATCGCTGACCTCACCGACACCGACGCCGCAGCTATCGGGCGGGTCCTGGCCGACCGCGCGCGGGCGCTGCCCGACTGCGAGCGGTCGCTGGACCAGCGCAAGGCCGACGTCTTGGTGGATCTGCTGTTGGGAGGCGGCCCGGGTCACCCGGCCGCAGCCGGTGACGTCGCGGTCGTGATCGACTACCCCACTTTGATCGGCGCGGCAGCCCACCCCGCCTCAGTGCCGGGGGTGGGCCCGGTGCCGGCGGCGGTGGCGCGGGAACTGGCCGCGGATCGCACCTGGCGGCTGTGGCTGACCGACACCGCCGGGCACGTCACCGCGGTCAGCCCCCGCACCTACCGGCCCACCGCGGACGTGGCCCGCCTGGTGCGCGCCCGCGAGCCGCACTGCCGTTTCCCCGGCTGCCGCGCCACCGTCACCGACCTCGACCACGTCGTAGCGTTCCCGAAAGGCGACACCACCCCCGCCAACCTGGCACCGACCTGCCGCCGCCATCACCGCCTGAAGACACACACGCGCTGGCGGCAATCCGTCACCGACCCCGACGACCCCTCCGAGCCACCCACCTGGACCTGGACCAGCCCCGCCGGCGTCACCTACCGCGGCGAAACCGGCACACCCCTGGATTGATCGTGGATGGACTCCGCCATTCGTGTGGAAAAGCGGCCGACACGGTAACGGTCAGGCATCCAAGGGGCGATCGAGAGGAGCGAGGTGGTGACCATGGTGGTGGAGCCGGAACGTCTGGGGAGACGTTCCCGGACAAGGCAGACAAAGGGGACAGGGGGTCGATGTGATTGTGACCGCTCACACACCACACGTGAGGTGTGGCGCTTGGGGCCGTGGGCACACCGTGGGCGAAAGGAGCCGACATGAACTCTAGGCCCGCGCCCGCCATGTCCCAGGACGTAGTGATGCAGGTTGTGGTGGACCATGCCAACCGGGTCTCGTTGCCGGCCACCCTGACCTACGGCCTCGAAGACCCCTTCGCTGTCTCCGCGACCTTCCGCACCGGCGACGGCGATGTCACCTGGACCTTCGCGCGCGAGTTGCTGCACGAGGGCATGACCAACGCCGTCGGCGAAGGCGACATCAACGTGCGGCCCGGTCATCCCAGCCGTGGTCCCATCGTGGTCCTCACTTTGTCCTCCCCGAGTGGGGCGGCGCAGATCGAGGCCCCCCGGCATGAGGTGGCCGACTTCTTGGCCGAGACCTACCGGGTGTGCCCCACCGACTCCGAGTGGATGCACCTGGACCTCGACCGCACCATCGAGGACCTCCTGGCCGATCCCAGCCTCTGACACCTGAGCGTGCCGCCTACGATTGGCGATATGCGCATCACCTACAACGGTCAGGAACGCTCGGTCGCCGACGACGCGACCGGTCAGGACCTCGTCGGTGACAACCGGTCCGTGGTGGTGGTGCGCGTCGACGGCGACCTCACCGACCTCGACCAGCCCCTTCCGGCGGGCGCCGTCGTGGAGGACGTGACTATCGACTCCCCGGATGGTCTCAACGTCCTGCGGCACTCGACCGCCAATGTGATGGCGCAAGCGGTGCAAGATCTCTACCCCGAGGCCAAACTCGGCATCGGGCCGCCCATTGTCGACGGCTTCTACTACGACTTCGAGGTTCCCGAGAGTTTCACTGCCGAGGACCTCGCAGCCATCCAGAAACGAATGGTCAGCATCGTCAAGAGCGGGCAGCGGTTCGCCCGCAGGGTCGTCGACGAGGACGAGGCGCGCGAGGAACTGGCCACCGAGCCGTTCAAGTTGCGCCTCATCGGCAGCGACGGCGGGGCCGACGTCATGGAGGTCGGCGGCAAGGAACTCACCGTCTACGACAACCTCGACCGCACCGGCCACCGGGCCTGGGGAGACCTGTGCCGCGGCCCCCATGTGCCGTCCACCAAGTACATCGCGCCCAATGCCTTCAAGGTGATGCGATCCTCGGCCGCCTACTGGCTCGGAGACCAGGCCAACGAGCAGCTGCAGCGCGTCTATGGCACAGCGTGGCCGGACAAGGAGCAGTTGCAGGCCTACCTGACCTTCCTCGAGGAGGCGGAGCGTCGCGACCACCGCCGCCTTGGCGCCGAACTGGACCTCTTCAGCTTCCCGGAGGAGATCGGCTCCGGCCTCGCCGTCTTCCACCCCAAAGGAGGGGTGGTCCGTAATGTCATGGAGGACTACTCCCGGCAGCGACACCTGGAGTCCGGCTACGAGTTCGTGAACTCCCCGCACATCACCAAGAGCGCCCTGTACGAGAAGTCCGGCCACCTCGAGTGGTACGCCGACGGCATGTACCCGCCCATGGACCTGGATGCCGAGTACACCCCCGACGGGGAACTGCGCAAACAGGCGCAGCAGTACTACCTGAAGCCCATGAACTGCCCCATGCACAACCTGATCTACACGGCGCGGGGCCGCTCCTACCGCGAACTTCCGCTGCGGTTGTTCGAATTCGGCACCGTCTACCGCTACGAGAAGTCCGGCGTCGTGCAGGGCCTCACCCGGGCCCGGGGCTTCACGCAGGACGACGCGCACATCTACTGCACCAAGGAGCAGATGGGGGAGGAGCTGGACTCGTTGCTCACCTTCGTCCTCGATCTCCTGCGCGACTACGGGCTGGACGACTTCTATCTGGAACTGTCGACGCGCGACCCCGAGAAGAGCGTCGGCAGCGACGCCGACTGGGAGGAAGCTACCGCCGCTCTGCGAGCTGCCGGCGAGCGCCAGGGGCTGGAACTCGTCCTCGACGAGGGCGGAGCCGCGTTCTACGGCCCGAAGATCAGCGTCCAGGCCAAGGACGCGATCGGGCGCACGTGGCAGATGTCGACCATCCAGGTGGACTTCCAGATGCCGCAGCGGTTCGACCTCGAGTACACGGCCCCCGACGGCAGCCGCCAGCAGCCGGTGATGATCCATCGCGCCCTCTTCGGGTCCATCGAACGGTTCTTCGCGGTCCTCCTGGAGCACTACGCCGGGGCCTTCCCCGCATGGCTGGCGCCGGTCCAGGTCGTGGGCATCCCCATCGCCGACGATCACATCCCGTACCTGGAGGAGGTCGCGGCCCAACTGCGGGCCCACGGAATTCGCGTGGAGGTCGACTCCGGCTCCGACCGGATGCAGAAGAAGATCCGCAACGCGCAGAAGCAGAAGGTCCCCTTCATGCTGCTGGCAGGTGACGACGACGTTGCCAAGAGCGCTGTGTCCTTCCGCTACCGCGACGGTGAGCAGAAGAACGGTGTCCCCATCCCGGAGGCTGTTGCCGAGATCGTGGCCGCCGTGCGGGAGCGGCAGCCGTGACCGAAGGCCGGCATCCCGACCACGAGCCGGAGATGGCCGACGGTCTGCAGCGCCTGTGGACACCGCACCGCATGTCCTACATCCGGGGCGAAGGGAAGCCCACGGACAGCACCGAGGGGGAGCACTGCCCCTTCTGCCGGGCCCCCACCCTGGAGGACGAGGCGGGACTGATCGTGGCGCGGGGGGAACACGTCTTCGCGGTGATGAACCTCTACCCCTACAACACGGGGCACCTGTTGGTGTGCCCGTACCGGCACATCGCCGACCTGACGGAACTGACCGAGGCCGAGGGTGCCGAGTTGCTGCACTTCACGCAACGGGCGATGACCGTGATTCGGGAGACCATGGCGCCGCACGGCTTCAACCTGGGCATGAACCAGGGGGCGGTCGCGGGCGCCGGTATCGCCGCCCACCTGCACCAGCACGTCGTCCCGCGCTGGGGCGGGGACGCCAACTTCATGCCCCTGATCGCACGCACAAAGGTTCATCCGCAGGAGATCCCGGACACCCGGGCCCTTCTCGCTGCCGCCTGGTGAGGGTCGGCCGCATAATGAGGGGATGAGCAGCGCATCCCGGTCCAAGGTGCCACTGATCGTGGCCGCCATCGTGGGCGTGGTGCTCATCTTCGGAGCGCGGCAACTGTTCGCCGGCGGCGACGGCGGTGGTGGTACCAGCGGCGCGGACTCCGGCTCGTGTACCCAGGTCACCGTGGCGGCGTCCAGCGAGAAGGCGGCCCTGCTGTCCGACCTGGCCGATGAGTACAACAGCGCCGGCCGCGAGGTGGACGGTACGTGTGTCGCCGTGACGGTCAACTCCAAGGCCAGCGGGGGGGCGGCGCAGGCCCTGTCCCGCGGCTGGGACGAGCAGGTCGACGGCCCACTGCCGACGGTATGGAGCCCGGCCTCCTCCTCGTGGGCGGTCCTCGTGCAGCAGAACCTGGCCGCCGAGGACAAGCCCGACATCATCCCCGACGGGCGAGACTCGATCGCGCAGACGCCGTTGGTGATCGCCATGCCCCGGCCGATGGCCGAAACCCTCGGCTGGCCCGACAAGCAGATCGGCTGGAAGGACCTGGCCGCTCTCGCCGACTCCCCCAAGGGCTGGGCGCAGGAGGGTCACCCGGAGTGGGGCCGCTTCAAGCTCGGCAAGACCAACCCGTACTACTCGACCTCGGGCCTGAACGCCACGATCGCGTCGTACTACGCCGCTACGGGGCTCAGCAGCGACCTCACGGTGAAGGACCTGCGCAACCCCAGGACCCGCCAGTTCGTCAAGAACCTCGAGTCCAGCGTCGTGCACTACGGCGACACCACCCTCACCTTCCTGTCCAACATGGCCCGTGAGGCCGCCCGCGGGCAGGGCATGACGTACGTCAGTGCCGTCACCGTCGAGGAGAAGTCGGTTCTGGACTACAACCGCGGCAATCCCACCGGGAACCCCGAGACGCTCGGGGACGAGCCGCCGCCCAGCGTTCCGCTGGTGGCCGTGTACCCCTCGGACGGCACACTGATCTCCGACAACCCATGGCTGGTCCTGGATGCTTCCTGGGTGTCGGCGCAGCAGCGTGCGGCCGCCTCCGACTTCTTGTCCTGGGTGCGGGAGCCCGACCAGCAGCGCCGCTTCACCGAAGCCGGGTTCCGCACGTTCGAAGGAGTGCCCGGAGACGTCATCCGCCCCGAGGACGGCCTGTTGCCGGCCGGTGCCAAGACCGTCCTCGCGCCCCCGTCGCCCACCGTGCTGGCGGCGCTGCAGAATTCGTGGGACGACCTGCGCAAACGGGCCCACGTGCTGATGATCATGGACATCTCGGGGTCGATGGGGGAGCCGGTTCCCGCCGCGGGCGCCAACAAACTCCAGATCGCCCAGGAGGCCGCGATCGGGGCGCTCGACGGTTTCGCCCCGGACGACGAGGTCGGCTTGTGGGTCTTCTCCACCGAACAGGGCCCCAACGGGGAGCCGTACCGCGAACTGGTGCCGGTGGGACCGGCCCGACAGACCGTGCCCAAGATGAAGACCGACATCTCGCAACTGCTGGCTGACGGCGGGACCGGCCTCTACGCCACCCTGCGCGCGGCCCAGCGGGAGAGCCTGAAGAACCTGGCCACGGACCGCATCAACGCCATCGTCCTGCTCAGCGACGGGCGCAACGAGTACCCGGCCGACACCGACCTCAACGGGCTGCTCGACGAGCTGAGCGCGGAGAGCATCGACACCAGTGTGCGGGTGTTCACGGTCGGCTACGGCGAGGCCGCGGACACCGAGGCACTGCGCCAGATCGCCGAGGCCTCCCGCGGTCAGCACTACGAGGCCACCGACCCCACCAGCATCGAGAAGGTGCTCACCAGCGTCCTGTCCAACTTCTGATCCGGGCATACTGCACCACATGACCGCCCGCGATGAACTGCGCGACCCTTGGGGCTGGCTCGTCGCGGGTGTGGCGGCCGGGATCGGGTGGGCGGTGCTCTCGCCCCTCGGGGTCGTGGCTATTCCTATCGGCCTGGGTATCGGGGCCGCCGTGCTGGGCACCAAGGTCGCCCTCGGTTCCCGTTCCCGGTCGGCACCGGCGATCTCGCGTCCCGCCGGGCTGCCCGCCCCCCCCAAGGGGTCCGTACAGGCCACGCTGCTGGCCCGCGCCGAGGCCGCCCAGCGGCGCATCGAAACGCTGGCGGACGCCCCCGGCGACGCGTGGCTCGCGGACAAGGTCGGTTTCGTGGACGACGAGGTCCGCGACGTGGTCACCCAGCGGCTGGCGGACCTCGCCGGACGGGTCACGGTCGTGGACTCGTCGTTGATGTCGGCGCGCCCCAACGTCCTGCGCGACGACTACGCCCGGATGTCCGCGGCCGCGCAGACCGAGACCGACCCGGCCCTGCGGGCGGAGCGGGAACGCGCGGCGGAGGCGATGAAGAGCCAGATCGACTCCATCGACCGCCTCGTGCGGCTGCGCGAGACCCTGCTGACCCGCATGCAGACCGCCGTCGTGGGCCTGGAGGGCCTGGGGGCCCGGATGGGGGAACTGGTGGCCCTCGGCGACGACCCGGTTGCCCACGACCGCAGTTCCGAGGTCGTCGCCGAACTCACCGGCGAACTGGACACTGTGCGCAGCGGGTTGGCCGAGGCCGAGGCCCTGTCCCGCGACCTCTGATCAGCCCAGCAGGGTGGCGCGCATGCGCTCCGGGACCGGCTCGTGGCCGGCGGCGGAACGCGTGAACGACGCCGACCCGTGGGTGAGCGCCCGCACGTCGATCGCGTAGCGCGTCAGTTCGGTCGCGGGCACGATCGCGGTCACCCGCGTCATCCCGCCGTCGTGCGACTCCGAGCCCGTCATCCGACCCCGCCGCCCCGCCAGATCGCTCATGACCGCGCCCACGTACTCGTCGGAGACGTCGATGGTCACCTCGGCGACCGGCTCGAGCAGGACCTCGCCCGCCTTCTCGGCAGCATCCTTGAGGGCCAACCCCGCGGCCATCTGGAACGCCATGTCGGAGGAGTCGACCGAGTGGGCTTTGCCGTCGGTCACCGTCACCTCCAGATCCACGACCGGGAACCCGGCGGCGAGCCCCGCGGCCATCTGCTGCTGCACCCCGCGGTCGACCGACCCGATGAACTGCCGCGGGATCGCCCCGCCCACGACCTTGTCCACGAACCGATAG
>JAPOIY010000089.1 GCA_029978705.1 Actinomycetota bacterium
CTACTTGACGGTCAGCTTGCCGACCATCCCCGCCTGGCGGTGGCCGGGGACCGAGCAGAAGTAAGTGAAGGTTCCGGCCTTGAGGGTGCCGGACCCCTTGGCAACCCCGTTCTTGACGATGTTGGTCTTGATCGGCGTGCCCTCGATGACGACGTTGTGGTCGATGCCCGACTTGTTGGGCATCTCCAGCTTGATCGGCCCTGCCGGCGCTTCGGCCTTGGCCTCCACGTACAGGAGCTGGCCGTTCGGGTCGGCGCTGATGGACAGCACGCCGTTCTTCGCTACCGCTGTCTTTGCCGGGCCGGCGGTCGGGACCGCGGTGGCCAGGATTCCCACGTCCTTCCCGGGCTTGGCAGCGACGGTTCCAACGTACGAGGCGACGTCGCGCGCATCGTCGCCGGTGACGAGCTTGGCGGGCATGCCGTTACCGATGCCCGGGTATCCGATCTGCCCGTAAACGACACCACTGATCGCCTTATCGCCCCAGTCTTCCTGGCGCGAGACGGAAAATGCGGCATCCAGGTTCGGCCCGGCCAGGCCCTTCGTGCCGGCGCGGCGCAGCTGGTGGCAGGCGCCGCACTTCTGGACGAAAAGCTTCTTGCCGTTGACCAGGTTCGCCGTCTGGGGGTTGCCCGCCTCGTTCGTGCATCCCGCCACGGCGAGCGCCGATACGGCGGCGAGGCCGAGAGCCAGAGTGGAACGCCGGAGGGACTGCGGGAGGCTGGACATCGCCGGGAATCCTACCTGTATCCGAGGACCGCAGGGAGCGCGGACCTGCCCTCTTTGCCCGGGCGCCCGCGGGACGGCCGCCCGGGCTTCCCGGTACGCTTCTGACATGTCAGACGGCCAGCGTTACCGCCTTCGCGCCCCCTCCAGCGGCGACGAAGTGATTCTCGAAGCCGAGCCCGGGATGGTCTATGTCGATGACCGCACCGGAGAGAAGATGGAGGTCGTCGGAGAGGTGCTGCCGCTCGAGCCCTCGAAGTCAAAGCTCCCCTGGGCGGTCGAGAACCTGCGGTTCTGCAACTGGTGCGACGCCATGGCCCAGCGCGACCTGAACGAGTGCCCCACCTGCGGTCGCCGCATGGCGCCCCTGGGCTGACAAGCCGCTACGCTCGTCGCATGCCCAAGAGCTACGGAGCCGTGGCCCTTTCGCTCGCCGTTCTCGCAACGGCCGGCCTGAGCGCCTGCGGCGGCGACAGCCGTCCCTACGACGAGGTTCCGGCCTCAACGCCGGCGCTGGTCCCACCCGGTGACGCCGACAGCGCCGCAGGTGACGTGACGACGCCGACCACGCCTACGACCACGACCACCACTCCTGACACCGGCACCGACACGGGCACCGACACCGGCGGCACCGACGGGACGGACACCGGCGGCACCGGCGGTGGCGGCACCGGCGGTGGCGACACGGGGGGCGGCGACACCGGTGGCGGTGTCGGCGGTACGGCGCCGAATACCGGCGGCGTAACGCCTAACTGATTCTTACTTGCTGCTGGGCGTGGCGACCATCGTCACGCTGTACGTGAGCCGGGCGGTCTTGTAGAGGCAGTAGTACTCGGCCGACTTCTTCAGGTCGGTCTGGGCCGTCTGGACCTGGGTGTCCTCGCACTGGGCTTTCGAGCGCGATGCCCGCCACGAAACGTCGGTGGCGAGGCCGGTCGCGAGCGCGGGGGCCCAGGTGGGGACCGTGAGCGCCATTACCTGGCCCTTCTTGACCACGATCGAGCGGCGAAGCGCAAAGGTGACCGTCTTTCCGAAGTAGGGCTCCAGCTTGGCCGGCTCACCCTGGGCGACGGTCGTGTAGGTCGTCTTCTTCTTCTTGTCCGAGCTGCGCTGCAGGACGGTGATCTGGGCCTGCGACGCCCCGCCCAGCTTGGAGTCGAAGAAGCTGACCTGCTTGCTGTTCGGGTTGCCGAGGGAGATCGTCCACGCGACGATGCGCCCGCCCTTCGGGGCGGCCATGGTTGAGGTGGAGGTACCGACCCTGGCCTGGTAACCGGTGGTCCGGCTGATGGCGAAGCAGGGGGTTCCCGGGCACCCGGGCTTGGCGTTCGCCTCGATCTTGCCGATCTCGACGATTTCGGCCCCCGCGGAGGCGCTGAGGACGAAGAAAGCGGCGGCGGCAACGACCGCGACCGACGTAAATGGCTTGCGCATTACCCACATTGAACACAACCCTCACCCGTTTTGTTGCGGTTCCCCGCCCACGGGGTGGGAAAACCCCTGTTTGCAGGGGCATACCGACGAAGCGCCGGCCTGGCGGGGGCCCTCCGGACGCTTAGCGGCCTTCGAACGAAGCGTTGCCGGGTCCGTCCTCGAGGAACGAAGTGACCGCGCCCTTCAGGTCCTCCGTTTCGAACAGCGTCGAGGAGAGTTCCGGGGTGGCCTCGTCCGCGGCGTCGACGCCGTCGCGTGCCGCAATCCTGACGATCTCCCGGGTCACCAGGTGGGCCCTGGTGGGTCCCGACGCGATGTCCGCGGCGAGGGCCTGCGACCTGGCCTCGAACTCGTCGTCCGGCCAGACTCGATTGACCACGTTCCAGGACGCGAGCTCTTCCGCGGGGTAGAGCCGGCCGGTCATTACCAGTTCACGCGCCCTGGCCGGCCCGGCCCGCTCGGCTATCCGCTGGGTGCCTCCCATGGAGGGAGTGAGCCCGACAACGCGCTCCACCAGCCCGAAGCGGGCGGACTCGGCCGCGACCAGCAGGTCGCACCCCAGGGCGATCTCGAAGGCAGCGGTCAGGCAGAGGGCGTGCGCGGCGAAGATGCTCGGGCACGGCAGTTCCTCAATTGCGCGGACGGTCCCGATGAGCCTCGTCCACAGGTCGGCCGAGTCGCGCTTCGACAGCCCGTCGAACTCGTGAACGTCGACCCCACCACTGACCACGTCCCCTTCCGCCCGGATAAGGAGTCCCCGCGGAGGGTCTGCGGCGACCCCCTCGAC
>JAPOIY010000077.1 GCA_029978705.1 Actinomycetota bacterium
GCGCAGGTGGCGAGTCGTTGACTCGCCTCTCCGTTCTGCCAGGCTCGAACCGGGGGAGGGGGTGATGGTGCCCGACGAACCCGTGCCCCCGACAGTGCCCAGTCCGCTCCTGGAACGGGCGGCACTACCGGGCGCTGCCCGGTGGCTGCGCAGCAGCCGGGTCTTCGCAGGGCTGCTGCTGGCACTGGGCCTGACGTGCCTGGTGTGGTCACAATGGCCGCTGCTCCCCACCAATCCCGGCGCTCTCGACCTCGTCCTGGGGCTGACGTTGACCGGCTTGGCCGCCGCTCTCCTGGTCACGGCGCCGACCCTCACGCCGCGACACTTCCTCGCGCTCCTGCTGCTGCCACTGGCCACGGTGGGGATCCTCACCGCCACCCGCGTCACCGAGGCCGGGGTCGCCCTGCTGGCCACGGCCTGGACACTGCTGGCCGTCACCGCCGCGCTCTACCTGACCCGCAGTCAGTTGATCGCGTTCCTCGCAGTGCAGACGGTGACCTATGCCACCGCCACCGTCTCCAACCCGCTGCCGGATCTGGCCCTGGTCGTCATCGTCACGGGAGTGGCCGCCCTCCTGGTCGCCGCGGTGGTGTTCATCCTGATCGACGGACAACGCCATCTGGTTGCCGAACTGGGCCACCTCGCCATCCGGGACCCGCTGACCGGCTTGCTGAACCGGCGTGGTGCCGAACTCGAGGCCGACACCGTGCGGGCCGTCGCCGAACGGGCTCACGCTCCCACCACGATCACGGTGATCGACCTCGACGACTTCAAGGCCGTTAACGACCGTGGCGGCCATCAGGCGGGCGACGCCACGCTGCGCACGCTGAGCCGGCAGTGGACCTCGCGCCTGCGTACTGGTGATGTCCTGGCGCGCATCGGCGGTGACGAGTTCCTGCTCGTCATGCCAGAGACCGATCCGGACGCCGCGCACACCCTGCTGCAGCGGCTGCGCCACGACAACCCCGTGGGCTGGTCGAACGGAACCGTTGCCTGGTCACCCGCGGAGACCTTGGACCAAGCCCTCGCCCGGGCGGATGCCCGGCTGTACCGGGCGAAGGCGCGGCGGCACCCGGCGTAAGGCCGCCTTCAGGCGGACCGCGATCGCCCGGCCGCCGGAGCCGCGAACGCGATCCGGTTTCCCCCCTCGGCCTTGGCGGCATACATCGCGGTGTCGGCCCGGTGGATCAAGGAGACGAGATCCTCGTCCGGGTCCACCTCACTGACCCCGATGCTCAGGCGGGGGTGGAGGGGGCCCGCGCTGGAATCGAAGGGCTGGTTCACCTTCGTGAGCAGACGCTCGAGCAGATCGGTGGCGTCCGCAACGCCGCGCACCCCGGTGAGGATGAGGAGGAACTCGTCGCCCCCGACCCGGGCCACCAGGTCGTCATCGCGCAAGAAGGTGGTGATGCGCCCTGCCACACACCGGATCAGTTCGTCCCCCGCGGTGTGTCCGTGCTCGTCGTTGGTGTGTTTGAGGTTGTCCAGATCGGCGTAAGCCACGAACGTGCGCGCCCCGGTGCGGTGGCCGTGCGTGAGCATGGACTCCAGTCGGCGGTACACCTGTTCGCGGTTCAGCAGCCCCGTCAACGGGTCGTGTTGGGCCTGGTAGACCAACTTCGCCTCGGCGCGGACTTGATCATCGATGCCCCGGAACGCAGCCATGATGCCGGCGGGCTGCCCTGCGGCGTCGGAGAACGGCGCGGCATGGATCTCCACCCAGTGGTAGGTGCCGTCGGTGGCACGCAGCCGCAGCCGCGTGACCCGGCTGGCCCCGGCGGTGATCTCCTTGAGGCGCTCCTGGGCCAGGGCGATGTCGTCGGGATGGGTGAATTCCTCGAAACGGTGGCCCACCCAGTCCTCGGGGTGCCACCCGAGGAGGTCGTGCAGCGATGGGGACAGCCACCGCATGATGCCGTCCCGGGCGTGCAACACGACATCGGTGACGTTCTCGGCCAGGAGGCGATAGCGCTCCTCGGAGCGGCTCAGGGCGGCGGCGGACTCGTACGCGTCCGTGACGTCGCGCCAGGCGAACGACAGCCCGTCCCCGACCTTGATCGCGCGGATGTCGTAGCGGCGTTCGTCGGACAGGATCTCGTGCGGATAGGTGTAGTCGTCCAGTACCAGCGGCTGGCCCGACTCCACCGCGGCGGCATACAGGGCGAGCATGCCCGAGCCGGCTTGCCCAGGGAGCAGATCCAGCACACGTGCGCCTTCAAGATCCGTCCGCGCCATCCCCATGTACGTGCAGGCGGCCTCGTTGGTGTCGCGGTAGATGAAGTCCACGATGTCACCGCTCGCGCCGCGCACCGCCTCCAGGTACACGTGTGGCTCCAGTTCCGAGTCCAGGATCGCCTCCAAGCGAGCCCTCTCCTCGGCCAATTCCTCCTGCTGGCGGTGCTCGGCGGTCACATCCCGCCAACCGCCGACCACTCCCAACACGGCTTCGGAATCCTCATCCCGCACGAGGTGGATCGTGAAGTCCGCCCACACGTCGTGGCCATCGGCCGCCACCAACCGGAGCCTGGCGTTCGTCTTCTCCCCGGACATGATCTCCAGGCCCACGCGGTGGGCCCTCTCCCGGTCCGCGGGGTGCACCACGTCGGAACTGTGGCGGCCCACCAGCTCGGCGGGGGGGTAGCCCAGGACCTCCTCGACCGAGTTGCTGATCCACTGCAGAACCCCCGCGCCGTCGGTCCGGAACACCACGTCGGTGGCGTTCTCCGCCAGGAGTTCGTAGTCCCGCCGGGACTCCCGTAGCTCCTCCTCCGCCGTCACCTGGTCCGTGACATCGCGGGCGCTACCGACGCGGCCCACGATCACCCCGTCGCCGTCGCGCACCGGCTCCGCGGCGACCTCCATCCACCGCCAGGAACCGTCGGCGTGCCGGATCCGCGCCCGGTAGGTGACCGCCTCCCCCGTGTTGGCAGCGGCGCTGGACCGGTGCATCGTCGCGATGTCATCGGGGTGCATAAACTCCGCGATCGCGTGACCGACCAGGTCGGCGGGTGGGCGCCCCAACACCGGCAGAGCCGACGGTGACACCCACTGCAGGACTGCGTCGACGTCACCGCGGAACACCACATCCGTGCCCCGCTCCGCCAGCAGTCGGAACAGGTCCCGGGACTCGGCCAACTCGCGTGAGGCCGCCACCTGGTCTGACGCATCCCGCAGCACCCCGACCATGCCGCCGTCGCCCAGCGGGCGGGCCGTCACCTCGACCCACACGAAGTCGCCGTCTCGGGTGTGCAGCCGGAACAGGCCGCGTCCGGTTCCGCCGTGGTAAGCCGCCTCCCGGAGCGCCACCACACCCTCCCGGTCGTCCGGGTGCCACAGTTGCACGGTGGGGGCGCCGACGAGTTCCGCGGGAGTCCACCCCAGGAGCCGCTCGACGGCCGGGGAGATCCAGGTGAGGATCCCGGCCTCACTGGCCAGCACGACGTCGGCAGCGTTGTCCACCAGCATCTGGTACCGCTCGGCCAGACGTCGGTTGTCGTCGGCCGCCTGCACCAAGTCCACGAAGGCGGCGTGCTGGTCGGTCATGTCGCGCCAGGTCAATCCGATACGCCCGTCCACTCGCCACGCCCGCAGGTCGAAGAACTGCAGGGTGCCCGCCAGTTCCCGATCGGTCAGCGTCAACGGCTCGCCGGTGAGCGCCACCGGGGCGCACAACTGCACCAGTATCGCTGCCGTGCCCTGGGGGAGGAGTCCGGACAGCAACTGGCCGACCAGGTCCGACCTGTCGCGCCCCAGGTACTCCACCGCTGCGGTGTTGGCCTCCGCGCACCGCAGGTCCACGACAGTTCCAGCGGCGTCCCGGACCGGCTCCAGCAACGCCACCGGGTCCAGCATCTGGTCGAGTGCGACAGCCCGCAGCGACTCCTGCTCGGGCAGGCCGCTCATGCCCCTCCCCCCGCCCGTTCGCCC
>JAPOIY010000041.1 GCA_029978705.1 Actinomycetota bacterium
GAGCTCTGTGACTCAGTCGCCGCGCCGGCGACTGCCGGCACGCTCACCGACACACCCACCACCGAGGCGGCGACCAGGAAACTCAGGGACTTGATGTGACGCATGAACCCTCCACCAACGTTTCGACACGGGAAAGTTAGCGCTTGGCCCGTGACGGTGTCTCGTTCAGTCCAGCATTCCGGCGCACATCCCGGAACGGGTCACCCTCGAAACGCTACCGAGGGATCAACGACGGATCTTGATCTTCATCTGCTTCGCGTTGGAGGCGCCGTAGTCACCGTCACCCAGGTAGCGGATCTTCAGGCGCAGGTTGGCCTTACTCGTCGAACCCTTGAGCTTGGACCAACTGGCGGGAGTCTTGAACGTGACCTTGCCGTTCTGGTTGAGCTTCACTTCCTTCTTCATCCACCGCGCGTGGCTGCTCTTGTTGCCGCGGACCTGGATCCGGCCGGTGGGCTTGTCGCCGCCCTGCCCGATCACCCGGATTTTGATCTTGGCGCGTTGGCCCGGCTTGACCGTCTTCTTCTGGGCCTTCGCCTTGGTCTTGCTCTTCTCGCTGTCGAAGGGGATCACCGACGTCTCGGCCGGGTCGATGGGGAGTTCCGCCATGTCGATCGCCATCGGGCCGAGCATGGAGGCGTAAGCCGCCTGTCCCGAGGCGTTGGGATGGAAGCCGTAACCGGAGGTGCCACCGTCGAGCAGGAGCGCCTTGGTGCCGGTGTCCTCGGTCAGGTTGGTGACCCAGTTCTCACCGGCACACATCCCGTGGGTGTGGCTCCAGTCGTACACGTCGGTCGCTGCGACCCAGCCGAACGACTTTGCATCCTGCAGGAGCTGCACGACCAGCCCATCCGCCGTGGGAGTGACGTTCGGGGGCGCAGCGAACGTGAACGGGGTGACCAGGGACTCGGAACTGATGCTCTTGATGAACGCGTTGTCGGACACGAACAGCAGCGGCACATTGTTGGTGTACTGCCCGGTGTTCTGCGGCCCCGGGATCGCGATCGGAGTGCCTTCCTTGCCGTTGTAGAGCTGACCCAGGATCCAGGTGTTGTCCACCTGCGTGGCCAGTGACTCCAGCGGGTTGGTCAGCGCCTTCGAGATGTCGAACTGCCAGTCTGCGGCGTTCAGCGGATCCGTCGGGTCCGGGATGATCTGTGCGCCCGACGGCTGGGTGGGGTTCTGCTGCACCGAGCACGGCTGCAGCCCGTCCTTGCCGTTGCTCTCCTGGGTCAGGTCGGGGTACATCGTCTGCGCCACGTTGTCGAGGCTTCCGATCTTGACGGCGGGAGAGTCCGTGAACGCGGCTCCCGCCGACTTCTGGGTCTGACAGGTCTTCCCGTTGCCGTTCGATCCCAGGCAGGGCGCGAGAAGTTCCATCTCATTGTTCAGATCCGCCAGGTTGCCGTTGATGACCGAACTGAGCGCCTTGTAGCGGTACCCGTTCACGTTCTGGCATCCCTGGATGATCTCGTTGATCTGCAGGAAGTCGTCGGCAGCAGTTGACCCGACACAGCGGGCGTTGAGGTCGATGGCCTGGGTTCCCCCGGTCTGGGCAGCCCCCAACTCCGGACTCGAGACCGCCTGACCGTTGGCATAGCACCCGGGGTACGGCGTGATAGCGGTCGACTGGCGGGCGGGCGGCGGCACACTGGCCTCGTAGTCGGTCAGAACCTGGTTCAGCATGACGGAGCCGCTGTCGAAGGTCTGGCAACTCTGGATCGCCAGGTTGAGTACGTCGTCGTACCCGCCAGTGCTGAAGAACATCACGTCGTAGGACTTGCCGCCGGCGATGGCGTTGAGCTGATCGACCTGGGGCGGGAAGTAGCCGGGGTTCGCCGGATCGCCGCTGTAGACGCTCGACTGGACGGCGGTGGGTCCGGGCTGGAACTTCCCATTCACGGTTGCGCCCTGGACGGTGACGAGCTGGGGCCGCTGCATGCCTCCGGTGGCGGGGACGTCCTGGTTGCCCGACTGGGCGAGGAGCCGGGCCGCCGAACAGGCGACGTCGACCACGGTGACATTGGACCGCGGGTCCACCTGCTCAGCCTGTGCGGCGGCACGCACGAAACCGCTCCACCGGCTCCGGTCGCAGCCCGGCTCGTCCCAGGCGATGTACCTCTTGCCGCCAGCCTCTGTGTAGAGCGGCGGGTAGCCCTCACCCGAGGCGTACGAGTCGCCGGCGATGGCGTAGAGGACGTTGCGCACCTCGATCTCGCTCTCGACGGTCTTGGCGACCCCGCTCTTGTCGTCGGTGACGGTGAGTTCCAGCGGCCAGGTGCCCTCGGGCAGGCCGACCTTCTTGGTGTCCGTGCAGGGCTTGGGCCCGATGTCGACGGGATCCGGGGTGTCGATGTTCCACTCACACGACAGTTGACCGATCCGCCCGTTGAGATTGGTGCCATCGGCATCGAGCACCACGTCGTACTCCGGGGCCGCGCCACTCGGCAGCGGGCCGTAGAGGGCGTTGCCCGCCTGCGGGTATCCGGGCACAGCGCTCATCGGCTCCTGCGGGACCTGGTTGGCGTCCGTCTGGGGCACGCCGTCGGGCATCGTCCAGTCCCACTTGACGTTCATCTGGCGCCAGGTGCGGTTCGCTTTCATGTGATCGCTGCCCTGAGCCACGACCTCGGAGTCGGGGGCGGCAACCGGTGCGAGCGCATCGGCCGGCGGCGTGCCGGGGTCGGCGGCGAACGCCAGGGCGGGCGCCGTCACCGACAGCCCGACGACAGAAGCGGCAACCAGGCAACTCAGCGATTTCGTGTGACGCACCGTGGAACTCCCGACACGAGGTGGACTCCAGCAACTTAGACCGACACCCGCCGCCTTGTCCCGCCGAACCATCATCCAGGCGGATCTTGACCGAGGGCGTCGCTCCGAGTGGGTGGGACGGCTGTCAGGGGGCGTCGGTTCCCGGCGGCCGGTCACGTTCATCCGAACTGCGCAACACCAGTTCCTGAGCAGGGCCGTCGCCGCCGTCGGCCGACATTTCCGCCGCCCACCTGGCGTGGTGGGTCTGGGCCCATGCGGCGGGCACGTCGCCACCGGTCATCCCCCGCAGCGCGTCGACGTCGGCCAATCCCTTAGCGATGTGAAAACCCAGGAGTACGGATACGGCAAGCGACACCCAGTCGTGGACGAAGGTGGCTCCGGTCTGCAGGCCGTCGTCGAACACCCCGCCGAAGTACATGACCAGGCCGGTCCCGAACAGCACGATCAGCGCACCTGCCGTCACCGCCGCCGCCAACTTCTGACCGGCGTTGAACTTCCCCACCGCAGGCTCGACATCCGACCGTCGCGAGCGACGGAACCAGACCCAGTCCTGCGGCGTGAAACGGTTGAGCCGGCCCAGGTCCGCCCGGAAGGCGGCCGACATCAGTGCTAGCACGATCGGAAGCGGCAAGAGGAACCCCGCGGCGGTGTGGAGCCACTTGAAGACATTGCGGTTGCCCACCACACCGCTGAGGAACGGGAAGTACAGACAGGCGCCGCTGACGATGAGCGCCACCACGAGGATGGCCACGGTCCAGTGGACCCAGCGCTCCGCCCGGCTGAAGCGGGGCACTCGCCGCTCAGGTGACGGGTTCATCGTTGCGCCCGTTGGACTTCCCCACCCATGCGTCGACCGCGTAGCCGCGTTCCTCCCAGTACCCGGGGACGACCTCGCTGGTGACCTGGATGCCGTCCAGCCACTTGATGGACTTGTACCCGTACATGGGGGCCACGACGAGGCGGACCGGTCCTCCCATCTCGCGGCTCAAGGGCTCGTTGCTCAGGTGGGTGGCGACCAGGACCCCGGGCAGAAGGGCCTGATCGGCGGTGAGGCTCTCGGTGTACACGCCATCGAACGACGTGAACCGCAGCGGGCGACCCGCGAGGTCCACCCCCACCTCGGCCAGCAGGTCAGCCAGGAGGACTCCACTCCAGGTTGCGTCCTCCACCCGCCACCCGGTGACGCACTGGAAGTCCTTGGTGAAAGTCGTCTGGGGCATCTGCTGGATGTCCTCGTAGGACAACGTGACGCGACGGTCCCGATCCTGGACCACCAGGCGGTAGTCCGCGATCGACTTCTCGGGATAGCCGTTGGTCACCGTGTAGATCCGGAAGCCGCCGGCTGCCGGGAGGATCTGATTGACCGCCGGGGCGACGGAGCTCGTCACGCCCGCGGTCAGGCTCGCCAGCCGGTCCCCGAGCGCGACTCCCACGACCCCGAGGCCGACCAGCCCCAGCACCACACGACGGCCCACCGGAGGACCTTCGGGAGTTGCCACCCTTCAGGAGACCACGCTGGACACCGCGCGACAAACCGGATCTCCTACTCCGAGGGCTGATCCGGTGGCGGTACGTCGCGCATGAGCACCGCGGTCTCCTCCGCCTCCCGGGCAAGGCTTCGGGTGCGCTCGAGCAACTCCTCGCACGACGACGAGAGCAGCAGGTCGTACTGGTCGAGGCTGCCCACCGGGGTGATGGCCGCGACCTGCCAACTCGCGACGACTGGATCGTCGGAGATCGCCACGTCGGGAGGCCAGATGCTGCGGACCTGTCCCGCCGTCAAGGCGGCCACCGTACGCAACACCTCCCGCACGCTGGCCTCCGCCTCGTCGAACAGATCCGCCAGTGACTCGTCCCACGTGAACTCGGGGATGAGCTCGACAGTCGCTCGGGGGTAGGGGTCATCAGGAAGCCACTCCCGGACCCGCAGCCGGTTGGTGCCCAGGGCCAACACTCCGGTCACACCAGCACGCGGGTCGACCTCCACGACGCGAGCCATCGTGCCGACCTCGAACCGCTGCTCCCCTCCTCCGACCTCGTGTCCCCGCTCGATCAGGACCGCTCCGAACTGAGGCTCGGCGGTGTCGAGCAACTGGCCCAGCATCATCAGGTAGCGCTGCTCGAACAACTGCAGCGGCAGCGGCATGTGGGGGAACAGGACCGAGCCGAGGGGGAACATGGCGGTCGGGGCAGGTTCCACGCCGCCACCCAACACGGCATCAGCCGATCGCGCAATACCGAGCGCTGATCACGGCCGCCGACACCACATGCGGGTGGCGTGGTACTCGAAGTGAATGTCGCGGTCCGCTGCCACGCGAGCGAAGTCGCACTCCAGGTCGGCCGTTGTCGCCGCGCCGACGTAGCCGCCCGCGACGAGGTTCCCGGCGCCCGACATCAGGAGGTCACGCACGTAGGCCAGCAACTCATCGCGGCGATCTGCCTGGTCGTGACTGGAGACGACCGGGAGATCCCGGGTCGAGATATCCGTGAAGCCGGCCAACTCCGCGAGCCGGTCCAGCCGACGTCCCACGAAGGGATCGCCACCTGCCTCCTGCTGCCGGTGGCAGAACAACTCCCACCACTGCCGGATGGCCGGCTGGTCTGGGGAGAAGCGGAACGTGTCGTTGTCGACCTCGCTGCAGATGACTACGCCACCGGGGCGCAGCACCCGGAACGCCTCGGCGAGTACGGCGAGTGGGTCGGGCACGTGCTCCAGCAGCCAGATGGTGACGACAGCATCGAAGACGCCGGTCCCGAACGGCAGGCAGGTGGCGTCCGCCCGCACGACCGCGGCGTCTGTATGCGCGTGAGCGGCGGCGACCTGGCTGGCGCTGATGTCGACGCCCACGCGCTGCCAGGCCGGCGCACGCTCGGCCAGAAGGTCCAACTCGGCACCGACGCCGCATCCCAGTTCCAGGAGGCGACCACCGGGCGCCGGCAGCGGATAGTCGTGGAAGACGACAGATGCCAACGTGCTGGCCTGGTCCCGAAGCCGCTGCTCCTCCACCGGACCGAAGCCGTGGATGTAGCCGGAGCCGTTGGCCATCACCCGACCCTACCCAGCGACTCGAGTCCGGTGATCGGCCACGAACCGGTCTGCCAGCGCCTGCGAGTCCGCGTCGGCCTGACGGGTCAGGCGCGGTTCGCCGACTGCCTGCCGGGGCGGGAGGCCACGGGTCTGCAGCCCCGTGAACAGCTGGTCCAACACCTCCTCGCGGTCGGTCACGAGGTCCTCGAACCACACCGTCAGCGTGCTGTCGGGAAGATGGCCGTTCCACCACTGGTCCTCCCCGGCGAACAGGCCCACGAGGCGACGCAGGCAGTCGTAGTCGTACTCCGGCGGCGGAGCCGTCGGGCCGCCCGCGGCGGCGCGCCAAGCTCCTCCGTTGAGCGCTCGCCAGGCGGAGACGGCCTGTCCGACGCGATCCCGCCGCCGGACCCGGACGACGGTCGGGCGCGGCAACTGCAGCCAGAGCTCCGGGTCGTCACGCAGGTCGGCGGGGAACAATTTCACGCCGAAGACCCCGCCGGGGTCGGTGCGGTGCCGCATCACCGCGGCGGCGTACTCCGGCCCGGCGAATCGAGCGAACCGCCGGTCCCGGGCACCCGCCTGGAAGTACTCCAAGGGCCAGCCATAGCCGCCCGCGGAGATGAGGTCCTCGGCGAGAGCCGTGCTGCCGCTTCGGTACGTCGCCGCCAGCACCAGACTTGCGGTGGGAATGCGCTCGGGCTGATCGAAGACGTCCGACGTGTACTCGTGCTCCGCTCCGGGGCGCCGGTGGTAGGGGACCCCCAACCACTGCGCCATCCCGGCCGCTCCAGAGGGGCAGTCCCCGCACTCGTCGTGGACGGCGGTCGCGATGGCCCGGTACTCCGCTTCCGACAGCCCCGTCATCCGCCGCGTTCCGCGACGATGAGGGCCCGCGGGGTGGCCATGTGACCGCCGCAGTCCACGACCCCCAGGTAGTCGACGGAGCGTATCCGCAGGCCCGCCTCGGCGAGCACGGGGCGCCACTGGGCGAGGTCCAGGAAAGTGCAGGGCAAGGGCACCTCGGGGAGGTTCTTCATGACGCGATTGCCCCACCAGTCGGTCACCGCGAGGAACCCCCATCGCCCACGGTCGTCCAGGTCCTGGAACCGGGCGTCCGCGGGGGAGCGGGCAGCCCAGGGCTCGGCGGGATAGGTGTCCTCGAGCATGACCAGGGTTCCCTCGGGGTGCAGGGACCGCCGCACGTCGGCCAACAGGGCCGCGCGCACCTCCGGTGACATGTGATGCAACATGCCGGTCGCGATGACGTTCGCGGCGCTGCCGTCCGCGAGGGGCAGACGGTCCGGAGCAGGCTGGACCACGAAGGAAACGTCGCCGTCCGCCGTGGGCTCGCCCATGATGTCGGTTGCCACGAACCGCGACCCCGGTTCGCAGGTCGCCGCGATCCGCGCCACCAGTTGGGTGTCGCCCGCGCCCATGTCGCACACCAGACCCGGCTGGACGGACGGCCGGACGAGCGCCGCGAACTCATCGAACTTGCTCGCGCGAGCCTCCGCGTACGCCTTCCCGAACACCCCTTCCCGGGCGACGAGGTACGGAGCAACGCGCTGCGCGGCGACGGTCGCGTTGTCGGGCTCCGCCAGCGCGGCGTCCAGGATGACCGGCAGATCCTCCGTCGGCATTCCCCAGCGCGACCATCCATCGGTAAGGACGGCGAGGACCAGGTCGTGCAGAGCGGGGTCCTGGCTCATCTGTCCCAGTGCAGCGGCTGCGGGATCCGGGGCCACCACACCAGCGGGTTGTGTCTGAGAGTCCACCGAGACAGTATGGCGGGACAAGCCGCGAGGAGCGCGCCTGACCGGCACGATTCTCCCCCAGCCGGGAGCGGAGAGAGAAAGCCCATGACGACAGACCCGACCGAACTCTTCCGGACCGTCCGCGACCGGACCGAGGAGCTCGCCGCTCCCCTCTCCGCAGAGGACCAGGTCGTGCAGTCGATGACCGATGCGAGCCCCGCGAAGTGGCACCGAGCGCACACCACGTGGTTCTTCGAGGAGTTCGTGCTGAGTCCGTGGGCCGCACCCTACGAGCCGGTGGACCCGCGCTACCGCTACCTGTTCAACAGTTACTACGAGGCGGTGGGGCCGCGGCAGCCGCGCCCGCGGCGAGGAATGGTCACCCGGCCGTCGGTGGCGGAGATCGCGGAGTACCGGCGCGCGGTCGACGACCGCGTCGCGGCGCTCCTGGCCGACAACCAGGACCCCGCACTACTCGCGACGATGGAGCTGGGGCGCAACCACGAGCAGCAGCACCAGGAACTACTGCTGATGGACGTGAAGCACCTGCTGTGGCAGAACCCGTTCCGGCCGGCGTACCAAGACGGCGGCACCCCCGCAGGGGCAGCCACCCCCAAGCCAGCCGGCTGGGTGGAGCACCCGGGCGGGATCGTCGAGGTCGGCCATGACGGCCGAGGGTTCGCCTTCGATAACGAGGGCCCCCGGCACCGCACGTTCCTGGAGCCCTTCCAACTGTCCGACCGGCTGGTCACGGCTGGCGAGTGGCTCGACTTCATGGCCGACGGCGGGTACAGCCGGCCGGAACTCTGGCTCAGTGACGGCTGGGCGCACATCAACGCCGAGGGCTGGGACTGCCCGGACTACTGGGATCGTGTCGATGATGCGTGGCACGTGTTCACGTTGTCGGGTCGGCAGCCGCTGGATCCCGCGGCCCCGGTCGTGCACGTGAGCTACTACGAAGCCGACGCCTACGCGCGCTGGGCCGGCGCGCGGCTGCCGCTGGAAGCAGAGTGGGAAGTCGTGGCTACGGACCAGGGCGATCCCGCCGCGCAGTTCGGTCTCCACCCCCGTGCCGTGGCCGAGGAACCGACTGCAGGCGCTGCGCACCAACTGTTCGGCGAGGTCTGGCAGTGGACCGCCAGTCCCTACACGCCGTTCCCGGGCTTCCGTACCGCTCCCGGCGCGGTCGGGGAGTACAACGGGAAGTTCATGGTGGACCAGCAGGTACTGCGCGGCTCGGCCTCGATCACCTCCGACGGCCACGCCCGCAGGACCTACCGCAACTTCTTCCCGAGCCGCTCGCGGTGGGCGTTCTCGGGGGTCCGGCTGGCCCGCGATGTCTGAGACGTCAGCGCCCACCGGAGCGAACTTCTCGATGCAGGTCCTGCTGCGTGAGCAGCAATGGGCTGCGCATCTGCGCGCGAAGACCCGTGAGGGATTGGAGAGCACCCCTCCGTGGATCCCGCCGGTGTGGTTCTACGACGAAGTCGGCTCGCAACTGTTCGACGAGATCACGCGGCTGCCGGAGTACTACCCGACCGACGCCGAGCGCAGCATCCTGCGGCAGTACGCCGACGAGATCGTCGCCCTGGCCGACGTGGACACCTTCGTGGAGTTGGGGGCCGGATCGTCGGAGAAGACGCGCCTCCTCCTGGACGCGGGGGTCCGCCACGGGAGGCTGGAGCGGGTCGTCCCGGTCGACTGCTCCGAGTCCTTTCTCGCATCGTGTTCGGCGGACCTGGCCAACGCCTTCCCCAGTCTCGCGGTCCAGGGGGTCGTCGCCGACTTCACCTCCCACCTCGGCCAGTTGGTCCACTCGGACCGCCGCATGGTGATGTTCATGGGATCCACCATCGGCAACTTCGACCCCGAGGACCGTGCCGCGTTCCTGCGCGACATCGCCGCCGATCAGGGACCCGGCGACTGCTTCCTGTTGGGAACGGACCTCGTGAAAGGCACAGACCGTCTGCTGGCGGCCTACGACGACGCCCAAGGGGTGACCGCCCGCTTCAACCGCAACGCCCTGACGGTCATGAACCGGCAGCTGGACGCGGACTTCGACGTGACTGCGTTCCGGCACCGGGCGTGGTGGGATGCGGAACGGGCGCGGGTCCAGATGCACCTCGTGGCGACCCGGGACACGGGGGCGACCATCCGCGCCTTCGACGACCTGAGAGTGGAGTTCGCCGCCGACGAGTACCTGCTCACCGAGTACAGCACCAAGTTCACCGCCGCCCAGGTGGAGGCGGAACTGGCGGAGGTGGGACTGGCGGTCGCCGGATCGTGGACCGATCCGAACGGCGACTTCCTGCTCACGCTGGCCCGCGGCGCCTGACCGGTAGCCGCGATGGACGTCGACCGGTGGCGCTCGGAGACGCCCGGGTGTGCGGACAAGGTCTACCTCGCCGGCGCGGGCACCGCCCTCCCGGTGGCCGCCACCCATGAGGCGATGGCCTCCTACCTGGCGCGGGAGGTGGAACTCGGTGGGTACCAGGCCCAGTGGGCCGCAGCCGACCTCTTCGCGGGGCTACGGGCGGACCTGACGCGGCTGCTGGGCGCGGAGTCCGGTCACGTGGCACTGGCGGAGTCGGGGACACATGCCTGGTGGCGGGCCTTGGGGGCCCTGGGCCTCAGCAGAGGCGACCGGGTCGTCGTCAGCGACGTGGAGTACCTGGGCACGTTGCTGCCCCTGGTACAGCGCGGGGTGCAGGTGGAGGTCCTTCCCGTATCCCCCGACGGGACCGTGGACCTGGCCCGGGCCGCTGATCACCTGGCCGGAGCGCAGGCGGTCATCGCGTGCCACGCGGCCAGCCACGTGGGATCGGTGCTCGACGTCGGGTCTCTGGCCGCGATCCGGGCGGATGTGGCGCCGGGCGCGTGGTTCGTCGTCGACGCCTGTCAGTCGGCCGGTCAGCTTCCCCTCGACGCCGCCCGGTGGCGCGCCGACGTGGTCTTTGGAACCGGGCGCAAATGGCTGCGCGGACCTCGGGGCACTGGATTCCTCGCGGTGGGGAACCGCGTGCTGGACCGCACTCCCGAACCGCTCGACACCAACACCGGTTCCTTGACCAGCGGGGAGCCGATGCCTGCCGCCGGGATTCAGCGCTTCGAGCCGTTCGAGGCCGCGTGGGCGTCCCATGCGGGGCTGGCCGCTGCCGTGAGGTGGCTCCTCGACACCGGCCCATCCGCGGTCCACCAGCGCATCGCGGAACTGGCGACCGGGCTGCGCGGCCGCCTGGATGGACTGCCCGACGTCGAGGTGCTCGACCGGGGACCGGCCCCCGGCGGCATCGTGACCTTCCGCCACCACCGGTACGCGGCCACGGACGTGGCGGCCGCCGCCGATGCGGCTGGGGTGGTCGTCGGGACGTCGACTCCCCACCCGGCTCCGCTCGACCCGGACATGACGGGCCCCGTGGTGCGCGTGGGAGCACACGTCTACAACGACGAGGCCGACCTCGACCGGTTCGCCGAGGTGTTGGCCGACCTGTGACCGGTGGTCAGTCGGCAATCCCCAAGGCCTGGTCGGGGGTGATCCAGGGCAGGTTCTGGGCGATGGCCACGGCTTCGTAGGTGACATGCCCCTGGAAGACGTTGAGGCCGTCCTTCAGGTGGCGATCCTGCACCATGGCGAGTTCATAACCCTTGTCGGCGAGGGCCAGCGTGAACGGCAGCGTCGCGTTGTTGAGGGCGAACGTGGAGGTACGGGCGACGGCGCCCGGCATGTTGGCGACGCAGTAGTGCACGACGCCGTCGACCACGAACGTGGGATCGGCATGGGTCGTGGCACGGCTCGTCTCGGCGCAGCCGCCCTGGTCGATGGCGACGTCGACGATGACGGAGCCGGGCTTCATCTTCGAGACCATGTCCGCGGTGACGAGTTTCGGGGCTCCTGCGCCGGGAACGAGGACGGCGCCCACGACCAGGTCTGCGTCCATGACCTCCTTCTCGATGGAGTCGTAGGTGGAATAGATGGTCTGCAGCATCGACCCGAACTGCTGGTCCAGTTCAGCCAGCCGGAAGAGGTTCTTGTCGATGACGGTGACCCATGCTTCGAGGCCCATGGCCATGCGCGCGGCGTTGGCGCCCACGACACCCCCACCGATCACCACCACCTTGGCCGCCGGAACACCAGGAACGCCGCCGAGCAGTTGTCCCCGGCCCCCCTGGTGGACCTCCAGGCAGTGCGCGCCGGCCTGGATGGACATCCGCCCGGCCACCTCGGACATGGGTGCCAGCAACGGCAGGCCCCCGTGGCTGTCCGTGACGGTCTCGTAGGCGATGGCCACACACCTGCTGTCGATCAGACCCTGGGTCTGCACGGTGTCGGGGGCCAGGTGCAGATAGGTGAAGAGGATCTGCCCCTCGCGCAGCATGGCGGTCTCGACCGGCTGAGGCTCCTTCACCTTGACGATCATCTCGGCGCGCTCGAAGATCTCCTCCGCGGTGTCGACGATCTCGGCTCCCGCCGCCTCGTACATGGCGTTGTCGAGCCCGATGGTGGCGGCCGCATCCCGCTGGACCATGACCCGGTGGCCGTGGGTGACGAGTTCCCGCACCGACGTGGGGGTCAGTCCGATCCGGTACTCGTGGACCTTGATCTCCTTGGGCACCCCGATGAGCATGACGTCTCCTTGCCCGGAGCCAGAACGGTGGCTCGTCGTTTCAACGCGCGATTCTTCCACGGATTCCTGACCGCTAGCCAGCGCCAAGTCGCGGAAACCGTCGCATTCCCGACAGGGTGACGACCTGCTCGCCCTCCTCACCGGCGTGGCACCGCCCACGGCATGACGGGACGGAGCACGATCGGAGAAGTTCACCCGAAGCGGTGGTTTAGCCGCCTCGGTCGCCCGTCCGTGGTTTGCGGACAGTGGCCGACGGGCAAGAAGTAGGCGTGCCACCCGGATGCCATTACGGGGGTGTCCGGTACACGCAGCATTCGGATGAGCGAGGGCTTCGCCTGGAGGGTAGCCCTCGCTCATCTGTGTTTCAGGACGACTCAGGCCGACCGGGAGGTCCCGATGACGGACGCGGTGGATCGGCACCTGGCGGGCTTCCCCGACCGGCAACGCAAGGCCCTGGAGAGCACCCGGGCAACCGTGCATCGGGCACTGCCGGCAGCCGAGGAGACGATCTCCTACGGCATGCCCACCTTCACGATCGGCGGAGTAGCCGTCCTGGGGTTCGACGGCTTCACGCACCACAACAGCCTGTTCCCCTATTCCGGCCGAGTCGTGTCCCTGGTGCGCGCCGAGTTGCCCGACTACCCGACGTCGAAGGGAACCATCCAGTTCCCCCCGGAGGCCGCCTTCCCCGCTGGTCTTCTGCGCACGATCCTGCGGCAGCGCCTGGCGGAGATCAACGACTCCTTCCCCAAGAAGTCCAGGGAGATGAAGCAGTTCTTCGCCAACGGCGCCCTCAAGGTGACCGGTCGCGTCCGGGACGGTCGGGAGCAGGGACCCTGGCGCTGGTACCGCAGCGACGGCTCACTGCTGCGGTGCGGGACGTTCCGACGGGGAGAACGCGTCGGAGCCTGGACGACGTACGGGCCCGACGGTGAGCCCACTGCCACCACGACCTACTGACCCACCGCATCCGTGCTCAGTCCCCGTCACGCGATACTGGTTGCGTGCTGGAGGAGAGCGGACAACAGGTGCCCGTGGAGTTGTCGTACGCTCCGGACCTGACCCTCCTTCTGCGTCCCATGCAGCGCGGCCGGGGCGACCCCACCCTGCAGTTCCGCACCGACGGCGTGTGGCGCACGACCACGACACCGGACGGGCCGGTCACGCAACGGTTGGCCGCCCACGAGCGCGTCGTGAGCAGTACCTGTTGGGGTCCGGGCACCGCCTGGATGCAGCGGCGCACACCCGACCTCCTCGGGGCCGCGGACCGCACGGCGGAACGGTTCCGGCCCACAGCCGCGGGGATCGCCGAGCAGTGGCGACGGGTGGGAGACCGGTGGCGGGTACCCCGCGGCCACAACGTGTGGGAGTCCGCGGTTGCCGCGGTCCTGGAGCAGAAGGTGACCGGGCTGGAGGCCAAGCGGGCGTGGTCGGCTCTCGCCCGGGACTTCGGCACCGCTGCGCCGGGCCCGGGCGCCGGCTTCCTCACCGTGTTCCCCGATGCCCGCAGGCTCCGCCGCATCCCTTCGTGGACGTGGCGGCGGAACGCCGTGGACCGCGCCCGCTCCGACACCCTCATGCGCCTGGCCCACGTGGCGCATGTGCTGGAACGACTGCCTGCCGTGCCGCTGCCGGAGGCGCGCCGCCTCCTCACGGCAGTACCGGGGGTGGGCGAGTGGACCTACGCCGAGATCGCGCAGCGCGCCCTGGGCGACCCCGACGCGGTAAGTGTGGGGGATTTCCACCTCGCCAAGGACATCGTCCACGCCGCTACGGGGGAGTTCGACGGCAGCGACGAGCAGATGCTGGCCATCCTCGCGCCGTACACCGGTCACCGGTACCGCTGGGTGCGCATGTTCGAGCTCACCCGCTACCGGCAGCCCCGCCGCGGCCCCCGGTTCGCCGTCCCGGCGCACCGTTTCGGCTGAGCACGCCGCGTCAGCGCTGCACGACGTCCACGGTCCACGTGGCGCGGGCACCGGCGGGCGCGGAGAGGCCGACCTCGAACGCCTCGCCGACGGCGGCGGCCAATTGCTCCGGCGTGCGCGGCGCGGATCCGCCGCGGGTGCACAGGTGGCGCGCGACCAGACCGCGGGTGTGTTTGGCCATGTGCGAGACGGCTGTACGGGAGTCGCCGCCGACCACGCGGATAGTCGCCGTGCGCTGGGGGACGCTGGTGGGCCACGCCTTCTGGTACGGCGCCGACCGGCAGTCCACGACCACCCCCCGGCGCACCGCCGACGTCAGGACGGCGTCCAGATGGGGGCGCCAGTACGTCGCGAGCGGACCGACGCCGGGGAGCGCGACCGGCATGGACAGCCGGTAGGCGGGAATCCGGTCGGTCAGGCGGATCGCGCCCCACAGCGCCGAGATGACCAGCAGGCTGCGAGCAGCGCGACGGCGGGCGGCGGCGTCCATGCCGGCGACATCGAGGGCGTCGAACAGGACCCCGCTGTAGATGCGTGCTGCCGGGGCGGCGGGTTCGTCCCACAGGTCGACGTTGGCTCGCACGTCGTCCTCCCGGGAGGCGCCCACGCCCAGCACGGCCAGGGCATCCGTTCGGGCGCTGGTCGACACCAGCGCGGAACCCACCTCTTCGCGGGCAGCCGTCAATTCGGGGAACGACAGGCCGGCCAGTTCTACCGGGCGACTGCCGGATCGGGCGGGGGTCTTCCCCTCCGACGGCGGCAGCAGGATGAGCACCGGGGGTGTCAGTCGGCTTCGTCGAGGATGGCCCGCGCCAGTGCCTCCGCGGACACCGCCACGTCCGCTGTGCCGTCCAGGGTGACATCCGGGTTCTCGGGCGGCTCGTAGTCCTGCCCCACCCCCGTCATGTTCGGGATCTTGCCCTCGGCCGCCTTGCGGTACAGCCCCTTCGGGTCGCGTTCCTGGGCGACCGCGAGCGGCGTGTCCACGAACACCTCGACGTACTCGTCGTTCTCGAAGATATCCCGGGCCGCGCGGCGGTCGGACCGGAAGGGAGACACCAGGGCGACGATGACGACCAGACCGGCGTCGGCCATGAGCTTGGCCACCTCGGCGACGCGGCGGACGTTCTCGGCACGGTCCTCGGCGGTGAAGCCGAGGTCGCGATTGAGGCCCGCGCGCACGTTGTCGCCGTCCAGGACGTAGGTGTGCACGCCCTGGGCGTGAAGGGTCGCGACGGTGGCGTCGGCGATCGTGGATTTCCCGGAGCCGGACAACCCGGTCATCCAGACGACCTTGGGCTCATGGCCCTTGAGGCGCTGGCGGGCTTCCCGGTCGACCGCGTAGTCGTGCGGCGTCACGTTGAACGCCCGGCGCATGGCGTGGCGGGGGAGGCCGGCGGCCACGGTGTCGCTGGTCACGCGATCGACCAGGAGAAAGCCACCGGTGTCGCGACACAGGTCGTACTCGTCTAGGGGCAGCGGGGAGTCGGTCGCCAACTCCACGCGGCCGATGTCGTTCATCTTCAGCAGGCGCGCGGCGTCGTGATTGCCGGTCACCACGTCGAGGCGGTGACGTACCGACGTGACGGTCGCGGGCACCACTTTGGGACCCACGTAGAGCAGGTAGGAGCGACCGTGGGCGAGCGGCTCCTCCCCGGTCCACACCAGGTCGGCAGCGAACCGGTCGGCGGGCTGCGCCTGCCCCTGGCCGGCGGCACTCAGCAGGTCGCCACGGGTGATGTCCACCTCGCGGTCGAGGGTGAGGGTGACGGTCTGACCGGCAGCGGCCGCCTCGAGGTCACCCTCTGCGGTCACGATGCGGTCGACGGTGGCCGTCTGGCCCGAGTCGGCGACGGCGATGACATCGCCGGGGCGGACGGTGCCGGACACGATCGTGCCGCTGTAGCCGCGGAAGTTGCCCTGCGCGCGCGAGATCAACTGCACCGGCAGGCGGAAGGGGGCATCGTCCGCGGCAGCAGTCGGCTCCCAGGCCATGAGGGCGTCCATCACGGTGGGCCCGTGGTACCACTGCATGACGTCGGGGTCGGCGTCGATGACGTTGGCTCCGGTGACCGCGCTCACGGGAATCGCGGTCACCTCGTCGATCCCCAGGCGGGCGGCCGCGGCGCGCACGCCTCCGGCCAGCTCCTCGAACGTGGCGTGCTCGTAGCCCACCAGGTCCATCTTGTTGATGGCTACGACGATGCTCGTGACCCCCATCAGGGCGCACACGGTCAGGTGCCGGTACGTCTGGGGGCGCAGCCCGCGGGCCGCGTCCACCAGCAGGACCGCGAGGTCCGCCGTCGACGCGGCGACCGACATGTTCCGGGTGTACTGCTCATGGCCCGGCGCATCGGCGATGATCACCCGGCGACCGCTGGGGAGGTTCAGGTGGCGGTAGGCGACGTCGATCGTGATGCCCTGCTCCCGCTCGGCCTCCAGTCCGTCGGTGAGCAGCGAGTAGTCGATCTCGCCGACCGGGATCGTGGAACCCCCGCGGCGGGTGGTCCGGGCGTACTCGAGCTGGTCGATCGGCACAGAGTCGGTCTCGACGAGCAGGCGTCCGATGAGCGTGGACTTGCCGTCGTCGACCGAACCGCAGGCGACCATCCGCAGGACCGCCGACTGCTGCTCGGCGGCACGTTGTAGGGAGTCGGTCGCGGACACGAGAGTCGCGGTCATCAGAAGTACCCCTCCGCCTTCTTGGCTTCCATGGACGAACTGCCCTCGCCGTCGATGAGGCGGCCGGCGCGTTCCGACATCTTGGCCTCCCCCATTTCCTTGATCAGGGTGTCGAGGTCGTCGGCCTCGGACTCGACCGCGCCCGTCAGCGGGTAGCAGCCCAGCGTGCGGAACCGCACGGTGCGCATCTCCGGGGTCTCCCCCTCACGCAGGGGGAACCGCTCGTCATCGACCATGATCAGCACGCCGTCCCGCTCCACCACCGGGCGCGGCTTGGCGAAGTAGAGCTCGGGGATGGGGATGTTCTCGCGACGGATGTAGTTCCAGACATCCATCTCGGTCCAGTTGGAGATGGGGAAGGCTCTCATCGTCTGCCCCTCGGACAGGCGGGTATTGGCGGTACGCCAGAACTCGGGGCGCTGCTTGCGGGCGTCCCAGCGGTGACCGGGCTCCCGCAGGCTGAAGATGCGCTCCTTGGCGCGGCTGCGCTCCTCGTCCCGGCGGGAGCCGCCGATCGCAGCATCGAACTTGTAGCGGTCGAGACCCTCGCGCAGGGCGACGGTCTTCATGACGCGGGTGTACTCGTGGGTGCCGTGGCTGAAGGGGGATACCCCTTCGGCGGCGGCCTCCTCGTTGGTGGCGATGCGCAGGTCCAGGCCGAGCTCCTCGGCCCGCTGGTCCCGGAAGGAGATCATCTCCTGGAACTTCCAGGTGGTGTCGACATGCATCACCGGCATGGGGATCGGGGCGGGGGCGAACGCCTTCACCGCCAGGTGCAGCAGGACCGACGAGTCCTTGCCGATCGAGTAGAGGAGAACCGGGTTGCGGAACGCCGCGGCGGTCTCCCGGAACACGTGGATGGCCTCGGCCTCCAGCGCATCCAGCACCGCCTCTTCGCTGACGGCGTTCTCGACCTCTATCTCTGGCGTGTGCGACACACCGACCTCCCTGCTGGGGCAACCTTGCCAGTCTACGTGCCCGCCGGCCGCACTCCGGTCGGGTGCGGGGCGTGCCGCCGGGGCAAGCGGGGGATCCGGTGCCCGGTCAGTTCACTGCCCTTCGCCCTTACCCGGACTCCTCCCCCGCAAACCCGCGGATTCCGAACCCGAATCACTTCAGCAGCCGCGACAACCGGCGGTCAGCCAACGGCTTGCCCCCGGTCTGGCACGTGGCGCAGTACTGAAACTCGGAGTCGGCTCCGGACACCGTGAGGATCGGGGAGCCACACGTCGGGCACGGCTGCCCCCCGCGACCGTGTACGGCCATGCCCGACCGCTTGCCGTCCTTGAGTTCGGCTGGCGGAAGTTCGCGGGCGGCGGTGACCGCGGAGTCCAGGACGTCGCGCAGAGCTGTGTAGAGGAGTTCCCGCTGGTCTGCGGTGAGGGTGTCCGCGGCGGCGGCCGGACTGAGCCGGGCCGCGTGCAGGATCTCGTCGCTGTAGGCGTTGCCCACTCCCGCCAGGACCGTCTGGTCCCGCAGGAGCGTCTTCAGGTGGCGCTTGCCGGCGTCCGTGACGATGGCATCGAACGCCGCGCGGTCGAAGTCGGCCGCGGTCGGATCGGGACCGAGGCGGGCGATGCCGGGAACGTCCGTCGGGTCGGTCACCACGTAGAGGGCCAGTCGCTTCTGGGTGCCGGCCTCGGTGAGGTCGCATCCGCCGATCACCTCCCCTGCGTCGGACACGAATGTGAACCGGGCCGCCAGCGGTCCCTTCCCCATCCGGACCGGAGTCGCCGACGGGGAGTCCAGCCACCTCACCCAGCCGGCGCGGGACAGGTGGACGGCCAGGTAGAGGGGGGCGTCACCGGTCGGTCGCACTTCCAGGACCAGGAACTTCCCCCGCCTCCCCACGGCGACGACGGTGGCGTCGCGGATCGCGCTCAGCGGCGGTGTGGCGGTCTTGATAGCGCTGATGGCGGCCACCTGGACATCCGCTACCCGGTTGCCGACCAGCCGGGGCGTCAGGAAGGCGACGAGGCCCTCGATCTCGGGGATCTCAGGCATGGGCCATCACACGCGGCCCAACCGGTGGGCCGCCTCCCACAGCTCTTCGCGGACATCCTGCCGCGCACAGTGCTCGATGATCTGGCGGGTCTGCTCCGCCTCCGTGTTGCCAAACACCTTGGCGAGCCCCTGCTCGGTGACGATCGCCGAATGCTGGAACGAGGTGACCGGCTCCTCGATGAGCGGCACGATCGTGGACTTGTCGGCCTTCGGGTGCCACGACGGGAGCGCGATGTAGGCGTGGCCGCCGCGGGAGTGCAGGGCTCCGACGATGAAGTCGGTGGATCCGCCGAAGCCCGAGTAGATGCGTCCGTTGATCCGCGAGGCGTTGGCCTGCGCCGACAGGTCCACCTGCAGGGCCCCGTTGATGGAGGTCATGGCCCGCTGTTTCTGGATCTGTCCCGGGTCGTTGACGGTCTCCGATCGCATGACGCGCACCCAGTGGTTGCCGTCCAGCCAGTCGTACAGCTCCTGGCTGCCGAACACGAATGATGCGGTGAGGGGCTGGTCCTCGTTCAGGCACCCGTTGGCCTCGAGCTCGAGGATCCCGTCGCTGAACATCTCGGTCCAGATACGCAGGTCCTTGTGTTCCGTCAGGCCGCCGAGGACCGCGTCGGGCACCGCCCCGATCCCCAACTGCAGGGTGGCGCCGTGGGGGACCTTCTCGGCGATCCGCTGGCCGATGATCCGCGACGTGTCGTCCGGTGTGGTCAGGTCATGGGTCGAGAGGGGCTCGTCGACCTCCACGTAGTAGTCGATGTCCTCGACGGGTATCTCGGCATCCCCGAAGGTGTGCGGCATGCGGGGGTTCACCTGGGCGATCACCAGTCCCCCGCGCCGCCGGACTGCCTCGATCGCCGCGGGCAGGATGTTCACCTCCAGCCCGAGGCTCACGTGCCCGCGGCGGGGTGTGGACGTATGGAGTAGCACGAGGTGCGGGGTCAGGCGGCGATGGAACAGCACCGGGACCAGGCTCAGCCGACAGGGCACGTAGCGCAGCCCGGGGGCCTTGCGCATGGCCGGGCCGACGAAGGTCGTCTCGTAGATCACACCTTCCCGCCGGGGCAGTTCCCCCTGCGCGTTGAGCATGTGGAGGATGTACGTGGGCAGGCTGCGGTCCACCGCGCGCAGTAGCGCCCGGGGGGTCGCGAAGTTCCCCGACACGACCACCCGCGGGTTGTCGGGCAGGCGACTGGCCTTGCCTTCGATCTGCTCGAAGCTGATCTGCTTCATCCGTCGCTCCCGGCCAGCCCTTCAGGCTCCGCCGTCGCGGTGACGTCTGGGGGGGTGGACGCTTCTCCTTCGGCTAGTTGTTCCTCCTCGGAGGTGTCCAACAACCGCTCCACCCAGTCCACCAGGTGGCTGGGATCGAACGGTTTGGGCAGGAACACGGAGGCTCCCGCCGTCCACCCGGCCCAGGTCGTGTCGTCGTCGGCCGCAGCCGTGAGGAGGATGATCGGGAGGTCGTAGCCGGACCGGTCCCGGCGGAGGGTGCGCAACACGTCCAGGCCGGACATGCCCGGCATCATGATGTCCAGGACCATCAGGTCCGGGGGGTTCTCGGCCACGATGTCCAGCGCCGTCGGGCCGTCCGGCGCCTCGGCGACATCGTGCCCCTCGATTTCCAGGGTGTCCCGGACGAGCTCCCGGATGGGGGGCTCGTCATCCACGACCAGGATGGTGCTCACAGTTCCTGTCCCTCCTCGCGCGGCAGCGTCAGTCGGAACCTACTGCCCTTCCCGACGGTGGACTCGACCGTGATGTCGCCGCCCATGGCTCGGGCCAGTTTGCGGGAGATGAACAACCCCAAGCCGTTGCCTCCGGTGGTCATCGTCATCGGATCCTCCACGCGGTAGAACTTGTCGAACACCTTGTCCAGTTCATCGGCCGGGATACCGCGTCCCTGATCGATGACTTCCACCGCCGCCAATGCTTCCCCCTCCACCGGTCCGAATTCCACACGGATCGGAGATTCCGCCGGCGAGTACTTGCCCGCATTGCCAATGAGATTAGCGAGGCACTGCTTGGCGCGGTCCGGGTCCGCCAGGATCAACGCATCTTCCCCGTCCATCTGGATCCGCGGCCCGAGGTCAGTCTGCCCCTCGACCTCCCGGTGCACCAGATCGGCGAGGCCCATCTGCTGCACGCTGACATCCAGCTTGGCGGTGTCGGAGTCCGAGGCGCGAGAAGCGATCAGGAGGTCGTCGACGAGGCGGGACAGGTGATTGGCGCGGTTCTCGATGGTGCTCAGCATGCGCTCCCGCTTCTCGGGGGTGATCTTGTCCCACCGGCCCATGAGCAACTGGGCGTAGCCCTTGATCGGTGTGATGGGGGTGCGCAGCTCATGGGAGACCGTGGCGATGAAGTCCTGCTTCATCCGGTCCACCCGGCGCTGCCGCGTCATGTCCCGGACGGTGAGCACGGAGAGGCCCGCCTCGTCCTCGATGGCGACTCCCGTCACGTCGAGCTCCCGGACTTCGCCGTCCGGCCTGGTGATCAGAACCTCTTCCTCCCGCTCCGACGCCTGAGCGGCGGCCAGGGCGTCGAGGATGCGTACCACGACGGGATCGTGCCGACTGTGCTCATCCGGCGTGATCCCCGTGATGTGGGTCATGGCCGGGCTCCACATCGCCACCCGCCCGTCGGCGCCGAGGACCGCGATGCCGTCAGTGGCGTTGTCGACGACCGCGGACAACTTCGCGGTCTCATCGCGCAGGGC
>JAPOIY010000083.1 GCA_029978705.1 Actinomycetota bacterium
GTTGAGTAGCGGGCTTGTTGAACGGAGGACGACGCCGCATGGTGTCCCGAGTTCTGAACCCGACGACGAACTCATCTTGCTGTGCGACTGGTAGTCACCACTGCCCGAACCTGGTCTGGCTCGGCCAGCCAACGGGACGTCCGGTGTCGGTGCCTCGAGGTACCCTCGCGTATGCCCATCGATGACAATGGGCTACAGGCCACGGGGTTCGGCAAGAGTCTCTCCACCCGCACGGATTGTTGGGCCGGACGGCTACAGCGGTGGGTCATGGTGGTCGGTCAGTCGGATGCCGTTCGGGTCGGTCCAGGTGAACTCAGTCGGGGTGTCGTTGACCAAGCCCCAGTTCTGATGCGTCTTCATCCGGTGGTGGCGCCGACATAAGCCGGCCAAATTGTGAGGGTCCGTGAGGCCGTCCGGAAAGGGCTGGACGTGGTCCAGATCGAGGCGGGAGCGGCGGCAACCGGGCATGCGGCAGTGGGGTTCGCGGGCGCGGACGGCGCGGGCGACAGCGGCCGTGGGGGTGTAGGTCGTCCGGCTCGTCGCCACCACGGTGCCGGTGGCGTCGGTCAGCCACGCGCGCCACTTGCGGTCCGCGGCCAGTTCCCGGCCGATGGCGGCGGGGACGATGTCGGCGCCGGGGATGTCGGCGGGCGCGTCGTCACGACCCCTGAGGGTGTCGAGAGCGATGAGCACGGCGACCTCGCCGGACGCGGCAGCGGGGTCAGGAGACGGGGTGTCGAGCAGGAGGTCGGTGAGGACGTCGGCCCGGATGCTGTCGAGGCTGCGCTCGTCATCGGGGTCGTCGGCGGCGACACCTCGGGCCAGAGCGGTGATGCGTTGGTAGATGCGATGCACGACGTCGGCGGGTAGGTCCGCGATGAGTCGGCCACGACCGTCGCCGCACAATTGCCGGTCGACCCGGTCGTGAGCGTGACGCTCTTCCCGGGCTTTGCGCAGTTCATCGGCGAGGCGCGCCTTGACGCGCTTGGCGTGACGCCGCAGGTCCGAGAAGGTCCACGCGACCCACCCCCGGTCATGACGCCGCCGCATAGCGCAGACGACGGCATCGATGACCATGTCGGCCCCAGCGGGTTCCAGGTCCATCAGGTCCTGCAGCAGGAGGTCCGCCTGCCAGGCGGGGAGCAGGCCGTCGCGAATGGCCTCGACCAAGACGGGGGAAGCGGCGGTGGCCCGACGTCGCAATTTGGCGATGAGGGTGCGCACGGAATCGGGAGAGCGGCGCAAGGCGGGGGCGAGCAACTCGACACCGGGATCGACGATGCGACCCAGATCCGGGTGGCTCGGGTTGAGCAGAGGGGCGTGCTCGCCGGCGCCCAGGCAGTGAAGAACGCTGGCGTCGGCTTGTTCGGTGGCGAATGCGGCAGCGGTCGCCCACGCGGCGGCCAGGATCACCTGGCAGGCACACGGGTTGCCGGGAGTCCCAGGTGCGACGTCCGCATCCTCGAGGAGGGCGCCCGGATTCGCATGGGGAAAGGCGCAGCGACTGCCGTCCACCGCTCCCACCTGCTGCACCGCGGCCAGCAGAGTCGGGCCTTTGGGCAACCGCATCAGCATGCGCACCTCGGGTCGCAGTGCGGTGTCCCACCATCCGGCTTCTGTCCACGCTGGCCGCGCGGCGTGCCAGGCGGCGCGACCCTGTGCGCGGAGGAGCTGATCACGTTCCTCGATGCTGAGTTCCACGGTGGGCGAGTCGGATGCCGTGGTTCCCCGGCGTGGGTGGCGGGACCCCAGTGCCGTCGCCATCCGAACCTCCACGACCGACGCGGCGGATCCCGCCTGCCGGTCGGCGGTGTGGTTCGGGTTCATGCCTTCACGCTAGTCACCACCCCCGACACCTCGGGCCGGGCACGCGGCTCGGGGTGGGCACGTGGAGGGCCCTCAGGCGTTCAGCCCGACATCCCCGCGGCCCGCGATCCGGAACCGGGCCCCACCCTCGGTCTTGGCGCGGTACATGGCCCGGTCCGCCCGCGCCAGAGCCGAGTCCAGAGACTCCCCCATGTCGACTTCGGCCAGCCCGACACTCACGCCGAGATCGACCCACTCGTCGTTCACGATCAGCGGCGACTGCTGCACGGTCAGCAGGAGCCGTTCCGCCGCCGCTGCCGCCTGGGGTGCGGTGCTGTCCGGCAGGATCCCGGCGAACTCGTCGCCGCCGACGCGGCCGACGACGTCGATCTCCCGGAAGGCCTCGCGGCAGGCGGCCGCCAGTTGTTCGATCGCCTGGTCGCCCGCAGCATGCCCCAACGTGTCGTTGATGGTCTTGAGCCGGTCGACGTCGAACACCATCACGGTCAGCGGACGAAGGGTGCGGTGGGACCGGTGGATCTCGGAGACGGCCCGCCGCATGAAGTGGCCCCGGCTGGCAAGTCCCGTGAGCTCGTCGTAGTCGGCCCTCCTGGCGAGCTCCCCCTGCAGCCTCTTGAGTTCATCGATGTCCGTGACCGCCACGACCACCCGTTCCGGGGAGTCGGCGACGCGGGCCTCGACCCAGGTCCAGGTCCGGCGGCCGGAGCGCGACACCAGCTCGATCTCCCCCGAGAAGTGACCGGACCGGTCCAGGGCCCCGAACATCCGCCCCGCCAGGTCGTCGTAGGTCCCGTCATCGGGGAACAGGATCCGCGCCGGGGCGCCCCGCACCTCGGCGGGGTCCGTTCCGAGCATGTGCGCCAACGCCGCGTTGATGCGTTCGATCCGCCCCTTGCGGACGATCACGACCCCTGCCGGCATGGCCATCAGGATGGCGGCGAGTTCGGCGAGCGTCGACTCCAGCGCACGGTCGGACTGCTCCTTGACGAGGATGAGAACTCCGAACCCCGTGATCAGGACGCTCACGAGCAGTGACACGTAGAGCAGCGTTGTGATGGGAACTCCGCTGTCCCCCTGCGCGAAGACCAGGATGCGCTCCCCACCGGAGAGGGACTCGGCGGCCTGCACGTAGTAGAGGACGGCATCGACGGTCCACAGGCCGCCCACCAGGAGGCGCACCGCACGCCCCCCGTCGCGCCACACCAGCAGGGTGACACCGGGCACCAGCAGGAGGGTGCCGTAAACGAGCGCGCCCACCACCTTCGGCCACGGAGTCGGCAGGAGCAACAGTCCCGCAGTCAGGAGCCACGGGCCGAGGGCCGCAGCCAGCAGGACCTTCCGGCCCAGCGACCTCCCTGTGACGGCCAGCACGGCCCACGCCTGGAACGCGACGCCGGTCACGGCCAGCGCGTTGCCTACGCCTACGGCGAGCCAGACCGGCAACACCTCTCGGAAGTACTGCAGCGAAACGCCGGCGGAGACCAACAGGAACCCACCCGCGAACCACAGCAACCGCTCATCGCGGGAGGTGCGGCGGTCCAGCAGGAGCAGAAGCGCCCCGAATACGCCGCTCGCCGCGGCTATGGCGAAGAACAGCGTCTGGA
>JAPOIY010000054.1 GCA_029978705.1 Actinomycetota bacterium
ACATCTTCATGGACCGGGGCGAGCAGGGCATCCGCTGGTCGGTGACCGGCGCCCTGGTCGGGTCGTGCGAGGTGTGGCTCGAGCCCTTCGGGGACGGGGCCATCGTGCACTACTACCTACGGGCCGATCCCACGGTCGGCGACACCAGCACGGCCCGCGTCCTGACCGACTCCCCGCGGGGACGGCGGGCCGCGGACCGATTGCGCCGCCGCCAGGCCCTGCGCTGGAAACGGTCCGTGTGGTCCTGGAAGCGGGAGATGGAGGGAGACCGGGTGCCCGGGACGGGGCAGTGGTGACCCAGCGGTGCGCCGCGTGCGGCGCGGCCCTGACGGCGGGGGCCCCGTGGTGCTCCCTGTGTTTCACGCCCACGGCTGCCGCCCCCTCGCCCCCGAGTGCCCCGCCCGGACCCGTCCTGCCCCCCCCGACCACTCCTCCCGTCGCCCCGCCTCCCACGACGCCTCCCGTCCTGCCGCCGCCGGTGGCGCCCGCGCTCCCGACGCCGGTGGCGCCCGCGCTCCCGCCGCCCAGCACCCCGCCGGTGACCACCGACCCGGATGCGTGGGTGGCACTGCTGGCCGCGGAGGAACGGCGCAACCGCTCCTCACTGCTGTCGGGTGCCCCGGGCCGGGGGCGCCGGACCGCCATCATCATCGGCGGCGCCGTCGCCGTCATCGCGGTCCTCGCGGTGGTGACGGTGCTGCTGTCCCTGGTCGCGGGCTGACGGTCATGCGCCTCAACGTGGTGTCCGACGTCCATCACAGCGTCGCCGGGCTGGCGGAGGCGGGCGCCGACTGCGACGTCTTCATCTGCCTCGGTGACCTGGTCCTCTTCCTGGACTACGACGACCCGCAGCACGGGATCTTCGCCGACATCTTCGGGGAGGGGAACACCCGGCGCTACATCGAACTGCGCCGGCGGCTGCAGTTCGACGAGGCCCGCCGGTTCGGCCGGGAGCTGTGGGAGGCCATCGGGGCCGATCCCTGGACCGAGATCTCGCAGAAGGTGGAACAGCAGTACGCCGACCTGTTCGCGGTCATGCCGCCCGGGCTGCTCACCTACGGCAACGTCGACGTGCCGGCGCTGTGGCAGCAGTTCCTGCGCCCGGGCCACCGGGTGCTCGACGGCGACGTGGCCACTGTGGCCGGGCTGCGGATCGGCTTCCTCGGGGGCGGTCTGCAGACCCCGATGCGGACCCCGTTCGAGATCCCCGACGAGGAGTACGCCGCCAAGGTCGAGGCCCTCGGCGAGGTCGATGTCGTCTGCTCCCACATCCCGCCGGCCGTCGGCGACAGTGTCTTCGATGTGGTCGCGCAGCGCCTGGAACGCGGCAGCCGCCGGCTCCGCGAGTACATCGAGGACGTGCAGCCCCGGTACGTGCTGCATGGGCACGTGCACCAGCCCCTGGCGGACCGCGTCACCATCGGCCGGACCCAGGTGCTCAACGTCGGCCACTTCCGCGCCCGGCGCCGCCCCTTCGTGCTCGACATCGACTGAGTCCGCGGGCGCGATGGTCGCCCGCGGGGGACCAGGGCTAACCTCACCTCATGGCGGAGCAGACCGGGGCGGAGCTGGAGATCTCCGCGCCCCCCGCCGTCATCATCGACACGATCGCCGACATCGACGCCTACCCGGCCTGGTGCCCGGGGGTGCGGGCCGCGCGGGTCCTGGACAGGTTCCCCGGGGGTCGCCCGCGGGAGGTGGAGATGGTGTTCGCGTCCGGACCGATCCAGGACACTCACGTCTACCGGTACGACGCCTGGAGCGACCGGGACGTGCGCTGGCACCTGGTGGCGGGCGACACGGTGCGGGGCCTGTGGGGGATCTACTCGTGCCACACGCTGGAACCCCGCCGCACCCTGGTCTCCTATCGCCTCGCGATGGACCTCACCGTCCCGATCATCGGATCGCTGCGGCGCCGCGCCGAGAAGGTCATCGTGCGCACCGCGCTGAAGGGCCTCAAAGAACGCATCGAGTCGGCCCCGTGACCCGCGTCCTGCTGTACACCGGCAAAGGCGGGGTGGGCAAGACCACGCTGTCCGCCGCCGCCGCGGTCGCGGCCGCCGAGCGCGGGCACCGCACCCTGGTGATGTCCACCGACCCGGCCCACTCCCTGGCCGACGTGTTGGCGGTGGACGTGGCCCCCGGCGCCCCCCGGGAGTTGGCGGACCGGCTGTGGGTGGAACACATCGACGCCCGGCAGTTGCTCGAACGTTCCTGGGGGGCGGTGCAGGACTACCTGTCCGGGGTCCTGGCCTCGGCGGGTGTCGACGCGGTCGCGGCGGAGGAGCTCACGGTCCTGCCCGGTGCCGAGGAGGTGCTGTCCCTGCTGGAGGTCCGCGACAAGGTCGCCACCGGCGACTACGACGTCGTCATCCTCGACTGCGCGCCCACCGCGGAGACGCTGCGCCTGCTCGCCCTGCCGGAGGCGCTCGAGTGGTACATGCGGCGGATCTGGCCGTTGGAGCGCCGCGTGGTCGCGGCTCTGCGGACGCCGCTGGCGAAGGCGACCCGCGTGCCGATGCCGGACTCCGGGGTGCTGGACGCCGTGGAACGGCTGCACGCCGACCTGGGTCAGGTGCGCGACGTGCTGACGTCCGACGACGCGTCGGTCCGGCTCGTGCTGACGCCCGACGCGGTGGTCCTCGCCGAGGCGCGGCGCACCCTCACCTCCCTGTCCCTCTACGGGTACCGCGTCGACGGTGCCCTGGCCAACCGGGTCTTTCCCCCCGGCCGCGACAAGTGGCGGGCGGGGTGGGTGCGCGCACAACAGGAGCGCCTCGCGAGCGCCCGCGCCGACCTGGACCCCGTGCCGGTCCTGACGGTGCCCTACCTGCCCGCCGAGCCGGTCGGCCTGGCCGACCTCGGCGCGCTCGCCGCTGAGGTCTACCCCCACGGCGACCCGCTGGCACTGCCCCGGGTCGAGCCGCCGCTGCAGGTCGAACGGCTGGGGGAGCAGATCGTCGTCGTCCTCCGGCTGCCCCTGGCCGCCAAAGGGGACGTCGACGTGGCCGAACGGGGCAACGAGCTCATCGTCACCGTCGGCGCCTACCGCCGCGTGCTCGCGCTGCCCAGCGCGCTGCAGCGGTACGCCGTGACCGGCGCGGGGCTGGTCGACGGGGTGCTTCGGGTGAGATTCTTGCCCCGGGACGAAGGGCGGCGCCGATGACGCAGACCCCGTGGTGGCACGACGACGAGGACCCGGTGGGCCGCAGCGACGCCGCGACCGAGGCCGCCCGCCTCTTCGAGGTGCTCCGCGACCGGCTGCTGACCGACCCGACGACGCTGCGCGCCGGCATGAAGATCATGGAGGGGCTGAGTCTGCTCGGCGGCCAGCCGGGGGGAGCCGCCCCGGGGGAGGCCCCCGAGTGCGCGTACTGCCCCGTGTGCCAGGCCATCCGGCAGGCCCGGTCGGTGAGCCCCGAGACCGTGGAACGGCTCACGGGGGTCGCGCTGGAGTTCGCCGAGACCGTGCGCCGCACCCTCGGTGACGACCCGGACCGCGACACCGGCGACGACTCCGTGCGCCACGTGCCCCTCGACGACGACGAACCGGGTTTCGGCGGCTGGACCGACGCGCCGTCGGAGTGATGGCGTGCGCCTGTTGTTCGCCGACCAGCTCGGCCCCCACTTCGCGGACGGCGATCAGCCCGTGCTCCTCATCGAGTCGCGGGCGGTGTTCGAACGGCGCACGTTCCACCGCGCCAAGGCGCACCTGGTGCTGTCGGCCCTGCGCCACCGGGCGGCGGACCTCGGGTCCCGGGCGACGTTCGTGCGGGCCCGCACGTTCGGTGAGGCGCTCGCCCGGTACCCGGTCTCCGACTGCATCCACCCGACATCGCGGGCCGCGCTGGACCTCGTGCAGCGCCGGGGGATCCCGGTGCGGCCGCCCCGTGGCTTCCTCATGGAGCCGGCGGACTTCGCGCGCTGGGCCGACGGGCGGCGGCGGCTGGTCATGGAGGACTTCTACCGGGACTTCCGGCGCCGCAGCGGCGTCCTCATGGCGGGGGACGAGCCTGTGGGCGGCCGGTGGAACTACGACCAGGACAACCGCGAACCGCCGCCGCGGGGGGCGGCCCGTCTTCCCGTACCCGACCCGTGGTGGCCGCAGGAGGACGACATCGACCGGCAGGTCCGGGCCGACCTCGCGGAGTGGGAGGCGCAGGGGGTGCAGTTCGCCGGGCAGGACGGGCCCCGGCGGTTCCCCGTGACGCGGGCCGAGGCGCTGGCCGCCCTGGACCACTTCGTGCGGTACCGCCTGCCCGACTTCGGGCGCTTCGAGGACGCGATGCTCGCCGACGACGACTGGATGGCGCACTCCCTGCTGTCGGTGCCCCTCAACCTCGGGCTGCTGGACCCCCGCGAGGTGATCGCCGCCGCCGTCGCCGCCCACGCGGCCGGCAGCGCCCCCCTGGCCGCGGTCGAGGGGTTCGTGCGACAGGTCGCCGGTTGGCGGGAGTGGATGTGGCAGCTGTACTGGTGGTTCCCGGAGGAGTACCGCGAGCACAACGTCCTGAAGCACACCCGTCCCCTGCCGGACTGGTTCGACCAGTTGCAGGCCGACCGGGTCACGGCCCGGTGCCTGGGCACCGTCCTGGAGCGCGTGGACCGGCTCGGTTGGGCGCACCACATCGAACGGCTCATGGTGCTGGGCAGCTGGGCGCTGCAGCGCGGGTACGACCCGCAGGCCCTCACCGACTGGTTCCACCGTCTGTTCGTCGACGGCTACGAGTGGGTGATGGTCGGCAACGTGGTGGGCATGTCGCAGTACGCCGACGGGGGTCAGGTGGCGACCAAGCCGTACACCAGTGGTGGGGCGTACCTGAACCGCATGAGCGACTTCTGCGGCGGCTGCGGCTACCGGCCCGACCGGCGCACCGGGCCCGACGCCTGCCCCTTCACCGCCGGGTACTGGACGTTCCTCCACGACGACGCCGAGGCGCTGCGCGGGAACCGGCGCCTGGCCCAGCCGCTGGCGGGCATGCGCCGATTGACCGATCTGCCCGCCGTCGTCGCCCAGGAGCACGCCCGGGACGTGCCGTGAGCCAGCCACCGCCGCGTGCGACCGATAACCTCGGCGCAGACCACCCGGGACGGAGGGGAACGTGAGCGGCTCCTACACCGCCGGCGTCGACATCGGCGGCACCAAGATCGCCGTCGGAGTCGTGTCCGAGGACGGCGAACTCGTCGACAGCAAACGGAAGTCGACGCCCGTACGGGACGCGGACGCCGTGCTCGACGTGATCGTGGAGCTCGTGCAGGCGTTCGGCGACTACGACATCGCGGCCGTGGGCATCGGCGTCGCGGGGCTCGTCGACTCGGGCCGCTCCCGGGTGATCTTCGCGCCCAACCTGGGGTGGGTCGAGGAGCCGCTGCGCCAGCAGGTGGAACGGGCCGTCGGGCTGCCGACCGTGATCGAGAACGACGCCAACGCCGCCGCGTGGGGCGAGTACCGGTTCGGGGCGGGGCGGCGCCGCGGCGACCACGACCTGATCATGGTGACGGTCGGTACCGGCATCGGTGGCGGCATCATCCTGGGTGGTGTGCTGCAGCGCGGCGCCAACGGCGTCGGCGCCGAGTTCGGGCATCTGCGACTGGTCCCCGACGGCCGGCTGTGCGGCTGCGGCCGGCACGGCTGCTGGGAGCAGTACGCCAGCGGCAACGCCCTGGTGCGCACCGCCCGGGGCCTGGCGGCGGAACGGCGCCCCGAGGCCGCGCTCATGCTGAGCCTGGGCGACGGCACCCCCGAGGGCGTGCAGGGCCCCCACGTGACGGACGCGGCCCAACGCGGCGACGAGGTGGCCATCGAGGCGTTCGAGGTCGTCGGCGCATGGCTGGCGCGCGGCATGGTCGAGGTGGCCACCCTGCTCGACCCGGCCGCATTCGTCGTCGGCGGCGGGGTCGTGGAAGCCGGGGACCTGCTGCTCGCGCCCACCAAACGCGAGTACGCGGCGCAGCTCGTCGCCCGCTCGCAGCGCCCCATGACCGACATCGTGCCCGCCGAACTGGGCAACCTGGCCGGCATCGTCGGCGCGGCCGACCTGGCCCGCGACCCCGGGTCGGGGGCCGACCAGCGGGACGCCGCCGTAGCCGCCGCCACCGGCTCCGCCGCGAAGGTCGCGCAGGTGGTCGAATCCAGCACCGCGGCCGCCAAGGCCCAGGCCGCGCGCAAGTCGCCCGCCGTCGCGCGGGAGACTCCGGGGCGGTAGCCGCGTCAGTCCGGGGCGGCGCCGCTGCGGTAGCCCGGCACCAACTCCATCGCCAGTTGCTCCATGAACAGGCCGATGTCGGTGACGACCCCCACGGCCTGCGCCGAGCCCCGGTCGGACAGTTTGGTGACGGTCGCGGGGTTGATGTCGACACACACCAGCGGGATGGACGCGGGCAGCAGGTTGCCGGTGGCGATGGCGTGCAGCATGGTGGCGACCATGATCGAGTAGCCGACGTCGGTGAGCGCCCCCCGCATCGCCCGCTGCCCCTCGATGACGTCGGTGTAGACGTCCGGCAGGGGGCCGTCGTCGCGCACCGAGCCGACCAGGATGAATTCCTTGCCGCTCTCGACCATCGCATGCATGATCCCGCCGCTGATCAGCCCCTCGGCGACGGCCGCCGCGATGGAGCCGGACCGGCGCACCCGGTTGATCGCCCGCAGGTGATGCTCGTGGCCGTGCTCGACCCCCGTGGCGTCGGACAGGTCGACCCCCAGCGACGTGCCGAACATGTTCGCCTCGATGTCGTGGGTGGCCAGGGCGTTGCCCGCGAACAGCACGTCCACGTAGCCCGCTTTCACCAGGGCGACCATGGCGGGCGCGGAGCCGGTGTGCACGATCGCGGGGCCGCCCACCCACAGGATCTTCTTCCCGGCCTCCTTGACGCGCCGGAAGTCCTCGGCGATGAGCCGCACCTGCAGCGCCTGCGGCTTCTCGCTCGACACCACCGAGTTCATGAACTCGAAGTGGCTGTCGTCGGGGTTCAGCCGCAGCGGCTCGGTGACCACCCGGACCCCGCGTGGGCCGACGACCACCTCGTCCCCCACCTCGATGTCGGCCATCGGTCGGGTCCGGGGCACACCGTCCTCGATCACGATGCCGCAGTCCATCTCCGGGTTCTCGACCGTCACCCACTGCCCGTCGACGAGCACCTCGGTCTCCAGATTCGTGGAGGAGTAGAAGCCCAGCGGCAGGCTGCCGGCGACATCCGCCGCGACGATGACCGGCTCGCCAGGGTCCAGGAGGTTGGCGCCGAACTCCTGCAGGCGGTTGACCACCTCCCGCAGTTGCTCCTGGCTGTCGGCCGACACCATGATCTGCACCCAGGACTCGTCCTTCGGCATCTTGCCGATCTCGATGCGCTCGATGACGAAGTCGCCGCCGCCCTCGAGGATCTCGTTGAGGACACGGGGGAGTTCCCCCGTGTCGAGGATGTGGCCGCGCATCTCGATCCGGTCGCTGATGGGCACGTCGCCGCCTTCCTGTGGTCGTCCCGGCACAGCCTGCCAGATCGCGGCACCCTCAGACGACCGCGCCGTCGTCCCACCCGTCGCCGTCCCGGTCGCGGCCCTCGTGGCGGTACACGAGCAGCCCGAAACCGGCGAAGAACGCGATCAGTCCCACCGTGGTCAGGATCTTCGGCAGCCCGAACACGACGGTCAGCAGCAGCAGGACGGGTCCCCCGATCACCCCCGTCCACGCAGCCCGGGCGATCCGGTCGCGGGGGCGGGGCAGGGGAGGCGGGTGTGGGGGGACGAACTCGTCGGGCTGCCCGCCGTCGGGGGAGTCGGCCAGCGGGTCGGCGTAGCCGAAGCTCCGGCGGCCGTCGGTGAGGCCGCCCGGCAGCTCGGGCTCGTCGGAGCGGACCAGCCGGTCCGACAGCGACCCGGGGCCGGGGGACTCGACCAGCAACTGCGGCAGGACCAGGCCGATGACCGACCGCGCCCGCTCCTCGTCCGCAACCGGAACGCTCACCGCCACGAGGCCGTCGGGTTCCGCCGCCGTCGTCGCCGGCACGGCGGCGTCGGCCAACAGTTGCTCGACGTGACCGACGAGGGCGGGGTCGGCGCGGCACAGCAGGGCGTGCTCAGCCATGGCACGCTGCGCGGCGCTGGGGGAGCATCCCGCCTCCTTGTCGCCGACCCTCCGACGCCCCATGGTGTCACGGGCCCCGAGGGTCCGCCCCCGGACGGGTGGTGCCGACGCCGCATGCGGCGCGGGGGCGCGTCACCGCCGCAGGGAGCGGCTAGGGTCGGTTCGGGTCGGCGGAAGGAGCGGTGCGATGTTGTACTGGTTCCTCAAACGCTTCCTGCTCGGCCCGTGGCTGCGGGTCCTGTTCCGGCCGTGGATCGAGGGCGAGGAGAACATTCCCGCCGAAGGTCCCGCCCTGCTGGTGAGCAATCACCTGTCCTTCTCCGACTCCATCTTCCTGCCGCTGCTGCTGAAGCGCCGCGCCACGTTCCTGGCCAAGAGCGACTACTTCACCGGGACCGGTCCGAAGGGGTTCCTGAGCCGGCTCTTCTTCGGAGGCACCGGGCAGGTGCCGATCGACCGGTCCGGCGGCAAGGCCTCGGAGGCGGCCCTCAACACGGGGCTGCGGATCCTCGGCGGCGGCGACCTGCTGGCGCTGTACCCGGAGGGCACGCGCTCCCACGACGGCCGGCTCTACCGGGGTCGCACGGGTGCCGCCCGCATGGCGCTGCATGCCGAGGTGCCCGTGATCCCGGTGGCGATGGTGGGGACGTTCGAGGCCCAGCCGACCGGTCAGCTGCGTCCCCAGTTGCGCCGCATCGGGGTGCGCGTCGGGCGCCCCATCGACTTCTCCCGCTACTACGGCATGGCCGAGGACCGGTTCGTACTGCGGTCCGCCACCGACGAGATGATGTACGACCTCATGCAGCTCGGGGGCCAGACCTACCAGGACGTCTACGCCAACACGGCCAAGGACCAGGCCCGCCGCGTCGCGGCCAACGGCTGACTTGGGGGACGCGGACGCGGGGCCCTAGCCTGGTGCGGTGACAACCGACGTGGCGGCCGGACCGCTCACCTGGCCGGACCTGCCGGTCGCGCAGGCCATCCCGTGGCCGGACGCGGGAGAGGTCGAGCGGGTCTCGGCCACCCTGCGCGGTGTGCCGGGGCTCGTGCAGGCCAGCGAGTGCCACATCCTCACGCAGCGGCTGGCCGCCGTGGCCCGCGGCGAGGCGTTCCTCCTGACGGCCGGGGACTGTGCGGAGACGTTCGCCGCGAACACCGCCGAGTCGCTGCGGGCCCGGCTGCGCACTGTCCTGCAGATGGCGGTGGTCCTGACCTACGGCGGCTCCCTCCCGGTGATCAAGATGGGGCGGATGGCGGGCCAGTACTTCAAGCCCCGCAGCCGTCCCGTCGAGTCCCGCGACGGGGTGGACCTGCCGTCCTACTACGGGGACGCCGTCAACGCGCTGCCGTTCGAGCCGGCGGCCCGGCGCCCCGACCCGGAACGCCTGCTGCAGGTGTACCGTGCCAGCACCGCCGCGCTCAACCTCATCCGGTCCTTCATGCAGGACGGCAGTGCCGACCTGCGGCAGGTACATGCCTGGAACCGGGACTTCGTGCGGTTCTCGCCAGCCGGCCAGCGCTACGACCGGCTGGCCACGGACATCGACCGGGCGCTGGCCTTCATGGGTGCGTGCGGGGCCGACCCCGAGGAGTTCCGCTCGGTGGAGTTCTTCGTCGGACATGAGGCGCTGTCGCTGGACTACGAGCGCGCCCTCACCCGCATCGACCCGGTGACCGGCCAGGTGTACGGGGCGTCCGGGCATTTCCTGTGGGTGGGGGAGAGGACGCGCCAGCCCGAGGGCGCCCACGTCGACCTCGCGGCCCGCCTGACGAACCCGATCGGCGTCAAGATCGGTCCGGACGCCCGGCCCGACGACGTGGTCGACCTCCTGCGCCGGCTGGACCCACAGCGCACCCCCGGCCGCCTCACCCTCATCGCCCGGATGGGGGCCGATCTCGTCGACGAGCGGCTGCCGCCCCTCGTCGCGCGGGTGGCGGCCGCCGAACACCCCGTGGTGTGGGTGTGCGACCCCATGCACGGGAACACGCGCGAGGCGCCGTCGGGCCACAAGACGCGCTCGTTCGACGCCGTCGTGCGGGAGGTGACCGGGTTCTTCGCGGTGCACCGAGCCCTCGGCACCCACCCCGGCGGCCTGCACGTCGAACTCACCGGCGACGACGTCACCGAGTGCGTCGGGGGCACCGAGGGAGTCGCCGAGGACGGTCTCGGGGAGCGCTACGAGACGGCCTGCGACCCGCGGCTGAACCGCGAGCAGTCCCTGGAGCTGGCATTCACCGTCGCGGAGATGTTGTCCGGCCGCTGACCTGGGCGGGAGTCCGGCCCACCGCCGCGGACAACGTGGCGACCTGCGCCGCGAGGTCCGCCAGGTCCGGCGCCGTCAGGGCCTGCGGGCCGTCGCACAGCGCGGTGCGGGGGTCCGGGTGGACGTCGATGATCACACCGTCCGCGCCGACCGCGACGGCGGCCCGCGTCAGGGGAGCGACGAGATCGCGGCGCCCGCCGGAGTGGCTGGGGTCGATGATGATCGGCAGGTGCGACTGCGCCTGCACCACCGGCACCGCCGACACGTCGAGGGTGTTGCGGGTGGCGCTCTCGAACGTGCGGATACCCCGCTCGCACAACACGATCTCGAGGTTGCCCCGCTGGGCGATGTACTCCGCGGCCATCAGCCACTCCTCGATGGTGGAACTCATCCCGCGTTTGAGCATCACCGGCTTGCCGACCGAGCCGAGGGCCTGCAACAGCCCGAAGTTGGCCATGTTGCGGGTGCCGACCTGCAGCATGTCGGCGTACCGCGCCACGACGTCGATGTCCGCGCTGTCCACGATCTCGGTGACGACCGGCAGCCCCGTCTCGGCGCGGACCTCCGCCAGGATCCGCAGCCCCGCCTCGCCCAACCCCTGGAAGGCGTACGGCGACGTGCGGGGTTTGTACGCCCCGCCCCGCAGGATGGTGGCGCCCAGGTCCTGCGCCAGGCGCGCCGCCGCGAGCGTCTGCTCGGCGGTCTCGACGGCGCAGGGTCCGGCGATCGTGGTGAAGGTGTCGGGCCCGATGGGCACCCGGTGTCCCGCCGTCCCCACCCACACGGTGGAGCGGGCCGGGTGGTGGTCGCGGGACACCAGTTTGAACGGTGTGGAGATGCGGACCGTCTCGCTGACGCCGGGCAGGCCGCCCAGGTTGAGGTCGAGGAACCGGTCGATGTCGCCGACCAGGCCGATGATGGTGCGCTGCTCACCGCGGGACACGAAGGCCTCGCCGCCCGCCGCGTCCACGCTCGCCACCACTGCGTCGATCTCGGAATCCGTCGCCCCGGCGGCCATCACCACAACCATGGCCCCAGCCTACGGCGCGGCCGGGGTGCGGCGGTCAGAAGATGCTGAGCGTGACCGAGGTGCCCGCCGTCACGCGGGTTCCGGGAGCCGGGTTCTGCTCGTACACCCGCCCCAGCGGCGTGACGATGCTCTCGTCCACGGAGGCGGCCAGACCGAGGTCGGCCAGGGCGGCGACGGCGTCGTCGGTGGGCAACCCCGTCACGTCCGGGACGTCGACGGGAGCCGGGCCGCGGCTGATGAGCAGCGCCACCGGGGTGCGGCGCTTCACGTCGCGGCCCGCCGGGGGGGACGTGCCGATGACCGTGCCCGCGGGAATGGTGTCGTGGAAGCGACGCCGCTCGCCGGCCACCCGCAGGTTCGTGGCGCTGAGCGCGGCGCTCGCCTCGGCGACCGACAGATTGCGCACCTCGGGGATCTCGTAGCGCTCCGGCCCGAGCGACAGCACCAGACCGATGGTCGACCCGGCGCCCGCGCTGGACCCGCCGACCGGGTCGGTGCGCACGACCGCGCCGGCCGGCACCTTCTCGGAGAACCTGCGGTCGGCAACGGTCACGTCGAAGCCGGCGGCCCGCAGCTGGGCGGTCGCCTTCTCCTCGGTGGCACCGGCCAGCCGCGGCACGTCGGCGCGGTTGAACGGGGCGGCCCCGCCGATGGCCCACCCCGCCACGGCCGCCAGGACGGCGGCGACCAGCAGCACCAGCCCACCGGCCAGCCAGCCCCGCCGGAACCGCCGGGACCGGGGAGCGGGAAGGGCGGCCGTGGCCGCGATCTCGGTGCCGGGGGCGGCCGGCCCGGGGCCTGGGAGCGGGGCGGGGGCGGGCAGGTGCGCGGCGGCGGCGCGGGCGCGGTCCAGGAACTCCGGCACCGACGCGATGCGGTCGGTGCGGTCCCGTGCGGTCGCGTCGGTCACGAGGGCGTCGACCGCGGGGGGCACGCCGGGCACGCTGTCGCGGACCGGCGGCACGTCGGTGTTCACGTGCTGGTAGGCGACCGCCCACGGGCTGTCGCCGCGGTGCGGGGGAGCGCCGACCAGCATCTCGTACAGCAGGACCCCGGCCTGGTACACATCGCTGCGTTCGTCGCTGTCGCCGAGGCTGACCTGCTCGGGGGCCAGGTACGCGGCGGTGCCGATGAGCACCCCCCCGGTGGCCGGCGACGGGCCCGCCAGCGCCCGGGCCAGCCCGAAGTCGGTGACCTTGACCACGCCGGCGTCCGACACCAGGACGTTCTCCGGCTTGACGTCGCGGTGGATGAAGCCGGCGGCGTGGGCGGCCGCGAGGGCCTGCAGGGTGCCGTCCAGCACCCACAGCGCCTGCTGGCTGGACAGCCGTCCGTACTCGGAGAGCAGGGTGCGCACGGTGCGGCCGGGCACGTACTCCATCGCGAGGTAGACGAGGTCGCCGGACTCGCCCTGGTCGTGCACCGCGACCACGTGGGCGTCGGCCAGGCGCGCCGCCGCGCGGGCCTCCGACCGGAAGCGCGCCACGAACTCCGGGTCGCCGACCAGCGACTCCTTCATGACCTTCAGGGCCACCGGCCGGTCGAGCCGCAGATCGGTGGCACGATAGACCGTCGCCATCCCTCCGACGGCCACCAGCTCGTCGACCTGGTAGCGGCCGGCCACGGTGCGGCCGACGAGGGTTTCGGCGACGATCGTGTCCATCATGGTCCAGTGTACGGGCGCGGACCCGTCGGCCCCGGCGTTCGGAGGTGTCTGCCGTGACCTATGCGCTGGTGCTGGCCTTCATCGTGGTCGGCAGTTGCTGGCTGGAACTCGTGCTGCGCACCCACGTCTTCCGCCGGTGGAAGCGGCTGCTCGTCACGCTGGCCGTCGTCACGGTTCCGTTCCTGGTGTGGGACGCCTACGCCATCGGCACCCGACACTGGTGGTTCGACCCCGACCAGGTGGTCGGGGTGGTGCTGCCGGGAGGTATCCCGCTGGAGGAAGTGCTGTTCTTCCCGGTGGTCGCCCTGGCGGCCATCCTCACCTACGAGGCGGTCCGCAGCGTGCTCGCTCCCGCGGAGCCGGGGCCATGACGTACACCGCGATGGCTGTGCTCAGCGCCGGCGCCGTGGTGTTCGGCGACGTCGTCGTATTGCGGACCCGGATGGTGCTGCGGGCGTCCTTCTGGATCGCCTACGCCATCATGATCGGGTTCCAGTTCCTGACCAATGCGGTGCTCACGGGGTCCGGCACGGTCCAGTACGCCGACGCGGCGATCGTGGGGGTCGGCAACGACGTCGCCCCCCCGCCCTTCGTGGGGGACGGGCGGCTGTTCTACGCGCCCGTCGAGGATGTCCTCTTCGGGTTCGCGCTGGTGCTGCTCACGCTGGCGGTGTGGCAGTTCCTGGGGGACCGGGGTCTGCAGCCCGGGCCGCGGAGCGGTCCCCCGCTGTGGCGGCGCGGATGACGCCCCCCGGGTCGCCTGCCGTCACGCGCCCGCTGCCGTAACGCCGCCGCGCGGCGCGGGCGCGGCGCCAG
>JAPOIY010000062.1 GCA_029978705.1 Actinomycetota bacterium
ATGGCCCCACCCGCCCCGGCGGTCCCCGCCCCAGCGGTCGCCGCCCCCGCGGCTCCTGCCGCGCCCCTACCGCCGCCCGATCCCGCGACGTGGTCGCAGCACCCGCTGGGACCGGTCGTCTGGGGGGCGCCGGTCGCCGCGCCAGCACCGGTCGAGCCGCCCGCCCAGCCTCCGGTGCCGGCACCGCCCCTCGAGACGCAGACCACGACCGCTCTGGACCCGATCACGGCAACGCCCGAGCCGGCAGCAGAGGTCCCGGCGTACGCCACGGCCCCCCCTCCCACGGGCCCCGCGCACCCCGACCCCGCCGCCCCGGCCGCCGATGCGGCGACGCAGAAGGGCGGCGCGCTGCGGTGGATCATCATCGTGGGGGTCATCCTGATCGCCGCGGCCCTGCTGGCATTCGCGGCGTTCGTCACGCCCGGGTTCCTGGCCTCATCGTCCCCGACCGACCCGACCGCGGGCCCGGTGGCGACGCCGGCGGCCGTCGCCGGTTTCGTCCGGGCCCCGCAGGTCGCGGACCCGCCCGCAGCCACGTTCCAGGCGATGGCCGCGACGGTGGGGGCGGCCACCGACTCCCACATGGCGACGTACACCGCGGACGGCGTCACGGTATCGGTGTGGCTGGCGCCCGCCTCCGGTGCCGACCCGCGCAGTCTCGCGCAGGCCTACGAGCAGGCGGGGGGGTCGGTCGGTTCGTTGACGGCCGCCGCAGCCGGTGCCCGCGGTGGCGAGATGGCGTGTGGCGCGGCGTCGAAGACCCAGACCACGTGTTTCTGGACGGGCCCGAACGCCGAGGGAGTGGCCGACGTCACCGGCGTGAAGGCGGCCAAGGCGGCGACCCTGCTCGCCACCATGCGGGAGACCTGGGAATCCGCCTGATCAGGCCGTGCGCTCGGAGGAGGCGGAACCGCCGCCCCGGCGGCGCCGCGGGGTGATCTCGCGGGGCACCATCGTGGGCGGCGCCTTCGCCGTCACGGTCTCCTCGGTGATCACGACCTTGGCGATGTCCTTGCGGCTGGGCACGTCGTACATGACATGCAGCAGGATGTCCTCGAGGATCGAGCGCAGCCCCCGCGCCCCGGTCCCCCGGTCGATGGCCAGGTCGGCGATCGCCTCGAGCGCCTGCTGCTCGAACTCGAGCTCGACGCCGTCCAACTCGAACAGCCGCTCGTACTGCTTGACCAGGGCGTTGCGGGGCTCGGTGAGCACCTTGATGAGGGCCTCACGGTCCAGGGCGCTGACCGACGTCACCACCGGGAGCCGGCCGATGAACTCGGGGATCAACCCGAACTTCAGCAGATCCTCGGGCATCACTTTGCTGAAGATGTCCTGCGGGTCGGTGTCCACGTCGTCGCCGTGGTCGAGGTGGTGCGTGAACCCGATGGGCTTGACGCCCACCCGCGACTCGATGACCGTGTCCAGCCCGGCGAACGCGCCACCCACGATGAACAGCACGTTGGTCGTGTCGATCTGGATGAACTCCTGGTGGGGGTGTTTGCGGCCGCCCTGCGGCGGCACGGAGGCCTGCGTCCCCTCCATGATCTTCAGCAGAGCCTGCTGCACACCTTCGCCGGACACGTCGCGGGTGATCGAGGGGTTCTCGCTCTTGCGGGCGATCTTGTCGATCTCGTCGATGTAGATGATGCCGCTCTCGGCCTTCTTCACGTCGTAGTCCGCGGCCTGGATGAGTTTGAGGAGGATGTTCTCCACGTCCTCGCCGACGTAGCCCGCCTCGGTCAGGGCGGTGGCGTCGGCGATGGCGAACGGCACGTTGAGGCGGCGGGCCAGGGTCTGCGCGAGCAGGGTCTTGCCCGACCCCGTGGGCCCCAGCAGCAACACGTTGGACTTCGCCAGCTCCACGTGTTCGTCGCGACCCCGCTCCGGGCGCGCGAACTGCAGGCGCTTGTAGTGGTTGTAGACGGCGACGGACAGGGTCTTCTTGGCGTTGTCCTGGCCGATGACGTACTGGTCGAGGAAGTCGAAGAGGTCCTTGGGTTTGGGCAACTCGTCGATGGACGCGCCGGCCCCGTCGGTGAGCTCCTCTTCGATGATCTCGTTGCACAGGTCGATGCACTCATCGCAGATGTAGACCCCGGGGCCCGCGATGAGTTTCTTGACCTGCTTCTGGCTCTTCCCGCAGAACGAACACTTCAGGAGATCGCCGCCGTCGCCGATCCGCGCCATCCGATCCCTCCCTTGTCCGCCCTGACCCCGCAGTGCATTCTCCTCCGGAGTCGCCGGCACCTACAGGTGTCATCGGCGCTCCGACCGCCTGACCTGACGGTACCTGCTGGGTCCGTCACATGCGCGATGCGCCCCCGGCGTTTCGACCAGTCAGCTGCGCGATCCGCTGCTGCCCTTGCGGGACTCGATGACCTGGTCGACGATGCCGTACTCCTTGGCCTGGTCCGCCGTCAGGATCTTGTCACGCTCGATGTCCTGGCGCACCTGCTCCTCGCTCAGGCCCGAGTGGTGGGCGAGGATCCGCTCCATCTCGGCGCGCATCCGCAGGATCTCGTTGGCCTGGATCTCGATGTCCGACCCCTGTCCCTGACCCTCGCTGTAGGGCTGGTGGATCAGCACCCGGGAGTGCGGCAGCGCGAACCTCTTGCCGGCCGTCCCGGCGGCCAGGAGGACCGCGGCCGCGGAGGCGGCCTGGCCCAGGCACACGGTCTGGATCTGCGGTTTCACGAACTGCATCGTGTCGTAGATGGCCGTCATGGCCGTGTACGAACCACCCGGGGAGTTGATGTAGATGGAGATGTCCCGCTCGGTGTCCATCTGCTCCAGGCACAGCAGCTGCGCCATGACGTCGTCCGCCGACGCGTCGTCGATCTGGACACCGAGGAAGATGATGCGCTCCTCGAAGAGCTTCGCGTACGGGTTGCTGACCCGTTCCAGGCCGCCCGAGGTGCGTTCCCGGAACTCGGGCAGGATGTACCGGGACTGGGGACCCGCCACGCCGAGATTCGCCCTCATGCCGTCCCTCCATCGCCGGTGACGTCGCTCGCCTTGGTGACGACCTGGTCGACGAACCCGTAGTCCTTGGCCTCGTTCGCCGTGAACCAGCGGTCCCGGTCGGAGTCGGACTCGATCGTGTCCAGGGTCTGGCCGGTGTGTTCGGCGATCAACTCCGCCATCTTCTTCTTGGTGTAGAGCATCTGCTCGGCCTGGATCTTGATGTCCGACGCCGTGCCACCGATGCCGCCGGACGGCTGGTGCATCATGATGCGCGCGTGCGGCAGGGCGTAGCGCTTGCCGGGCGCCCCGGCCGACAGCAGGAACTGTCCCATCGACGCGGCCAGCCCCATGGCGACCGTGGCGACGTCGTTCTTGACGTACTGCATCGTGTCGTAGATGGCCATGCCCGCCGAGACGGAGCCGCCCGGGGAGTTGATGTAGAGGAAGATGTCGCGCTCCGAGTCCTCCGCCGCAAGCAGCAGGATCTGGGCCGCGATGGTGTTGGCCATCTGGTCCTCCACCACGGAGCCGAGGAAGATGATGCGTTCCTTCAGCAGCCGCTGATACACCGCTTCGTCGAGACCGGGGCCCGACGGCTCCCGGCCGCGCGCCTGCGGCAACTGGATCTCCGACACGTGACGCCTCCCGCAGCATCCGGGGCCCCGAGCGGGCCGTGGCTTTCCGACCCTAACGCCCACGCCGCGCATTCATGCCCCGGCCCGCCCCCGTTTCGCGGTGGGCACAATCGGCGTCGTCAGGACTGCTCGTCGGCCGCTTCCTCGGTGATCTCCTCAGCCTCAGCCACGGCCTCTTCCTCCTCGGCCGCCAGTTCCTCGGCGCTCACCACGGTGGGGGCCGGGCCGGACAGCTCGCTGAGGTCGATCGTGTTGCCGTCGGTGTCGGTGATGACCGCTTCCTCTAGCACGACCGCCAGGGCCTTGCTGCGGCGCACGTCGGCGACCGCCATGCCGACCTGGCCCGCTTCGACCAGCGCCTGCGCGAACTGGTCCGGCGACATGCCGTAGCGGGGCGCCTGCATCATGAGCCACTGGCTCAGTTCCGCCTCCCCGACGGAGACGTCCTCCTCGTCGGCGATCCGGTCGAGGATGAACTGGCTCTTCAGCGCCGACCGGGTCTCGGCTTCGACCTCGGCGCGGTGGTTGTCGTCGTAGTCGCCGTGGTTCTCGAAGTGCTGGTCCACCTCGGCGGCCACGATGCCGTCGGGCACGGGGAGGTCGACGGAGTCCACGAGTTGTTCGTGGACCTTCTCGCGGGCTTCCTGACCCCGCTCCATGAGGCGGGCCCGGGACAGCCGGGCGCGCAGGTCGTCCTTCAGTTCCGCCAGGGTGTCGAACTCGCTGGCGACCATGGCCAGGTCGTCGTCGATGTCGGGCAGCACCCGTTCGCGCACAGCCCCGACGGTCACGGAGATGTCGATCGGGGTGCCTTCGTACTCACCGAACTCGGGGGTGAAGGCGAATGTGGCGGTCTCCCCCGCCGTCATGCCGATGACGGCCTCGTCGAGTCCGGGCACGACGCCGTCCTCGCCCACCTCGTACGACAGCGCCTGCTGGGCCAGGTCCTCCACGGGCTCGCCCGCGACCTCGGCGGAGAGATCGAGCAGCAGCACGTCACCGTCCTGCACGGCCCGGTCGACCTCGTTGTAGGAACCGAACCGCTTCGCCAGGAGCATGACCTGCTCGTCGACGTCCTCGTCGCTGACGTCCAGGGGGGCGACCTCGACGGCCAGACCCTTGTAGTCGGGCAGGTCGAAGTCGGGACGGATGTCGACCTCCGCCGTGAACCCGATCCTCTCGCCGTCCTCGATCTCGGTGACCTCGACCTGGGGCTGTCCGAGGGGGACCACGTCCGCCTCGGCGATGGCGGCCTCGTAGGCCGGGGGCACGGACGCGTTGACGACCTCCTCCAGCACAGCCCCCCGGCCGAAGCGCTGGTCGATGATCTGCCGCGGCACCTTGCCCTTGCGGAAACCGGGGATCTGCACCTGCGCGGCGATGCGCTGGTAGGCCTCGTCGACCTGGTCACCGAGCTCGTCGAACGGCAGTTCCACCGTCAGCTTGACCCGCGTGTCGGACAACTTCTCGACGTCGCTCTTCACTGGACTCCTCAATCGGCCACGCACCAGGCACGACCCGTCTCGACCCCGGCTTGCCCGGGCGCGGTCATCCTACCGTCGGGCACGGCGGCGGCGCCGGGGTGCGGGAGGAGCGGGACCGTGCGGGAAATTCGGCGACGGGAATGGTCGGGGCGGCGGGACTCGAACCCACGATCTCCTGCTCCCAAAGCAGGCGCGCTAGCCACTACGCTACGCCCCGCGGCCCCGCTGTCCGAGCCGTGGCCTGGGCGCCGGGGTGCCGGTCCCGCGGCGCGCTCTTCCCCGTAGACTGTCGGGGCGCCCGGGCAGACCGGGAACGCGCGGGTGTAGCTCAATGGTAGAGCCTCAGCCTTCCAAGCTGATGGTGCGGGTTCGATTCCCGTCACCCGCTCTCCGGCCCCGCATCCGCCGGCACCCGCGGGTGCAGCAGCCCCGGGTGACCCGGCGGCAGGGTGCGTCTGATGACCCACCACGACAGCGCGATGACCGTGAGCACCAGCGGCCAACCGAGCGCCACCCGCGCGATTCCCAACCCGATCACGTTGGCACTGAGCCACAGCGGTGCCTGCACCGCGGCGCGGATCACGAAGGACAACGTCCACAGCCAGGACGCCCGCCCGTACGCGCGCACGAGGTCCGGGTCGGAGCGCCACGACGTGCGCTGCCCCACCGCGAACCCCACGACGACCCCGAGCAGGGGCCAGCCGATGAGGATCGACAGCGCCCAGACGAGGGCGGACACCGCGTTCGCGAGCAAAGCGGGTAGGAAGTAGTCGGCGGCGTTGCCGGTGCGGGCCGCGACGAGCGCGGCGATGCCCACCGCCAGTAGGCCGGCGACCACGCGCACGGGCTTCTCGTGGCGGGCCAGCCGCAGGGCCGCGAGGACCCCGGCCACGGCCAGGGCGACCGCCAGGGCCGTCGTCAGCGACTGTCCCGCCACGGCATAGACCACGGCGAAGCAGACGCTGGGCGCCGCCGACTCCAGCCCGCCACGCCACCCGCCCAGCAGCCGGTGCAGGGGATTGTCCGGCGCCGCCACCGCCAGGACGTCGGACGCGGCTTCCCCGGAGGCCTCGTGTTCGGCGCCCGCGTCCATACCGGCATTGTGGCGCGACCTCGCCCCATCGGCCCGTCGATCGCCGGACCCCACTAGTCTGCCGCGCATGACCGATCGCCCCATCGTGGCTGTTGTCCTGACCGGCGCCGCGGCGCGTGGGGCATTCCAAGCCGGCGCGCTGGCCGCGATCGTTCCGGAGCTGGAGGCCCGCGACCTCTCCCCGACCATCTACCTGGGCGCCAGTGCCGGCGCCATCAACGCCGCCCTGTGGGGGTCGTTCGCCCACCTCGGCAGTGAGCGGGCGGGACGCCGGATGGTGGACGTGTGGCGCTCGATGGGACGCAAGGACATCCTCGGCCACCCCCTCGGCTCCATCGTGCGGGCCACGAGCAAACTCCTGCCCGGCTCCCTGGTGAGCCGTGGCCCGGGCCTGCGGGCGCTGCTGGACACCGAACCGCTGGTCCGCACCGCGCGCACCGTGTTCGACGGCCAGCGCCTGGCCCGCAATGTCGACGAGGGCATCCTGTCGGCGGTGGGGGTGGTCGCGACCCGCATGCCCAGCCGCAACGCCCCGCTGGGCACCGCCCGGTCCGTGGTGTTCCTGGACACCCAGCTGCCCGCCGACGGCGTCGCCGACCCCGCGCGGGCGGTCGACGTCGCCCCCGGCCGGATCACGGCCGACAAGGTGCTGGCGTCCGCGGCGATCCCCGTCGCCTTCCCGGCGGTGCGCCTGGATGACCCTCCCGCGATCTCCGGCTGGTACGTGGACGGGGGCATCCGGCTCAATGCCCCACTGCGCCCCGTCGTCGCCCTGGGGGCCGACGTGGTCGTCGTGGTCGCCGCCGACGCCACCGACTACGCCCCCGCCGAACCCCCCGCCCCACCGGACGAGCCGTGGCCCGACATCGCCGACTCCACCGCCCTGACGGTGCATACGGTCCTCGGCGACCGGATGATCGAGGACCTGCACGCGCTGCGGCAGCGCAACGCCTGGATCGAGCAGGGTCTGGTGCCCACGTCCGATTCCGGGCGGCCCTACCGGCCGGTGCTCGAGATCCCGGTGGCCCCGCGGCCCGGTGAGTTGGGCGACCTCGCCCAGTTCGTGATGACCCGCAAACGCATCTCGCGGTGGCGCAGTTGGGTGCAGGAGTCCGATCTGCTCGCCCTCGAGCGGGTGCTGCGCGGCCTCGGTGAGGGAACGGGCGAGCGGGAACTGCTCAGCTACGTGCTGTTCGACGACGAGTACTTCGACGCCCAGATGGAGATCGGCCGCAACGCGGCGGCCACTGCGCTGGCGCAGTTGGACCGCACCGTGGCCGGGGCCGCCGACTAAGCGGGGAGTGGATCGCGGGAGGGGCGCAGATTGCTGGCAGGATGCTCTCCATGAGCAGCGCGAATCTGACCCGGGCGGAAACCGCCGACCGCTCGGCCGGGGTCACGGCCTCGTCCTACGACGTCGACCTGGACCTCACCACCGGGCCCGACGTCTTCCGCAGCACGACGACCGTGCGGTTCCGTGCCCTGCCCGGCACCGAGACGACCTGGCTCGACCTGATCGCTCCGGCAGTGCACTCGGTCACCCTGAACGGCCGGGACGTACCGGTGTCGGACTACGACGGCGCCCGCCTGCCGCTGTCCGGCCTCGCCGAGGAGAACGAGGTGACCGTCGTCGCCGACTGCGCCTATATGCGCACCGGGGAGGGGCTGCACCGTTTCGTGGACCCCGTCGACGACGAGGTGTACCTCTACACCCAGTTCGAGACCGCGGACGCCCGCCGCATGTACGCGTGCTTCGAGCAGCCCGACCAGAAGGCGACCTTCACTCTCGCGGTCACCGCACCCGACCACTGGAAGGTCGTCAGCAACGCCCCGACCCCCGAACCCGTCGGCGCCGGGCCGGGCGTGGCCCGCTGGCAGTTCGCCGCCACCCCGGTGCTGTCGTCCTACATCACGGCTCTCGTGGCGGGGCCGTACCACGAGGTCCGGGACGAGTACATCGGCCCGCACGGCACCTATCCGCTCGGGGTCTTCTGCCGGGCCAGTCTGGCCCCGCACCTCGACGCCGATGAGATCCTCACCGTCACCAAGCAGGGGTTCGCGTTCTTCGAGGACGCCTTCGCGCTCCCCTACCCCTTCGCGAAGTACGACCAACTGTTCGTCCCGGAGTTCAACGCCGGCGCAATGGAGAACGCGGCGTGTGTCACGTTCCTCGACGACTACGTGTTCCGCAGCCGCGTCACCTACTCGGCGTACGAGCAGCGTGCCAACACGATCCTGCACGAGATGGCCCACATGTGGTTCGGGGACCTCGTGACCATGAAGTGGTGGGACGACCTGTGGCTGAACGAGTCGTTCGCGGAGTGGGCCTCCCACTACGCCTCGGTCGCCGCCACCCGCTACACCGACGCGTGGACCAGTTTCGCGATCCTGCGCAAGGCATGGGCCTACCGGCAGGACCAGCTGCCGTCCACCCACCCCATCGCGGCCGACATGACCGACCTCGCCGCGGTGCGCGTGAATTTCGACGGCATCACCTACGCGAAGGGCGCGAGTGCTCTGAAGCAGCTGGTGGCGTGGGTCGGGGAGACGGAGTTCCTCGCCGGGCTGCGCAGCTACTTCGCCGAGTACGCCTGGGGCAACACGACCTTGCCCGACCTCCTGCGACACCTGGAGGAGGCCAGCGGCCGCGACCTGTCGCAGTGGACCCGCCAGTGGCTGCAGACCGCCGGCGTGAACACCCTGCGTCCCGAGATCGAGTCCGAGGACGGCGTCATCACGTCCTTCGCGGTCATCCAGGAGCCGCCCACGACTCCCCCGGGCCTCGAACCCGTCCTGCGCGACCACCGCATCGGCGTCGGGCTGTACGGCGAGCAGCAGGGCCGGCTGGTCCGGGAGCGGGTGGCGGAGGTCGATGTCACCGGCGCCCGCACCGAGGTCCCGCAGCTGGTGGGGGTGCCCATCCCGGATCTTCTCCTGCTCAACGACGGCGACCTCACGTTCGCCAAGATCAGACTCGATGAGCACTCCGCGCGCACGGCCGTCGCGGAACTCGGCCGCATCGAGGACTCGCTGGCCCGCACCCTGATCTGGGGCGCCGCGTGGGACATGACCCGCGACGCCGAGATGCCGTGCCGGGACTACCTGGCCCTGGTGCGTTCCGGCATCGTCGTGGAACCCGACATCTCCGTGGTGCAGACGACGTTGCGCCAGGCCAAGGCGGCCACGGACCAGTACGCCGCCCCCGCACACCGGGACCGGTACGCCGACGAGATGGCCGACGCCCTATGGCAGGCCGCGGCCGCGGCCGACCCGGGCAGCGACCACCAGCTGGCCTTCACCCGGGCGTTCGTGTCGTTCGCCCGCTCCGCCGCCGACCTGCAGCGGGTCGCCGACCTGTGCGCCGGCAGCCTGACCCTCGAAGGTCTCGTGGTGGACACCGACCTGCGGTGGGCCCTGCTGCAGTGCCTCGCGGCGGCCGGCCGTCTGGACCGCGCCGACCTGGACCGGGAACTGGAGCGCGACAACACGGCCGCGGGACAGCGCCAGCAAGCCGTCGCCCGGGCCGCCCTCCCCTCCGACAGCGGCAAGGAGGCGGCCTGGGAGGCGATCATGTCCGACACCCTGCCGAACGCGCTGCTGGATGCCACCCTCGCCGGCTTCGCCCAGGCCGGTCAGGAGGACCTGCTGCTGCCCTACCGCGATCGCTACTTCGCGTCGGTCGACGACATCTGGGCGACCCGGACCCCCGAGATGGCCCAGAGCATCACGATGCTGCTCTACCCCTACCTGCTCATCGACGAGCAGACGATCGGGGCCGCCGACCAGTACCTGGCGCGTCCCGACATCACCCCCTCCGCCCGGCGGCTCGTGTCGGAGGGACGCGACGCGACGGTGCGCGCCCTGCGCGCCCGGGAGCGCGACGCCGCGGGCTGAGGCGCCAGCCCCAGCCGACCGCAGACCTGCCCCGTGCGGGGCAGGTCTGTGGTCGGGACGGGACTGTTCTGGGGGTTTGGGGGAGTTTCGTCACCCCGCCGCACGCAACCCACCTTCGGGGTGGCTCCGGGTGAAGGAACGGATGGACGCGTAGCCGCGCAGCAGGACCACGACGATGACCGTGGCACCCGCGAGCACCACCAGGATCACCTCGGTGTTCCACTGCGCGACGATGGCCGTGGTCAGGCTCAGGGCGAGGATCTCGGTCGCGCACTTGATCGTGATCAGGGAACCCGAGATCCGCCCTCTCACGTCGTCGGGACAGCGCTGTTGGATCCACCCCGACACCCTAGGTTCCGTGCGCCGCGCGAGCAGCGGTACCCGCCGCCCGGTAGTCTGCGGTGCCATGCTGGAAGCAGCCATCTTCGCCGGGATCGCCCAAGCCGCCCTCATCGTGGGC
>JAPOIY010000048.1 GCA_029978705.1 Actinomycetota bacterium
ACAACCGCTACAAGGGCCCGCCGCAGCGCGCCGTGCACAACCACGGGATGCTGGCCAACCTCACCCTCATCGACATCGGTGAGCGGATCGACGAACCCTCCTTCAAGCGCCGGGCCATCGAACGCCTCGCCAACGACTCGGGCCAGGTCTTCAGCCCGCTGGGATGGGCCTTCGAGGGCTCCACGATGTACCAGTCGGTCAACATCGCCGGGTGGCGCGACGCCCGCGACGTGCTGCGCAACCGCGGCTACGCGGCCGAAGCGAATCTCATCGACTCCCGCCTGGGCAATGCCACGGAGGTGGTGGCCCACCTCATCAGCCCGACCGGGCAACTCGCCCTCATCGGCAACACGCGCTTGGCCGACTCGGTCCTGCGCCCCGACGCCAACCCCAGCCGTCCCCTGAGCCTCACCGACCCGGTCGGTGGCCTGGCCGTGGGCCGGTGGTCGTGGAGCGACCCCAACACCACGTGGTGGACCGCCCTCAACCAGCCCCGTAAGGGCCCCCACGGCCACGACGACAGCACGGCCATCACCTGGCAGACCCTCGGAGTCCCGGTCGTCATGGACATCGGGCAGTACGACTACGACGACACCAGCCCGATCACGGTCTGGATGGACAAGGGCAGCGCCCACAACCGGGCGATCCCCAGCGACCAGAGCGCGAACGTCGAGCAACTGCACACCCTTTCCGTGAAGCGGAGGGGATCGCTGGACACGATCGTCATGGACTCCACCGACAAGGGACCCCGGCAGCGCCGTGAGGTGCTGATCGACGATGCCCGCCACTCGATGCAGGTGACCGACACCGCCGCCGGCCCCCTCACCCAGTACTGGCACCTGGCTCCCGGCTGGACCCAGACCGCGGCGACCGCAACCGACATCTCCTTCACCGACGCCGCGGGACACCTCCTCGAGGTGAGCGCCTCGCCGGGCAGCACCATCAAGTCGGTGCCGACGTCCCTGGTGGAGCCGTTCGCCGGCCTCGTGGCCATCGGCTTCAAGCAGGCGGTCGCCGCCCCCGAACTGCGCATCAGCGGCGACAAGTCGATGAGCACCACCTTCCAGCTGTTCCCCGCCGTCAGCGCCAAGCGGGAGTTGCCCCCGCTGACCGTCACCCCGACGGCCGGCAACGGTCGGGTGCGGCTGGACTGGGCATGGCCCACCACCGAGCCGACGACCAAGCCCAACGGCAAGGTCGCCAAGCCGAAGAAGCCCACGCCCCAGGAGAAGGCCCAGCTGCGGGCCACGAAGTCGGTGCAGGGTTTCCGCATCCAGATGCGCGACCCGGTCTTCGGCTGGATCACCGTCAACCCGGACAGCGGGTCGGCGAAGAAGATGTCCGGGCTGCGCCAGAAACTGCTCAACGGGACGAAGTACCAGTTCCGGGTCGCTCCCATCACCCGTACCGGGATCGGCGCCTGGTCGGAACCGGTCGAGGCCGTTCCGATGTCCGCGCCGGCGAAGCCGACCGACCCCGTGGTCGCGCCCGGGCCGGGCAAGTCGGTGCGGCTGACCTGGACCCCGCCGGTCGACACCGGCGGTGCCAAGCTCCGCAAGTACCAGGTGACGGCCGGCAGCGACGTCAGCGCCCCCAAGCGGGCCGAGGTCGTGCTGAAGAAGCTCGTGCCCGGGGCCAACACCGTGCTGGTGCAGGCCGAGAACAAGGTCGGACTCGGCAAGCCGCTGCGGGTGCGTATCACCGTGAAGAAGAACGGCACCGCCCAGCTGAGCTGACCCGGCTGGCGGGGGTCAGCGTGGCAGGATGACGCTGTGCCCCGCCCCCACGTCGCCTTGGTGAGCTGGGGGTTTCCCCCGTTCCGCGGCTCCGGCACCTTCCGTCCGTTGGCCCTGGCCAACGCGTTGGCCGCCGCCGGCGCGCAGGTCACCGTGCTCGCCGCCGCCCGGGAGACGTTCCTGGCCCACTACGGCGCCGATCCCGGGCTGGAGGCCCAGATCGACCCGCGGGTGGAGGTCCGGCGGCTGCCGTTCTACCCGGAGAACCCGTGGCCGGTCGTCAACGACTGGGGTCCGGTGCGCGCCTCCGACCCCCGCCGTTTCGCCGCCGACCGTCGCCGGGTCCTGCCGGCGTTCCCCGAGAAGGTCTATGAGACGTGGATCCCCCGGGTCGCGGCGGCCCTGCGCGACCTGCATGCCGCCGACCCGGTCTCGCTGATGCTCGCCACCGCGGGCCCGTACGGGCAGGTGGAAGCCGCCGCCTCCGTGGCGACGGATCTGGGGCTGCCCCTGGTCATCGACGACCGCGACTCCTTCCTCGCCGACGTCTTCACCGGCGAGGAGCACGAGTGGTTCGACCAGCGGCTCCCGTTCGCCCTGCGCTGGTTCCGGTCGGCGAGGGACGTCTGGTTCGTCAATCCCCCGATCCGGGACTGGCACGCGCGGCGCTTCCCCGAGTTCGCCGACAAGTTCCGGGTCGTGGAGAACGGTTGGGATGCCGGGGTCGTCGACCCGGCGCGCATCTCCCCGTCCCCCCGCACCCCGCTGCGCATGGGCTACGTCGGACTCGTACCCACCAACTTCCCGATGGCGTCCCTGCTGCAGGCCTGGGAGCAGGTGCGCGCCGCGTCACCGGAGCCGGTGGAGCTGGTGTTCACCGGCCCGCTCGGCTACACCGAGGGCTCGCCCTTCTGGCGCGGCATGCAGGAGCGGATCGAGGCCGCTGCCGACGTGTCCTGGGCCGGCCACGTCAGCCGGCCCGACCTGCCCGGTGTCTACGCGGGCCTCGACGCGCTACTGCTGGCCAAGGAGGGCGGTGAGTTGGTCACCGGCGGCAAGACGTACGAGTACGCCGCGACGGGACTGCCGATCGCCGGGGCCGTGGACCCCGGCTCCGATGCCGTCCGGGTGCTGCGGGACCACCCGCGATTCCACCCCGCTGCCGGGCTGGCCGTCACCGACATCGCGGCTGCCCTCGCGGCCACGCTCCAGGACGCCCGCGCCGGTGACGCCGCGGTCCTGCAGGCGGCGCAGGCTCACGGCAATGCCTTGTCCCGCGCCGCGGCCCTCGAACCGGCCGTAGCACGTGTCCTGGAGCTGGCGTCGTGATCCTTCTCCTGACCTCGGATCCCGATACGACCGTCGATCCCGCCCTGGCGGCGCACGGCCCGGTCGAGATCGTGCGCACCCCCCGGCTGCCGCGGAGGGACCGGGCCGACGCCGCCGATGCCCCCCTGTGGGCCGACCGGCGGCTGGCTGAGGTGACCGGGCTCCTCGCGGAACGCGATGTGACCGCGGTCGTGTGCGCCGACGACCGCAGTGCCGCCTTCGCCTGGCGGGTCGCCGAACGCCACCCCGACGTCCCCGTCCTGAACGGAGCCGCCACCGCGGGCCGCATCCTCAGCCTGCTGGCGGAGCGCGACGCGGTGGTCACCACCGCGGCCGTGCGGCAGTTGCTCGACGCCGACCGCAGACCGTGGCCGGCGCTACCCGCCTATCTGCTCGACCCGGCCGCGCGGCCCCCGCTGATCGTCTCCCTCGGCGACGGCCCGGACTCCCGAACGTTGCGCATGGCCCGGGCCGCCGCAGACGCCGGCTACGACAGCGTCATCGTGGCAGAGGCACCGGAGCAGACCCCTGAGGGCGACTACCTGATCCTCGGTCCGGTCGTGGCCCTGCGGGTGCCCACCGACTCCCCCGCGGCCGACTCCCCCGCTGCCGATTCCCCCGCTGCCGGAGATCCCGCCTCCCCGGAGTCCTCCGGCTCAGGGCCGTGGGGCAGACTCGGGCGTCGGCTGCGCAGCCGCTCCGACGACCCGGTTGCGCCCGGTGAGGGTGCGGCGCCACCGGTGATGGCGGTCGACCCGGTGCGGCGGACCCTGGCCGAGCTGCGCCCCGACCTGCTGCTGGTGCGCGGTCTCCCGCACCTGGGTCGCGCCCTGGCGGCCCGTCGCATGCTGAAGAAGGCCGGGCACCCGGTGCGGGTCGTGGTCGACGTGAACGAAGACGACGACCCCACCGATCCCCGGCTGGCCAGGGCCGACGCCGTCACCGTTCCCTCGACGGAGGCCGCCGCCCGGTTCGCCGCGGTCCTCCCGCTCACCGTGCTCGCGGTCCCGGAGGCGGCGCCGACCGGTGGCTCTCCCGTCTCCGATGTCCGGCGGGACTGCGGGGTGCCCGCCGGGACCGCTCTGGTGGTGCTCCGGGACCCTTCGCCGGGGGCCGTAGCCGCGGCGGTGGACGTACTGACGCGGCTGCCCGACGCCCACGTGGCGCTGCTGCCCGACGAACCGATAGCGGAGCGGCCCCTCCTGCGTCCGGCCCGCCGCGCCGGGGTGGCCGACCGGTTCCACGTGCTGTCGCCGCTGCCCGCCGAGCAGGTGGTGACCTACCTCGCGGGCGCGGACGTGGGTCTGTTGGTGCCGGGATCGGAGGCGCGTCACGAGTTCGCCGCCGCCGGGGTCCCCGTCGTCGCGGTCGAGCCGAGCCCGGCGGTCGCCGCGGCCGTCGAGTCCGAGTCCCTGGGCCTGGTGGTGCCCGCCGGTCGTCCCAAACGGATCACGGCGGCCGTCGCGGCCCTGCTGCAGGACCCCGGCGCCGGGATCGACCCGGCCGTGCGCGAGGCCCACCTCTGGCGGGACCAGCCGGCCGACGTGGCCCGCCTGTTCGCCGCCCTCCTGCCGGCCCGGGCCCCTGAGACGCCGGCCCACGCCCCCGAAACGCCGGCCCACGCTCCCGAAACAGTCGCATGCGACTCTTCGGGGCAGAAGCGACCGTTGGAACGGTCGCACGTGACCGAAACAGTCGCATGCGACCGTTTCGGGAACCCCAGCAGCAGCAGCGGCAGCGGCAGCGGAGAACAGGTGCTCATCGGGGCCACCAACTCCGCCGGCCAGGGCACCGCGTGGGCGCGGGCCCTCACCGCGGGCGGCGTGTCGGCCCGGTCCTTGGAACTGCGGTCCCCGGAGAACCCCTTCGGCTACCCCGCCGATGTCGTGTTGCCCCGGCAGAGCGTCAAGGACCTGGCCCGACGGCTGCAGATCCTGCTGCGTGAGGTGATGCCGCACCGCACCGTGATCATCGAGTCCGCGCAGGCCCTCGCGGGCCCGGAACCGGGCCCTGTCGCCGGCCGTCGGGCGGCGTTCCACGAAGCGGATGCGCTCGTTGCCAGCGGCCACAACGTCGGGTTGATCTTCCACGGCTCCGACCTCCGCCGCCCCGACATCCACGCCCGCACCCACCCGTGGTCACCGTTCCGGCTGCCCGAGTTCGCCGACCTCACCGCCGACCTCACCACGCGCACGCAGCGCACCCACGAACTGCTCGCGACCTGGGCGGGTCCCGTCATGGTCAGCACCCCCGACCTCGTGCAACAGCAGCCGGGCGCAGTGTGGGTTCCCGTCGTCATCGACACCGCCGCGTTCCGCCCCGACCCGGACCGGCGCCCCCCGAACGGCCCACCGGTCGTGCTGCACCTGCCGTCGAAGTCAATGTTCAAAGGCTCCCACTACATCGATCCGGTGCTGGAGGAACTCGCCGCCGACGGCGTGATCCGGTACCGCCGGGCCACGAACGTCCCGCACGCGCAGGTGCCGGAGCTCATGCGCGACGCGGACATCTTCATCGACCAGCTCGGCATGGGCATCCTCGGCGTCGCGGCCCTCGAAGCCATGGCCAGCGGCGTGCCGCTGATCACCGACCCCGGACCCGAAGCCCTCGCCGCCTACGACGAGGACGTCCCGCTCGTCGCAGTGGATCCCGAGACGTTGGCCGACGCCGTGCGCGCCCTGGCCGTCGACCCCGACCGGCGCCGCCGACTCGCCCTCGCCGGCCCCGACTTCGTGCGGGCCCACCATGACGGCCGCCGCTCCGCCCAGGCGATCATGTCGGCCATGGCCCTGAGCCCCTCGGCTAGCGTCTGACCATGCTCGTCACCAGCGTCGTCGGGGCCCGCCCCCAGTTCGTCAAACTGGCGCCCGTCGCCGCGGCCCTGGCCGCCGCCGGGATCGACCACCGCATCGTGCACACCGGCCAGCACTACGACGAGCGCATGTCGGATGCGTTCTTCGCCGACCTGACCATCCCCGCGCCGGACCACAACCTCGAAGTCGGCTCCGCCCAGCACGGCGCCCAGACCGGCGAGATGATGATCCGCCTGGAGCCCGTTCTCGCCGGGGAGCGACCCGACTGGGTGCTCACGTACGGCGACACCAACTCGACGATCGCCGCGGCCCTGGTGGCCGTGAAACTGCACCTGCCCGTGGCCCACCTGGAGGCGGGGCTGCGGTCCCGCAACCGGCGCATGCCCGAAGAGCACAACCGGGTCCTCACCGACCACGCCTCCGACCTGCTGCTGGCCCCGACCGAGCTCGCGATGGCGAACCTCGCCGGCGAAGGGCTCCTCGAACGTAGCGTGCTGGTCGGCGACGTCATGGCCGACGTGTGCCTGCGCGTGGCCGGCGCGGTCGGGCCCCCCGCTCTGCCCGACTCCCTCGACCCCGAGAGCCCCTATGTCCTGGCCACCATCCACCGGGCGGAGAACACCGACGACCCGCGCCGGCTCGCCGCGATCATCGCCGCCCTGCGCGACCAACCGGTTCCCGTCGTGCTGACCGCCCACCCCCGCCTGGCGGCGAAGTGCGCCGAGGCCGGCATCCCGCTGAGCGGGGGCTCCCTCACCACCGTCGCCCCCTACGGCTACCCCGACATGGTGGCCGCGGTCCGCGGCGCGACCACGGTCGTCACCGACAGCGGCGGCCTGCAGAAGGAGGCCTACCTGCTCGGCACCCCGTGCACCACCGTGCGCACCGAGACGGAGTGGCCCGAGACGATCGCCGCGGGCTGGAACCGGTTGGATCCCGAGCTCACCGCCACCGCGACGTGGGCCCTCCCCCCGCAGCCCCTCCCGACCGCCCCGCGCGACGCCTACGGCGACGGGCACGCCGCCGAGCGGGTGGCCGCCGCCCTGGCCGCCCAGGCGTGAGACGAGGCGGCAGCCACCCCCGGGCCCTCCTCTAGGCTGGGAGCATGCGCATCACCGTCGTGGCTCTCGGCAAGATCGGGCTGCCCCTGGCCGTCCAGTTCGCCCGGTCGGGACACACGGTGATCGGCGCCGACATCGACCAGCGGACCGTCGACCTCGTCACCGCCGGAACCGCGCCGTTCCCCGGAGAGGCCCACCTTGCCGAACACCTGACCGAGGTCGTGGCCGCCGGACACCTCACGGCCACGACGGACACGACCGCAGCAGTCGCCGAAAGCGACGCCGTGGTACTCGTGGTGCCGCTGTTCGTGGACGAGAACGGCATCCCCGACTTCGCGGCGATGGACACCGCAACCACAGCGGTGGCCGCCGGGCTGCGCCCGGGGACCCTCGTCTCCTACGAGACGACCCTGCCCGTCGGGACCACCCGCCACCGGTTCGGGCCGATGCTCGCCGAGGGGTCGGGCCTGACGCCGGGCGTGGACTTCTCGCTGGTGTTCTCTCCGGAGCGCGTCTTCACGGGCCGGGTCTTCGCCGACCTGCGCAAGTACCCCAAACTGGTCGGCGGCATCGACGACGCCAGCACCGCCGCGGGCATCGCCTTCTACGACGAGGTGCTGCAGTTCGACGACCGCACCGACCTGCCGCGGCCCAACGGCGTGTGGGACATGGGCACCGCCGAGGCCGCGGAGATGGCGAAACTGGCCGAGACCACCTACCGCGACGTCAACATCGGACTGGCCAACCAGTTCGCCCGCTACGCCGACCGCACCGGCATCGACATCCGCCGCGTCATCGAGGCGTGCAACTCCCAGCCGTTCAGCCACCTCCACCAGCCCGGGATCGCCGTGGGCGGCCACTGCATCCCGATCTACCCCCGGATCTACCTGTGGAACGACCCAGAGGCCACCGTGGTGCGGGCCGCCCGGGAAGCCAACGCCGAGATGCCGCAGTACGCGGTGGGTCTGCTGGAGTCGATCGCCGGTGATCTGACCGGCCGCCGCGTCGCGGTCCTGGGCGCGAGCTACCGAGGAGGGGTGAAGGAGACCGCGTTCTCGGGCGTCTTCGCCACCGTCGCGGCCTTGTCCGAGGTCGGCGCGGTTCCCGTGGTCCAGGACCCCATGTTCACCGACGACGAGTTGCGGGCCCTCGGTTTCGCGCCGTACCACCTCGGAGAGGCCGCGGACGCGGCCATCGTCCAGGCCGATCACCTCGAGTACCGCGACCTCGGGGCGGGCAACCTGCCGGTGAGCGCCATCGTGGACGGCCGGCGCATCCTGGACGCCGCCCGCTTCCCCGAGGCGACCGTCGTGGCCATCGGCTCGGGGACCCGCTGACAGGGGGACCTTCCCCGCAGCACCCCGACCGGCACCTACGATCGGAGCGTGCCGCCACACGATGACGCCGGGATCCCGGCGTGAGCACCGCCCAGACGCTGCTGGACCACCGCGGCACCCTCGCGCTGATGGTCCGGCAGGACCTCAAGCAGTACTACGGCCGATTCCAGCTCGGCATCTTGTGGGTGATGGGCGAGCCCCTGATGCAGGCGCTCTTCATGTGGATCGTCTTCGCGCTGATCTTCGGCTCGACGAAGGGCATCACTCAGGACCCCTTCGTGATCTACCTGATCACCGGGCTGATCCCGCTGGGCTGGCTGCAGCGCTCCGTCAACCAGGGCCCGAAACTGCTGCGGCGTTCTGGCCCACAACTCGTGTCCGCGAAACTGCCCGTGATCACGTGGCCGCTGCGCAAGGTGCTGGTGGCGATGATGGACATGATCCTCGCCTCGCCCGTGATCGTGATCCTCGCCGTCGGCTTCCACCTGTTCACCGGGTCCCCCACCGTCGGCTGGGGCATCCTGCTCGTGCCCGTCGGCGTCTTCTTCCAGCTCCTGCTGTGCCTGGGCCTGTTCATGATCGGAGCAGCACTCGCGGTGCACCTGCCGGACGTGGAGAACATGACGAGCCTGGTGAACCGCGCGTTCTTCTGGCTCAGTCCGGTGATCTGGTCGCAGCGCAACTTCCCCGAGTGGCTCACCCCGTGGCTCTACCTCAACCCGTTCCACGGCATCCTGGACTGCTACCGCGCGGCCTTCTGGCCCGACCTGCTCACCAGTTGGACCAACTACGCGATCTCCGCGGGGGTGACGATCGCCATCCTGATCACCGGGCTGGTCCTTCTGCGGTCGCGTACCGACGAGATGCGGCGGTACTTCTGATGCTGCTGTCCATGTCCGACGCGGGAGTCCGCGTCGTTGAACTCCGGGAACGTAACCGGGGCCGCAACCTGCCCACCGTGCTGGGCCGCCACGTGCGCGAGCAGGCGTGGCCCGTCCGGCACCTCGACTTCTCCCTGAAGCGGGGCGAGACCGTGTACGTGCTCGACCTGGTCACCCACCGCCCCGCCCTCTTCTTGCGACTCGCCACCGGAACGCTGCGGCCCGACGAGGGCACGATCGCGCTGCCGCGACGCAGTGTCCTGGCTCGCCCCGCGGGCCGGCGCCAGGTCCGTTCCCTGTCGGTGGGGCAGTCGCTGCGCATGATGGCCGGACTGTACGGGCTGGCGGACAAGACGATCGACCGGCGCTTCGAGGAGATGGCGGAGTTCGCCGAGGTCACCCGCGTCCTCAACCGACCCATCGAGAGCCAGCACCGGTCGGTGGTGGCGCAGGTCGCCTTCGCCGCTGCCGCGTGCTCCCGCACCGACCTGATCGCCTTCGACCGCTGCGCCGTGGTGGGGGACAAGGCGTTCCGGCGCAAATGCGCCCGCAAGATCGCGGAACTCAAGAAGGCGGGGACCGGCTTCGTCGTCTACTCACCCGACCCGAAACAGATCGTCGGGATGGCCGACCGCGGGCTGGTGATCGCGGGCCCCGACACCCGCGAGGTGAATCCCGCGGAGTTGGCCGGAATGCTGGTCGCCGACAAGAAGGAGCGTCGGGAACGGCACCGCCGGCAGCGGCAGCGGCAACGCAAGCAGGACGGGGACGACTGACGTCAGACGGGCCGGGCGGCGGGCATCCCGCTGCGCCCTTCGGCGTCCTGCACGACCCCCAGCACCTGATGCAGGTTGATGCCGCCGTCGGCGAAACCCACCGACGACCCGGCCATGTACAGCCGCCAGACGCGGGCGCGCTCCTCGCCGACCTCCGCGACCGCCTTCTGCCAGTGGTCCTCAAGGTTGCGCACCCAGTGCCGCAGCGTCTCCGCGTAGTGCTCGCGCAGGGACTGCACGTCGCGGATCTCGAAACCGGCGTCCTGCATGGCGCGCAGGGTGTCGCCCACATCGATCAATTCGCCGTCGGGGAAGACGTACCGGTACATGAACGAGCCGCGGGACAACCGGGATCCGCCGATGGAGGAGATGGCGTGGTTCAGCAGCCGTCCCTGCGGCCGCAACGCTGCACGCAAGAGGGTGAAGTACGTCGTGAGGTTGGCTTTGCCCACGTGCTCCGACATGCCGATCGAGGAGATGACGTCGAACGTCTCCCCGCCGAGTTCGCGGTAGTCCTGCAGCCGGATCTCGACCTGGTCGGACAGCCCGGCGGCGGTCACCCGCTGTCGGGCATGCTCGGCCTGCTCCCTGCTGATGGTGATGCCGACGACGTGGGCATCGTGGTGGGCCGCCGCGTGCATCGCCATGGTCCCCCAGCCGCACCCGACGTCGAGTAGGCGCAGCCCGGGCTGCTCCCCGAGGCCGAGTTTGCGGCAGATCAGCTCACACTTCGCGGCCTGCGCTTCCGCCAGCCCCATGCCGGGTTCGGCGAAGTAGGCGCACGAATACACCATGGACGGCCCGAGGACCATCTCGTAGAAGGCGTTCGACACGTCGTAGTGGTGGCTGATGGCGTCGGCGTCGCGGAAGATCGTGTGGTTCTTCCACCAGTGCGGCTGGAACTCGGCCTGCGGGATCGGGGGCCGGGCGCCGATCAGGTCGAGTTCCCGGACGGTCCGCACGAGAGCCGGGATCTTGCGCACCGTGCTGTTCTCCTGCGGACTGCTGGTGCGCAGTTGGGCCATCAGGTCGATGACGTCACCGGTGAAGTCGATCTCCCCGGTCACGTAGGCGCGGGCCAGACCGAGTTCCTTCGGCGCCCACATGATGTGCTGCAGCGCGCGGGGGGAGCGGACGATGACGGCGCCCACGGGATCGCCCCGCCGAATACTGCTGCCGTCCCACAGCTCGATATCGACGTTGGCGTCGGGCGCGAGCAGGGCATCGGCGAGGGGACGCAGCTGCTCGGCGACAGGAGGGGTGGGGGTGGTGGTACGAGTGGATGTCCTCATAATCGGCCACAGCATAGGGCCGGTCGGGGGTGCTGTGGGGGAGGTCCGTCATCCCAGGTCGTCGGGACTGCGGCGTTGCAGGAGCCGGGCGACGGTGCGCATCTGCATCGCCGAGGATGCGATGAGCCCGACGAACCCGATCACCCGCAGGTAGACCCCGGACATGTCCTCCGGGCTGGTGAGTGCCCCGGCGATGAGCAGCAGGGAGGAGCCGACCAGGCCGACCATGCCGATCGACGCCCACAGGACCCGGTCCATCCAGTCGTCGACGACCTTGCGGTCCTCTCCGGCATACCGTTCGATCTGTAGGCCGAGCCGGCCGCCGCGCAGTTGCAGGGCGATGTCCTCGGTCAGTTGCGGCATGGGGCGCAACGCCGGGAGGGCCCGCAGGAGTTCCTGTTTCGCGATCCCTCGGGCGCCGCCGGCCGGCGGTTCGGCCTCGACGATGCGTTCGGCCTCCTGGGACATGGAGTAGCCGGGCGAGATGGTGCGCAGCGTGCCCTCCATCGTCACCGCCGAACGGCCCAGGACGGTCAGCGCGCGCGGCACTTTCACCTCGTGGCGGCGCAGGACGTGTACGACCTCCGCGATCGCGGCCGGACCGAAGCCGCCGCCGTCGATCTGGGTCAGTACTTGTCCCATGTCGAACTCGAGGCTGGGGATGTCGAGGTTCTCCGCGCCGCCGCCCGCCATCCGCCGCACGGCGCGGGCGAGCATGCCCGGGTCCCGGATGGTGAAGCCGATGGCCATCTGCTGCAGTGCCTCGATGGTGATGGGATCCAGGTGGCCGACGGCTCCGTAGTCGATGAACCACAGGGTGCCGGCGTCGTCGATGAGTACGTTCCCGGGGTGGGGATCGGCGTGGTAGACGCCGTCCTGCAGCACCTGGTCGAGGAACGACTTCAGCAGCCGGTCGGCCAGCTCCTGCCGCGGGACGGGAACCTCGATCAGGGCCTCGGTGTCCGACACCGGCTCGCCCTCGACCTCCTGCATGACGAGGACCCGACGCGTCGTGAGGTGCGGGAAGACCCGCGGGAAGTCGACGCCGGGCACCTCGTCGCGGTGGCGGCGCATGGACTTGTTGTTGGCGGCCTCGCGGGTGAAGTCCAGTTCCTCGGTGACGCTGTTGACCAGTTCCTGGCAGAGGTCGACGATGCCGAGGGTTCGGGCGGAGTCCGAGCCGCGTTCCAGTTGGCGGGCGCCCCACAACAGGACCCGGCTGTCGCGGGCCACCACCTCGTCGATCCGTGGCCGCTGGACCTTCACGATGACGTCGCGCCCGTTGCTCGCGAGCACCGCGCGGTGGGTCACTCCGATCGAGGCCGCGGCCAGGGGGGTGTCGTCGAAGGACGCGAACGTGGTGTCGTAGCCGTCGCCCAGTTCCTCGCGCAGCACCTCGTGCACCACATCGGGCGGCAGGGGGGCGACGGCGGTGCGCAGTTCACCGAGTTCCTGCGTCAGGGCCGGTGGCAGGAAGTCGTCGCGGCCGGCGGCGATCTGGCCGAACTTGACGAACATGCCGCCGCATTCCTCCAGTGTCATCCGCAGGGCGTGGGCGCCCTCCGGGGTCGACAGGGCGGCCCGTGAGGCGTACTTGCGGCCCACGAGCCCGTTGCGCCGGGCAGCCGTACCGATCTGCCACAGCCGCTGGACGAGTCCGAACTTCTGCCGTAGCCACCGCATGGGATGCGGCAGACGCCGGCGGCGGCGCTTCGGGTCGGACCGCGGACGCAGGATCGCCTCGATCACGATGGTGGCCAGCATGGTGACGAGCAGGACGTAGCCGAGGAAGCCGCCGCCCAGCCGCAGCAGATCCTCGGGGTCGTCGAAGTTGGCGGTGCTCCCGTACTGGAACTCGATGAGGGCCCAGCCGGCGCCGAACCCGATGAGGCCCGCCACCAGGGCCCGCCAGAAGCCGCGCTTGACGCCCAGCAGCCGACCGGTGACCCACGCCATGGCCACCAGCAGCAGAGCGAGGGACAGCAGGTCGCTGTCCCATGACAGTTGCACGTTCCCGCCCATAGGGGCGATCCTCCCACCCGCAGGCGCCGCCGAGCCGGATTGGCGCGACGACCGGGGACCAGAGCGAGCGTTGCGCCGGCACCTGCGCCATGCTGGGCGCGTGGATCCGAAGAAGTGGCTCAATGACCTGGTGCGCAGCCCCGACACGGCCCGGACCGTCGCAGGGTGGGAGGACCGCTACACCGACCACCGCCGCAACTCGAAACTCGAGGAGGGCACGCTGCGGGGGGTGCAGGTGGCGGTGCACCGCGGCTGGGTGGCCGATGGGATCGCCCGCGTGCACGCGCGGGTCGTGGAGGCGCCGCGCCTTCCGGAGGGTGCCAGCAAGGTCCCCTACTGGGACGTCCTGAACGCCAACCTGCGCCGGCACGCCCGCCTGTCCTTCCCCGACGTGGCAGTACGCGCCACCATCGGCGACGCCAGCGCGGCCGGGGTGACCGACCATCACGGGTACGCCTCCATCCACGTGGACGTCGGGCGGCTCTCGCCGGGCTGGCACCGCGTGGAGGTGACCACGGAGGAACCCGACTCGCCGACGCAGTTCACGGGCACCGGCCGGGTGCTGGTCCCGTCGAAGAGCGCCAAGATCGCCGTCGTCAGCGACATCGACGACACTGTCCTGCGCACCGGTCTGGACGAGGGGATGACAGCGGTGCGCCGCACACTGTTCCGCGACGCCTACAGCCGCCGGGCGGTGCCCGGGATGGCGTCGCTGTACCGGGGACTGGAGCGCGGGGTGGCGACGGCGAGCGGGCGCACCCCACCGCAGCCAGCGTTCTTCTACGTCTCCACCGGCTCCTGGTCGTTCTACGAGATGCTCACGCAGTTCCTGCAGTTGCGGGGATATCCGCGCGGGCCGCTGTTCCTGACGGACTGGGGGCCGAGTGACCGGTACATCCACCGGTCCGGCGAGGAGCACAAGAAGTTGGCGCTGACGCGTCTGGTCGAGGCGTACCCGAAGCCGCCGTTTGTGCTCATCGGCGACTCCGGGCAGAAGGATCCCGACATCTACCTGGAGTTCGCGCGTACCCACCCGAAGGCCACCAAGTGCGTGATCATCATGAAGGCCAGCGACGCGTCCACGGAACGCACCGAGGAACTGAAGAAGGCCGCCATCTCCTACCGCGAGGAGGGCATCCCCTTCCACGTGTGCGACAACGCCCTGGAAGCAGCGGACGCGTTGTTCGATCTGCACCTGGTGGACGACCTCACCCTGGAGGAGGTCGAGACCGAACTCGGCGCGGTCTTCTGACGCTGCGGGTCGGCCCCGGCTTGGCCGTCAGTCCGTCACGACGGTGACATCGGCCCGTTCCCGGGTCCGGTAACGCTGGAAGTGGGCGTCCTGCTGCTCACGCCACCGGTCGGCGTACTCGTTCATCGCGGGGCCGTCGCGGTCCCGCCACCGCCGCGCGCACACCTGCGGGTCCGCCTCGACCCACACCAGCAGGTCGGCCACATCGGCCAGGGTCGGGTGGCCCGCGCCGACACCTTCGAGGATGACCACATCCGTGGCCGGCAGGTGCACCTGCGCGCCGAAGGCCCCGGCGTGCCAGTCGTAGCTGCGGTGGACGATCTCGTCGCCGGCCCGCAGTTGGGGTTCGATCTCTTCGGCGAGGTAGTCCCCGAGGTCACCGCTCAGACCGTCCCACCCGTCGTACAGATCGTCCATGTGGATCACCCCCACGGACCGGGGAGCCAGATACTCGGCGATGTCGGCGGCCAGTGTCGACTTGCCGGCCCCGGCAGGCCCGTCGACGAGGATGACGGGCCAGCCCGCGGCCACCTCGTCCAGGGCGGCGGCGAGGTCGGCGGGCACGGCCATGCGTCACCCTATCCCCGCCCGCCGGAGGCCGCGGAGCCCTAGGGTGACGCACATGACGCAGACCCGACCCGCCACCCAGCCGGGAACGGTTCCCCATCCGTGGTGGGCGTTGGTGTCCCTGCTCATCGGCCTGAGCATGATCATCATCGACGGCAGCGTCGTGAACGTCCTGCTGCCCGACATGGTGGAGGACCTCGGTCTCACCCAGACCGACGCGCAGTGGGTGAACTCCATCTACTCGCTGCTGTTCGCGGCCCTGCTGATCACGGTCGGGTTGCTGGCCGACAAGTACGGCCGGCGGCTGCTGTTTCTCGCCGGCATCGTGGTGTTCCTGCTCGGCTCGCTGGGCAGTGGGTCGGCGCAGGACTCGTCGTTCCTGATCGCCGCCCGCGCCGTGCAGGCCATCGGCGCGGCCATGATGTTGCCATCGTCGATCGCCGTCATCAACGTGCTGTTCGAAGGCCGCCAGCGTGCCGTCGCCTTCGGCCTGTGGGGGGCGGTCTTCGGCGGGGCGGCCGGGCTCGGGCCGCTGCTCGGCGGTTGGCTGGCGCAGGACTTCTCGTGGCGCTGGGCGTTCCTGATCAACATCCCGATCGGGATCATCGCGGCTGCCATGGTGCTGCGCACGGTGCCCGAGAACCACGGGCCGCCGGTGCGCGGCTTCGACCCCGTCGGTGTGCTGCTGTCCTCGGTCGGACTCGCGCTCATCGTCTACGCGCTCATCGAGGGGCAGGACTACGGGTGGTGGACCGCGATCGGCGACTTCGACGTCGGTCCCCTCCACTTCGGTGTCGGTGGCCTGTCGATCGTGCCCGTGGCCCTGGTCGTGGGGTTCCTGTTCCTGGGTGCCCTGATCTGGTGGGAGTCGCGGCGGGCCCACACCGGTGAGGCCGCGCTGGTGGACCTGTCGCTGTTCCGGATCCGGCGCTACGGCTTCGGCAACGTGGTGGCCCTCGTGGTCAGCCTGGGCGAGTTCGGCATCCTGTTCGTCCTGCCGCTGTGGATGCAGTCGGTGCACGGCACCGACCCGCTGACCACCGGCGTGATCCTGGCCAGCCTGGCCATCGGAACCCTGGCCTCCGGCGGCGCGGCCCGGCACGTCTCGGCGCTGATGGGGCCCACCTGGGTGGTCCGCCTCGGCATGGCCCTGGAGATCGTCGGTGTCGTGCTGATCGGCCTCACCCTGTCGGTGGACCGCTCCCCGTGGTGGCTGGTGATCCCGCTGATCATCTACGGCCTCGGCCTCGGCTTCGCCTCCGCGCAGTTGACCAACGTGGTCCTGAGTGACGTGCCGCCCATCAAGAGCGGCCAGGCGTCGGCGATGACCTCCACCTTCCGGCAGGTCGGCTCCGCACTCGGAGCGGCCATTCTGGGTGCCGTTCTGTTCAGTGGACTCGGCGTCATCTTGGGCGACGACCTGGCGCAGGAAGCGGGTCTCACGCCCGAACAGCGCACCGAGCTCACCAACCAGGTCCAGACGTCGGCGGGGCAGGCGATCATCGGCCTGGAGCAGGTGCCGGGCCCGGGCACCGTGGTCGACGACGCCAAGGCCGCCTACACCGACGCAGCCCGCGACACTGCCTGGGTGGCGGCCCTGTTCGTCCTGTTCGGGCTCCTGGTCAGTTTCGGGCTGCCGAAGGACGCGCCTGCCGAAGAACGGGAGTCCACCCACTCCACGCCCCCGGCCTGACCGCAAACCTGCCCCGTGCGGGGCGGCTTTGCGGTCAGTAACGGGGAGTCCTGCGGGTTCGCAGCAGTTCTGCGCCGCTCCTTTCCACAGGAGGGAGCGACGCCACCACCGCCACCTGTTTCCGAACACGCTGGCGCCATGCCGGAATGGACCACACCCGACCTCGTCTTCGTCGACGTCCTGCGCCAACAGGGCTTGTCGGACGAGGACATCAAGCGCCGAACCCGACCCCTGACGCGACTACGCCGCGGCGTCTATTCCCCGGACTTGCCCGCCGATCCGGTAGAGCGCCACCGATGGCTGGCGCAGGCCGCACTCGCCACCCACCGCAACGTGGTGCTCAGCCACGTCTCCGCGGCCCTGGCATGGGACCTGCCGGTGATGACCGGCGACCTCAGCCGCGTGATGCTCAGCCGGGTGGGGCCACTCTCCACCCCCCATGAGCGCCATGACGGGGTGCGGGTGTTCGGTAGCGAGCTCGACTCGCGAGACGTGACCCACCGACTCGGCCTGCCCGTCACCAGCCCGGAACGCACGATCCTCGACTGCGCCCGCTACCTCCGCTTTCGGCCAGCCCTTGCTCTCGCCGACGCCGCAGCTCACAAGAGACTGCTGGACGAGAAGACCCTGAGACGCCTGCTGTCTCAGATGCGCGGCTGGAAGGGCATCGGGCGCGCCCGCGAGGTCCTAGCGACCGTCGACCCCAAGAGCGAGAGTCCCGGCGAGTCGTGGACCCGGGACGTCCTGCTCAGGCTGGGTTTCGAGGTGGAGAGCCAGTTCGAGGTGTACTGGAGTGGTCGCTTCATCGGACGGGCCGACTTCCGGGTGCGCGGAACGTGGGTGTTGATCGAGTTCGACGGCCACAGCAAGTACGGCCTGGCCACCGACGCTCCGGCTGATGCGCTCTGGCGCGAGAAGTTGCGCCACGACGCCCTTGTCCATGCCGGGTTCGAAGTCATTCGCCTCACGTGGGTCGACCTCAACGATCTCGGTCTGATCGCCCGGTTGATCCGAGATGCCATCGAGCGCACCCGCCTGCGGGGTGTCGGCTACTCGTGAGGCGGAGAACTCCCGCAAACCCGTAGACCTCCCCCTCCCGGACCGCAGTCGTGCCCCGCACGGGGCAGGTTTGCGGTCTTCACCCCAGGGCGGAGGACACGACGTCGCGGGCTTCCGCCTGGATGCGGGCCAAGTGGTCGGGGCCCTGGAAGGACTCGGCGTAGATCTTGTACACGTCCTCGGTGCCGGACGGTCGCGCGGCGAACCAGCCGTTCTCGGCCACGACCTTCAGTCCGCCGATCGGAGCGTCGTTGCCGGGCGCCCGCGTCAACGTCGCGGTGATCGGGTCCCCCGCCAACTCCGTGGCCGACACCTGCTCCGGCGACAGGTCCTTCAGCTTCGCCTTCTGCTCCCGCGTCGCCGGGGCGTCCACCCGGGCATACACCGGGTCACCGTGCTCTTCGGTCAGCGCCCGGTAGTGCTGCGACGGC
>JAPOIY010000070.1 GCA_029978705.1 Actinomycetota bacterium
ACTCCTCCGGCGGGGGCGACGACCAGAGTGATTCCTCCGGAGCGGGCGAACCCATCGGCTACGACGAGTCCGGGGACTCCTCCGGGAGGACTGGGCCCGACCAGTCCGGCGCCGGCTACCAGGCGCCTCCTTCCGGTGAGCGCGCCCCGGTCGCTGAGGGTCCTGCGGCCGGAGCCCCCGCCGGGCACCCGGATTCCGGGGAGCACGAGAGCGACGACTGATCCCGTCAGCGCACCGCGCTGTACAGCAGGATCACGGTGAAGAGGAAACAGATCCCCGCGTTGATCTGATTCGCGTGGGCCACTGTGAACCGGTTCAGTGACAGCAGCACCCCGTCGGCCCTCTTCCCGAGAAGCGTGACGGCCGCGACCGGCAGCGCGGCGGGGGCGATGGCGCACAGTGTGATCAGGGTCAGCTGGGCCGCCACGTCCTGCCCCTCTGTGACGCTGATGTGCACCGCCGGCAGCATCAGCACCAGGGAGGACAGGTTCAGCCACATCGCCCCGAACCCAAGGAGGACGAAGTCGCGCCACGGGTCGTTCGCAGTCATCTTCTGCACCCGCTGGGTGGCGCCACCTTCGCCCTTCTTGCGCAGGGCCCGCACCCCCAGTCCAGCCAGGAGGATGGCGGCCAGCACCTTGATGACCCGCTCCGTCAGTGACTGCGAGGCGCCCCCCAGCGTCAGGCCCCGCGCCACGGTGGCGACCAGGGTGATGAAGAGCAGGGAAGTCACCAGCATGCCCAGCACGAACCCCCAGGCCCGGCTCACCGACTTGTTGCCGCTGGAGAGGATCAGCAGCTGCAGGGTGATCATGGCGGGGCTGACCGCTGCCCCCAGAGCGAGCGGGATGACGAGGGTCCAACTGCTGGCCACGGCACCACTGTAGGGGCGGCCTACCCACCCGGATGCGCGTCGGGCGGGAGCGTGTCAGCCTGGGGCCGTGGTCGCTCGAGCCCTGTCCCCGTTGGCCGTGTCGGTGCGTCAGGTCCTGTCCGGCACCGACGACGGTCAGACGCGCGTGATCGAGCGCATCGGTCGCCCTCCGGGCGCACCCGGCTGGTTCGGGCCGCAGAACGCGGTCTGGACGGTGCATGGCTCGGTGGCCACGTTCCTGGGGGGGATCCGGTCGCTGCTGCTGCAGAGCCTGCACCCGCTGGCGCTCGCGGGGGTGCAGGAGCACTCGTCCTATCGAGAGGATCCGCTGGGGCGCCTGCAGCGCACCGGCGCCTTCATCGCGGCCACGACCTTCGGTCCGGCCTCGCTGGCGGAGGAGACGGTAGCCGCCATCTCCGCCATGCACGCCCGAGTGGTGGGGGAGGTGGCCGGCCGCCGGTACTCGGCGGAGGATCCCCGCCTGCTGGAGTGGGTGCATGTGGCTCTGGTCGATTCGATGCTGACCGCCTACGTGCGGTTCGGGCACGATCGGCCGATCGATCCCGACGACTACGTCGCCGACATGGCCGTCGTCGGCGAGGCGATGGGTGTGCTGGACCCGCCGCGCTCCCGCACCGAGTTGCGCCGGACGATCGCCGGCTTCCGCGGGGAGCTGGCGGGCGGCCCTGCGGCCGAACGGATGCGGGACTTCGTCCTCGCCGCACCGCTGCCGGCGCTGCTGCAACCGGGATACGGCGTGCTGTCCGGCGCTGCGCTGGACTCCTTGCCGGACTGGGCCATCGGACTGCTGGGCCGCTCGCCGGCGCCGCTGCCGCTCCGCCGGGCGCGGGCTGCCCTCGCGGGGGCTGCGCTGCGCACGCTGTCAGTGGCCCTCGTCCGCTCGCCGGCCCAGGCCGCGGGTGAGCGGCGGCTGGCGGGGGTCAGTCGAGCCGGGTGAGCCACGCGCCCGTGTCGGCCACGGCCAGCGCCAGCATCTGCCCGTCGTGGGCACGGATGACGAGGGCGGGACGTTTCACCGGCCGCGCCACGCCGGTGAGGTCCTGGGAGGACGTCGCCTCGGCGATCTCGCCGCGGGCAACCCGGATCACGTCCGACCCGTCACCGGGGGCGAAGAGTAGTTCGTCCGGCGTGAGCCGGAGCATCCCGTAGCCCCGCCGGTCCGCCGGCTGGAGCAGCGCCGCACTCTCCTGCACGTCGTCGGCCCCCGGCTCTCCCAGGAGCAGAGCTGCGCGGTGCGCGCTGCTGCGCACCGTCGCGCGGCTGACGACGATGCCTGCGACTGCGACCACGACCACCACCAGGACGGCGGCGGCGACGACCGCCAGCACCGGGTTCATGGCCGCATCTCAGCGGGCAGTGCCCGGTGCCGGGTCGGTCGCGGCGATCGGGGCCGGGTGTGGGCGTTTCGGGGCGACTCCGTCGCCCGAGCTGCGTCCGACCAGCCGTCGACCTACCCAGGGAGCGAGGTGGCCGGTCACCCAGCGGGCGTCGGACCCCAGACGCGCGAGAGCCGAAGGCGAGTGGGGGGGGAGGGGCGCGAGCCAGTCGGGGGTTTCATACCCCAGGTGCTCCAGGACGGCGTAACTGACCCGCTCATGCCCGAGGGAGTTGAGGTGCAGCCGGTCGTCGGCCCACACCCGGGGGTCGTCGAACGACGTGACGTACCAGAAGTCGACCACCTCGGCGCCGTGTTTGCGGGCCACGGGCAGCAACTGGTCCCGGTAGTCGCGCAGGCGGGCCTCGATGGAGCCGAGTGCCCGGGAGCGCCGGGAGGGCTGACCGAAGGTGACGACGACGATCGTCGTGTCCGTGGTGGCCGCCGCCGCGAGGGCCCGGTCCCAGTCCGCGATCATGGCGGCGACGTCGCAGCGGGGGCGCAGGATGTCGTTGACACCCCCGCTGACCGTGAGGAGGTCCGGCTGCATCTCCAGAGCCCGCGGTAGTTGGTCGGTCAGGATGGGGTTCAGCAGCCGGCCGCGGATCGCCAGGTTCGCGTAGTCGAATCCGGGGGTGTCGGACGCCAGACGTTCCGCCACCCGGTCCGCCCACCCGCGGTGCCTTCCGTCGGGCCTCGGGTCTTCCAGTCCTTCGGTGAACGAGTCGCCGATGGCGACGTACCGCTGCCAGCGGCCCATGTGTCCTCCTCGACCGATCGGCTAGGCGCCGGCGCCGCGGGCACGGCACACTGGCGTCGAGGAGGATCATGGCACTTCCCGATGCCGCTCCGGCCCCCGACCCCGCAGTGGCCGCCGGCAGCCGACTGACCACGCCCGCGCCCCGCGCCTGGCGGCGCCGCACGGCGCTGATCCTGGGAGTGGCGTCGGTGGCGGCGGTCTGCGGGGCGGTGCCCGATCTGGTCTCCGTGTTCCCGGGCCCCGCCGCGGCGGGGAGCCGCCCTGCTGGTCATGGCCATCGGGCTGGGGATCATCCATACAGCCATCGCCCTCGGGTTCGCGGTGGCGGTGGCCGGTCCGGATGTCTTCGCGGTCTGGGTCGAGATCCCCGCAGCGCTGCTCGGGGCGCCGTTCTGGGTGGTAGCCACCGTCATGCTCACGTGGCCGCCGGGCATGACTCGGCGGGACTACGGCCTGGTGGCCCTCGACGGAGTGGTGGGAGCATTCTCCCTCCTCGTTCTCTGGTTCGTACTCGTGATGCCGTTCGTGCGCCCGATGCACGGCGTCGACGCTGTGGCCCAGCAGGTGGTCGTCTGGGGCAGTTACGTCTGTTTGCTGGTGGTCCTCCTCGCGGCGTCGGCCGGGCGCCGCTCGGGGGCCCTGCCGATCGGGCAGTTGGTGCTGCTGCAGTCGTCCGCGTTGGTCTTCGTCGTCGCCAATCTCCTGGCGGTGGCGCTGCGACCGGCGCACAGCGCGGCCCTCATCGGGGTCGCCGTGCTGGCCTTCACGGGCGCGGGGTGGCTGTTCCGGTCGGCCCTGCTGGGGCCCGCCGTGGTCTCGGAGGGTCCCAGCGCCGCACGGTTGCGGCAGTTCTGGTCCCGCGCGCTGCCCTTCCTGCCCGCGCCCCTGGCCGCGCTCGCCGTCGCGGTGCACCGATACGTCGACGGGCCGCTGCCGGAGAGTCAGATGTTGGTGGTCCTCGCCACCCTGGTCGTGGTCATCGGCGCGAACGTGGCCCTGCGGCTGCTGCTCGACCGTGACCTGCGACGGGCGCAGGACGCACGCATCGCCTCCCCTCTGTCCGGAGGCCCGCAGGCCGAGTGGTTCGAGTCGGTGCTGGGCGACTCCCGCGAGGTCATCACGGTCGTGGACCGCGACGGCACGGTCGTCTACCAGACGCCATCGGCAGCAGCCCTGCTCGGTCGCACCCCTGGGCAGCTGGTGGGCGGGAATGTGACACAGATGTTCCCCGACCTGTCTCCCCTGCAGCTTGGGGAACTCCTACTGCGGGCCAGTCACTCCCCGGAGGACCGCGGCCCGCACGAACTCGTCCTGGTGGACGACAGGGGACGGCGGCACGACACGGAGACGGTGATCAGCCCGTTGCGCACCCAGGGGATGGACGGCTACGTGCTCACCACCACCGATGTCACCGACCGGCGTCAACTGCGCGCTGCGCTGGTGGACTCGTCGACGCGCGACGCCATCACAGGACTGCCCAACCGGCAGGGATTCCTCAGCCAGGTGCGCGCGGAGGTCCCGGCGGCCTCCGCGGGCAGCATCGCGGTGGCGCTGATGGACCTCCACGGCTTCCGGGCCTTCAACGACTTCCGAGGCCATGAGGCCGGTGATGACGTGCTCCGCGTGGTGGCGGGTGCCCTCGACCGGATGCCACCCTCCGTCACGGCGGTCGGACGTACCGGGGCGGACGAGTTCGCGCTGCTGGTGGCGGGGGACCCCGTGGGACCCGAGGTCGGCATGGTGGACCGCAGTCTGCGCGAAGCCCTCACCGGGATGGTCATCGGAGAGGGACGGCCCGAGACCATGGACTTCGCGCTCGGGTACGCCGTCAAGCAGGACCGCACATCCCCCGCCTCCGAACTCGTGGAGCAGGCCGACCTGGCGCTGGCCGCGGCGCGGATCGGGCGGTCACCGACTCCGGTCCCCTACCGCGGTGAGATGCGGTCGGCCCTGGTGTCCCGGCTGCGGTCCGAGGCCGATCTCCGCGACGCGCTGGAGTCGGATCGCCTGTTCGTGGTCTACCAGCCCATCGTCTCGCTGGCCGACTACCGCCTGATCTGTGTGGAGGCCCTGGCGCGGCTGCGCTCTCCCTCGGGGGAGATCATCGGTCCGGCCGGCTTCATCAGTGTGGCGGAAGACCTCGGACTGGTGGGTCGGATCGGGTTGCGGGTGATGACCACGGCGCTGCAGGACTCACGTGAGATGTCCGCGGCGGCGGGGCGGGAGATCCCCGTCGCCGTCAATGTCTCCCCCACCCAGGTCGCCGCCGAACTGCACGAGGAAGTGTCCGACGCCCTGCGGTCCGCGGGAGTCCCCGCCACCCGGCTCACGCTCGAGGTGACGGAGAACGTGCTGGTGGAGCACCGGGCGGTGGGTGACGTGCTGGAACGACTCCGGGGCACCGGAACCAAGGTGGCGCTGGACGACTTCGGCACCGGGTACTCGTCCCTCTCCTACCTGGCGGGCCTCCCCGTGGATGCGCTGAAGGTCGACCGTTCCTTCGTCGGCGACCTCGCGGCGTCGTCGGACTCCTTCGTCCTCGTCCGGGCGATCCTGCAGCTGGCCCGGAACCTCGGGCTGACCACGGTGGCCGAGGGCGTCGAGACCGTGGAGCAGGCCGACATCCTGCGGGGGATGGGCTGTGACCGGGGCCAGGGGTATCTGTTCGGGCGGCCCATGCCGCTGGCGGACCTGCTCGCCGCGGTCGAGTTGGACGGGGGAGTGATGGCGCCGGGTCGCACCGGAGGTGCCGATAGGTGACGATGACGCCATGACGTATGTGGCGATCAACGTATTGACCGTGCCCGATGACGGAGGTGCTCTCCTCGAGGAGCGCTTCGCCCGGCGCAAGGGGTCCGTGGACACGGCGCCCGGGTTCTTGTCCTTCGAACTGCTGCGACCGCTCAGCGGGACCACGGACTATCTGGTGGTCACTCGGTGGCGCTCGCAGGCCGACTTCACGGCGTGGACCGAGTCCCAGTCCTTCCGCGACGGCCACGCCACCGCCACCGACCGGCCGGCCGAACGGCCATCCTCTGCGACGGGGTCGTCGATCTGGTCCTTCGACGTCGTGGTCGAGTCCCGGAACGACTGAGGGGCCGCACCGGGTGGTGCGGCCCCTCAGTGACGGTGGCGTCAGCCGCCGGCTGCCAGTTTGCCGAGTTTGCGGATCTGGAACGCGCGGATGAAGTTGATGATGCCCTCCATCAGCGCCCACGCACCCGCGAAGATCAGCAGCGTGTAGGCCTTCTCGATCAGGAACTGGCCGCTCAGCCAGAACGCAATGATGATCATGATGATGGCGGCGATCAGGCTCAGCCACCATAGGTCGTTGCCGCCGCGCGTGGCGAAGGCCTCGATGGCCCAGAAGATGCCCACCAGCAGGAACAGGAAGCCGAGCGAGTCCGCCAGAGCCAGGAACGTCGCCCCGGGGTTGAACAGCGCCCACAGGCCGGCCAGCACGAACAGGATGCCGAACAGCACCCACACCCACTTCCAGCCCTCGACGGCACTCGCCAGGAAGAACTGCTGGATCCCGGTGAACAGGAACATGGCACCGATCAGGATCCCGACCGTCGCCACCGAGTCGGTGTCGAACTGCAGGATCACCAACGCGATGATCAGCCACAGCACGCCGAGGACCAGCCAGGCCCACCACCACTTCGCCATGCCGGTGACCTCGGCCCGGACCTCGGCTCGCTGGGCGTCGGTGAAATTGGACTCGTCGATGCCGGTGGCGGCCGCCACGGCCTCATCAGCCGCCGCAGCGGCGTTCGCGGACTCGTCGGACATTGGTACTCCTCCATTGGGGGTGGACATCTTCTCCTATCACTGCCCGAGGGGCGGATGGTCCGAGCCGCGCCGGAACCGGGGGACTTCGATGCGGCACCGTTGCCGGCCCGAGTCTGACCGGACTCCAACCGCGCTCACAGGGGATTCCCAGCCTGGTCGGGCACCGTGTCACCGTAGTCATCGAGAAAGGGACTTCAATGGACACCAAGTCGATCGCCACGATCGCCGGAGCCGCGGCAGCGGGCGGCGTGCTCGCTTTCGCCGGCCTGAGCCTGGCCAGCGCGGCCACCGGCTCCAACGCCGACCACCCGAACAACATGACCGCCGATCACCAGGCTCCTCCGGAGATGGGCATGCCCCACGGCACGCCCGTGACCGGCGAGGCCGCTGACAAGGTCAAGGCGGCGGTGCTGGCGCAGTACCCCGACGCCACGGTGGCGGTCGTCGAGGAGGAGGGTGACGGTTACGAGGCGCATGTGCGCAAGGCGGACGGGACCCTGGTCCACATCACGCTGGACTCCTCGTTCGCGATCACCGGTGAGCACACCGGACCCCCGATGGGTGG
>JAPOIY010000057.1 GCA_029978705.1 Actinomycetota bacterium
TACCTGCAGACCCGCACGGGTGACGAGCACCGCAGCCGGGTGATGGCGGTCTATCTCGCCGTGTTCTTCGGTACCACGCCGATCGGCGCCCCCATCGTCGGCTGGCTCGCCGCCCAGTTCGGTCCGCGTTTCGGGCTGGTGATCCCCGGCCTGCTCGCACTGCTGGTGGCCGGGGCCCTGGTCCTGGCCTTCCGCCGGAAGATCGCCTTCGCCTGACCGTTGCCCCCAACGAACGCCGCAGACGGTGCTTGAAGTGACGGTTCCGGGCCGGTCCGGCGCCCGGAAGCGTCAGTTCAAGCACCGTCTGCGGGAAAGGGGAGGGGTGGGTGGGGTCAGCGTGCCCGCAACCCGCGCCGCCCAAAGTGGTCCGATGCGTAGGCCAGGGCCTGGTCCAGGGGCAGCTGCCGGGTCGAGTTGCCGATCCGCACCCACAGCTGCGGCCCGTCGCCCTTCCCGGGCGTGACGAACACCGGGCGCGTGGCCTGCGGCACCCGCACGAGACAGATCTGCCGCCCGGACACGATCGGGAACGAGACGGCCAAGGACGTCGTAGCGGCGGCGCCGACCGAGGTGCTCAGGTAGTCCCGCAGCCACAACTCGTACCGGTCGACATCGGGCTGCTTCATCAGGTCCAGGTCGGCGTCCAGACCGAGGACCGATCCGTCGTCCGCCACACCGATCAGCAGGCTGCCACCCGAGCCGTTGGCCAGAGCCGCCACGGTCTTGGCGATCACCAACTCGATCTTCGGGTCCCGCTCCCCGGTGACCAGGTTGCGGCGGGCGGTGGACTTGAACTCCACATCGGCTGCCTCTCCTCCCGCCAGCAGCTGCTCCGGGGTCCGCTCCGGGGGCCGGGACAGCTGGGTGGCGACGAGGATCACCGCGGTCGTCCCAAGGACGGCCGGCACCAGAGCGGTCACCGGAGAGTGGGGCCCGGAGCCTGTGGCGGCTAGCAGGGCCGCCTCACCCAGCAGAGCACCGACGATGCCGGACAGCATGGAAGCCGCCAGGCCGAGGTGGGTGCGCCGCCCCAGAATCCTGCGGACCGCAAACCCGATCGCCATGCCGATCAGGACGTCGAACAGCAGGACCCAGGTGAGGGTCAACTCGGTGGGCATGGCCCCATTGTGGCCGACCGCCCCGCACGCGCTGGCGGCGGCGGCCGAGCGGGACGCTCCCGGCAGGGGGCGTCCAGGGTTCGTTCAGGAATCTCCCAGGAAGGCGGGCCATGATGAGGGCATGACTTCCTCGCGGGGACGCCTTCTGATCGCCGACGACGAGCAGACCATCCTCGACCTACTGGCCGCCAGCCTGCGCTACGCCGGCTTCGACGTCACCGTGGCCCATGACGGCCGCGAGGCGCTCACCAAGGCCCGCAAGGAGCGCCCCGACGCGCTGGTCCTGGACGTGATGATGCCCGGGCTGGACGGCTTCGACCTCGTGCGCAAACTGCGCGCCGAGGGCCAGGACGCGCCCGTGCTGTTCCTGACCGCCCGCGACGCCACTGAGGACAAGGTCCGCGGGCTGACCGTGGGCGGCGACGACTACGTCACCAAACCCTTCAGCCTGGAGGAAGTGATCGCCCGCCTCGAGGCCCTGCTGCGTCGCTCCGGCAAGCGGGTGGACCGGCAGCCCGCGCTGCTGTCGGTAGGCGACATCCAGATGGACGAGGACCGTCACGAGGTCCGCAAGGGCGGCGCACCCGTAGAGCTGACACCGACCGAGTTCAACCTGCTGCGACTGTTCCTGGCCAACCCCGACCGGGTCCTGTCGAAGGACACGATCCTGGACCGGGTGTGGCAGTACGACTTCGAAGGCGAATCCGGCATCGTCGAGTCGTACGTGTCCTACCTGCGACGCAAGGTCGACACCAGCGACCCGCGTCTGCTGCACACCGTGCGCGGATTCGGGTACGTGCTGCGCACCCCGGAGGCCTGACATGGGCTGGTGGCGGCGCCAACCCCTGCGCACCCAACTGGTCCTCCTGGTCGTGCTGCTGGGCGCACTCGCTCTCGTCGCGGCCGGGGTGGCTGCCACGACGTCCCTGCGCACCTACCTGCAGGGGCAGATCGATCAGCAGCTCCTGCAGGTGACCCGCAGCGACAGCGCGCCGGGGATCCGGGCCTGGCATCCCCCCGACGACCACGACGAGCGCGGCCCCGGCGGCGGTCCGCCCGGCGAGTTCTACTCGGCCGTCGTGACCCCCGGAGGCCAGGCCGAGGTCCTCAGCCGGCCGTACGACTCCGGCACCCCGGACCTCGCGGCGGTCTCCTCCCTCGACCCCGGGCGCCCGACGACGGTGCCCGGCACGGACGGCTCCTGGCGGGTCATCGCCGTGCCCAGCGCCGCGGGGTCACTGCTCGTCGGCAAGCCGTTGACGGAGGTCGACCGAACGGTGACGCGCCTGACGCTCCTGGAGACCGTGATCGGGGCCTTGGTGCTGGCACTCCTGGCGGTAGCGGCCTTCGTGGCGGTGCGGCGCAGCCTGCGCCCGCTGGCAGAGGTCGAGCAGACCGCGACGGCCATCGCCGGCGGCGACATGGGCCACCGGGTACCGCAGTACCCGGCCAGCACCGAGGTGGGGCAGCTCGGCACCGCGTTCAACGCGATGCTCGACGAGATCGACCGGTCCATCGCCCAACGCGACACGGCCCTGGCCGAATCCCGCCAGTCGGAGGAGCGCATGCGCCAGTTCGTCGCGGACGCCAGCCACGAACTTCGCACTCCCCTGACCGCGATCAGGGGATACTCCGAGCTCTACCGCCAGGGCGCCATCTCCGACCCCGACGTCTCGGCCACGTTCAGCCGCGTCGAAGGAGAGGCGCAGCGGATGGGGGCCCTCGTCGACGACCTGCTCCTGCTGGCGCGACTGGACCAGCAGCGTCCGCTCGAGCGCCACGAGGTCGACGTCCTGCAGGTCGCCTCCGACACCGTGCACGGCGCGCAGGCCGCCTCCCCGGAGCGGACCATCCGGCTGCGTTCCGTCGGCAGTGCCGTCCCGCTCGTCCTCGGTGACGACGCCCGGCTGCGGCAGGTCGCCGCCAACGTCATCGGGAACGGCGTGAAGTACAGCAGTGGCGACGTCCAGGTCACCGTCGACACCCGCAGCCGCGCGTGGGTGCTGCTGTCGGTCGCCGACCACGGACCCGGCATCCCCGACGACGAGAAGGAGCGGGTGTTCGAACGGTTCTACCGGGGCGATCCCAGCCGCACCCGGGACGCAGCCGGGGCCGTGAGCGGAGCGGGACTGGGGCTGAGCATCGTCGCCGCCATCGTCGCGGCCCACGGCGGGGTGGCCGCGGTCCGCGACAACGACGGCGGCGGGGCGATCGTCGACGTCTGGCTGCCCGCCGCCGATCAGGCGAAGTAGGACAGCGATGCGTGCAGTTCCCGCACACCCGTGTCGGCACGCACCGCGTCAGCGTTGCCGGCCCGTACCCCGCTGCCGGCCATGACGATCGCCCCGGGCGGCGCACCGTGCGCCATGCGCCGGATCACGGCGACCCCCTCGGGAGCGGTCGGCGCACCACCGGACGTGAGGACACGGTCACACCCAGCCGCGAACGCAGCGGCCGCGGCCGCGGCCGGGTCGCGTGCCTCGTCCACTGCACGATGGAAGGTCACGGGAACGCCCGCGGCGGCTGCCCGCAGTACCCGCAGGGCCCGCTCGTCGACGTCACCCGCCGCGGTGAGGCACCCCAGAACGACTCCGACCGCCCCGGCGGTGACGGCCTCTTCGATAGTCGACGTCATCTGATCGCGTTCGGCGGCCGAGTAGACGAAGTCGCCGGATCGCGGCCGGACCATCACCATCACCCCGACGCTGTGCTCGGCGGTCAGCGCCACTGCCTCCCGGATCAGGCCGACCGGCGGTGTCGTCCCGCCAGCCGGGTAGTCGACGCACAACTCGATCCGATCGGCGCCGAGCGAGACGGCCCGGGCCACCTCGGCGGGGGTGGTGGCCAGGATCTCCAGCAGCGGGCCGTCCAGGCGTTCGTACTCCCGGAAGGTGGCGGCCTGCCCCACCGCCGTTCCGGCGTCGTCACGGACGGGCCAGATCGTGGCGTCGCGGATCACGAACCGGCGACCGGTCGCGCTGACCCGCTCCCCGGCGTAGCCGCTGGCGACCTCGTTCCCGGAGAGCGCCCCCGCCCGCTCCGAGCGGAGGTGCGGGGGCGCGGTCCACCGGGAGGGCATCCCGACCATGCTGCGCCAGGGTCGCTCCCACAGCCGCTGCGCGAACTCGTTGACGTACACGAAGCGGGGATCGGGGCCCGTCCCGTGGCACAGCACCGCCTGCTGCCCGCGATAAGGATCCGGCCCCAGGTCACCGCCCACTGTCGCGCGGTAGGAGTCAGCGATCCATCGCTGCCACGTCTCGTTCATGCCGCCGCGCCCCCGGCAACCACGGCGTACACGTCCATTCGACGACCCTAGCCCGTGACTTCTTCCCTCCCCGGTCCAGACGCCTAGCGTTGCAGGTATGGGGAACGTGGTGGTGTCGGCGCTGCGGATCCAGGACCTGACCAAGTTCTACGGGCGCCAGGCCGGGATCGTGGGACTCGACCTGGACGTGTCCGCCGGCGAGGTCTTCGGGTTCCTGGGACCCAACGGGTCGGGCAAGACCACGACGATCCGGCTGCTGCTCGGACTGATCTCCCCCACGCGGGGCCGCGCGGTCGCCCTGGGACACGACGTGGTCGCCGACGGCCCGCGGGCCCGGGCGCTGATGGGGTACCTGCCGGGGGACCTGGCCACCTACGACCGGATGCGCGGGCATCAGTTCCTCGCCTATCTGGGGCATCTGCGCGGCGGGGTCGCACCCGCCCGGTACCGGGAGTTGGCTGAGCGCCTGAACGTCGACCTCGACCGGCACCTCCGCGAACTGTCCAAGGGCAACCGGCAGAAGATCGGAGTGATCCAGGCGTTCATGCACGACCCGCCCCTGCTGGTCCTGGACGAACCGACCACCGGCCTGGACCCCCTGGTGCAGGAGCAGTTCGCCGAACTCGTGCGGGAAACGGTGGCCCGCGGGGCCACGGTGTTCCTCTCCTCCCACGTCCTGAGCGAGGTGGAGAACCTGGCCGACCGGGTCGGCATCCTGAACGAGGGGCACCTGCTGCTGGTCGACAGCGTCGATGGGCTGCGGGAACGCGCGCCACGACGCATCGAGATGGACTTCCCCGCCACTCCCCCCGATGCCCTGACTGCGGCCGACGGGGTCACGTCCATCCGCACGCGCGGCGCGACGGCCTACTGCCTGGTCCGGGGCGGCATCGGGCCCCTGCTCAAGACGGCGGTCGACCACGGGGTGGTCGACGTTCATACGCACGACCCCGACCTGGAGGACGTCTTCCGGGAGTACACGGCGGGAGGCAGCAGATGACGATGGCCACCGCCCCGTCCTTCGAGGTGATCGCCCCGGCTCCGTCGCCGTGGAGCCAGTTCCTGGCGGTCACCCGCCACACCATCGCCGAACGCTGGCGGTCGCTGCTCGGCTGGGGGCTCGCCCTGGTGGCCATGGCCGCGCTGCAACTGTCGGTCTATCCGTCGGTGGCGGAGTCGGCGGAGAGTATGCGGCAGTTCGTGGAGCAGTGGCCCGAGGCCTTCCGGGAGGCCTTCTCCCTGGACCAGTACACGACAGGTACCGGTTTCCTGAACGCCGAACTGTTCTCCATGATGATCCCGCTGATCCTCATCGCCATCGCGCTGGGAGTGGCCGCGGCGGCGACCGCGGGCGAGGAGGAGCGGGGCACGGCCGACCTGCTGTTCTCCTTGCCCGTGTCGCGTTGGCTGGTCCTGGTGGCCAAGGCCACGGCCATGGTGATGTGTGTCCTGGCCGTGGCGGGGGCCGGGTTCCTGGCCCTGTGGGCGGGGGCCCCGACCGTCGACCTATCAGTCACCGTCGGCGGCCTGGCTGCCGCCTCGCTGACCGCTGCCCTTCTCGCCCTGCTCTTCGGCAGTCTGGCCCTACTGGTCGGGGCCGTGACCGGAAGCCGGGCGGCGGCGCTCGGCGTCGGAGCTGTCGCGGCGCTTGCGGCATTCCTGCTGCATGCACTCGGCGGACTGGCGGACTGGCTGGACACGTGGCAGGACCTGTCGCCGTTCACATGGGCGCTGTCGTCCGATCCTCTGGTCAACGGCGTTGACTGGGTGGCGGCGGGGGAACTGACCGCGGGCAGCCTGGTTCTGGTCACCCTCTCCGTCATCGCCTTGCAGCGGCGCGACCTCTCCTCCCGTTGAGCGGATCTGCGCCGACACCTTTGCACCGCCGGGCGGGGCAGGCGATGCTGGGGCCATGAGCGCACACGTCTCCGAGTCGATCGTCATCAACGCCCCCGCCGACCTGATCTACGACATGGTGTCCGACGTCGGCCGTATGGGGGAATGGTCGCCCGAGGCCACCGGGGCCCGCGGAGCGGACGCCGATCTGGCCGTCGGCGACCGGTTCGTGGGGCTGAACCGCCGCGGTCCGGTCCGTTGGTTCACGGTCAACACAGTGCGCGCGGCAGACCGCGGGGCGGAGTTCGAGTTCGACACCGACCTCGGCCCGATGCCGGTGTCCCGCTGGCGCTACGACTTCGAAAACGTCGGCGACGGCACCACCCGCGTCATCGAGACCTGGCAGGACCGCCGCGAAGGCGTCACGGCCGTGCCGGTCAAGGCCATCGGCCAGCTGATCATTCCCGGGAACCGGGAGGACCACAATCGGGCCAACATGCTCGTCACCCTGCGCCGCCTCAAAGAGGCGGCAGAGGCCGCCGCCTCCTGACGCGCGCTTCCCGCAGCCGGCCGAGCGTGCCTACCATCGACCTGTGACAGCACCTGCCCGCCTCGCGGCGACCTTGGCCGGCCTCGCGACCTCGCTTCTGCTCGCGGGCATGACACCGGCAGCAGCAGCCGACGCCGACCTGGTGCCCATCGGGTCGTTCGACCGACCGGTCCAGGTGACCGCGCCCCCCGGCGACAGCCACCGACTCTTCGTGGCGCAGCAGGGCGGCGTCGTCAGGGTCGTGCGGGACGGCCGGACCCGGTCCTTCCTCGACCTCTCCGGCAAGGTGTCCCACGGTTCGGAGCAGGGTCTGCTGGGGCTGGCGTTCTCCCCCCGCTACTCGCAGGACCGCACCTTCTACGTGAGCTACACCAACCGGGCCGGCGACACCCGTGTCGTGGCCTACCGCGCCCGCCGTGGTCGGCCCGACACCGCCGATCCCCGCAGCGCACACCTGATCCTCGGCGTCGACCAACCGTTCTCGAACCACAACGGTGGGCATGTGGCCTTCGGGCCCGACGGGTGGCTCTACCTGGGGCTGGGCGACGGCGGCGGTGCCGGCGACCCCCAGGGCAATGCCCAGAACCTGCGCTCTCCGTTGGGCAAGATCCTGGCGCTGTCCCCCCGCGGCACCGCGGCCCCTGCGGGGGCGCCGCCACGGGGCCGTCGGCTGCCGGCCCGTGCGGTCACGGGCGACCTGCGTGAGCGTCCCGTCGTCATCGGCTACGGCCTGCGCAATCCCTGGCAGTTCTCCTTCGACCGCCTCACCGGCGATCTGGTGATCGGCGACGTGGGGCAGGACGCCTGGGAGGAGATCGACGTCGTCCCGGCGGACCACACCGGGTCGGTGAACTTCGGATGGCGCGTCTTCGAAGGCCCGGACCGCTACCGCCCCGGAAGCGCCCCGGGCGCGGTTCCCCCGGTCCTCACCGTCGGCCACCCGGATGGGTTCTGTTCGATCACCGGCGGCGTCGTGGTCCGCGACCGCTCGCTGCCGCAGCTGTACGGCCGCTACCTGTACGGCGACTTCTGCAACCCGGACGTCCGTTCGGTGAACCTGACCCCGTCGACCGCGACCGAGGACCGGTCCACCGGACTGCAGGTGCCGTCGGTGGTGGCGTTCGGGGAGGACGGGGTGGGGCGGGTCTACGTCGTGTCTCTCGACGGGACGGTCAGCCGGCTGGCGTGACCGAGGCGGCTACTGCCCGCCCGCTTTGCTGTCGAAGTGGAACTCGTAATCCCCGCCGAACATCTTCTCCCGGATGGCCTGCTCGGCGTCCTTGCCCAGCAGGTCGTGGTGATTGTCCTGGTCCACGAGGTCCCCGGGGCACGCGTGGGTGATGTCCTTGGAGACGGTGGTGGTCTCCCCGTTCACCCCACTGCCGACGACGCGGAGCGTGGCGGTGCGGTTGACCGGCAGCCCGCCGAGGGTGGCGGTGTAGTCACCTTCGGAGTACATGAGCGTGCGGGTGCGGGTGTACTTGTCCTTGGGGATGCGGACTTCGGCGACGACGCCGTCGTACTGTCCCCGGATGACCCGCACCACCATCGTCACGTTGAAGACGTCGGGACAGGTCCCCTCCAGGGGGTCGAACACCTGGACCGACAGTTTCGGCGGTTTGCCCAGCCGCTCCTCCAGGCGCTCGGCCTTCGACTGGTGCTCCTTCTTGCCCGCCAGGATGCGCCGGACCTCCTGCTCCGCCGCCGATGCGTCCTGCTGCGCGGTGTCGGTGGCAGGGGGCGGGGCGGCGGCCTCCGTCACGGTGGGCTGCTTGGGCAGGGCCAGCCACAGCAGGGCGCCGGCCACGACACACGCCGCCACCGTGATTCCGACGACCTTGCCCCACGAACCCGTCAGACCCGAGTCGGCCGGCGGTGTCTCGCCGCTGTCAGCGGCGTCCGGCGCCTCGGCGGCGGGACCGTCGTCGCTGTCCCAGAAGTCGGGGTCCCAGAGGCCGGCCGGGGTCGGCTCCTCCTCCGGGGGGCGCGCGTCGCTCACAGCACGACTGTACGGGGTGTCCTGCGCGCCCCGGCCGCGATCACGGCAATATCGGCACCATGAGCGGCGACTGGCTGGGGGAGCATCTGCCCGACCAGGGGTGGGCGCCGCGGGGGTTGCCGTCCTGGCTGCGGCCGCTGCCCGGGTGGGCGGCGCGGGCGGCCGCCGAGGCGCGGTTCCCCGCTGAGGTCGCCAGATGGAACGTGTCGGTGCTGCGCGATCCGGGGGCCGCGTCACGGGGCCTGCCGTCGGGTGGGCGCCGTCCGGTCCTGGTCATCCCCGGGTTCGGTTTCGGGGACGCCACGACCCTTCCGCTGCAGCTGGCGCTCAAGGCCGGCGGGTACCGGATCGCGCCGTCGCAGATCGTGGCCAATGTGCGCTGCTCGGACCGGGTGGTGGACAGTCTGGCCCGCGTCGCGCGGCGGGTGGTCGCGCGCGACGAAGGACGACGCCTGCTCGTCGTCGGCCACAGCCGCGGCGGGATGCTGGCGCGGGGCCTGGGCGCCCGACATCCCGAACTGGTGGCGCAGGTGGTCGCCCTGGGCGCCCCCCTGAACCACGAATTCGCGTTCTATGAGATTCCCCGTCCCCTGGTCGGCGCGCTGCGCGTCGTGCACCAGACCGACCCGGAACTGCGGGCCCGCCGGTGCGCCACCCCCGAGTGCACCTGTCCGTACCTGGAGGCCACGCGTCGGCCGATGCCCACCGGCGTGGACCTCGTCTCCCTTTTCACGAAGTCGGACGGCATCGTCGACTGGCGGGCGTGTGTGGTGCCGGGGGCGACGAACATCGAGGTCGGCGGCAGCCACCTCGGCATGGGGCTGCGCCCGCAGACGCTGCGCGTGGTGATGGAGCAGTTGGCCCGGGCCCATGCCGCGGCGTGAGAACCTGACGCCCGCCGAGGCGCGCCGCGCGGTCCTGGCGGCGCAGGGGTTCCGGGCCCGCGAACCCGGCGCCGACGCCCGCGCGGTCCTGGCCCAGGTGCGACGCCTCGGCGCGGTACAGATCGACTCGGTGAACGTACTCTGCCGCGCCCACTACCTGCCCGCGTTCAGCCGCCTCGGTGCGTACGACCGCGACATCCTCGACCGCAGCGCCGCCGTCGCGCCGCGTCGGCTCTTCGAGTACTGGGGGCATGAAGCCTCCGTGCTACCCGTGACCACGCAGCCGCTCCTGCGGTGGCGGATGACCGAGCCGCACGCGTGGAGCTCCGTCGCGCGGACCGCGGAGCGGGAGTCCGCCCTCGCTGTCGACGTGCTTGCCTGCCTCGCCGCCCACGGGCCGGCCACCAGTGCCCGGATCGAAGAGGTGCTGCAGCACTCCGCGGCGCGCACCTCCGGCAACTGGGGCTGGAACTGGTCGGTCGTGAAGCAGGTCGTGGAGCACCTGTTCTGGACCGGGGAGATCAGCACCGCCGGGCGGGATCGGCAGTTCCGCCGCCGCTACGCCCTCACCGAGGCCGTGCTGCCGGCCACCGTGCTGGCCACCCCCACGCCGTCGCGGGAAGACGCCATGGCCGCCCTGGTCGAGATCGCCGCCCGCGCCCTGGGGGTGGCGACCGCGGCGGACCTGCGGGACTGGTTCCGACTGCCTGCCGCGGACACACAGCAGGCGATCGAGCGTCTGGCCGCCGCCGGAGACCTGACCGAGGTCCGGATACCCGGCTGGCCCACGACCTGGCGGCACCGCACGGCAACCGTGCCGCGGGGCGCCGGGTGCGACGCCCTGCTGGTGCCCTTCGACCCCCTGATCTGGCGGCGGGAACGGGTGGAACGCCTCTTCGGGATGCGGTATCGGCTCGAGATCTACACCCCCGCCGCCCGGCGGGAGTTCGGCTACTACGTCCTGCCGTTCCTGCAGGGTGATCACCTGGCGGCGCGGGTGGACCTCAAAGCCGACCGGGCGACCGGGCGGCTGCTGTGCCTGGCGGCGTGGGCTCACGAGGCCGACGCCGAGACCCCGGAGCGCTTGGCGGCCGCCCTGGGCGCGCTGGCGGGATGGCTCGGGGTGCCGGAGGTCGCGGTGCGCCCCGTCGGGGACCTGGGCGACGCCGTGGCCGCAGCCGCCAAGTCTCGGTCGGGTAACAGTCCCCGAGGTCCCCGCGGTGCGCGGGGGACGGCGCCCGTCCCGCGCTGATAGAACTCACCTCGACCCGGAACGACCCGGGCCGGAGGGAATCGGATCCATGTTCGACCAGCGTCTTGTTTTGACCGGTGCCGCCGCCTGTCTGGCGATCGGCGGCCTTGCCGGCTGTTCCTCCGGCTCCACCGAGACACCGCCGCCGAGCCCCGTGGAGAGCCCGAGCGCGTCGCCGTCGGCCAGCGGCGGCGAAGAGTCGATCGTGATGCTCGACAAGCAGATCCAGACGGACCTCAACGCGGTGGGCTGCCACTCCGGGACCGTCGACGGGATCATGGGCCCCGAGACCGACCAGGCCATCGTGCGCTTCCAGCAGGCTGAAGGGTTGACCGCCGACGGTGAGGCCAACGGGCAGACCATCGCCGCCTTGAAGAAGGCCACCTCGGAGGGCCGCACGGTGTGCTCGTCGACCAGCAGCCCCACGAGTACCGCAACGGCGACGCCGACCGCGTCGCCCACGGTCAGCCCCGTGGGGGCGCCCTGCACCGGCGCCGCCCTGTCCGAGGTCGTGCCGTCGGGCGGTCAGCTGCAGAGCTTCATCTGCGCCAACGTGGGCGCCGAGCGCTGGGCTGCCGGACAGTACATGTCCGGACCCTCCGTGGAGAACTTCTTCGCCAAGGCCCAGAACGGCACCTGGAAGGCCATCAACAAGGAAGAGGTCTGCGGCGCGGCCAGCGCCGGACTGCCGCAGAAGATCCTCGACTACTGCGGTCTCACCTGATCCATCCACCCACCCCCCAACCCGGCCCCGCCCGACGCTCACCCACGTCGGGCGGGGCCGGACCTTTTTGTGGCATCGTTCGACCATGACCGCGACCATGACACACACCTCGCACCTCCCCACCCCGGCCGAGCGGGCCGAGCGGGGGAGGACAGCGCGCAAGAAAACGCCCCGCACCAGCCAGGCCCAGTTCGACCCGCCCGCCGACCGGCCGGACCCCGTCGACCTGCTGGAGCAGCAGGCCGCGACTCGCGTGCCCGACCTCGTACCCATCCGCTACGGCCGGATGATGGAGTCCCCTTTCCCCTTCTACCGCGGGGCCGCCCTGGTGATGGCCTCGGACCTCTCGCAGACCCCGGACACGGGGCTGAGGGTGCAGGCGTGTGGGGACGCGCACCTGGCGAACTTCGGGGCGTTCGCGTCCCCCGAACGGGCCCTGGTCTTCGACACCAACGACTTCGACGAGACCAATCCGGGCCCGTGGGAGTGGGACCTCAAACGTCTCGTGACATCGCTTGAGGTCGCCGCCCGCTCCAACGGTTTCGACGATGCGACCCGCAAGGCCATTCTGCTCGGAGCCACGCAGAAGTACCGCGAGGCGATGGCCGAGTTCGCCGGTATGACGAACCTGGAGATCTGGTATAGCCGCATCGACATCGACTCCATCCGGGAGGCCTTCGCCCAGAGCCTCAAGGGCAAGGCCTCCAAGCAGGCCCAGAAGCGGGCGCAGAAGAACGCCAACAAGGCCCGCTCGCGGGACTCCATGCAGGCGCTGCGCAAGTTCACCGCGGTCACCGACGGTGAGCTGCGCATCATGTCCGAGCCACCGCTCATCATCGGGGTGCGGGACATGGCCGCCAAGGCGGGGGCGAGCACGGAAGAGATCTGGGGGCTGCTGGAGGGGGTGCTGACCCGCTACCGGTCCACCCTGGAGACCGACCGCCGCCACCTGCTGGACACCTACCAACTCGTGGACGTGGCCCGCAAGGTCGTCGGTGTCGGCAGCGTGGGGACGCGGGCATGGATGGTCCTGCTGATGGGCCGGGACAATGGCGACCCGCTCTTCCTGCAGGTGAAGGAAGCCCAGGCATCCGTCCTGGAGGAGTTCACCACCAAGAGCAGGTACGAGAACAGCGGCCAACGCGTGGTCGCCGGTCAGCGCCTCATGCAGTCGGCCAGCGACATCTTCCTGGGCTGGGACCGCGTCACGGGCATGGACGGTATCCCGCGCGACTTCTACGTGCGCCAGCTGCGCGATTGGAAGGGATCGGCCGACGTGGACACGATGCCCCCGATGGGCCTGCTGGCCTACGGCAAGTTGTGCGCCTTCACCCTCGCGAAGGCCCATGCGCGCTCGGGGGATCCCATCGCGATCTCGGCGTACTGCGGGACGAGCGACACCCTGGACCGGGCCGTCGCCGAGTTCGCGGTCGCCTATGCCGACCAGAACGAGAAGGACCACGAGGCCCTTGTGGCCGCCGTCAAGTCTGGTCGGGTGAAGGCCCAGCCGGGGATCTGACGCCCACCCCGCCGGCCCAGTAGCCGGACCCCAGGTACTCGCTGCCCCGATGCGGCGTGGCCCCGACTCGCTACGCCCTTCCGCGGCCCGAGTCACAGGACCGCAACGCGCCGAGCCCTCGGGCTTGCCCCACGTCCCCTTATCCCGTACTTTCCTATCTACTTAGTAAACATGTTGAGTTGCTCGACAACTTGGAAGGGTTGGAACCATGGAAACGACTACTCGCTTCCCCGGGGGCCCGCGGCGCCTCGGGGCAGCA
>JAPOIY010000112.1 GCA_029978705.1 Actinomycetota bacterium
GCTCGCACCGCTGCAGGCCGCCCCCTCGACCCGCCCTGGGTCGTCTCCACGGGGGAGTCCCCCGGAAGCAGCGGTATCGCGGCTCCCGTCCTGGGTATCCCGGGCGTCGAGGCGGCCGTGGGGGTCGCCGTGGCCACTCCGCCCGAGGACGTGGGTCCCCGGGTCGCTCGGGCCGCCCAGGAGATCGCCCGAGCCCTGGGCTAGGTGTTCTGCCCATAGAGGTTGGTAACGGGGCGCGTCGGTCTTTGACGAGGTGAAGGCCTCCGGGTGAGGTGTGAAGCGACGAAGCAACCACACCAGCCCAGGAGGCCTTCATGCCCCACCGTAATGCCCCTTTGTCCGAGCTTGGCCGGCTGCGGATGGCCCGGTTCCATGTCGAGTCCGGGTCCACAATCCGGGGGACCGCGGAGCGGTTCCAGGTCTCCACCACCACGGTGATCCGTTGGTCCAGGCGGTATCGGCTGGTGCTGGGATCTGGTCGGCGGCCGACGGCCGCTGACATGGCCGACGTGTCCAGCCGGCCCCACCGGTCGCCGACGCAAACCCGGCGGCGCATCGAGCGCAAGGTCGCGCACCTGCGCACCAAGCGGCGCCTGGGCCCGGTGCAGATCGCTGGCCGGGTCGGCATTCCCGCCTCGACCGTCCACCGGATTCTGGTCCGCGAGGGGCTGAACCGGCTCGACCACATGGACCGGGCCACCGGCCAGGTCGTGCGCCGCTACGAGCGCGACAGCCCCGGGGACCTGGTCCACGTCGATGTGAAGAAGTTCGGACTGATCCCGCCCGGCGGCGGCTGGAAGGCCCACGGCAGGTCATCGTTGACCAAGACCCGCGCCCATCGCCAAGGCGAGCGCAACGCGGATGCGACCGCGTCCCGGGGCACCGGCCGCACCGGCTACTGCTTCGTCCACTCCGCGGTCGACGACCGCTCCCGGCTGGCCTATTCGGAGATCCACGATGACGAGAAGGCCGCCACGACCACCGCCTTCTGGACCAGGGCGATCGCGTTCTACGCCTCCCACGGCGTCCAGATCCGCGAAGTCATCAGCGACAACGGACCCAACTACCGCTCAAGGGACTGGAACGCGGTCAACAGCGCCGCCGGCATCCCCGTGCTCCGCACCCGCCCCTACCGCCCCCAAACCAACGGCAAGGTGGAGAGATACCAGCGCACCCTGCGCGACGAATGGGGCTACGCCAAGGCCTACCGCTCAGAATCCACCCGACGAGCCGCCTTGACCAGCTGGCTGCACATCTACAACCATCACAGGCCACACACCGCACTCGGCGGCAAACCACCGATCACCCGCGTGACCAACGTCCCCGGGCAGAACAACTAGCCCCGTCGCGGGATGCGCTCAACTCCTAGAAGTCGCCGCCCCCGAAGTCCATGCCACCGCCGAAGTCTCCGCCGCCTCCGAAGCCACCGCCCCCGAAATCGCCGCCACCAAAGCCACCCGAGTCTGCGCCGCCGAGTCCGCTGGAGTCGATCGGAGCCGCTGCTGCGGCGGGCATGCTGAAGGCGCTCGCCATCATGGTGCCGATGAACAGTGCAGGCAGGATGTTGCCGAACGACGAGTAGTAGCCGCGAGCGTAGGGCGCGTAGTCGTTGCCGGCTCTCCAGTAGGGCTGGCGGCCCGAGGGAGTGTCGACCTCGAGTGCCTCGGGCAGCGAGCCCGACCGCAAGGTGGCGGCGCATGACGCGCACACGGGCAC
>JAPOIY010000004.1 GCA_029978705.1 Actinomycetota bacterium
CCGACACACAAGGTGGTGGTGATGTCCGGTGCTGCAGAGCCGATACGTGGACTCCCCGTCGGGACGCACGAAGACATCGACCTCTCCCTGGTCGGCCATCCGCCCCAGGACGCGGTACACGGTCGCCAGACCGATCCGGGCGCCGTCCTCCGTGAGGAGGGCGTGCAGTTCCTGGGCGCTGCGGAAGTCCGGGGTCTTGGCGAGCAGGTTGCGCACCGCGAGCTGCTGCCGGGTGGTGCGGCCGCTCATCCCGGGTGGGAGCAACTGGGGCACGTGCACTGTTCGCATGTGCAATTGGCGCAGGAGTCGGAGCAGCCGTTGCATCGGCAGTCCTGATGGTTGCAGGTGGTGCAGGTGCAGTTGTCGCACCGACAGGTGGCGCAGACGTCATCGCACTGCTCGCACGAGCAAACGCCGCACTCGTCGTAGTGACCTTCGTGCTCACGATGGGCGTGGCCCCCGTGCAGGTAGTCGACGTGGTCGCCGTGGATGACGGCCGTGTGCCCGCAGCCGGGGCCGTGGGTGTGGCGGTGTGTCTCCGCCACCGGGTGGGGCGTTTTCGTGTTCATCGGGGACCTCCTCGCGTCGTCATGGGCTGCGCACCGCCTGGGTCACGGCCGCCGCCGTGAACACGGCCAGGGCCAGGAGCACGATCGTGGGACCGGGCGGAAGGTCGAAGGAGAACGAGGCCACCAGGCCCACGACGGCGGACAGGACGCCGATGATGACCCCCCCGACGGCGGTAGCGGCGAAGGAGCGCGTGAACTGCTGCGCGGCCGCCACTGGGACGATCATGATGGCCGACACAAGCAGCAGCCCCACCGTACGCATCCCGATGACGACCGTGACGGCGGTCAGAACACTGAGCAGCAGGCTCATGGCCCGCACCCGAACACCCTGCACATGGGCGAGGTCGGGGTCCAGGGACATCAGGAAGAGTTCGCGGCCGAACGTCGCCAGCAGCGCACCGGTGACGACGGCCGCAACCGCCAGCACGACCACGTCCGAGGCCGCCACTGTTGCCAAGGACCCGAACAGGTACTGGTTGAGGGAGGCTGCGCTGCCACTGGGGGACAGCGATGCCAGGAGCACACCCCCGGCGATACCTCCGTAGAAGACGAGGGCCAGAGCGACATCCCCGACCGTGCGGCTGCGGTACCGGATGATCTCGACCACGAGCGCCCCGACGACGGCGACGACCAAGGCCATGAGGATGGGTTGGGTGCCGACGAGGAACGCCAGGCCCACACCGGTCAGGGCGACGTGACCCATCCCGTCGCCCAGCAGCGCAAGGCGACGTTGCACCAGGAACACCCCGACCAGCGGTGCCAGGAGTCCGATGATGAGGGCCGCCAGCAGCGCCCGCTGCATGAAGTCGTACGCGAGCAGGTTCACGTCAGCCCTCCCCAGGCCGACCTCGGAGGCGCGGTCTCGTCGTGGTGACCGTGGGCGTCCCGCAGCGACTCCGGCGGCGGCGCGGGCCCGTCGTAGAGGACCGACCCGCCGGGACGGCGCCCCAGGACGACGACCCGGGACACCAGATCCGCCAGCGGCCCCAACTCGTGGGTCACCAGCACGATCGTGTCACCCTCTTCCGACAGGTCGGCCAGGATCCCGTGCAACTGGACGACACTGCCCCGGTCCACACCCGCAGTGGGCTCGTCCAGCAGGATGATGTCGGCTTCTTTCGCGAGCGCGGCAGCGATCATGACCCGGCGCTGCTGCCCACCCGACAACGTGTGGAAGGCCGCCGCCGAGCGGTCCGCCATCCCGACCCGCTCCAGCGCTTCCATCACCCGCGCCATCGGGCGGCGCCGCCACCGGCCGGCGGGGGTGATGACGCCGGCGCCGGCCACCTCGCGGACCGACACCGGCACCGCTCCCGACGCCAGCAGATGCTGCGGCACGTATCCGATGCGGCCCCAGTCGGAGAAGGTGCGCACCGGGGCCCCCAGGACCGCGACGGAGCCCGCCGTGAGCGGCTGCAGCCCCAGCAGGACCCGCAGCAGGGTCGTCTTGCCGGAGCCGTTCTCGCCGAGCAGCGCCAGGAACTCGCCGGAGGCCACGGTCAGGTTGACCCCCTGCAGCACGGGCTCGCCCCCGAGCAGGACCTCACCGCCGGTCACCTGGAAGGGCGGCGCAGCCGTCTGCGTCACGGGCACGGCTGCCCGTCCTGCACGGTGCGCAGGTTGGCGCGCATGACACTGAGGTAGTCCCCGTCGCTGCCGGGTGGCAGGCCCTCCAGGGGATCCAGGACCGCGGTGGTCGCCCCGGTCTCGTCCGCGACCGTCTGGGCGACCTTCGGGTCGACCAGGGTCTCGAAGTAGATGGTGCGCACCTTGTTGTCCTGCACGAACCGGCTCACTTCAGCCACCTTGGCTGGGCTCGGCTCGGCCTCGGGGGACAGTCCGCTGATGCCGACCTGACGGAAGCGGTACCGGTCGGCCAGGTAGCCGAACGCCTCGTGGCTGACCACGAGGTCCCGGCTGGAGCACTTCTCGGTACCGGACGCCCACTGGCCGTCGAGGTCCTGGAGATCCTCATCGAGACGCGCTGCCGCGGCGGCGAAACCGCCGGCGTCCCCGGGGGCCACGTCGCTCAGCCGGGCGGCGATGGCATCACTGATGGTCACCATGTTGCGCGGGTCCAGCCAGATGTGGGGGTCCACCCCCTGACCCCCGGGCCCCGGCAGCAGGCGGACTCCCTGACTCACATCCACGGCCCGGTCGCCCCCCACCTGCGCCACAGCCTCGTCGACCGCGGGCTGGAAACCCCCGATGTACAGGATGAGATCAGCCTCGCTGATCTGGGCCACCTGCTGGGGCGACAGTTCGATGTCGTGCGGTTCGGCGCCGGGCGGCGTGAGACCCACGACGTCGACCTGGGACTCCCCGACCCGTTCCGCGGCGTACTGCAAGGGATAGAAGGCCGCCATCACCGTGATGTGGTCACCCGTCGCCGAGGAGGCGCTCCCCCCGGAGCAGGCCGTCAGTCCCGCGGCGGATCCCCCCGCCAGGAGAGCGGCGATCGCCGCGGCCAGCAGTCGGCTCGGGGACAGGGCGGTCACGGACCCATCCTGTCCTAAATGAGAATCATTGTCAATAAGTACCCGGGGCCGACCTCTGGCGGGGGTCTCGTAGGCTGGGCGGGTGACCTCTCCCCACCGGGTATCCGGGATCGCCGTCGTTCTCCTGGCCGGGGCCATCGGCTGGGCGGGGCCCATGACGGCCCGGGCGCACACCAGCAGCACCGGCACCGACCCCGCCGACGGAGCGAATCTCGCGCACCCGCCGCGCCAGATCTCGGTGAGTTTCAGCGAACCACCGCTGGCGACCGGGTCGGCCATGGTGGCGCAGGGACCCGCCGGCCGGGTGCCCCTGTCGGCCACGGCCAAGGGCAACTCCGTGGTTGCCCCCTGGCCCGACGACGCGACGGCCGGAACCTATCGGGTCACCTATCGGGTCGTGGCCGCCGACGGCCACCCGATCACCGGGGAGTTCGGGTTTCGGGTGGCTGGGCGGCCCTCCCCGCCGAGCCGGGCGGCGGCGTCTCCCACGCCAGCGGCTACGGCATCGGCGGCACCGGCGCAACCGGCCGAGAGCTCCGGGCCCCCGGCCTGGCTGTGGTTGGTCGTGGCAGTCCTCATCGCCGCCGGCGCGGTGATCGCGGTGACCCGGGGGCGCAAGCCCAGCGACTAAGCCGGGTCGCGGGGCGCCATGCGCTCGGCGTCCTGACGGCGCAACTCGGCCACATGCCGCTGCCAGGCGGCCAGCTCGGGATCCTCCGCCTCCGCCTCCGCCTCGGCGACATTGGTCTGCCAGTGCGCCACCATCCCGGAGAACGGGTTGACCCGAGGCGTGTGCTGCTCCTCCTTGGCCTCCCGGCGGTACCGCACCCACATCCACACGGCGAAGAGCCCGAACATCGGCCACTGGATGGTGTACACCCACGCGCGGCCCACCCCGTCCGCGGCACGGTTGAACTCGATGAACGTGGCCAGCCCGCACACGAACAGGGCGACCGCCAGCGGGACGTGGAGTCGCCAGAGATTGCGCTGCCGCTGCGGGGGAGCCATACCGTCAGCCTGCCATAGCCGGTTGGCGCTGCTCGGCACGAACACTCCGGCGCCGCGGCAGAAGCAGGAGGCCCGCGAGCAGGGTCTCCGCCAGCACGAGACCCAGCCCGGACTCACGCGGCGTCCATGCCCCCAACAGGTGTCCGCCGACGGCGACGAAGGCCCACCCGACCATGACGATGCCCGTTGCCCAGGGGGCCCCGCGCCAGACGGCGGTCACGAACGCCCACCCGGAGGCTACGAGGAGCAGCGCGCCGAGCAGCGCGCCGAGCTCCGCCCCCAGGAGAGCAGGGAGAACGCCGACAACCCCCACCTCGGCCACGACGACCAGGAACACAACTGCGAGCACCTCGGGGTATCTCCGGAGGCGGGGCACCGCCCGGGCTCCGGCACCGGCGGCCACGAGAAGCACCGGGATCGCGAGCGCCAGGCACGCCACCGCCACCGGGGTCATGCCAGGTCCGGTCGGGGGGAGCACAGGTGGCCCCAGCCGCGCCATCACCACCGACACCGCGACCGCGCCCCCCATGAGCAGGAGCTCCCAGCCGGCGACGCGGGCGAGGAGGGCACCACCCCGCCGGTTCCCGGCGACGATGAGAGGCAGGACGCGGGACCGCTGCCGCCATCCGAGCAGGACCAGGGCAGCGAAGACCGTCGCCTTGACCAGGACGAGGGCGCCGTAGGAGGTGGTCACGAGCTGGCTCGGCACGGCCAGCCGCAGGGACGCGTTGAGCAGCCCGCTCTCCCCCACCACCAGGGCACATCCGAGCGCGAGGGCGCTGAACCGGGGCACCGCCCGCAGGGCCGCTTCCGGGTGGTGGCCGACGACCGCCAGCAGCACCAGCAAGCCACCGGCCCACAGCGCGACGGCCACCAGGTGCACGGCCAGCGAGACGGTCGCAGCCACATGCCCGGAGGCGATTCCCCCGTGGCCGAGCAGGGCGGGGGCGGCCACGGTCGCCGCCGCTATGACGGTGACCGTCCAGGCTCCGGCGGTGCCCACGGCCCACGGGGCGGCCACCGCGACGAAGACGGCGCCCAGCAGTTCGAGGACGAGGACCTGCCCGACGCCCACGCCGCCCGCGAACGTCGCCAGGACGTCCGGACGGAGCGCCGCCGCCACCGACGTAGCCGTCACATCGGACACGGTCAGCACCAGTTGCAGCACGAGGACGGCGGCCCAGCCCACGGCACACCACCGTGCCCACGTCAGCACGACTCGACTCGGCAGGACGAGGGCGCCCATCACGACACACCCCAGCGTCAGCACCGCCGCCACGTCGGCCAGGAAACGTACGACGGGCAGACCCAGCCGCGTGACCGCCGGTACCTCGGGCAGCCCGGCCGGCCCGGCGGCCAGCAGGCCGAACACCCACAGGAGGGCGAGCAGCAGGGCGACGAGCGCGAGCAGCCGGTAGCCCTGCCGCGTCACGACGTGTGCGGCTGCGTGAAGGACTGGAAGGCGGGGGGATCGGTGTTGGGGCTGTCCTTCATAGCGGTGGTGAAGATCGCACCCAGCAGGGCCGCGGCGCACAGCCACGTGATCCACATAGCCACCAGACGCGACTGGAAGGGATTGTCCACACCGATCTTGCCGGCTCGCGTGCGGTTCACCACGGCGAGCACGAGGAGGCTGCCCAGCGACAGATGGAACGCATTGCTCAGAGCCAGCCAGAACGTCGCCGACGTGTAGGAACTCTCGCTGATGTCGAACGGGAAGGTGGCGAGCTGCCAGATCTGCAGGATGAACATCGCGAGCAGCAGCAGGCTCGACAACGTGGCGGCGACGACGAGGCCCTCCCGGTGCCCGGCGAAGACACTCTTCACGCCCCACCACAGCAGCGCGCAGGCGACGACCATGCCCAGGACGATGGCCCAGAACAGCCAATCGGGTGCCCAGGCGCCCTTCTTGGGCGCCCAGCCACCGTTGACGTTGAGGGACCACAGGTACGCGTAGGCGATGAGCAGGGACACCGTCCCGGCAGCGTCCGACACGATGCACAGCCAGATACCGAGCCGGTTGCGGCGGGCGACGACGGCGACCGGCTCACCGGTGGTCGGCGAGAGGACGGGGTCGGCGGCAGCAGTACTCATGACACGCTCACCTTCTGGGACGTCTCATCCCCGACGTCGGCCACTTGGGACGCGTAGGGGTCAGGCACTCCGTAGTTGTACGGGTCGGTCGTGACCACCGGCAGGACCTTGAAGTTCTCCAGTGGCACCGGGTTGGGCACCGTCCACTCGAGGGTCTGGGCAGCCCAGGGGTTCATCGGGGCGGTCTGGCCCCCCCGCCACGACGTGATGATCGCGTACAGGAAGATCACGGTCCCGATGCCGATCGTGTAGGCGCCGATCGTGGACAGCCAGTTCGACAGGTTGAACGCGTTGTCGAACTGCAGGACGCGGCGCGGCATCCCCTGCAGGCCCGCGAAGAACATCGAGCCGAAGCACAGCTGGAACCCGGCGAAGGCCACCCAGAACCCGATGGATCCGATCCGCTCGTTGAGGTAGCGGCCGGTCATCTTCGGGAACCAGTAGGCGATCGCGGCGATCGCCGAGAACAGGGCCGCACCCATCAGCATGAAGTGGAAGTGGGCGACCACGAACATGCTGCCGTGCATGTACTGATCGACGGGTACGTCGGACAGCCAGACCCCGGTGATGCCCCCGACCACCTTGTTCCACACCACGGCATACACGGCCATCATGGGCAGGCGGGTCCAGACCTTCCCCCGCCAGATGGTGCCCAGGAGGACCAGCACCAGGAAGCCGAAGGGGATCGAGATCAGTTCGGTGGAGAGCATGAACGGGTAGTTGGCGCTGGGCGCGAACCCGGTCATGTACATGTGGTGGGCCCACACGATGCCGCTGATCCCGACGACGCCGAAGATCCCGGCGATCGCCAACTTGTACGAGAACAGCGGCTTGCGGACGAAGACCGTGGTCAACTCCATGAGCGCCGCGGTCCCCGGGATCACGATGACGTAGACCTCGGGATGGCCGAGTAGCCAGAAGAGGTTCTCGTACAGCCAGACACTGCCGCCCTGGGCGGGGTTGAAGAAGTTGCTCTGCAGGACCCGGTCGCTCCAGGACAGGATCTGGGAGTACTGGAACATCGGGAACCAGATCAGGCCCATGACCGACGATCCGATGATGCCGTAGACGAAGATGGGAACCCGGCTCCACGTCATGCCCCGGGCGCGCATCGTGACGATGGTGGTGATGAGGTTGACGCTCGCGATCCCGGTGGAGAAGGCGAACACGATGATGGTCGTCTGGTATCCCAGCATGCCCACCGGGGCCTGGGAGTTCAGCGGCTGGTAGACCGACCAGCCGTCACGGATACCGCCGAGGAACAGGCTCGACACCAGCGGCGGGACAGCAGCGAAGAGCAGCCAGAAACTCAGCGCGTTCAGGCGGGGGAACGCCATGTCCCGCGCCCCGATCATGATGGGGACGATGAAGTTGCCGATCGGCCCCGACACCACGATGATCATCGCGATCACCATCACCATGCCGTGCGTGCCGATGATCGAGTTGTAGACGTTCGGGTTGAACACCTCCATCCAGGTGATGCCCAGCTCGGTCCGGATCATCATCGCCAGGGTGCCCCCCACTCCCAGCAGGACGAGCGACATGACCAGGTACTGCTTTCCGACCACCTTGTGGTCGGTCGTGTACTTGAAGTACCGCCACTTGCCCTGGCCGGCGCCGGCCATGTACTCGGCGTCCTCGTGGGTGAGGTCGTGACCCAGGAACCACCGCAGGGGCCCGTCGAAGGCCCCGATCCCGAGGAGCAGGCCGATCGTCCAGCCGATGTACATGGCCGCGAACTGCGGGTCCAGGCCCACCGGCAGCGCCAGGGCGTTCTCGTCGGAGGGGGGCGGCCGGAGCGCCCCGGCCACCAAGTAGGCGATCGCCGCGAGCACGATGCCGCTGACGGTGCCGGTGATGATGTTGGTGTGGCGCAGGAAGCCTCCGGGCTTCCCGTACTGCTTGGGCTGGGGGACCTCCTCCGGCCGCATCACCTCGGTTGCGGAACTCACAGCGTCTTCCCTCCACCCATCTCACGGACCCAGGAGTCGAACTCGTCCTGGGTCACCACCTGCACCTTCGTCTCCATGTACGCGTGGTGCAGACCGCACAGTTCGGCGCAGCGGATGTTGAAGGTGCCGAGCTTGTTGGGGGTCACCCCGGTGTTGGTGATGGCACCCGGATTCGCGTCGATCTTGATGCCCAGTTCCACCGCCCAGAAGTTGTGGACGACGTCATTGGAGGTGACGTTGAAGTAGGTCGGGCGGTCGATCGGCAGGACCAGCACGTCGGACTGGATCTTTCCGAGGTCGGGGTATTCGAAGGTCCACACCCATTGCTGACCCGTGACGTTCACGTTGATGGGCGCCACGAAACCCTGCTGTTTGTTGGCGGGGACCGTGCCGTAGGCGCCGGCGGTGATCCCGGCCAGTTCCACCAGGCCCCAGACCACCAGGAAGCCGGCGAGCAGTGAGGTCGCGGTGATCCAAGCGATCACCGCGGTGGCGTTCGTACGGATGTCGGGGTTCTCCTGCATCGGCGGTTCGTCCCCACCCACGCGGCCCCAGCCGAACAGGCTGTAGACGAGGGTGGCGACGGTGAACCCCATCAACGGCGACGCCACGATCGTGAGCCAGATCATCGTGGTCGCGATCTCGGCCATGATGCCGGACGCGGGTCCGCCCGAGGAGTTCAGCACCCAGATGGCGAACCACAGCACCGCCAGGATGGCGATGACGTAGACCCCGGAGATCAGGATGATGCGGCGCGCGTAGGGGCGTTCCAGCCACTTGGTGGCGCGGTGCAGGGCAGGTGGCCGGTTGGTGGGCTCCTCGGGCTCCTCGACCGGCGGCGGCGGGTTCTGCGTCGTCGACATCAGACCACCGTGACCGTTCCGCTCATCCACCCACGCTGCTGCATCGGGCCCCCGAAGAAGACGTAGCCGGTGCCGCAGGGGAACTCGCAGTTCCAGATGTACTGGCCGGGCTCACCGGTGATGAACGAGAACTCGATCACGTGGGGGTCCTTCGGGTACCCGTTGGCATCGGTCGGGGCGTTGGCCCCGTTCATCGGCACCGGGATGTTCACGTACAGGTACGGCTGGGTGGACTCGGGGAACTGGTGGATGGTGAAGGTGTGCCCCACGGTGTTCGGGTCGATCCCCGTCTTCTTCTCGCCGTCGTACGTCGCCGACCCGTCCACGGTGCCGACGACCTTGGCCAGGTACGGGTTGTAGATCTGGCCGCCCGAGTCGTACTGGGTGATGCGGATGGTCACCAGGGAGTGGGCGGGCAGTTCCAGGTTGGTCGACGGGGTGTAGAACGGCCACTGCTGCGATTCGCTCTCCGACTGCGCCAACCGGTCGGAGACGGCGGGCGGGGGAACCGCGGGGGACGAGTTCGGGTAGATGGACAGGTCGAGTTCCGCGTGGGGCAACTCTCCCTGTGGGGTCTTGGCCTTGCCGACGACCTTCGCGGCGATCGGGTCGGGCTCCTGGGCGCCCGCGCTGAAGAGTGCGACGGAGCCGCCCACGACGAGGACGCCGATCACAACACTGAGCACCGTGAACAGGGCCCGTTTCACGACGGCACTCCCATTGGACCACCTCATGCTCGCGCGGGGCGTTCGGACACGAACCGCTGGTTGGCCGTTACGTTAGCGGGGAGTCGTATTGCCCGTGCGGCGTTCTGTCGATCTGCGGCTCGGCGTGTCGCTGGACGTCGATCGTGAGGGAGGTGGCGCCATGGGAGCCTTCCTGGCCGGGCCGTGGCAGTTGGACCTCTTCACCACCGTCAATCTCGTCCTGGGCGCCGCGGCCTACCTGGTCGGGGTGAGGGTGCGGCGGGGGCGCACGAGCCGGCCGTGGCCCTGGTACCGGACTCTCACGTTCCTCACGGGCCTGGCCCTCATCGGTCTCGTCTACCTGGGTCCCGTCGCCGGGTGGTCCCACACCTTCTTCTGGGCGCACATGGCCCAGCACCTCGTGGTGATGATGGTGGTCGCTCCCCTCCTCGTCCTGGGGGCTCCCCTCCTGCTGCTGCAGGAGGCCGTGACGCAGGACACCCGACGCCGCCTGGTGGACCCGGCGCTCGGAAGCGTCGTCGTTCGATGGCTGACGGACCCCGTCGTGACGTGGCTGCTCTTCGCGGTGGTCCTGCTGGGCGTGCACTTCACCGGTTTCTACGACTGGGCCATGGGCAACCACGACGCGGAGTTGTTCGTCGAGCGTCCCCTGTTCCTGCTGGCCGCCGTGCTGTACTACCTCCCCCTCATCGGCAGCAACCCGCTGCCACGCCGCCCCGCGCCGGCCGTGAAGCTCCTGTCGCTCGGCGCGATGATGATCCCCGAGGCGCTCGTCGGCGCCGTGGTCTACTTCTCCCCCGTCGTTCTGTATCGCACCTTCGCCGTCGCGCCACGCCCGTTCGGCCCGGATGCACTGGCCGACCAGCAACTGTCGGGGGCGATCATGTGGGCTGTCGTCATGGTCGTCGACACCATGTGGATGATGGTGGTGGCCGCGGAGTGGTTCACCGCGGAGGAGGAGAAGGCCCGACGGATGGACGCCGAGAACGCCGCCGAGCGGCAACCCCTGGCGCGATGACGCGGTTCCTCGGTCCCCTGGCGCTCGTCGTGGTGGGATTCCTGGCGCTCGCCGGTTGCGGCCGCGACCCGCGACCGGGAACGGCACCCAGTGAGCCGCCCGCCGAAGTGGGCCTGACTGTCATTCCCCGCGGCGAACGGCAGGAGGCTCCCCCCCTTGCCGGACCGACCCTGACCGGGGGCGCCGCGGACGTGGCCGCCCTGCGGGGGCACCCCGTCCTCGTCAACGCGTGGGCCACCTGGTGCGCGCCGTGCCGCAAGGAGATCCCCCTGCTCGTGACCGCAGCAGAGGACCATCCGGACCTGCGGGTGGTGGGGCTCGACGTGCAGGACCGGCCCGAAGCTGCCCGGGCGTTCGCCGCCGACATGGGGGTGCCGTACCCGAGCATCGTCGACCCGACCGGGGAGATCCTCGCCGGTGTGCCCGGCGTCCCTCCTCGCGCGCTGCCCAGCACGGTGGCCATCGACCGGGAGGGCCGGATCGCGGCCCGGGTGATCGGGCCCGTGGACCGAGCCATGATCGAGAAACTGCGCGCCGCGGCGGACGCCCGCTAGCGTCGCTCAGACGCCGTCGTCGGTGATGGGGGCGTCCCAGTCACCGTCGTTGGCCTCCAACTCGACGTCTTGTTCCTCGCGGATCACCTGCTCCTCGGGATCCAGGGTCATGGCAGCCTCCAGGGGTATGACATCTCGTTCACCCTAGACCGCGCGGCGACACGTCACCCGGTGAGCGGTCTGCCTTTGCGACCCCCCGGTCGCGGCGCGTAGATTCCGGGCCGTCAGACGCGCGATCGAACGGATGCCCGATGAAGACCGAGAACATCAACCACGAGTTCCTCGACGGAGTGCTGGACGGCGGCCATGCCGACGTCTACTACCACTTCGGTGTCAGCAGCGAGGACGCCCTGCTCGAACCCCTGCGTGACGTGAAGGCCGTGATCATGGCCGGGTCCGGCGGCCGCATCAAGGAGTTCGCGGACCACTGGAGCTCCCTGAACGGCGGGTCCGAGATCGTCGCCTTCCCCAAGGAGGACCGATTCGTCACCCGGTACACCGCCGGTGTGCTCTTCGCCTCCCACGGCATGGGGATGCCAAGCGCCTCCATCGCCCTGCAGGAACTCATGCGCATGGTCTTCTTCCTGAAGCGGGGGGACCTCGCCGCCATGGATGAGGTCTTCTGGGCCCGCGTCGGTACCAGCGGAGGTGTTGGCCTGCCCGGAGGAACCGTCGTGGTGACCTCCGAGGGCGTCATGGCGGACCTCAAGCCCTACCGTCTGCTGCAGGGTGGCAGCGGCACCTACTGGTTCGACAGCACCTTCCCGGCGGCTGTCTACGATGCGATCATCGCTGCCAACAGCCACACGGACTTCGAGGTGGTGTCCGGCAAGACCGTGGCCGGCAACGAGTTCTTCCTCGAGCAGTTCCGGCTCGACGGCGCCCTGCGTCTGGAGACCGAGGACAGCAAGATGGAGTGGCTGCAGTGGCTGCACGACAACGGCGTCCGGAACATCGAGATGGAGGGCGCCATGATGGCGGGCTACCTCAACCACTGGGGTTTCCCGAAGTTCGCCATGATCTGCTGCACCCTGCTCAACCGGCTGGAGGGTGACCAGGTGACGGCGACGCCGGAGCAGCTGCACAAGTTCAGCGAGGACTCCGGTGTGGTGCTGTTCAACTACCTGAAGTCGACCCTGCTGAGCTGATCGTCCTCAGGTCCGGGTGTCGCCCCGGGGGTTGATCACGGGGATGATCTTCTCCTGATAGTCGAGCAGGGTCTGCTCCTTGCCGTCATGCTGCAGGTAGACCGCGAACTGAGTGGCCCCCAGGGCCTGCAGCTCCTGCAGTTTCGCAATGTGGTCGGCGGGTTCGCCCAGAACACAGAAGCGCGCGACGATCTCGTCGGGCACGAAGTCGGCCGACGGATTACCGGCCGCTCCGTGGCGGTTGTAGTCGTACGAGGTGCGCCCCGCGATGTAGTCGGTGAGTTCGGGTGGCACGTCGGATCCAGTCCCGTACCTGCTGACGATGTCGGCGACATGGTTGCCCACCATCGCCCCGAACCACCGGCACTGCTCCAGTTGGTGCTGCCGGTCGGCCCCGGTGTACGCGGGGGCGGCGACGATGTACTGCAAGCTGTCCGGGTCGCGGTCCGCGGCCGTGGCGGCGCTGCGCACCCGGCCGATCGCCCACCGCACGACGTGCGGGTCGCCGATCTGGAGGATGACGCCGTCGCCCAGCCGGCCGGCCAGTTCCAGCATCTTCGGACCGTAGGCCGCGACGTACACCGGGACGCGGCTGCCGGGTGCCCAGGGCAGGCGGATCGTGGTGTCCCCCCGGGCGACGGTGCCGCCGTTGGCCAGGTGCCGGATGTCGGTGACGGCGGCGGCGAGCTCTGCCACCTTCGCCGGCGCACCGTTGAGCACCCGCACGGCTGAGTCACCGCGGCCGATGCCGATGGCCGTGCGGTTGCCGAACATCGTGTTGAGGGTGGCGAAGGTCGACGCCGTGACCGTGGGGTCGCGGGTGATGGGGTTGGTGACCATCGGACCGACCGTGATGCGGTGAGTCTGGGACAGCATCTGGCTGAAGATGACGTTGCTCTCCTGCCACAGCAGGTGGGAGTCGAAACACCAGACGTTGTCGAAGCCCGCGATCTCTGCCCGACGGGCGTAGTCGATGACCTGCCAGACCGGCGGGATGTTCTGCAACACCAGACCGAAGTCCATGAGATCAATTTACGCCGCCTCGCCCGAGCAGGCTCCGCTCGGGCCGCAACAGGGGGGCCACCCCCTCTACCGTGTGCTGCATGAGTGACTTCAGCGAAATCATCAGTGCCGCCAACGCCGCCGTGGAACAAGCCCTGGGACCGGCAGCGAACGACGTGACGCGGGCCCAGGCGAAACGGGACTCCGACGATCTGGCCGGGCGGATCGACCACACCCTGCTGAAGGCCGATGCCACCCAGGTCGCGGTCGAGCAACTGTGCGCGGAGGCTGCCGACAACGGCTTCGCCTCCGTCTGCGTCAACACCCGATGGGTCCCCCTCGCCGCGGAGTCCCTCCGGAACTCCGACGCGATGGTGTGCACGGTCGTGGGCTTCCCCCTGGGAGCCATGGCCCGGCGGGCCAAGGCGGCGGAGACCGCGATCGCGGTCGAGGAGGGTGCCGACGAGATCGACATGGTCTTGGACGTGGGCGGCATGCTGTCGGGCGATCTGGCGGGCGTGTACGAGGACATCCTTGGTGTGGTGGACGCCGCCGCCGGCCGTCCCGTCAAGGTCATCCTGGAGACGTGCCTGCTGAACGACGTGCAGAAGGCGGCAGCGTGCCTGCTGTCCGACCGCGCGGGAGCCGCGTACGTGAAGACCTCGACCGGGATGAGCACCGGGGGCGCCACCGCCGCCGACATCGAGCTCATGCGCACGGTGGTGGGCGACGCCCTGGGGGTGAAGGCCTCCGGCGGCATCCGGACACGCGAGGACGCCGAGACCATGATCGCGGCCGGGGCCGACCGCGTCGGGGCCTCGGCGTCGGTGGCCATCGTGGCGGGCACCGCCTCCGGGGACGGCGACGGCTACTGAGATCGGCTGGTCCTGTCGGGTGCTCGGCACGGCATCAGGCGCGTGGGATCAATAGTCTGCCGGTCATGACTGAGACTCCGGTTCTGGATGAGGTTCTGCTGCGCACCGCTACCGAGTGGGCGGATGTCGACCCAGACGAGGCCACCTCGGCCGAGTTGCGGGAGCTGATCGGCCGCGCCGAGGCGGGCGACGAGGACGCCGTTGCGGAACTCGTCGACGCCTTCGACGGCACCCTGCAGTTCGGCACCGCCGGCCTGCGGGGGCGGCTGGGCCCCGGGAGCAACCGGATGAACCGGGTCGTCGTGTCCCGGGCGGCCGCCGGCCTCGCCGCCTACCTGCGGCAGACGGGGGGCACGTCGGTCGTCATCGGCTTCGACGCGCGGCGCAACTCCGACGTCTTCGCCCGGGACACCGCACAGATCATGGCGGCCGCCGGGATCCGGGCGTTCATCTTCCCGCGCCACCTCCCCACCCCGGTCCTGGCTTTCGCCATCCACAACCTCGGTACGTCCGCGGGCGTGATGGTCACGGCCTCCCACAACCCGCCCGACGACAACGGGTACAAGGTGTACCTGGGCGACGGCAGCCAGATCGTCCCCCCAGCCGACGCGGACATCGCGTCCTGCATCGTCGCGGTGGGCCCCGTCGGCGCCATCCCGCGCTCGGACGACTACGAGACGCTCGACGAGTCCGTCCTCGATGCCTACGTCGCCCGGGCCGTGTCCCTCGTGGCCCCCGACGGGCCCCGGGAGATCACCGCGGTCTACACGGCCATGCATGGCGTGGGCGGCGAGGTGTTCATCCGGGCGGTACGCGACGCGGGGTTCCCGGCGCCGGACAAGGTCACCCAGCAGTTCGACCCCGACGGGCGCTTCCCGACCGTGCACTTCCCGAACCCCGAGGAGCCCGGGGCGATGGACCTGTCCCTGGCCGAGGCCCGGGACGTCGGGGCCGACATCATCATCGCCAACGACCCCGACGCCGACCGGTGCGCGGCGGGGATCCCCACCGCCGACGACTGGCGCATGCTGACCGGCGACGAGGTGGGGGCGCTCCTCGGCTGGTGGATCGTGGAGCGGGGCCGGGCGGCCGGCACCCTCTCGGGCGTCATGGCACAGTCGATCGTCTCCGGGTCGCTGCTGCGCAGCATCGCCGAGGACGCGGGTCTGGGGTACGAGGCGACCCTCACGGGATTCAAGTGGATCTCCCGGGTGCCCGGGCTGGCGTTCGGGTACGAGGAGGCGCTCGGCTACTGCGTCGACCCGCGGGCGGTGACGGACAAGGACGGGATCTCCGCATCGCTGCTGATGCTGGAGATGGCCGCGACCCTCAAGGCCGAGGGCCGGGGGCCGCAGGACGTCCTCGACGACCTGGCCCGCAGGTTCGGGCTGCATGTGACGTCGCAGGTCGCGGTCCGCGTGGCCGACATCTCACTGATCTCCGATGCCATGGCCCGACTGCGCGCGAACCCGCCCGGAGAGTTGGGCGGCCGCGCGGTGACCTCGATGGAGGACCTGTCGGCCGGAGTGGGCGGACTGCCTCCCACGGACGGCCTGCGGTTCACCATGGACGGCGCCCGGGTGATCATCCGCCCGAGCGGTACCGAGCCGAAGTTGAAGTGCTACCTCCAGGTCGTGGTGCCCGTGGCCGACGACGACGTCCCCGCCGCGAAGGAGGCCGCTGCCCTGGAGATGACGCGGCTGCGGGAGGACGTGTCGGCCGCGCTCGGCCTCGAATAGCGGGACCCGCGATCTCGGGTCGGGGGGCGTCAGGAGAAGTGCGTGGCGACGAGGGTCATGAGCACGATGAGGACCGCGTAGGCCACGAGCATGCCCGCGGTTCCCCACCACGTGATGCGGGTTGCGTCCGCCGCCGGCGGAGCCAGCCAGCGGGTCAGGGCGCGTGCGGCCCAGGGCACCAGGAGGAAACCGGTCGCCGCCACCCCGATCACGTTGTCGATGAAGGTGACCGGCGCCAGCCCCAACCCCGCGATGAGCGGGTTGATGAACACCAACGTGAGCACGACCACGGGGTACAGCACCAGGAGGACAACGGCGTTCACCTTCCACAGCGGCGGCTCGGCCGCCTGCTCTGCCGCCGGGAGCCAGTTGCGGAAGGAGGCCCCGGTCACGCGGTAGTCGGCGTGCTCCATCAGCGGCAGCGACTCCTCATGCAGCCGGGCGCAGTCCGCGGAGCCCAGCCACGCCCGCAGATGATCCTCCGTGTCGAACCGCAAGAGGGTCACCCAGTCCGGGTTGACCTCCGCGATCGGGGGCTGCACCGTCACGCCGATGTAGCCCGGATAGCGTGCCTGCGCGGCCTGGATGCGGCGCTGCCACTGCCGGAACTCGTCCTGGCACCCGGGACGCACCCGGTTGGTGATGACCGCGGTGACCCCGGCCTCCGGGCGCGGGCTGTCGTCGCTGAGCAGGGTGACGGTGTCGGGCCCCTCCGTGAGGTGCTCGACTTCCGCGACCAGGTCGAGACGCCGGTCCGAGGCCAGCCAGGTCTGGGCGGACTCCAGCGACTCGAACCGTTCGACGGTGACCCAGTCCGACTGCGAACCGTGCGGCGGGTGGACCTCCAGGTTCTCGAAGCCGGCGGTCTCGTGGATGGCGGAGAGCAGTCGCCCCCGCCACAGCGCGTAGTCCTCCTCCGCGCCCGGGCGCACGTTGGTGTGGCGGACGATCGCCACGCGGTCCGGCATCAGACCTCAGCGGCGTGCGTGATCTGCGTGTGCTCCGGGGTCCGGCGCCGTCCGATGACGACCCACGCGAAGATCGCGCCGGCCAGCGCCACGAAAGCCAGCACGACCATCGACGTCGTGATCGCCGCCGACTGCGCGTTGATCGCGGCCTGCTGGATCGCCGAGGACGCAGCGTCGGGAAGCGACGACAACATGCTCTCGGCGCCGTCGGTGTCGCCGGACTGCACGAGGCTGGCGTAGTCCTTGGCCTTGTCCGCCAAGGAGGGGTCGTTGACCTCCGAACTGACGGAGGACAGGGTGAGCGTTCCGATGATCGAAGTCACCACCGCCATGCCGAGGGCGGCTGGGATGTTGAAGGTCATCTGCATCAGGCCGGAGCCCATCCCGGCGTGCTCGGCGTCGACCGCCGACATGCCGGCGGTGTTGCAGGCCGGCAGCGAGATCCCGACGCCGATGCCCATGATGGCCAGCGGCAGGATCAACTGTGCCAGCGATGTCTCGGGGCCCGCGAAGAATCCCAACCAGGCCAGGGCGATGGCCTGCAGGATGAGGGCGACGGTGATCGGAAGGCCGGGGCCCACCTTGTCCACCCACCGGCCGGCGGGCGGCTCGAAGACCATGCAGATGCCGGTGGTGATCACGATGATCCAGCTCGCCTCGAGCGGTGAGTAGCCGAGGACCGAGATCAGGAACGTCGACCCGAACACGACCAGGAAGGGGATGTAGACGAAGCCCACGGCGCTCTCCGCGAAGAAGCCGCCCGAGAAGAGCCGTTCACGCCACAGCCCGAAGTCCACGAGTGGGTAGGTGATGCGGGTCTCGATGACTCCGAAGACGATCAGAAGGATCACACCGGCGACCAGTGGGACTACTGTCATCGGGGCGGTCCAACTCTTGGCCGCCTCGGTCACGCCCAACGTGAGCAACGTGATGCCGAGACCACCGACGATGGCCCCCAGATAGTCGTACTTCCCCTTGGCCAGGACGCTCTCATACCCCCGGGTAGCCACGATCGTGACCAGGATGACGAGAGCGGTCAGGGGCACCGCAACCCAGAACACCCAGCGCCAGCTGGCGATATCCAGCATCCACGCCGCGAACAGCGGGCCGAGCAACAGCCCGAACCCATGGGCGAATCCCCACACCCCGACCGCCAGACCTCGCTGTCTGAGAGGGAACGAGTTGACCACGATCGACAATGTGGCGGGCGCCGAGACACCGATGCCGATCCCCTGGATCGCGCGCGCGCCGACCAACATGATGTCGTTGGTCGCAATCGCCGCCACGACGAGGCCCACCCCGAAGATGAGGAAACCGATCACGATCATCTTGACCTCGCCGACGAGGTCACCCAGCCGTCCGCCGATGACGAGGAACGTCCCGAACGCCAGGCTGTAGGCGGTGATCGTCCACGAGCTCATGGTCAGGCTGAGGCTGAGGTCCTTCTCGATGGTCGGCAGCGCGGGTCCGATCACGGTCGAGAACATCTGCGCGATGAGGGCTCCGAAGCCCATGGCTCCGAGGATGGCCCAGGCCGCCTTGGGGGCTCTGGTGTCACTGCCGGGAGTAACGACGGCGTCTGCAGTACTCATGTCAGTTCCCTGCCTTCTCGAGGTTTTCCGGGCCGAATGCCTGCGGCAGCACGTCGGTCATGGGCAACACGCCTTCGGGGGTCATGACCAAGAGATCGGGGCCACCGTGTTCGTACAGCAACTGTCGGCACCGGCCACACGGCATGAGGGACTCGCCCTGTCCGTCGACACACCACACGGCCGTCAACCGGCCACCGCCGGTGGCGCACAGTTGCGAGACCATCGAGCACTCCGCGCACAGGGTGAGGCCGTACGAAGCGTTCTCCACGTTGGCCCCCCACACGAGCCGGCCGTCGTCCGCGAACCCGGCGACGCCGACGGGGAAATGGGAGTACGGGGCGTAGGCGCTGGGGAGGGCGGCGACAGCCGCGGTATGCAGCGCGTCCCAGTCGATCTCGCTCTGGTCAGCCATACTGCCGGAACGTAGCAGCGCGGCTATCGCGATGCGCGGCAACGGGCGCCCCCGGCAGGATTCGAACCTGCGCGCATGGCTCCGGAGGCCACTGCTCTATCCCCTGAGCTACGGGGGCTGAGGGACGCCCCAGATTATCAGTCGGTGGTCGGCCCGAGCGCAGCCGCATTGGCCGCGGCAACGCCCAGCGCGGCCAGGGCCGCGATACCGGCGATCACGATGACGCGCGTTCTCGGGCCGGCACAGTTGTCGGCGAGGATGCCACCCCGGCTGCGGGAGCTCATCGCCGAACCCACCGACAGCCAGGACATGAGGGAGCCGGCCGATCCGGCCGAGCCGATACTGAACAGCGACGCCGCCGAGCCCACCGACCCGATGGACAGCACCGACCCGGTCGACGCGATCGACAGGATCGAACCGGTCGATCCGATGGACAGGGTCGAACCCTCCGAACGTAGGCCCATCAGTCGAGGGTGACGATGCCGCCGCAGTTGGCCGAGGCGGACTTGATCACCTGGTTGACCTCCTTGTAGGTCACCACGGTGGCCACGTCCGCGTACAACTTGTTCACCCCGGCAGCCAGGACCGTGGCGCACTGGGACGCCAGCTTCGTCTTGGCCTGGGAGGCCTGCAACTGCTGCTTCAGGTTGTTCTCGGCGGCGTCGGCCTGCTGCTGCTGCTTGCGGTACTCGGCGTTCAGGGTGTCGAGTTGCTGGGTCTCTTTCTTGATGTTCGCGTTGTCGACCTTGAGACGGCCGGCCTCGCCGGCGACCTCACGCTTGAGCTTCGCGATCTCCTTGGCCTGGGACGCTTCTTTCGCCCCCGACGCCTGCTCCAACTGCTTCAACTGCTGCTCGAGCGCGGCGACCTGCTGGTTGGTCGAGGCCTGCAGGTCGTTGAGTTTGCTGTTGGTGGAGAACCCCCAGATGCCGAAACCGATCGTGGTCAGCGCCAGGACGCCGGTCGCGATCTGCCACGGCAGCGCCTTGTTCTTCCCGTGCTCGGGGGGCACGGGCGCAGCCGTCCCACCCGTGCTGCTCGTCCCGGGTGGGACGGACCCCCCGTACGCGGGACCGCTCGGGGGCGTCTGGGGCAGATTCGTCGTCGGCTGGTCGCCACCGGGGGGCGTGGGCGTGCTCATCAGGGACCTCCAGAGATCGGTGCCAGGCTATCCCGCGACCCCGGCGCTGCCACAGGGACGCGCCGGTCATTCCTCGACGAACGGGCTCGGGACCCCGAGGGCGAACCCGGTGCCGGCCTGCCCCGGCCCCGCGACGACCGCCAGTCCGGCGCCGGCGGTGCGGACCAGCCGGGCCAGGTGGGACCCGACGAGCGCGGGGCCCGGACCGGTCGCGGCGATCACCAGGTCGCCCGGTCCGACACCCCCGGGCCGCCCGGCGGGGGCGACCGGGGCGTCGAAGGCCGTCAGGCTCGCGGGGTCCACTCCGTCGCCCATCAGGACCAGGACACCCGTGCGCCACTGCGTCCGGATGTCGGTGACCACCTGCGCGAGCGTGGCGACGTCGATCACGGCCGTGTCGGCGGTGTCCGCGCGGTCGATGATCACCACGACCCTGCGCACCCGCTCTCCCCCGGGGTCCACCACCGTGATCACCGGCACCGGGGCGGCAGCCACGATCTGTTCGACCCCCCGGTCGCGGAACCATCCCCCGACGCCCTTCCGCAGTCGGTTGCCGACCACGAGGACCGACGCCCCCGTCTCGATCGCCGCGTTACGCAGCCCCAGGGGTACCGACTGGTCCAGCCGGACGTGGGCGACACCCTCTGCCCCGGCGGCCGCGACGGCAGCGGACATGCTGTCGCGCAACTGGGGGGTCGGCCGGGACAGCGGCGTCAGTTCGTCGGAGACCACATGGACCGGATCCACGGTCCCCGAGTCGGCCCGCGCGAGCGCCGCGGCCAGGGGCAGGAGCGTGGCCGCCTGAGCGTCGTCGGCCAGCCCGACGAGTACCCGGTCCCCCAGCGGGCGGTCGGCGCGGCGTGGTACCGGCACGCGCCCCGCGAACCACTGGGTGGTGGCCGAACTGATCAGGAGACTGAGCACCACGACGATCAGGACGGCGTTGAGCACCACGTCGTCGAACAGCCCGATGGCGAACCCGACGGACGCGGCAGCGAGGGTGGCGGCAGCCTGCGGCAGCGTGAGCGAGAACATCAGGCCGACCTCGGACCAGGTGAAGCCGGCGCTCCGGCCCGCCACCAGAGCCGCCAGGTACTTGCCCGCGCCGACCGCGGCGGCGAAGGCCGCGGCCACCTGCAGGGTGTGCACCTCAGTGATGACGGAGGGGTCGATGAGCAGACCGATGGAGATGAGGAAGAAGGGGATGAACAGGGAGTTCCCGACGAACTCGGTCACCTCCATCAGCGGGGAGCCGTTGGGCACACTGCGGTTCAGCCCGAGACCGGCGAAGAAGGCCCCGACGATGCCCTCGAGGCCGAAGGCCTCGGCGATCAGCGCCGCCGCCAGGAAAGCCACGAACAGGAAGATGAACCGCGAGGCGCGGCTGCGGCCCTGGTTGCGGAACCACCAGGCGGCCGCGCGAGGGAGCAGGAGGAGGGTGAACCCGCCGAGTACGACGAGCCCGAGGGGCAGGAAGAGCAGCGGGTTACGGCTCTGGTCGTCGCCGCCCGAGACGATGGCGAGGACGAGCAGCGCCAGCGTGTCGGTGATGACGGTGGCCCCCACCGAGATCACGACGCTGCGGCTGGTCACGAGACCGCGGCGCTGCACGATGGGGTAGGTCACCAGCGTGTGCGACGCCCATACCGAGCCGATCAGCAGCAGCGCCCACGCGGACATGCCGACCCAGAACCCCGCCAGCACCCCCAGCACGAACGGGAACGCGAACGTCAGCAGCCCGAAGGCGATGCCCGCCCTGCGGTTGCGCCCGAACGACCCGAGGTCCAACTCCAGCCCCGCGAGGAACATCAGGTACAGCAGCCCGATGGTGCCGAGGCCCTTCAGGGCGGTCCCGTCGATGAGGTGGAACCCCTCCGGGCCGATCAGGTACCCCCCGAGGATCAACCCGATGATGCCGGGGATCCGGAGCCGCTCCATCACCAGCGGCAGGAACAGCGTGACGGCCAGGACACACAGCAGGAGCCCTTCGGGGCTGTCCAGCAGAGGCGGGGAGGACGTCACGGCGACCGGCGCGGCAGCAGGAGGCGGACTCAGGTGAGGGCGAACTCGACCACGGCCCGCCAGGCTTCGCCGGCCGCCAGGACCCGCCACCCCACGTCGTGACCCCGTTCCTGCAGGTGCACGGCATCAGTCGGGCACGTGTACGGCTCGATGGCGATCGCCGCCCGGCTGGCGGGGGTGAAGACGACCACGTCGCGGAAGGGAGCGCCGTACCGCATGTCGAGGCCCGCGGCCCGGCCCTGCAGCCGTGCCCGGCTCATCAGCCCGTCCGCGTCGGGGCGGAAGGGCGGCAGTCCGGTCAGGACGTCGTCCAGTACCCGGTCGCCCACCCGGTCCGGGATCTGCAGGTCGCGGTCCCCGGCGACGGGCGCCACCGTTCCGTTCGGGATGCTCGCGTCCAATTCCCAGTAGGCGCCCGCCGACACCTGCACCGACACGTCGGCCAGGTCCGCGCAGCCCAACAGCGAGAAGTACGGGTGGTAGCCCAGGCCGAAGGGGGCGGGATGGTCGGCCACGTTGGTGACATCGGCGGTGATCCGCAGCGCCCGGTCGGTGAGGTCGTAGGTGATCGCCAGTTCGAGGTCGCCGGGCCAGTCGGCCGCCACGTCCGGGGCGTCCCGCGAGATCCGGAACGTCCCCGTCACGGACTCCGGACCGCTGGCCGCGAAGTGTGTCCACGGTCGTTTGGCGCAGAAGCCGTGGATGGCATTGGGGTCGCCCGGATGCGCGGGGGGCAGCCGGTACGAGCGCCCGTCCCATTCGTAGGCCGCTCCCGCGATGCGGTTGGGGAAGGGGAAGAGGATCGGGATGCCGCTGCGGGTGCCACTGCCGCCGGTCAGCACGTCGGGGTCGTGGTGCAGCAGGGCGGTGCCGTCCGCCGTGCGCCAGTCCACGACGTTGAAGCCGAGGTGGGGGAACACCGTCGCGCTGGCGCCCGCAGCGGTGCTGATGCGGATCAGGGGCCGGCCGTCGGACGGCAGCGGGCCGTCCGGTCCGGGGATGGTGACGTGGTCGCCGGTGGGGTCGATGTGCACGGGCATGGGGCGATCGTGCCAGCCGAACCGGGGGGAGTCGCCGCGGCCGGGGACATTCCGGACGCACCCGAGTGTCCTCTCCGGATCTGTCGGATCCCCGTGGCAACGTGGGTACCGAGCGGCAGGTAGGGGCACTCGGGGAGCCGGGAGCCGTGGGACATCGGCAAGGGCCGGGGAATGGGGTTGGCACCATGAGCGTCGCACATCAGACGGGACTCGTGTCCCGGGCTCGGGCGCAGGATCACGCAGTGGCCGGCACGGCAGTCCTGCACCGCGACTTCGCCTGTCTGGTCGTGGTGTCGCACATGACGGAGGGGGACACCTCGCGACTGCGCCTCGTGGCCGGCGTCACGGGCGTGATCGACGGTCCCGACGGCGCCGACCTGCACATGATCGTGGCCGCGGCCGACCGCCGCTCGGCGCAACGTCTGTGTGTCGAGTTGGTGACCACGCGTCTCCCGCAGTCGGTCGTCACGGTTCCCGAGGTCGTGGACTACAACCACGCCCTGCTCACGTTCCTCGAACAGCACGGCGAACACCCCGACGACGTGGCGACCTTCGACGACGCGGAGGCGGTGTCCCACATCCTCGATCGGGCGTGACCACCAGCCGGCTGTTCATCGCCGTCTGGCCGACTCCGGGTGTCGTGGCCGCGCTGGTGGAGGCCATCGCTCCGCTCATGGCCACGACCGGACCCGAGGTGCGGTGGCTCCCCCCCGAGCGGTGGCATGTGACGGTCCTGTTCCTGGGCGACTGCTCCCCTGCCCGTCGGCGGCGGGCCGAGCGGGCCGTCCGCGAGGTCGCCGCCGCCACCCCCGCGGAACGGGTGACCGGCCGGGGAGCCGGGCGGTTCCGTGGCACGTTGTGGTGGCGGCTGCAGGCCGATTGGCTGGCGCCGGTCCACCGCCGGCTCAGCGAACGACTGGGGCGGCCGGAGGAGCGCGCGTTCCGCCCGCACCTGACCGTCGCCCGCGTACGGGGGGCGCCGGTCAGCCCGGCTCTGGTGGCGGCGTTCGGTGACCTCCCGGCCCTGAGCTGGGTGCCCCGCCACCTGGACCTGGTGGTGTCCACCCTGGGGCCGGCGCCGCGGTACGAGCCGGTCGTCCGCGCCCCCTTCGCGACCGGCTGATCAACCCCCGTGCAGCCACTCCGCCAGGACCCGTTCGCAGGTCTCGAGGTCGGCTTCCGGGACCCGTTCGTCGGAGGCGTGCGCCAATGAGGGGTCCCCGGGCCCGTAGTTAACCGCCGGTACGCCCAGACCGGCGAACCGGGCGACGTCCGTCCAGCCGAACTTGGGACGGGCGTCCACTCCCACCGCGGCGATGAAGTCGCGTGCCGCGGGTTGCTCCAGGCCGGGCAGCGCCCCGGCGGACAGATCGACCACCGTGACCGGGAAACCCTGGAAGACGTCGCGTACGTGCTGCTCCGCCTCCTCCGGCGAACGGGAAGGTGCGAACCGGTAGTTGACGGTCACCACACACTCGTCGGGGATCACATTGCCGGCGATTCCCCCCTCAATGCCGACGGCGTTGAGACCCTCCCGGTACTCCAGTCCGTCGATCGGCACCACGCGTGGCTCGTAGGCGTCCAGGCGGGTCAGGATCTCCACGGCGCGGTGCACGGCATTGTGCCCGAGCCAGGAACGGGCGCTGTGGGCGCGGGTGCCGGCGGTGCGGACCTCCGCCCGCAGGGTCCCCTGGCAGCCGGCCTCGACGCCCGCGTTGGACGGCTCCATCAGGATCGCGAAGTCCGCCTGCAGCCAGTCGGGGTGCGCCTCGGCGACCCGGGCCAGCCCGTTGAACCGCGCTTCGATCTCCTCGCATTCGTAGAAGACGTAGGTGACGTCCCGGGTCGGCTCGGGCACGTGGGCCGCCAGGCGGAGTGCCACGGCGACACCGCCTTTCATGTCGCACGAGCCGAGACCGTGCACGAAGCCGCCGGAACGGGTGTGCGGCAGGTTCCCGGCGGACGGGACGGTATCCAGGTGGCCGCCGAGCAGGACCCGTTCGGGGCGCTGCAACCGGGTCCGGGCGACCACCGTGTCCCCGTCCCGCTCGACGGTCAGATGGGGCAGCGGGCGCAGGGCCGCCTCGACGGCATCGGCGAGGGACCGCTCGTGCCGGGACTCGCTGGGGATGTCGACGAGGTCCCCGGTCAGGGACACCACGTCCCGGTCCAGGTCCAGGCGGTACGGCGGGGAGTCGGTCACGTGGGTACGGTATCCCGGTGAGCGACTCTGCATCCCCGCCCGTGACCGGATCCGCCACCGCCATGGGCCTGGCCACCCTGGCGGACGACACCCTCCTGGAGGCCTGGTACCCCCAGCCCGCCCTCGGTGACATGCCCGCCGACGTCCCCGACATCTCCAGCGGCATCGGCGCGGACCACATCCGGGGGGTGACGGTCCAGACCGTCACGACACAGATCCCCGACCTGCAGGCACCGCCCGCGTCCGTGGCGGATGCGTACCTGCGCCTGCACCTGCTGTCCCACCGGCTCGTGCGGCCCCGCACGATCAACCTGGACGGCCTCTTCGGGCTCCTGCCCAATCTCGCCTGGACGTCCTTGGGTCCCGTCCCCCCCGCAGGACTGGTCGAGGCGCGGATCCGGGCCCGCGCCCGGGGACAGCAACTGACCGTCCTCGGGGTGGACAAGTTCCCCCGCATGGTCGACTACGTCGTCCCGAGCGGCGTGCGGGTCGCCGACGCCGACCGGGTGCGGCTCGGGGCCCACCTGGCAGAGGGAACCACCGTCATGCACGAGGGGTTCGTGAACTTCAACGCGGGCACCCTGGGCCAGTCGATGGTCGAGGGGCGCATCAGCGCCGGTGTGGTCGTGGGGGACGGGACCGACATCGGCGGCGGCGCCTCCATCATGGGCACGCTGTCCGGTGGGGGTACCGAAGTCATCACCATCGGGGCCGGCAGCCTCGTCGGCGCCAACGCCGGCTGCGGCATCTCCCTGGGCGACAACTGCGTGATCGAGGCCGGCTGTTACGTGACGGCGGGCGCCAAGGTCACTCTGCCCGACGGCGAGGTGGTGCGGGCCCGCGAACTGTCGGGGGCTGACGGGATCCTATTCCGCCGCAACAGCCTCACCGGCGCGCTGGAGGTGGTCCCCCGGTCCGGGTCGTGGGGCGGCCTGAACGAGATGCTGCACCACCACAACTGACTCAGACGCCGCACTCCGCGGTGAACTTGTCGTACTTGCGAGTCGTCATCGGCTTCACGAAGACCCGCACGAAACCGGGCAGCATGCCCCAGGTGCTGGCCACCTGGGCGGACGAGGCGCCGTCGCAGATCCAGGGCAGCAGGAGCGACGAGTCCGCCTGCGCCCGGGTGTAGGTCATGAACTCCTTGAGGTCCTCGCGACTCACGTACTTCTGCAGGACGGGGATCGCATCCCGCTCCTCATGAGCACAGTGCCCGTCGAGCACGCCCCGCAGCCGGTCGAAGGCCGCCTGCACGCCCGCCACGTCGGTGTCGGGGCCGAGGACCGTCATGGCCCCGTCGAGACTCTCGAGCGCCTGCTGCAGCGACTCATGCTCGGACTCCATGGCGGTGAGGACGACCTTCTCCGCCGGTGTCGCCTGCTGCAGGGCGGGCGGCCAGAGGTACCGGTCCTCCGCCTCGTGGTGGGTGTGCAGCGTGTCGGAGAAGAACCGGTAGCGGCGCTGGATCCCGCCTACTGCCAGGGGAGCGCTGAGGTCGGCCGCCGCGACCGCGGCGCGCAGGCGGGCGATCTCCCTCTGGAACGCCGCATGCATGTTGGCGTTCACGGTGAAATCGATCTGCTCACTCATGAGCGCTCCTCGCGTCAGCGGTCCAGGATGGGCACATAGTTGCGTTCCGTCTCCCCGATGTAGACCTGTCGGGGCCGGCCGATCTTCGTGGACGGATCGGTGATCATCTCTCGCCACTGGGCGATCCAGCCGGGCAGCCGGCCGAGGGCGAAGAGGACGGTGAACATGCGGGCGGGGAATCCCATGGCTTTGTAGATCAGGCCCGTGTAGAAGTCGACGTTCGGGTACAGCTTGCGGGAGACGAAGAAATCGTCGGCCAGGGCCACTTCCTCCAGACGCAGCGCGATGTCGAGGAGCGGATCGTAGGCGTCGAGCTTGGCGAAGACCTCGTGCGCCTTGCGCTTCACGATGGCCGCCCGGGGGTCGTAGTTCTTGTAGACGCGGTGCCCGAATCCCATCAGCCGGACGCCGTCCTCGCGGTTCTTCACCTGTCGGATGAAGGTCTTCACGCCGCCGCCGGAGGCGTGGATGTTCTCCAGCATTTCCAGCACCGCCTGGTTGGCCCCGCCGTGCAGCGGGCCGAACAGCGCGTTGATCCCCGCCGACACGGAGGCGAAGAGGTTGGCCTGTGACGAGCCCACGAGACGTACGGTCGACGTGGAACAGTTCTGCTCGTGGTCGGCGTGCAGGATGAGCAGCATGTCGAGGACCTCGACCACGGCGGGGTCGACCTCGTACGGTTCGGCGGGCACGCCGAAGGTCATCCGCAGGAAGTTGTGCACGTAATTGAGGGCGTTGTCGGGGTACATGGACGGCTGCCCGACGGACTTCTTGTAGGCGTTGGCCGCGATGGTCGGCAGTTTCGCCAGCAGCCGGATGGTGGAGATCTCCACCTGCTCCGGGTCGAGGGGGTCCAGGGAGTCCTCGTAGAACGTCGACAGGGCGCTCACCGCGCTCGACAGGACCGGCATCGGGTGGGCGTTGCGGGGGAAGCCGTCGAAGAGGAAACGCAGTTCCTCGTGCAGCATCGTGTGCCGCTTGACGCGCTCGATGAAGTCCGCGAGCTCGAGGGCCGTCGGGAGGTTGCCGTAGATGAGCAGGTAGGCGACCTCGAGGTACGTGGAGTCCTCGGCCAGCTGTTCGATGGGATAGCCGCGGTAGCGCAGGATGCCGGTGTCCCCGTCGATGTAGGTGATGGCGGACTCACACGCCGCGGTGTTGGTGAACCCCACGTCCAGGGACACGTCGCCGGTGGTGCTGAGCAGCCGGGAGATGTCGAGCCCGTCGCTGCCCTCCGTGGCGGGATGCAACGGGAGTCCCAGGGATCCACCCGGGTACTGCAGGCTGAACTCGTCGCTCACAACGACCTCCTCCCCGGGCCCAGCGGGCCCGGCTTCCTGAAACCACCGTAGTCAGTGGCACCCGCGAGCGGGGCGTCAGCCCCCGCCTGCGCCCAGTCGGCGGCCGACTTCCGCCAGTTCGTCCTCTGGAACGGTCACCGACAGCCGGACGTGGCGGCTTCCCGTCGGGCCGTAGAAGCCGCCCGGAGCCACCACGATCCCCCGGTCCGCCAGCGCCGTCGCGGTGGCGGTGTCGGCCTCGTCTCGGGTGGCCCACACGAACATGCCGGCCTCGGAGTGGTCGACCTGGAAGCCGACCTCCCGCAGCGCCGCGGTCAGCAGGGAACGGCGGGCGGCGTACCTGCGCCGGACCTGCGCCACGTACTCGTCGTCGGCCAGCGCCGCGGCCGCCGCCGCCTGGACCGGGGTGGGCACGATGAGGCCGGCATCCCGGCGCCGTCGCAGCAGCCGCGCGGTCACCGCGGGGTCGCCGGTGATGAAGCCACAGCGGTAGCCGGCCATGTCGGAACGTTTCGACAGCGAGTGCACGGCGAGGATGTTGGCGTAGTCCCCGCTCGTCACCTCGGGCGAGAGGATGGAGGGGGCGCGACTCCCCGGCGCCGTCAGTTCGAGGTAGCACTCGTCGCTCAGGACCAGGCAGTCCCTTTCCCGGGCCCAGGCCACGACCTTGGCGAGGTGTTCGGCGGGCAGCACCTGGCCGGTCGGGTTGCCGGGCGTGTTCACCCAGATCAGGCGGGGCCGTTCGGGACCCAGGGCGGTCAGGGAGTCGGCCGCGAGCACCCGGCAGCCGGCCAGGTCGGCCCCTGCGCGGTAGGTCGGGTACCCCAGCTCCGGGACGACGACCAGGTCCTCGCGGGACAGGCCCAGCAGCCACGGCACCGTGGCGATGAACTCCTTGCTGCCGACCGTCGCCACGACATGGTCGGGGTCCACCTCTGCGCCGAGGCGGCGCCGGGCCCACGCACTGTAGGCGTCCCGGAGAGCGGCGGTGCCGTGTGCCGGAGGGTACCCGGGGGCGTCCGAGGCGGCCGCAAGGGCGTCCCGCACCACCCCGGGCGTGGGGTCGGTGGGGTTCCCCTGTCCGAGGTCGATCACCGGCAGCCCTGAGGCGGCGGCCCGTTCCCGGAGACCGCGGGTGACCTCCCACACGTTCCACACCGTCACGCGCCGCGCCCCCCCACGAGGCTGACCGATTCGGGGGTGTGGGCCACCACTGCCGCCCCGGAGTCCCGGACATCCAGCAGCAGGGAACGCAGCGCGACCGGATCCGCGACGGCCACGTCGCGCACGTCGTCCCGGTCGGGGTATCCGGCCCGCAGGGAGTGAGCGACGGCGAGCCACCTGGTCAGCGCCGCCTGGTCGGCGACGAGCTCGGCGGCCGCGGCCAGGGTCCGGGCCGCTTCTCTGATCACGGCCGCGGCATCCGGGGCGTTCGCGGAGACGAACTCCGCGGTCCGCTCAGGCGGCGAACCGGCCACCCGGGTGGCGTCCCGGAACGACCCGGCCACCAGGCGGAGGGCCAGCTCCCGTTCCGGCGATTCCGCCACCACGGCGCCAAGGGTCGCGGCCATGACGTGGGGGAGGTGGGAGACCAGGGCCACGCTGCGGTCGTGTTCGGCCGCCGTGACGGGCACGGCGACGGCACCCGCCGCGGTGATCAGGTCGATGACGGCGGCGAGGGTGTCGGCATCGGTCGCGGCGTCGACGACGACCGGCCACGCCGCGCCGCGGAAGAGATCCACCGTCCCTGCCCCCGCCCCCGCCTTCTCCGAGCCCGCCATCGGGTGGGTGCCGACGAAGGGGAACGCCGGTTCCGCGGCCCAGACGGCCGTGATGGGGGTCTTCACCGATCCGATGTCGAAGCACGGCACGCGCGGCCCGTCCGCCATGAGGCCCCGCAGCACGGCGACGTTGACCGAGGTGGGGCCGGACAGGGCCAGCAGATCGCACCCGGCGAAGCCCGCGGGGGAGTCGACCCCCTCGGCTCCCAGGTCGGCCGCCACGACCCGAGCCTCGGGGTCCGGGTCGAGGGCCACGACCTGGTGGCCGCCGGCGAGGGCGACCCGGGCCAGGGACGACCCGATGAGACCCAACCCGCAGAAGCCGATTCTCACGGCTGCGCCAGCCCCAGCCGGGTCGGTTCCAACAGAGCGGCGATCCAGGCGTCGAGGGTGTCCTGACCCACCGATCCCGGCGGGGCGGACTCGTCGATGCGGCGGGTGTCGGCCGCAGCCAGGGGGAACGAGCCGAGCAGTTTCACCTCTGCGGGCAGAGCGGCCACGGCCCGCAGGGTGTCCTGCAGCCGGGCATCCGCGAGATGGCTCCGTGCCGTCAGCAGGAAGCAGTACTCCCCGGAGCGCGTACGGATCGGTCGAGAGCTGATCGCGGTCAGGGCAATGTCCCGGTCGGCGAAGCAGGCCAGGATGTCGGCCAGGACTCCGGTCCGATCGTCGATGGGCGTGACGACCACGACGCTGCGGTCATGTCCGGTCTGGGGCGCCAGGGTCCGCATGAGGAGGGCCATCCGCGTGTTCACCCCGGAGTGGTCCTCCGCTCCGGACCGGACCGTGACGAGCCCCTGCAGATGTGCCGCCTTCGTCGAGGCGAGAGCGACCGTGCGGTCCGACTGCTGGGCGGCGACCCGCTCACACGCGGTGGCCATGCTGTCCACGAAATCGACCTGAGCGCCGGTGGACTCGATGAAACGGCGACACTGCGCGGCCGCGGCGGGCGTGGCGACGATCGTGTCGATCTCGCCGGGCCGGGCACCCGCGGTCCCGGCGACGACGTAACTGACGGGGACGATGATCTCCTCGTTCACGAAACACATCGCGGAGCGGAAGATCAGTTCGTCGATGGTGCTGCTGACGTCGCCCTCCACGGAGGTCTCGAGGGGCACGATCCCCGCGTCGGCCTCCCCCGACTCGACGCTGAAGATGACGTCAGCGACGCTGTCGCGCGCCTCGACGCGACCGGTCCAGGGCGTCTCGAGGAGGTCGACGGAAGTGTGGGTGAACGATCCCTGCGGGCCTAAGTAGGTCAGGAGCCGGTCGTCGGCCCCGGTCACTCGTCGTGTTCCTGCGGCGGCAGGGCCGTCACGATCGGGACATCCTTGGGGAAGGGACCGTGTTTGGCCGCCCCCCCGCGGTCGGCGTCCGGGATGTCGTTGAAGAACTCGGCGTTGGCGTCGGTGTACGCCGCGTACTCCTCGGGGACATCGTCCTCGTAGTAGATGGCCTCCACGGGGCACACGGGCTCGCAGGCGCCGCAGTCGACGCACTCGTCCGGCTCGACGTAGAGCATGCGGGCACCTTCGTAGATGCAATCCACCGGACATTCGTCCACGCACGCCTTGTCCTTGAGATCGACACAGGGCTGGGTGATGACGTAGGTCACCGATGCCTCCTCGGCTGTCCGTAGTTCCGGTCGTCCCGGCGGCCGACTTCCGCCGACGGGTTCCCGCCAGCCGAGTCTAGTATCGTCGGCGCCGTTCCACATTCGCCCTAGGGGGCCGCGTGCCGTTCCTTCCCGCCGCCAAGGTGCGCCTCGACGTCGGCCCTGCGGACGTGGGGCGGCGGCTCACCATCCGGTACCGCGAGAAGGACGGCCTGTCGCGCACCGAGAACGAGTTGGTGGGAGTCCTGTACCGCTGGAGCGGTGGCTTCACCGATGGCATCCTGCGCCTGCGCCGTCGCGACGGCACCGAGGTCGGGGTCCGGCTGGCCGACATCGTGTCCGCCCGGGTCGTACCCCCCGAACTGTCGGCCTACGCGATGCAGCGGTTGTGCCAGCAGGGGTGGCCTCCCCTGCACGAGAAGGATCTGGGCCCGTGGGTGCTGCGGGCGTCGTGCGGGGCCACCGGCCGTGCGAACAGCGTCCGGGTGGCCGGGCTGCCGCAGGGAAGCCTGGACTCCACGTTGGCCGAGGTGCGGAAGTGGTACGGCAAGCGCGAGCTGCCGCCCCGACTGCAGATGCCGATCCCGTCGGGGATGCGCGTCGAGCTGGACGAGGCCGACTGGACCGGACGGCGCACGAGCCGCGTGATGGTGGCCCCGGTCTCCAAACTCCTCAACGCCACGCTGGAGGCACAGGAGCGCGGTGACCTCGACATCTCCGTGGAGGACGAGCCCAACTCGCAGTTCCTCCACATGACCGCCGGCTACGACCGGCACACGGCGCCGGAATTCGAACACGCCTACGCCGCCGTCCGCCCGGCTGCGTTCGTGTACTGCCGCGACAGCCAAGGGGAACTGCTCGGGATCGGCCACGCTGTCCTGCAGGAGACCTGGGCCGGGGCGACGACGGTGCAGACGGTACGCCAGTCCCGGCGGCGCGGCATCGCGACCGCCGTGGCCGCCGCCATGGCACGGTGGGCACACGAACAGGGGGCGAACAACTGGTACCTGCAGTTGTACGAGGACAACTCCGCGGCCCTGGGCTTCTACGAGCATCTCGGCTTCGCCACCCACCACAAGTACGAGTACCGGTGGCCCGGGGACCTGTCCGAGCCGGAGGTCTGGTCCGTGGACGACGACAAGGGACGGCGCACGGACTGAGGTCAGGGCACCTCGGGAAGGGTGCGGTAGGTGGACCGCCAGTACAGGAGTGCGTCTCCCGCCTCCGCCGGGGTCGCCTCCTCCACCTCCCCGATGACGATGTTGTGGTCACCGGCGGCGACCAGGTGCTCCGTGCGGCACTCCAGCCAGACCAGGGACTGCTGCAGCGCGGCGATTCCCCGCGCGGTCCGGCGATGGGGGACGCGGTCGAGCTGTCCCGCCAGCGGCCGCCCGGACGTCGCCAGCCACGCCGCGTGGTCGCGGGCGTCGGCCGCCAGCACGGACACGACCCAGTACCGCTGCCCGGACAGTGCCTCCCAGAAGCGCGAGGCGCGGTTGACGGCCACGAGGACCAGCGGCGGTTCCAGCGAGACGGACGCGATGGCGTTGGCGGTCATCGCGTGATCCATCCCGTCGGCGACACACGTGACCACGCCCACCCCGGTGGCGAAGGTGCCCAGCGCCCGGCGGAACTGATGTTCGTCGACCCCGGTCACGGGCGGGTGCCCAACCGCGCGGGGAGGTTGGCAGCCATGGAGCCGATGATCACGCCGCCGAAGAGATAGACCAGCGCGAGAGTGTTCAGGGCGATGACGATGTCGCCCCCCGGCGTCGGTACGGCAAGCACGACACTGACGATCACCCAGCCGGCGAAGAAGGCGACCCCGGCCCGGCGGGTGCTGAACGCGTGCACCAGCGCCCGGACCACGGCGACGAGCGTCGCGAGGACCAGGATCAGCCCCACCGGGACAGCGATGCCCCCCACAGTGACGGTCCAGGCCTGGAGGAACCCTCCGAAGAGGCCCAGCACCACCCCGCCCACCGCCAGGACCAGCGCCGTGCCGATACCCACGTGGGGTGGCTCGACGGCGAGCGCGGGGTCGTCGACCGCCGTCATCCGGGGAGACCGTCGAACAGGTCCGTCACCGGTGACCGCGGGAGGGTTCCTTTGGCCAGCCGGAAGTACTCCTTGTCGAAGATCGGCATTCCCTCGTTGTTGGAGAGGGCGAAGAACCCCTCCTCCAGGTTGATCTGGCTGGCGTGGGCCTCCATGGCTCCCCGTTTGGCAGGCAACTGCTCGCGCACGTCCACGATCGCGGCGACCGCGTCGTCCGGAACGGTGAAGGGGAGGTCGTCGGGGTCCATCGTCGCGAAGTCGGACGTGTCGCCGACGGCCCGCAGCGCCTCGATGCCCCGCCGCACCTCGCTGGCGGGGAAGGCGGTCCAGAACCAGCGCGGAATGTCCCACGCCGGGCCCAGGTCGGGCCGGTAGGAGGGCACGGCCGCGAGCACTGCGGCATAGGTGGCCACCCGGTGGGCCTGGATGTGGTCGGGGTGGCCGTAGCCCCCGAAGTCGTCATAGGTGACGAGCACCTGGGGCCGGGTCTCCCGGATGACGGCGACGAGGTGGTCGGCCGCCTCGCGCAGGTCGGCCCGCCAGAAGGTGCCGTCCCGGTCGTTGCTGGGTTCGCCCATCATCCCGGAGTCCCGGTAGGTCCCGGCGCCGCCGAGGAGCCGTGAGTCCGTGACACCCAGGGCGGACATCGCGGCCGCAAGTTCGGCCACGCGGTGGGAGGCGAGGTCGTCCTGCTGATCGGCGGCCAGGTGGGCGATTTCCGGGAGCAGGATCTCGCCTTCCTCCCCCAGGGTGCATGTCACCAGCGTGACCTGATCCCCCGCAGCGGCATGCGCCGCCAGCAGGCCACCGGTGGTGAGGACCTCGTCGTCGGGGTGGGCGTGTACCACCAGTAGTCGCCGTCCTGCCATGGGGGAACCCTAACGGGACGCCTGCACGTCCGGCACATCCGGCGCGAAACGCCGGAACCGCTCATGCCGCCGGGGCGTCCTAGGGGTGATCTACAGTGACCGCGGCGGTCAGGGCGACCGCCGGAGAAGGGAATCCCAGATGAACAAGAAGCTCGTCGCCGCTGTCGGTGCGGGAACCATGATCGCCGCCGGCGCCCTCGCGCCGCTGGCCTCCGCCAATGCGGCCGACGCCACGGGCAACCGCGGGAAGCTGTGCCACAAGGGCCGCTTCTTCGTCGTCCACCAGGACGATCACATCAACGGCACGCCGATCCCGCAGGGCTCCTACAAGACCTACGCCCACCGCCTGCCCTGCAGCAGCGCGATCATCGATCTGCACAACTGGCTGGCCACCGGCCAGACCACCGACGGCTGGGAAGTGCAGTCGGCCGGCCGCGGCGACCGTTCGATCAAGTTCGCCAGCCCGAACAGCAACACCTTCTTCGTCGCGAAGCGCATCAAGAACCAGCCGCCCTCCTGACGGCTGCGTTACCCGGAGTCGCCCCGCGGCTCCGGGTAACGCGATGCGACGATGTCGGCCGGGGTTCGGTTCCCCGATCGGGCTGAGGGGTTCCTCACAGGACTCCCGGCGCGTCGTCACCGGTCCCGAGGGTGACCCCGACCTACCCTCAATCAAAACGTCCCAGAATCGAGAGGTAACCCGTGAACAAGAAGTCCATGATGGCGATCGGCGCCTGCGGCCTCGTCGCCGCCGCCACCGTCCTCCCCATGTCCCCCGCCAGCGCCGGAACGAAGGGCAAACTGTGCAATGACGGCACCTTCCATGTGCTGCACAACGACAGCATCGGTGGGGTCAAGGTCCCCGGCGGCTACTACAACACCTACACCAAGGGCGTCTCGTGCTACGACGCCTCCAACTACCTTCACGAGTGGCTGGCCTACGGCTACACGACCGACTCCTTCACCGCTTCGGCCCCCGGCACGCGCGGTTCGAAGTCGGTGATGTTCCGGCAGCCCAGCGGGAACTTCTTCCAGATCAAGAAGGTCCAGAACCCCTCCTGATCCCCCCCGAATGCCCCGTCCCGGACTCCGGGGCGGGGCATTCGGCTGTCCGGGCCCGGACCGGGCTACCGTCGGCGGGGGACCGAATCGTTCCCCCGCCGCAAGGCCCTCACCCGCGCGTTCCGGCTCGGCGCCCCCCGGACGCCGGCGATCTCCCCCGACGGTGCCCGCCTGCTCTACCTACGCTCGGCCTCGGCGACTGACCCCGTCAACGACCTGTGGTCGGCCACCTTCGCGGGCGGTACCTGGACCGAGCGCCGCCTGGTGGCAGCCGCAGACCTCCTGGGCGGCGACGATGAGGACCTTCCGCCCGAGGAGCGAGCCCGGCGGGAACGCCTACGGGAGGTGTCGGGCGGCATCACCGCGTACTCGGTCGCCGCGGACTGGTCCTGCGTCGCCTTCGTCCTGTCGGGCACGTTGTATGTGCACGACCTGCACGACTCGGTCCGCTCGCTCGACACCGGTGGCCCGTGCGCCAACCCCACGTGCGCCCCCGACGGCAGCCGGGTCGCGGTCACCCGCGGCCGGTCGGTCGTGGTCGTCGAGGTGTCCGGCGGTCCCGCGACCACCCTGCTGGCCCCGGGACCCGACGAGGAGTCGGTGTCGTACGGGTCGGCGGACTTCATCGCCGCCGAGGAGATGGGACGCTACCGCGGCATGTGGTGGGCTCCGGACGGCGACCGACTGCTGGTGGCGCGCGTCGACGAGTCGCCCGTGGCGCAGTGGTGGATCTCGGATCCGGCGGCTCCCGAGGTGGCTCCAGCCCCCATCCGGTATCCCGCCGCAGGCGAGGCGAACGCGGCGGTAACCGTCGTGACCGTCGACCTCACCGGCAGCGTCACGCCGGTCCCCCTCCCCGACTTCGAGTATCTCGCCCGGGCGCGGTGGGATGAGCACGGTGTGCTCCTGGCGCTGCAGGACCGCGCCCAGACCCGGATCCGGACCCTCATGGGACTCGACCCCGCGGAACTGGTGACGGTAGCGGAACAGGACCAGCACCCGTGGACGGAGCTGCTGCCGGGGGCGCCCCGGATGACGGACTCCGGGCTGGCGGACTCGGAGGTCGATCCCGCCACCGACACCCGGCGCCTCGTGGTGCGGGATGGGGATGGATCCGTGGCGACCCAGACCCCCGCCGGGCTTCAGGTCCACGCCGTGGTGTCGGCCGACGACGCCGGCATCGTGTTCACCGGCTCCGAGGCCGATCCCGCCACCTGCGACCTGTGGCTGATGGACCCGGCCGGGGTGACGCACCGCTTGTCCGAGCCCGGCGGGTGGTCGTCCGGGTCCGCCCGTTCCGGAACCGTGGTCTGCGCGCGCGCCGATCTGGCGGCTCCCGCGACGGCGGTGACCGTGTCCCGCGCCGGCACCTCGTGGCGGATCCCGTCGTACGCCGAAGCACCCGACCTGACCATCCGCCCGGAGATCCTCCGCGATGTGTCCGGCTGGGGGCACATCACCGTGCTGTGGCCCGGCGGGGAGCCGTCCGAGGCGCCACTTCCCGTCGTCATGTCGCCCTATGGAGGCCCCCACGCCCAACGGTCCATCCGGGCCGCGGGAGCGTTCGCCACCGAACAGTGGCTGGCGGATCACGGATTCTGCGTCATCGTGGCCGACGGCCCCGGAGCCCCGTCCCGTCCGACCAACGAGTTCGCCATCGCCGGCGATCTGGCCGGGCCCCCGCTGGCCGGACAGATCGCGGCCCTGCACACCGTGGCCCAGGCGCACCCGGGGCGGCTGGACCTGTCCCGTGTGGGCATCCGGGGGTGGTCGTTCGGCGGCTACCTCGCGGCCCTGGCGGTGCTGCGCCGCCCCGACGTCTTTCACGCCGCGATCGCCGGTGCCCCGGTGACCGAGTGGCGGCTATACGACACCCACTACACCGAGCGCTACCTGGGTGTGCCGCAGGCCGGGACGTACGACGCCTCGTCACTGTTGCCCCTGCCGGCTGCCGCGGAGATTCCGCGTCCTCTCCTGCTCATCCACGGCCTGGCGGACGACAACGTGGTGGTGGCTCACACCCTGCAACTGTCCTCGGCGTTGCTGGCCGCGGGGTACCCGCACACGGTGCTACCGCTGTCCGGAGTGACCCACATGACGCCGCAGGAGGTCGTGACGGAGAATCTTCTGCGCTGGGAACTCGAGTTCCTGACCACACACCTGACCGGAACGGCCAGACCTCCCTCTCCCTGACTGCATACCTGCCCCGGACGGGGCAGGTATGCAGTCACCGGCGATCTCGGCGCGTCAGCTGTCGGTGGCATGCCCGGAGGGGACCTCCGGGACGACATGGCTGGCCGCCTCCTCGGGGGTGAGGGGGAAGTGGCAGGCCACCAGATGTCCGCCGCCCACGTCGCGCAGGAGCGGCTCTTCGTCCGCACACCGCTGCTGCGCCTTCCAGCAGCGGGTACGGAAGCGGCAACCGCTGGGGGGGTCGGCCGGGCTGGGGACGTCGCCTTCGAGCTCGATACGTTCCCGGGACGCCTGCAGTTCGGGGTCGGGGATGGGTGCCGCCGAGATCAGAGCCGCGGTGTACGGATGGGCGGGGGACGAGTAGACGGGGTCCTGAGGTCCGGTCTCCACGATCTTGCCGAGGTACATGACCGCGATCCGGTCCGCGATCTGCCGGACGACGGCGAGGTCGTGGCTGATGAACACGTACGAGAGCCCAAGGTCGTCGCGCAGGTCGAGCAGCAGGTTCATGACCTGCGCCTGCACCGAGACGTCGAGGGCCGACACCGGCTCGTCGGCCACGATGATCCTCGGCTTGAGGGCCAGCGCCCGGGCCACGCCGATGCGCTGTCGCTGACCGCCGGAGAACTGATGCGGGTAGCGGTTGACGAACTCTGGGTTGAGTCCGACACGGTCCATCAGGTCCCGGACCGCCTCCTGCTTGGTGCGGCCAGCCAGGGCCTCGGGGTGGATCTCGAAGGGTTCCCCGATGATGCTCGCGACCGTCATGCGCGGGTTGAGGGAGGTGTACGGGTCCTGCAGGATCATCTGGATGTCGCGGCGCTTCGCTCGCAACTCCTTCTGGGACATCGTGGTGATGTCCTGACCCAGGATCTCGATGCTGCCGGCCGTGACCGGCTCCAGCCCGAGGAGCAGCCGCCCGGTCGTCGACTTGCCGCAGCCCGACTCCCCGACGATCGCGAGCGTCTCCCCCTGCGCGACCGTGAAGTCGACGTGGTCCACCGCGCGCACATCACCGATCTTCTTCTGGAAGACGATGCCCCTGGTGATCGGGTAGTACTTCACCAGCCCGGATACGGCGATGACCCGGTCACGCGTCGGCGACATTCCCGTACACCTCCTCCGCGAACCAGCAACGGCTGGCGTGGTCCGGCGCGACCTCCGTCAGCGGGGGCGCAGCCCCGGAGCGGCACTGGTCGCTCACGCGGGGGCAGCGGGGGTGGAAGGCGCACCCCTTCGGCACGGCGAAGAGGCTGGGCGGCAGGCCCTTGATCGCCGGCAGCCGGGTCTCCCGTTCGTCGATCTTGGGGATCGAGGCGAGGAGCCCTTCGGTGTAGGGGTTCGCCGTGTGGTGGTAGATCTCGGCCACGGGCCCCTGCTCCATGGTGCGGCCCGCGTACATCACCGAGATGCGCTCGGCCACGTCCGCGACCACCCCGAGGTCGTGGGTGATCAGGATGAGCCCCATCCGCGTCTCGGCCTGCAACTCCTGCAACAGGTCCATGATCTGGGCCTGGACGGTGACGTCCAGGGCGGTGGTGGGCTCGTCGGCGATGAGTACCTGTGGCTTGAGGGCAATCATCATCGCGATCATGATCCGCTGTCGCATGCCTCCGGAGAACTGGTGGGGGTAGGAGCCGTAGCGCTCCTCCGCCCCCGGGATCCGCACCCGCTTCATGACGTCGATCGTCGCGCTGCGGGCGGCTTTGCGACTCATCCCGCGGTGCACCCGGAACATCTCCGCGATCTGGTCCCCCACACTGATCACCGGATTGAGCGCTGACAGCGCGTCCTGGAAGATCATCGCGATCTGGCTGCCCCGCACCTGCTGGTACTCCTTCTCGGGCAGACCGAGGATCTCGCGGCCCCGCAGGCGCACCGATCCTCCCGTGATGCGTGCCGGAGGGGAGTCGAGGATGCCCATGATGGCCTGCGCCGTCACCGACTTGCCCGAACCCGACTCGCCGAGGATCGCGATCGTCTCTCCCTCGTCCAGCGTGAAGGACACGCCGTTCACCGCCCGCGCCACGCCGTCCCGGGTGTCGAACTCGACCTTCAGGTCTGCGACGTCGAGGAGGTGATCGGCCATCACTTCCTCAGTTTCGGGTCGAGGGCCTCGCTGACGGCCTCGCCGAGGAGGATGAAGGCCAGCACGGTGAGGGTGAGGAAGCCAGCGGGTACCAGCAGTGTCCACGGCGCCTGGAAGAACGCGTTCTGCGCGTCGGCGATCATCGTGCCCCACGAGAAGTCAGGCGGCCGGATGCCGAGACCGAGGTACGAAAGCGTCGCCTCGGCCCCGATGAACAACCCGAGGCTGATGACGGCCACGACGATGGACGGCCCGATGGCGTTGGGCAGGATGTGCCGCACCATGATGCGACCGTTGCTGGCGCCGAGGGAACGGGCGGCCAGGGTGTAGTCCTGGCCCTTGGCCTCGATGACCTTTCCGCGCACCAGCCGGGCGGCCGTGGGCCAACTCAGCAGCGTCAGCGCCAGGACCACCCCCCAGATGCCGGGGAGGTCGACGGCGGACAGCAGGACGATGGCGCCCAGGATGTAGGGCACTCCCAGGAAGATGTCGATGATGCGCGAGATCGTCGAGTCGACCTTGCCTCCGAAGAATCCCGCGATCAGCCCGATCCCGGCCCCGATGATCGTCGTCAGCACGGCCGCCAAGACTCCGACGATGACGCTGGGGCGCGCGCCGTAGATGCTCAGGGCGTAGACGTCGCACCCCTGCTGGTCGGCGCCCAGTTTGAACTGGCTGCTGGGCGGTGCCAGCGAGTTCGCCAACTGGCAGCCTCCGGTCAGGGAGGACGTGGACTCCTGTGGGGCGAGCAGCCCCGGGAACACCACCATCACCAGGACGAACACCAGGAGCGCGGCACTGATCCAGAAGATCCAGCTGCGGCGCAGGTCGTACCAGGCGTCACCCAGCAGGGTGCGCGAAGCGGGCCCGTCGGGCCGCACCGAGGTCTCGACGTCGAGCTGGATGTCACTCATAGCGGATCCTCGGGTCGAGGACGGCGTACAGGACATCCACCAGGAGGCTGCTGAGCATGTACACGATGATGAGCAGGGTCGTGATGCCGACCACCACGACCGCCTCCTGCTGCCGGATGGACGTGTAGAGCTGCTGCCCGATACCGGGGATGTTGAAGATGCCCTCTGTGATCACGGCTCCACCCATGAGAGTGCCCAGTTCGATGCCGAGGAACGTGACCACGGGGATCAGGGAGTTGCGCAGCCCGTACTTCCGCAGGATCGTGCGCGACGGCAGGCCCTTGGCCTTGGCGGTGCGCATGAAGTCCATGTTGAACGTCTCCAGCAGGCTCTGCCGGGTCAGCCTCAGGACGTAAGCCAGCGAGCCCGCAGCCAACACGAAAGCAGGGATGATGTAACTCTTCGGCCAGCCCTGCGCGATCCCCGAGGGGGCCACCCATCCCAACTTGATGCCGAAGAGCCACTGCAGGGTGAACCCCAGGACGAACAGCGGGATGGCGATGAAGACCAGCGCCACGGCCAGAGAGACGTTGTCGAACCACTTCCCGCGCTTCAGGGCGGCGTAGATCCCGATGGAGATGCCGAGGACGATCTCTATCGCCACGGCCGTCACGGCGAGCAGGAAGGTCACCGGGAAACGTTCGACGACGATCGACCACACCGACTCCCCGGAGAAGGTCGTGCCGAAGTCCCCGTGGAGCACTCCCCAGATGTACTTCAAGTATTGGACGATGAAGGGGTCATCGAGGTTGAACGACTGGGTCAGGTACTCCATGTACGCGGGGTTCTGCCGCTGCTGGGGTGACAGGGTGTTGAGGGGGTCCCCCAAGGCGTTCATCAGGAAGTAGATGAGGAACGTCGACCCGAAGAAGACCGGGATCATCTGCAGCAGTCGCCGAACGACGTAGCGTCCCATGGGGTGTCACGCCTCGGATCGTGCGGGGAGCCGGGGGAACCCCGATGGGGCGCCCCCGGCTCCGCAGATCGCTGTCACGTCGTTCGCGTGCCGCGCACTCAGCTGTTGACCGAGATCACGTTCAGGTCGATCAGGCCGTCCGGGGAGATGGACACATTCGACACGTTGGTCGAGTAGCCGCCCACCTGGTTGCGGAACTGGTAGGCGTAGCCCGGGAAGTCCTCGTACAGGACCTTCTCGGCCTCCTGCCACTTCGCGATCTGCTCCTCGTCGCTCTTGGCCTGGACACCTTCCTTGAGCAACTTGTCGAACTGCGGGTTCTTGTACTGGGCGACGTTGCCGGGGCTGTCGCTGGTCCAGAAGAAGTAGATCATGTTCTGGATGGTGGGGTTGTCCGCCACCCAGCCGGATCCGACCATCGTCCCGTTCGGCGCCTTGCCGTTCTGGGTGACGTCGAGCATCTCGCCGAAGTCCTTGAACATCTCGACCGTGCAGGTCACGCCGGTGTTGGTCTGGATCTGGTTGCAGATCGCCTTCTGCACATCTCCGGTCTCGTTGCTCAGTTGTGGGATCCGGACCGTGTTGCCGGGTACCCCGCCGGCGCCCTGGATGAGCTCCTTCGCCTTGGCGGCATCGAAGGTGCACTTGTCGCCGCAGACGTCCTGGCCGCCGCCCGGGATGGAACTGGGCGCGAAGCTCGTGGCCGTCTGGCGAGTGCCGTAGTAGAGCTTCTGGTTGATCTCATCCCAGTTGATCGACTTGGCGATACCGATCCGGACGTCCTTCTCCTTGAAGGTCGGGTCGTTGGCCGGGAATCCGAAGAACGAGTACTGCAGACCGTTCGGTGTGTTCAGGTACCGGTCGCCCAGGACCTGCGGGGCCGTGGCCAGTGCGTTCTGCGGCAGGTTGTTGGTCACGTCGAGGGTGTTGGCCTGCAGGTCCGCCCAGTAGGCGTTGGAGTCGGCGTAGATCTTGAAGTCGATCTGATCGGCGTTGCCCGCCGTACCGGCGTAGTCCGCGTTCTTGACGACCGAGAGCCCCTGGTTGTTGTAGGGCCCGGTCAGCTTGTACGGGCCGTTGCCGATGGGCTGCTTCTCGTACTTGGCGGGATCCTTGAACGCCTCGCTGGGCATCGGGAGGATCTGCGGACCCGTGATGAAGTTCTTGAACAGCGACTCGGTCATGGCCGCGTTCAACGTGATCGACAGCAGGTACTCGCTCTTGGCCTTGATTCCCGACATGGCCTTGGACTTGCCGTCGGCCACGTCCTGGTAGCCCTGCACGTCGAGCGAGCCGGGGCCGAAGATGAAGCCGAGCTGCTGGCCGTTGTCGCCGTTGGCGGCGTAGTTGTAGGTGTCCACGAAGGTCTGGGCGGTCACCTTCTCCCCGTTCGTGAACGTGAAGCCGGGGTTGAGCTCGATCTCCCACGTCTTACCGTCGTCTGGGGAGTTCAGGCTCTTGGTGAGTTCGGTGTTGGTCGGGGTGAGGGCTCCTGAGGAGTCCGTCGTGAACTGGAACAGCCCGGTGAACAGGGCTCTGTTCACCTGCGCGCAGTACAGGTCGTAGCAGTTCGACGGCGTGAGGGCCTGGAACTTCTCGAGCCCGACCGAGAAGGTGCCGCCCGCGCCTCCCGTGCCCGCGGAACTGCCGCCCCCGCTGGATCCGCTGCTGCAGGCCGTGAGCGCGAGTGCCGCGCCCAGGACGAGGCCGCCTGCGGCCAGACCATGCTTACGAAGACTCATCGACGTTCCTTTCAATTCCCCCGCACGATGCTGCGAGGCTAGTGGGGTCCGGGAACGCACGACAAGGGCCGATCTACCGGTGGCCGAATCGTTACGGGGTCCCCGTGGGCACCGGCACCGCGTCGGTGGGGGCCGGGATGACCGACGGCGGCGGGAGTTGCGACGGTTCCTCGTCGGCGGCGGTGGTCACCACCCGCAGACTGCCGAGGTCGACGGTCGCGAACGGCGTGATCACCAGACCGGGCTGCACCTTGGGGCTCCAGCCCATCTGCACGGTGCCGGACCACAGGGGGATGGCGGGCACCGTCCCGGAGAGCACGACCTGCGCCTCCTGGTACTTCGCCATCGCCTCCGCGACCGGGAGCCGGCGGGCCTCCGCCATCAGTTCGTCGAAGCGGGGGTCGTGATAGCCGCCCTCGTTGGCCCCCGCCTTGCCGTACAGGGGCTCGAGGAAGTTCTGGATGCTCGGATAGTCCATCCGCCAGGAGGTGCGGAAGACCCCGACCATCTGTTTGGCGGTGATGGCCTCCAGGAACTCCTTCTGCGTGGGGAACGGCTGAGGGGTGCACGGGATACCCAGGGTGCTGATGATCGACTGGCAGACCGCGGCCACCCACTCGGCGTGCCCGCCGTCCTCGTTGTAGGCGATGGCCAGGTCACCCGGGAAACCCCCACCGCGTTGCAGCAGTTCCTTGGCGGCGGCGTCGTCGTAGATGCAGGTGTCGCCGCAGGCGCCGGGCTCGTACCCGGCCACCACCGGCGGGGCCCAGGCGTCGGCCGCGACGACGGTGTCGTTCCACACGTCGTGGACGATGCGGCGGCGGTCCACCGCGCGGCTCATGGCCGCGCGCACCTCCGGGGACGCGAACCGCTTGTCGTAGAGGGGGAAGGTGAGGGACGTGAAGAGCCCGGCCGGGCGGAGCAGGTAGTGGCCCTCGCCGAGTTCCCGCCGCCACCGGTCGTCACGCAGGACGTCGGTGGGCATCCTGGTCAGCAGGTCCAACCGGCCGGAGCGCACGTCCTGGTAGGCGGTGTCCAGATCGCTGTAGACCCGCCACTCGAGGTTGCGCACCTGGGCGCGGTCGACGCCCGGGTAGGGCTCGTAGGCCGACATGCGGATGTCGGTGCCGGGCGAGCGGGACTCGAACTGAAAGGGGCCGTTGCCCACCGGAGCGGCAGCGAACACCTCGGGGTCCTTGAAGAACGACTGGGGCATCGGGGAGAAGGCCCAGTAGCCCAGCATGGACTCGAAGACCGCCAATGGCTCCGCCAACCGGACGGTGAACTGCAGGTCGCCGTCCACGGTGAGTCCGGTCAACGGAACCGGCTGGGCGGGACAGCTGACCTTGCCGCTGGCGGTGACACTGCCTGCGGTCTGCTCGTAGCCTGCGATGTTGGCGCCGGCGGGCCCGAAGAAGGACTGGTTGGTCGCCTCGTGCTGGCAGGCGGCCGCCCAGTTCCATGCGTCCACGTACGACGACGCGGTGACCGGGGTTCCATCGTGGAACGTCCAGCCCGGTTTCAGCGTGACCTGCCAGGTGCGGTTGTCGGTCGTGGTGATCGACTGGGCGTTCGCCAGCCGCGGCTCCGCGGTGACGGGGTCGTAGTCCACCAGGCCCGTCCACATGGCGTCGACCGCGTCCCCCGCACCGCTCTCCGCGGCTACGGCGGGCAGCAACAGTTGCGCGGGTTCCGTCGTGGAGACGGACACCGCCCCCATGGGGGGTGCCGGGGTCGGGGCGGCCGGGGTCCCGGTACCGCTCTCGGATGCGCAGGAGGCGATGAGCGGGAGCAGCAGGAGGGCCGCCGCTGCGCGCCTCACTCAGCCTCCAGCTCTGCCCGCGCGGCCGCGAGTTCCTCCCGGTCGGCGTCACTGAGCTCGGGGTAGCGCAGGTCGAGGCCCTTGATGGTCGTGGTGATGACATCCGACACCGCGGTGCGCATCGCCCACTTGCGGTCGGCGGGGATCACCCACCAGGGAGCCCACGGGGTCGATGTCGCCGTGATGGCTTCCTCGTAGGCAGCCTGGTAGTCGTCCCACCGGGCCCGTTCCCGGATGTCCGCCGCGGAGAACTTCCAGTTCTTCTCGGGGGTGTCGAGACGCGCAAGGAACCTCTCCTTCTGCTCCTCCTTCGACACGTGCAGGAAGAACTTCAGGATCACCGTCCCGTTGCGCACGAGGTGGCGCTCGAAGGCGTTGATGTCGTCGTAGCGGGCCTTCCAGAAGGCCTTCCCGCGGGCGGTGACCGGCAGACGCTGGCTGTCGAGGATCTGGGGGTGCACGCGGGTGACGAGCACCTCCTCGTAGTAGGAGCGGTTGAAGATCCCGATGTTGCCGCGGGGCGGCAGCGCCCTGTTGCACCGCCACAGGAAGTCGTGGTCGAGTTCCTCGTCGCTCGGCTTCTTGAAGGACGTCACGCTGCAGCCCTGTGGGTTGACGCCGCTCATCACGTGCTTGATCGTGCTGTCCTTGCCGGCGGCGTCCATGGCCTGGAAGACCAGCAGGACCGCGTAACGGTCGTCGGCGTAGAGCATGTCCTGGGCCTCCGCGAGCTCGGCCCGGTTGTCCTCGAGCATCTGCTCGGCGAGTTCTTTGCGCTTGTTCTTGGACATCGCCTCGGCGGCGGGCGGCAGCCACGCCGGGTCGTGGTCGGCGAGCCGGAACTTCTCCTTGTGATCGACGCGCAACTGCTCGAGCGTCTCACGGGTCATGGCCATGGCCGGGCCCCTCCTGCCAATCCTGAGGTCGCACCCCGGGCGACCGTCGCAGCACTATGGCATGCGCGGCCGGGGGCTGCCGGGTCAGTTGCCGTTCCGTGACCGCGGCATCAGGAGTCGATCACAGTCGGCGCCAGTACCGGGCACGGGCTCCAGTCCTCATGGGGAAAGGAGTCCTGTAGAGCCAGCAGCGCCGACTCCAAGGCGACCGGCGTGACGGTGGCGGTGGCGCCGCTGTACGGCTCGTCCAGCGACGCGAGACTGGCGACGATCGCGACCAGGACACCCGTGGAGACCAGATTGGTCACCAGCCGCAGTCGGCGTCGGGACCCCACGTGCAGGGTCATCAGGGCGATGAACGAGAAGGCGCACACGAAGATGACGAACCAGATCGCCAAGGGGATCTCAGGCAGCGCCAGTTGCAGCCGTAGCGTGCGATCGGCGTCCAGTTGCAGGGAATGGTCCACCAGGAAGTAGTGCGTGGACTTCTGGATCTCGGTGTCCATGGTTACGTCGTCCACCCCCCTCTGGATGCGCGCCGACCAGGTGGCCACGTTCTCGGAACCGGTCAGATCGAGCGCGCGGGCCGCCGGCCAGTCGTCGACGGTCACCGCACGCATGTAGCAGATGAGGGAGCGCCGGATGTCGTTGCGTTCCGTCTCCGGAAACGGGCTGACGGCGTTGAACAGCGCCACGGACGACGCGGCCTCCTGGCGCGCCACCTCGCGCGTGTCGGCGAAGTGTTGGACCGCGAACACCAGGAGGAGGCCGAGGATGATGCCGAAGGCGCCACCGACGAAGGCAACGGCGTCGGTGAAGCCGACATCCCCGTCCTCGGAGTCCATGCGGGGGCCGAGGAACCAGCGGTGCAGGGCCAGCCCCACGGCCCACCCCAGGGCGATACTGACCAGGACCAGGGCCGCGGCGACGTAGGGGGTCACGCCCTCAGCGTGCCATGCGGGCCGCCCTCACAGGTCGATGATGCGGCTGGGGATGTCCGTGTTCTCCGCCAGGTGGTAGCTGGCGCACACGCGGTGGTAGCCGTCGGCGATCTGCGTCGGCAGCCCTTTGAGGATCTTTCCCCGGATGATGAGCACGGGCGACAACTCGATCCCCTCGGTCACCTTGCGCAGGTCCTCCATGACGTGTTGATCGTCGAGGGGAAGCAGTGCGAGTCCCGACGCCCGGAGGATGTCTTTGGCCTTGTGAGTCTTGATGGGGGCCTTCTCCAGCCGCGCCACGATGTCCTTCACGGTGTCGTCATCGGCGATCAGGCTGAGGTAGCTGGCGGCGGCCGGGTAGTCGTGCTGGTCGGGGGTGTTCTTCCACTTGACGTTGCCGGCGACAGCGGGATTGGGGACGGGATTGCTCTTCGACATGGCCCTCCTTGCCTTTCCCCGAACGCTAGTGAGAGGTGCGGCGTGATGCGACCTGACACCCCGATGGCTCAGAACCGGGAAGATCGACGGCATGCTGCCGATGTTGCTGATCTAGCCGCCGGCGCAGTCCCGCCGACCGATGGGTGGTCACACGTTGAAGCGGAACTCGACGACGTCGCCGTCGGCCATCACGTAGTCCTTGCCCTCCATGCGGACCTTGCCCGTGCCGCGCGCCGCCGTCATGCCACCTGCCGTGATGAGTTCGTCGAACCCGATGACCTCGGCCTTGATGAACCCCTTCTGAAAGTCGGTGTGGATGACGCCTGCGGCTTCCGGGGCGGTGGCACCCACCGGGATCGTCCAGGCCCGCGCCTCCTTGGGGCCCGCGGTCAGGTAGGTCTGCAGGCCCAGCGTCGCGAAACCCACCCGCGCCAGGGCGTGGATCCCGGACTCGGTCTGTCCGACCGACTCCAGCAGTTCGAGGGCGTCCTCTTCGGGCAGTTCCACCAACTCCGACTCCACCTTCGCGTCGAGGAAGACCGCCTCTGCCGGTGCCACCAGGTCCCGCATCCGCGTGCGGAAGTCCTCGTCGGTCAGTTCCGCCTCATCGGCGTTGATCACGTAGATGAAGGGTTTGGCAGTCAGGAGGAACAACTCCCGCAGCGGTTCGGCGTCCATACCGGACGCGAAGATGGTGGTGCCGGAGTCGAGGATCTCCCGGGCCTGCTCGGCGGCGGCCAGCACGGGAGCCCGGGACTTGTCGTTGCGCGCCTCCTTCACCAACCGCGGCAGCGCCTTCTCCACGGTCTGGAGGTCGGCCAGGATCAGCTCGGTGTTGATCGTGGCCATGTCCTCGGCCGGGGAGACGCGTCCCTCGACGTGCACGACGTCGGGGTCGCTGAAGGCGCGCAGTACCTGGCAGATGGCGTCCGCCTCACGCACATGCGACAGGAACTTGTTGCCCAGACCCTGACCCTCGCTGGCACCCCGGACGATGCCCGCGATGTCCACGAACGTCACCGTCGCCGGGAGGATGCGCTCCGAGCCGAACATGTCGGCCAGCCTGGGCAGTCGTTCGTCGGGAACCGCCACCACGCCCGTGTTGGGTTCGATGGTGGCGAATGGGTAGTTCGCCGCCAGTGCAGCGTCCGGGTTCTTGGTCAGGGCGTTGAACAGCGTCGACTTGCCGACGTTGGGAAGACCCACGATGCCGATGGAAAGAGAACCCATCCGGGGATTCTAGGAGAGACCCACCCCTCCGCCCGCCACCCTGGTGTCGGACCCCTACGGGACAGTGCCCCCATGAGCGATACGACCCTGACCCTGACGGTGGTGGCGCTGGTCGGCCTCCTCGCGGGAATCGCCGTGGGCTGGCAGCTGGCCACTCGGCGCCGACACGCCGCTGCCGCGGACCACAGCGCCCTGCGGGAGCAACTGGCCGAGCAGGCCGGCAGGCTGCGGGAGGCCGAGAGCACCCGCCTGCGCACGGAGGAGGACCTGGCCTGGCAGCGGCGCCACAACGGAGACCTGGAGAAGCAGATCCAGCCCCTGCAGCAGGCCCTGCGCGGGCTCCGGGAGCAGATGTCCGACGCCGAGCACCGGCGCGCCCGCTCGGAGGCCGAACTCGGGGAACGCGTCTCGCGGATGGCGCGGGACTTCGCGGCTGCCAGTCAGGGCGTGCAGCGCGAGGCACGTGCCCTCACGGCCGCCCTGGGCCGCACGGAGAAGCGGGGCGCGTGGGGGGAGATGCAGTTGCGGACTCTCGTCGAGGCGTCCGGGTTGGTACGCCACGTGCACTTCGTCGAGCAGGACCACACCTCCGGGGACGGTGAGAGTGCCGCGCTGCGGCCGGACCTGGTGGTCGACCTCGCCGGTGACCGCCATGCCGTTGTGGACTGCAAGGTCCCCCTCGACGCGTTCCTGCGCCTGGCCGCGGAGGATGGCGACGCTGAGGAGGCCCTGGCCGAACACGGGCGCCTGGTCCGCGGCCACATCCAGTCCCTGGGCGGCAAGGAGTACTGGCGGCGGTACAACTCCCCCGAATTCGTGATCCTCTTCCTGCCCAGCGAAGGCCTCCTCAGCAGCGCCCTCGAGGCAAGCCCCGACATGATCCAGTACGGCCTGGACCGCAAGGTACTGCTCGCCACCCCCACCACCCTGCTCGCCATGCTCCACACCATCACGTACTCATGGCGGCAGGTGGAGATGGCGCAGCAGGCCCGCGCCATCCAGGCGGCCGGGGTGGAACTGTACGACCGTCTGGTCGGGATGGCCGACAAGTTCGACAAGGTCGGCAAGTCCCTCAGCCGAGCGGTGGCGGACTACAACGGGCTGGTGGGCAGCGTGGAGCGCCGGGTGCTGGTCAGTGGACGCCGTATGCAGGAGATGGGGGTATCCGACTGCGAACTCGCCACCGTCGGAACGGTGGCGGACCAGCCGCGCCGCCTGACGGCGCCCGACTGGGTTGACGTGCGGGATCCGCAGTCCCCGCCGGCCGCGACCCGGCCGGAGGTCACCCCGGAATCGGCTTCGGGGGCCGCCTGACCCGACACAAGGCGGGCGCTCCTCCGCATCGCCGACCCCGGCACTTATGGTGGTGGAGTGTCACAGTCAACCCACAGCACCGGCGACGGGCACAGCCCGTGGTGGGAGACCGACCTGTCGGCACCCGACCCGGCCGATGCGACGGTGGTGGACCTGACGGCGCGGCAACGACCGGAGACCGCACCTCCTGGACCGCTGGTTTCGCCCGGCGGTGGCGTGACAGCCCGGGGCACCTTCCTCGTGATTCTCGTGGCCGCGCTGGCCGGCTGCCTGCTGGGCTTTGTCCTGAATGGGATGACGGTCGTGCCACCGCTGGCCGGCTACGGGCTCGTGGCCGGGACCGTGGTGGCGACGCTGATCTGCTCCCCCCGCCTGGGCTGGTTCCCCGTGTGGTTCCCCCCCGTGGCCTTCTTCCTGGTGGTCGTGACGCTGGGCCAGGTGACTCTGGTCGGAAGCGGGTTCTCGGTCACCCGGGAGCTGGCGATGGTGATGGCGACGTTGACAGCCCAGGCACCCGCCCAACTCGCGGCCGTCGTGGCCGCTCTAGTCATCCTCGCGGGTCGTCGCCTGCTGCGCTCCCGGCGCTGACGCCGCCGACCCGGGCCTCCTGCCTCAGCGCCGACGCAGTTCCTTCGGGAGCGCGAAGGTGAGGGTCTCCTGCGTGGTCGTCACCGTCTCGACGTCGGCGTATCCCCGTTCGGCCAACCACTGCAGCACCTCCCGCACCAGGACATCCGGGACGGACGCGCCGGACGTGACCCCGACGGTGGAGACGCCGGCCAGAATGCCGTCGTCCAGTTCCCCGGCACTGTCGACCCGGACGGCGTCTCGGGCGCCGGCCAACCGTCCGACCTCCACCAACCGCACACTGTTCGACGAGTTGAGCGACCCGACCACGATGAGCAGGTCACACTGCGGCGCGATCTCCTTGACGGCCTCCTGCCGGTTCTGGGTCGCGTAGCAGATGTCATCGCTGGGCGGGTCGACGAGATGGGGGAACCTCTCCCGCAGCACGGCGACGGTGGCCAGGGTCTCGTCGACCGACAGAGTCGTCTGCGACAGCCACGCCACCTTCTCCTCGGCGATCTGCACGGTCCGGGCCTCTGCGGGGCCGTCGACCAGCGTGATGTGTGCCGGGGCCTCGCCCGTGGTGCCGATGACCTCCTCGTGCCCCTCATGCCCGATGAGCAGGATGCGGTACCCCTCCCGCGCGAACCGCCGGGCCTCGTTGTGGACCTTGGAGACGAGCGGACAGGTGGCGTCGACAGCGGTGAGTTGGCGGGCCGCCGCCTCCTCATGCACGACCGGGGCCACACCGTGGGCGGAGAAGACCACCGTGGCCCCCTCGGGGACCTCGTCGTTCTCCTCGACGAAGATCACGCCTTGTGCCTGCAGGGTCTCGACGACGTGGCGGTTGTGCACGATCTCCTTGCGGACGTAGATCGGTGCCCCTTGCCGCTCCAGCAATTGTTCCACGGTGTCGACGGCGCGCTCGACTCCCGCGCAATACCCACGCGGGGACGCCAACAGAACCCTCTTGCCCGTCTTGTGCATAGGTCCATCGTAGGTGTTCCCACGCAACCGGCCATGTCGGCGCGGACCACTAGGGTGGGCCCATGACCGCCGACAAGCCGGGCACGAGCAGCGAGTCCCCCATCCCGGTGCGCACGGCCGCCCGTCTCATCCGCCAGTGGATCGACCGCCTGGGACAGGTGTGGGTCGAAGGTCAGGTGTCCCAGGTCCGCGCCCGCCGCTCCACGGTGTGGATCACCCTGCGGGACCCTGACACCGATATCTCGATCCCGCTCATGGCCACAGCCACCGCAGCGCGGGCGGCGGGTCTGGCCGAGGGGCAGCGGGTCGTCGCGCAGCTCAAGGTCAACTACTTCGATCGGACCGGCGCTCTGACGTGGCGGGCGGCGGCGTTCCGGACCGTGGGGGTCGGCGCCCTCCTGCAGCAACTCGAGCATCTCCGGCAGACCCTGGCCCAGGAGGGCCTGTTCCGCGATGAGCACAAGCAGCCACTGCCTGTGGTGCCCACCCGGATCGGCCTGATCTGTGGCACCAACAGCGCCGCCCAGCGCGATGTGGAAGTGAACGCGCGGCATCACTGGCCCGGCGCCCTCTTCGAGGTCCGGCAGGTGAGCGTGCAGGGCGCCGAAGCGGTGGCCGACGTCGTCTCGGCGCTCGTCGAGCTGGACAACCACCCCCACGTCGACGTCATCGTGATCACTCGGGGCGGGGGGTCGTTCGAGGACCTGCTGCCATTCAGCAACGAGACGATGCTGCGGGCTGTGTTCGCGGCGGCTACCCCCGTGATCTCCGCCATCGGTCACGAGGAGGACAGCCCGCTGCTCGACCTCGTGGCCGACGTACGCGCGTCGACTCCCACCGCCGCCGGCAAACTCGTCGTCCCGGACCTCCTGGCGGAGTGTGACTACGTGGCGGACGCCCTCAGCCGGGTCCGCACCCTGTGCGGCGACCGCATCGCCCGGGAACGCCTCATCATCGGCAACCTGACCGACCGGCCCGTCATGGCCGGCCCGCAGCGCATCCTGGCCGAGCAGAGACAGCGGCTCGGCGACTACCGGCGCCGGTCGGCAGCCGCCCTGTCCGGTCGGTTGCGCCACGAACGGCGCGGACTCGCTGCTCTCGCCGACCGTCCTGTCCGCCAGCGTCCCCATGACCTCCTGGCCGCGCGGCAGCGCGACCTCGCCCACGACCTGGTCCAGTTGCGCCGGGCGGCACGCGGTGGCCTGCGCGAGGCCCGGCAACGCCTGGACGCCGAGACCGGCCGACTGGCCGCGCTGTCCCCCCAGGCCACGTTGGAGCGGGGCTACGCCATCGTGCGCGACCCCGGTGGTGGCGTCGTGGTCGACGCCACCACCGTGCGGGCCGGACAGCCACTGGACGTGCGGGTGGCGCGGGGATCGTTCGCCGTGACCGTCGACCCGGAGGAGGACAGATGAGCGACGACCTGACAGTGCTGCTGGAGGCCGACCCGGCCTCCCTGTCGTACGAGCAGGCCCGCGACGGCCTGGCGGCCATCGTCGGTCGTCTGGAGGCCGGGGACGCGCCGCTGGACGAGGCCCTGCGGCTGTGGGAGAGGGGCGAGGCCCTGGCCCGCCGGTGCAGCGACTACCTGGACGCCGCCGACAAACGCCTGTCGGAGGTCGTCGGCGAACAGCCGCCCGCTCAGCCCGACGCGCCCTTCTGAGACAGCGGCCGCAAGGAGTCACGGAAGGCGATCAATTCCGGCCAGGGCAGCGTTCCCGTCACGATCGTGGTGACGCCGCCCGCGGTGCGCACCAGCGAGCGCTGGTCGTTCCCGGTCAGAGGCTGCCAGCCCGGGGTGGGAGGTGCATCCTCAGCGGGCAGACCGTCGAGCGTCTGTTCCTCGATGAAGGACTCGGTGTCGTTCTCCGACTGCACCACCGCCACATACTGGTCGCCGGGGCCGACCCACCCGGTGAACCAGACGGGCAATTCGTCGGACTCCTCGGTCGGTTCGAACCGCGCGGACGTGGCCTGCCAGCCGGCGGGCACCCGCGGCAGCACGAGTGGGAAGTCGGCCACGATCTGCGCGGTCTGCGCGGCGGGCCCGGGGTCGACGGCGCGGACCGGGTCGGGTTGCGGGCGCCAGGTGAGGAGCAGGACCAGGAAGATGATCCCGGCGACGATGCCCATCGACAGCGCCATGTCCCGCACCGTTTTCGGCAGTTGCCGTTTGGCGGGCTCGGTCCTGGACTCGGTCACCCCCCTATGCTGCCCCACACCCGGCCGCCCGGCAGCGTCGCGGGGCCATAGGCTGTGCCCATGGCCGAGTTCTCCTACTCCCCCCTCCTGCCGCTGGGGCCGGACACGACCGACTACAAACTGCTCACCAGCGACGGGGTGTCCGTGGTGGAGGCTGCCGGACAGCGGTTCCTCCGTGTCGAGCGCGAGGCGCTGCGCCTGCTCGCCTACCACGCCATCGCCGACGTGCAGCACCTGCTGCGCCCGGGGCACCTGCAGCAGTTGCGCACGATTCTGGATGATCCGGAGGCCAGTCCCAACGACCGCTTCGTCGCCCTCGACCTGCTCAAGAACGCCAATATCGCGGCCGGCGGGGTGCTGCCCATGTGCCAGGACACCGGCACCGCCATCATCATGGGCAAACGCGGCCAGCACATCCTGACCGACGGGCCGGACGAGGAACCCCTCAGCCGCGGGGTCTACGACGCCTACCAGACGCTCAACCTGCGCTACTCGCAGATGGCCCCGCTGACCATGTGGGAGGAACGCAACACGGCGACGAACCTCCCCGCCCAGATCGACCTCTACGCGGCCACCGCGCCAGAGGACGCCCAGTCCTACAAGTTCCTGGTCATGGCCAAGGGCGGTGGGTCCGCCAACAAGTCGTTCCTCTACCAACAGACCAAGGCGGTCCTGAACCCCGAGTCCCTCATGTCGTTCCTCGACGAGAAGCTGCGGGAACTCGGGACCGCCGCCTGCCCGCCGTATCACCTGGCCGTGGTTGTCGGAGGCACCAGCGCCGAGGATGCGTTGAAGACGGCGAAACTGGCCAGCGCCCGCTACCTCGACGCCCTGCCGACCCGGGGGTCGCTGGCCGGCCACGCGATCCGCGACCTGGACACCGAGCAGCAGATCCTGGAACTGACCCGCAGTTTCGATATCGGCGCTCAGTTCGGCGGCAAGTACTTCTGCCATGACGTCCGGGTGATCCGCATGCCCCGACACGGAGCGTCCGTACCCATCGCGGTCGCCGTCTCGTGTTCCGCCGACCGGCAGGCCCTGGGCAAGATCACCGCCGAGGGGGTCTTCCTCGAGCGGCTCGAGGCCGACCCGGCGCACTACCTGCCGGACCACGAACCCACCGAGGACGACGAGATCGTCCGGATCGATCTCGATCAGCCCATGGACCGGGTCCGCGAGGAGTTGTCCCGGCTCCCCGTCGGCACCCACGTGAGCCTGACCGGCGCCATGGTGGTGGCGCGCGACATCGCCCACGCCAAGATCAAGGAGATGCTCGACCGCGGCGAGGAGATGCCCTGGTACCTGCGCGACCACTGCGTCTACTACGCCGGTCCCGCCAAGACCCCCGACGGCCTGCCCTCCGGTTCTTTCGGGCCGACGACGGCCGGACGGATGGACTCCTACGTCGACCAGTTCCAGAAGGCCGGGGGGTCCTTCGTGATGCTCGCCAAGGGGAACCGTTCCCCCGGCGTGACCCGGGCGTGCCACGAGAACGGGGGGTTCTACCTGGGCTCGATCGGTGGCCCCGCGGCCCGCCTCGCGCAGGACAACATCACCAAGGTGGAGGTCCTCGACTTCCCGGAGTTGGGGATGGAGGCGGTCTGGCGCATCGAGGTCAAGGACTTCCCGGCGTTCGTGATCGTCGACGACAAGGGCAACGACTTCTTCGCCGACCGGCTGCGTCCGGTGGCCAACCGGATCCCGGTGGGACCGCCCGGCGACTGAGCGTCAGCCGATCGCCCGCTGGTAGGAGCGGTACATCCCGCGGTCGGTGCCGGCCAGGTTCCAGGCGTAGACCCCGCCGATGCCCTCGTCGCGGGCCATCTGCGCGCGTTTCACGAGGGCTTTGCCGGAGGAGAACCAGACCGTGCGGGACAGCGTGCACGTGCGAGTCCGGGCGCCCCGCTTCACCCGACCACTGGCCCGCTCCCCGTAGCGGAACGTGTACTCACCGGTCCGGCGGTCCAGCCGCGGGCGCGTGCCGTGCTCCCGGGCCAGGGCACGGGCATCGGCGGCAGTCACGGAGAACAGGTCGGCGGAACTGTCCGGACGCCAGGCCGCCGGGCACTTCCCGATCGTGCGGGGGCGTCCCCCCACGCCGGGCGTCGGCCAGGACTTGCCGTACAGCGGCACCCCGACCACGATCTTGTGCGCGTTGTCGCGGCCCATCTGGACGATGGCGGACCGCACGACCTGCCGCGCCCACGGGTTGGGGCCGATGGGACCGGGCCGGTCCCACGAGTAGTCGTAGGTCATCAGGTTCAGCCGGTCCACGGAGTCAGCGATGGCGCCCCAGTCGTAGACCCAGTATCCGGACCCGGACCGCGGACGCCCGTCGGCGGTGAACGGCTGTGCTCCCGCGGGCACCGTGACGGACAGCATCCGGTCCTTCTTGTGCAGGGCCGCCGCCAACTGCCGGATGGTGGCCACGAAGGCCGGGCGGGTGCGGCGCCACGACCCCGACCCGTCGTGGTAGGCGAAACTCTCCCAGTCCAGATCCAGCCCGTCCGCTCCGAGGTCGACCGTCCACGTCACGAGCGTCGCGATCAGGTCGCGGCGCCGCGAGTTATGACGGAGCACGCCGGCCAGTTGGCCGGAGCGGGCCGCATCCAGGTCGATGTGGGAGACCCAGGTGCGCACGTCCCCCAGTTCCGACCACGACGCGGCCAGCTCCGCCGATTCGTAGGGACGTTTCGCGGATGCGGGCACACACCCGGAGTGGAAGGTGAGGGCGCAGACGGGGCGGGACCGTCCCGCGAACTGCCACCCGAAGATCGCCACATCGGTGAGCACGCCGCGGCCGTCCTTCACCTTCTGCGCCACGGTCTCGGGTGGGTGCCAGTTGCCGAACCAGCCGCCGATGACCGGTGCGCCCCGCTGGGCCGTCACGTCCACCTGCGGCGCGGCCGGAGCCGGCATGGCCAGGCAGCCCGCCGCGACAGCGGCACACAGCAGTCCGGGAAGGGGCATGGGGGAACGGTAGGTCACCCCCGGGGGGCGACGCCGGACTTCCGCCCAGAACCACCGGATCGGCGACTCAGAGTCCCGCGAGGATCTCCGTGACGAGAGCGGCGACCGGCGAGCGTTCCGCGCGGGTCAGGGTGATGTGGGCGAACAGCGGATGTCCTTTGAGCTTCTCGATGACCGCCACCACTCCGTCGTGGCGGCCGACCCGCAGGTTGTCGCGCTGCCCGATGTCGTGCGTCAGCACCACCCGGCTGTCCTTGCCGATCCGGGAGAGCACCGTCAGAAGCACGTTGCGCTCCAACGACTGGGCCTCGTCGACGATGACGAACGCGTCATGCAGGGAGCGTCCCCGGATGTGCGTCAGCGGCAAGACCTCGAGCAGGTCGCGGGCCAGGACCTCGTCGATGACTTCCGGCGACGTGATCGCGGACAGGGTGTCGAACACCGCCTGGCCCCACGGTGACATCTTCTCGTGCTCCGACCCGGGCAGGTAGCCCAGCTCCTGACCCCCCACCGCGTACAGGGGGCGGAAGACCATGATCTTGCGGTGCGCGCCGCGCTCGACGACCGACTCCAGTCCGGCGGCCAGCGCCAGCGCACTCTTGCCCGTACCGGCCCGCCCACCCATGGACACGATGCCGATCTCCGGGTCTAGCAGGGCGTCGAGGGCGATGCGCTGCTCCGCGCTGCGGCCATGTACCCCGAAGGCCTCGAGGTCCCCGCGCACCAACCGGATCCGCTTGTCCGGCACCACGCGACCCAGCGCACTCCCGCGTTCACTGATCAGCACGACTCCTGCGTTGGGCAGCAGGTCCGTGGTGTCGTCACCCTGCGGAGGGTCGAGGAAACCCCTCTCGTACAGCCGGTCGATGTCGCCCCCGGAGACTTCGAGGTCGACCATCCCGGTCCACCCCGACTCCACCACCAATTCGGCGCGGTACTCCTCGGCGGCCAGTCCCAGGACCGCGGCCTTGACGCGCATCGGGAGGTCCTTGGACACCAGCACCACGTCGCATCCCTCCGCGGCGAGGTTGCGCGCCACCGACAGGATGCGGGAGTCGTTGTCCCCCAGCCGGAACCCCGGGGGGAGGATCTCCGCGTCCGTATGGTTGATCTCGACCCGCAGGGTGCCTCCGGCCTCACCGACCGGGGTGGGGATGTCCAGCCGCCCCAGCTCCACGCGACGGTCGTCGAGGAACCGCAGCGCCTGACGGGCGTAGTACCCCAACTCGGGGTGGGTGCGTTTGGCCTCGAGTTCGGTCACCACGATGAGCGGCACGACGACGTCGTGCTCCGCGAACCGGGTCATCGCGAGGGGATCGCTCAGCAGGACCGACGTGTCCAGTACATAGGTCCGGCGCGGCTCGGGCCCGCTGGTGATCTCGTCCTGCGACCCCGACATACGACCTCCGCTCGCCCGGATAGCCCGACGCTACGTGCCCGCGGGGCCGGGGGCGGTGCGCCACGCCGGGGGGTCAGGTCGCGGCGACCCGATCGGGGAGGGGGGACCGGGTCAGGATCCAGGCGGCCGCGAAGGTCGTGATCGGCACCGCGGCGATGATCCCCAGGCTGCCGACCAGGGAGCGGACGACCTCCTGCGCGATGAACTCGCTGCTCAGCGTGTGGGTGAGGGACGACTGCGACATGACCAGGATCAGGAACAGGGGCAGCGAGGCCCCGATGTAGGCGAGTACGAGCGTGTTGACCGTGGCGGCCACGTGGTCGCGACCCACCCGCATCCCGGCGGCGAACAGGTCCCGGAGGGAACTCTCCGGCCGTGCCCGCCGCACCTCCCAGACCGCTGCCGCCTGCGTGACCGTGACGTCGTCGAGCACGCCGAGCGCACCGATCACCAGTCCGGCGAGGAACAGTCCGCGCAGGTCGATGGCGAAGTCGATCGGCGCGTTCTGCAGGTAGAAGGCGTCTTCCCCGCCCACCCCGGTGAAACTGGCGGCAACCGTGAAGACTGCGCCCAGGACCGCGGTCAGCAGGAGCGCGATGACGGTTCCGATGAGCGCCACCGCGGTGCGGATGGTGAAGCCGTGCGCCAGTCCCATGGTCGCCATGGCGATTGCCGCGGCCCCCACGGCAGCCACCGCCAGAGGGGAGCTCCCCTGCAGCAGCGCCGGCAGCACGAAGGCGCCGAGGATGACGATGGAGACCACCAGACCCAGCAGCGCGGTCACTCCCTTCCAGCGGGACAGGACGACCACGGCCGCGGCGAACAGGAGCACCAGGAGCAGGAGCGCCTGGTCGCGTTTGACGTCGGCGAAGCCGTAGGCCACCCGTTCGCCGTCCGGCACCACCGTCAGCCACACCTCGGAGCCGACCTCCACCTGGGGACCGCCCTGCCCCGCCTGCAGGCTCTGGATGGTGCTGCCGCCGGGGGCGGGACCGTCCAGGACCTCGATCACCGCCTCCTGGCAGTCCGGCTGGGCGGGCACGCAGGCGCGGAGGTCGCTGACCCGCCCGGTCGCGTACTGGGTCTCCCCCAGGCTCGGGGTCTCGCCGCGGGGCCACAGCCACACCATGCCGAGGACGGTGACGGCCACCAGGACCAGCACCGTGCCGAGCACGTACTTGCGGAGCTCCGGCGGCAGCGACCAGTCCTCCTGATCGTGCGAATGTCCTGCGCCCATCGCCTACTCGTACGGGTTGTGGGGTTCGGCGACGGGCGTCACGTGGGCCGCGCGGACGAGGGGGATGGCGGCGGCGGCGTGCACTCCGCCGCCTGGCGTCCAGGTCCCGGTCAGTTCGACCCACGTGTCGGCCGGCAGGTCGCCGGCCCCGAGGACCTTGATGCGCGAGGCCTGCGCGTCGGCCGCGCAGCAGGTCATGGCCATGCGGGTGAGCCACCATCCCCCGGCAGGGTCGGGGGTGACGAAGCCGACCATGCGGACGTCCCGGTCGCGTAGCGTCCGTCCGTCGTCCCAGACGGCGCGGATCACGTAGTCGCGCAGGGACAGGTCGGCGACGGCGCCGGCGGGCAGCGCCGGGAGGTCGGCCTGCGCGGCGGGGGCCACCGACGATGCGGCCTGCCGGCTCGCGCTGAAGGCTCCCAGCGCAGAGGGCGCGACGACGTACACGGCGAGTACCGGCAGCAACAGCAGGTAGGCCACCCGGGGACCATGCGAATGATCGTGGCTGTCCGCGGTGAGGTCGATCACCGCCGGGGCGCGCCCCGCCCGTACCGCCTGCCAGAGCGTGTATCCCCCGAAGACCAGCAGGGCCACACCCGACGCCAGCAGGAAGGACTTCATCCCCTCCGCCACGTAGAACAGGTACTGGCCGCCCACGGCGAGGCGCAGCACGGTGACCCCGACGAGGAGCAGCAGAATGCCCTGCACGTCGCGCCTCACCGGAGTAGCACCGCCCCGACCACGAGGGAGGAGACCACCGCGACGACGAAGGTGGCGGGGGCGAACCGGACCGCGAACCGGCGGCCGAAGGTTCCCGTCTGCAGCGCGATGAGTTTCATGTCCACCATGGGACCGACCACCATGAACGCCAGGAGAGCGGTGGCCGAGAACTCGCTGAGGCTGGCCGCCACGAAGGCGTCGGCCTCGGAACAGATGCTGAGCAGGACGGCCAGCCCGGCCAGCGCCACGACCGAGAGCACCGGCTGGTCGGCGAGCGTCGTCAGCCACTCGCGGGGGACGAAGACGTTCAGGGCAGCGGCCGCCAGACCGCCGATGACCAGGAAACCCCCCGCATGCAGGAAGTCGTGGGTCGCCGAGTCCAGGAACACCCGGTGCCGGGAGACCCCGGCCGGGTGCTCCCGGCGCGGCACGCGCAACCACTCTCCCCGCCCAAACCGCAACCACAGCCACCCCATCAGCATCGCCACCAGCAGCGACGTGGCGAACCGCGCCACCGCCATCGTCGGGTTGTTCGGGAAGGCCACGAAGGTGGAGACGATCACCACGGGGTTGATGGCGGGCGACGACAGGAGAAACGCCAACGCAGCTGCGGGGGCGACACCGCGCGACATGAGGGACCCGGAGACGGGGACGGAGGCGCACTCGCACCCGGGCACGATCGCTCCGGCGCACCCGGCGACGGGGACGGCGAGCGCCGGCCGACTCGGAAGGGCCCGCTGCCAGAAGGACGGCGGCACATAGGCGTTGATCACGGCCGACAGGACCACGCCCAGGACCAGGAAGGGCAGCGCCTGCATGACGACGGCCACGAAAATCGTGGTGGCCGCCTTCAGCGCCGGGGCGTCGAACCAGGTCTGCAGGAGAGGCTGCAGCACGACCAGCAGGACAGCCGCGCCCGCAAACAACTCCACGACCCCCGGGCGGTACCGCGAGGGCGGGGAGTCCGTCGGAGACCCGGTGCGCTGGAGCAGTGACACCGGCTCATCGTAAGCAGCCCGGGCGCCACCTCCGGGACATCCCCACAGGGTGTCCCGTCAACTCCCGAACCGGCGCTCCCGCTGGGCGTAGGCGCGCAGGGCCCGCAAGAAGTCCACTTCCCGGAAATCCGGCCACAACGCCTCACAGAAGTAGAACTCGGAATGTGCGCTCTGCCACAGGAGGAAGCCCGAAAGCCGCTGCTCCCCGGAGGTACGGATCACGAGGTCGGGGTCCGGCTGCCCCTTCGTGTACAGATGGTCGGCGATGTGTTCGGCGTCGAGGAATTGGGCCAGGTCGTCGAGGCTGGTGCCCTTCTCGTGGTGCTCCTGCAGCAGGGAGCGCACCGCGTCGACGAGTTCGCGGCGCCCGCCGTACCCGACGGCCATGTTGACCAGGAGCCCCTCGTTGCCCGCGGTCTCCTCCGCCACGGACTTCAGGGACGCCGTGAAGTCGTCGGGGAGCAGGTCCAGGGCGCCCACCGGCTGGATCCGCCACCGTCCCCGCTCCGCCAGGTCGTGGGCGGTCTCGTCGATGATGGCCAGCAGCGGGGACAACTCCTCGGGATCCCGCTGCAGATTGTCGGTCGACAGCAGCCACAGGGTGACGACCTCGACGCCCGCCTCCTCGCACCACCCCAGGAACTCCGCGATGCGGGCGGCCCCGGCCCGGTGGCCACTCTCGCTGGAAGATCCCTTGCCGGAGGCCCAGCGCCGGTTGCCGTCGAGGATGACCCCGACATGGCGCGGGGTCTGGCCGGGATCGAGGTGCCGGCGCACCCGGCCGGCGTAGGTCGTGTACAGCATGTCGCGCAGGCCCATGCTGTCCCCTTTCCCGTACGTCGTGTCCGAGGCTAGCCCAGCGGACGGCGACCGGGCGCGCGGTGGCTCAGCGCCCGTCGACGCGCGAAGGCGCCGGCACGGCCGGCTCCGGTGGGATCATCGGTGCGACCCGCTTGGTGACGTAGCGCTCGGCCACGAAACTCATGAACGGGATCGTGCCGGCCAGCAGGATCAGGACCGCGCGGCCGAGGTGCCACCGCAGCCGGAACACCAGGTCGAGCGTGACCGCGACGTAGATCAGGTACAGCCAGCCGTGGGCCTGCCAGCCGAGGGTGTACCACAGGGCCTGGCCGTGGAAGACGTACTTGAACGGCAATCCCACCACCGTCATGAAAGCCAGGACGACCCCTGTCACGAACGCCATCACGCGGAACCGGGTGAGCGCCCCGGAGAGGCCTTTGGGGGTGGGGTTCTCGGTCATCGCCTACAGGCTAACCCGGGACTCGCCACGCTCCTGACGCACATCGTCGCGGAAGAACCGCGCCCAGATGAAGACGACGACGCCCGCGAAGATCAGCCACTGCAGACTGTAGAAGGCGTTCTGCAGGGGGAAGGGCACGTCGGGGTCGGCCCCGACCACAGGGCGTACGGGCCCGAAACCGGGTGCGGCCGGCTCCCCCACGACCGTGACGTACCCGGGCGCAGGGGCATCCCCCCACTGCCCCGCCAGACCGCGGTCGGTGATGGTCAGCAGGGGGCCGGTCGCGGCGACGGGCGCGTCCGCGTAGAAGTTCTCGGGCGGTTGCAGGCGTCCGGTCACCTGGATCCGGTCCCCCGCCAACGCGGGCGCCTCCGCCGGTCGCGGCACCCATCCCTGCAGGACCGCCACGGCGCGCCCGTCGTCCAGTCGGACCTGATCCACGACCAGATACCCGGGCTGGCCGCCCTGGGACAGCCGCGAGCGGATCAGGGAGCGCTCGCCGACGACACCGGCCACGACCACGCTGCGGCCGAGCCACTCGGTGGCCAGCGACTCGCGGTCCCCGGTCACGACGTCCTGGTACGCCACGGGGAGGGATTGGGCGGCCCGCGCGACCGCGAGTTCGCCTGAGGTGCGCTGGTACTGCCACGCCGAGGCCACGAGGCAGACCACGACCGCGAGGAGGGCGACGACCGTGCGCAGGATCCAGGCGGGAGTGGTGAGCACCCGCAGGGCCGGGGTCATGAGTCCGGGTCCGACCCTTTCCGGGCGTCCTGCGGACCGGTCGATGTGAACGGCGCGTTGACAGGCCGGGGACTCTCCTCCTCAAAGTCGATCTTCTTGAGCTGTTTGTTCATCGACTTCCACAGCAGGAACACCGCGCCGCACAGGAACACGAAGATCACGAAGCCGGTGAGGCCCGGCCCCACGGTCTGGGGGTCCACGTAACGCACCGGCGGCGGTGAGGGAGTCTCCGCCAGCCAGTGGACGGTTCCTGAGACCATGGCGATGTGCGCTCCTTTGCCGGACTCTCGCACACTAGTGTCGCAGGGGCGTGCCGCCCGGACCAATCACCCCGGGACCGGCCGACGTGAGCGCTCGCCGCGGAGGGAGGACGTCGTGTCGCAGACCGCCACCGAACCGACGTCCGACGAGATCCTGCGACTGCGCTACGGGCTGGACCGCAACCCCTGGCCGCGCCGACTGCTGGTGGGCGGCGTCGTGGCGGTCTACCTGGGGGCCGCTGTCTTCGCCGCCGTCGCCCTCACGCGCGGCGCCGGCATCGAAGGCAACGCCCTGGCGTGGCGCGCCAGCCCGGACCGGGTCAGTGTGGACGTCCAGTTGCGCGGCACCAGCGACGGCCCCGTGGACTGCGTCGTGCGGGCCCAGGACACCGACAGCACCGACATCGGGTACCGGCAGCTGAGGTTCGACTCGTCGCCGAGCACGCAGCGGGTCGACCTGCCGACCCTGTTCCCGGCCGCCTCGGTCGCGGTCCTCGGCTGCGCCCGCGCGGGCGAACCGGTGTCCGCGCCACCCCCCGACTTCCCGCCCGGTGTCGCGATCCCCTGAGGCGCTGCGCCGTGCGCGACGCCCCCGGTACCCTCGGGACGACGCGAAGCGGAGGCGATCATGAGCGACATCACCTGGCTCACCCAGGAGGCGTACGACGCACTCCAGGCCGAACTGTCCGAGAGAGAGGGCCCCCGCCGCGCCGAGATCGTGAAACGCATCGAGTTGGCCCGCGAAGAGGGCGACCTCAAGGAGAACAGCGGGTACCACGCAGCCAAGGACGAGCAGGGTCACAACGAGGCACGGATCAAGCAGTTGCAGCGGATGCTCGACAAGGCCCAGATCGGTACCCCGGAGTCCGCCCCCGACGAGGCCGCCCACGGCAAGGTGGTCACCGTGCGGTTCCTTTCCCTGGACATGGAGGAGACGTTCCTGCTGGCCTCCCGGGAGGAATCGGTGCACGCCTCGATCGAGGTCTACTCGCCGACGTCGCCGCTGGGCGGCGCCGTCAGCGGCCACAAGGTCGGGGACACCGTGACCTACACCCTCCCCAACGGGAATCCCATGGACGTGGAGATCCTGGCCGTGGCGGACTACACCCCGTGATCGTGACCCGATGACGGCGGCCATCGAGGCCCACGGCCTGGTCAAGATCTACGAGACTCGCAGCGGACCGGTGCGTGCGCTCGACGGGGTGGACCTGGTCGTCCCGCAGGGAACCATCCTGGGCCTCCTCGGGCCCAACGGTGCCGGCAAGACCACCGCGGTGCGCATCCTCACGACCCTGCTGGCTCCGGACGGCGGCACGGCCACGGTCGCCGGCTTCGACATCGTCGCGCAGTCCGAGGAGGTGCGGCGCAACATCGGGCTGTCCGGCCAGTACGCGGCCGTAGACGAGTACCTGACCGGCCGCGAGAACCTCACAATGATCGGAAAGCTGTATCACCTCGGCACCCGTCGGGCCCGCGAGCGGGCGGAGGCGCTGCTGGAGCAGTTCTCGTTGACCGAGGCGGCCGACCGTCCCGTCAAGGGCTACTCCGGCGGCATGCGCCGGCGCCTGGACCTCGCCGGCGCTCTGGTGGCCCAGCCCCCCGTTCTGTTCCTGGACGAGCCGACCACCGGGCTCGACCCGCGCAGCCGCATCGAACTGTGGGATGTGATCGCGGGCCTGGTGCGCGACGGGACCACCTTGCTGCTCACCACGCAGTACCTGGAGGAAGCCGACCTGCTGGCCGACGAGATCGCCGTCGTCGACCACGGCCGGGTCATCGCCCGCGGGACGTCGGAGCAGCTCAAGGCCCAGGTGGGGGGCGAACGCGTCGAGGTGGTGCTCACCGCAGCGGAGGACGTCCCGGTGGCGGCGGCTGCCCTGCAGCCGGCCGGAGGGGAGGCGCCGGTGATCGACACGGCCGCGCGTACCGTGACGCTCCCTGCCGCGGAAGGGGCACAGTCCCTGGTCGCCGCCGTGCGGCTGCTCGGGGAGCAGGACATCGCCGTCTCGGACGTCGCGTTGCGCCGGCCCACCCTCGACGACGTCTTCCTGACGCTGACGGGGACTCACGCACCGACTGAGGAGGCCGAGTGACAGCCGTTGCCACCGTGCATTCCGCGCCCGACACCTCCCCGGTGGTGCGCGCCTTCTCTGACACCCTCACCATCTCCCGGCGCAACCTGACGCGGCTGCTGCGGGTCCCCGACTCGATCGTGTTCGGGATCATCCAGAACATCATGTTCGTGCTGCTGTTCACGTACGTGTTCGGGGGCGCGATCCAGGTGCCGGGGGGCTCCTACGTCGAGTTCCTGATGGGCGGCATCTTCGTCCAGACGGTCGCCTTCACCTGCGCCACCACCACGGTCGCGATGGCCGACGACCTGGGTCGGGGGGTCATCGACCGGTTCCGCTCGTTGCCGATGGCGCAGGGCGCCGTCCTGGCCGGGCGCACGGTCGCGGACCTCGTCTTCTCCGTCATCACCGTCACCGCGATGGCCCTCACGGGGCTGCTCGTGGGCTGGCGCACCCACACGCCGTGGTGGGAGGTGGTGGCCGGCTTCCTGCTGCTGTTCCTGTTCTCCTACGCCTTCCTGTGGATCGGCGCCGTGATCGGGATGAGCGTGCGCAGCCCCGAGGTGGCCCAGACGGCGGGCCTGATCTGGCTGTTCCCGCTGACCTTCGTCAGCAACGTCTTCGTCCCGATCGAGAGCATGCCGGCGTGGCTGCAACCGATCGCCGCGTGGAACCCGATCTCGTCCGTGGCGCTCGCCGTGCGTGACCTCTTCGGGAACCTGCCACCCGCCTACGACCCGGGCGACTGGTTCCCGATGCAGCACCCCATCCTCACCTCGGTCGTGTGGTGCGTGGTGCTGCTCGCGGTGTTCATCCCCCTCGGGGTGTCCCGCTACCGCCGGGCCGCGTCGCGTTGACCGCGGCTATTTGCAGCTGGCGACCTTCTTCGCGAGGGTGCAGGTGGCGAAAGCCGTCCCGTCGAACTTCTTCTGCGTCATGGTCCACTCGTGGGCGTGGGCACCCGGCTGGGCGATGACGTAGCCGTACTGGATGGCGTTCCAGTAGTAGCTGGGGGGCTGGTAGCCAGCCGTCGCCCACGGGGCGTTGGCCGCGACTCCCGCAGCCGGCTGACCATCGCTGCCGAACAGCGGGCCCACCGTCGGCTTGGGGAAGGTGGCGGGGTCCAGGGAGTCGGGGATCGAGCCACCGTTGCCGACGACGAACTGCGCCGGCTGACCGGGGATCTGGACCACCTGGGCGGTGTGCACGTGGGAGGCGATCATCGCGTCGTAGTGGCTGATGAGGCCGTACGCCGCCGCGGTCTGATCGATGGCCGTCCACTGCGTCCACGTCGGGATCGCGGGCACGGACTCCGTCGTGGTGTCGACCCCGAACATCGGACGGTGGGTCACCAGCCACGACTCGACACCAGCGGTGGGCGCGCTCTTGGTGTTCGCCCCCTCGTAGACCTTGCGCTGAGTGCCGGCGTAGGTCGTCACCTCGGCGTTACGTCCACCGGAACTGTCGACCATGATCGTGCGCAGGGTGCGGTTGGCACCGATCGGCATGTCGAACTTCCACGTCGGGATGACCGGCTCGGCCACCGTGGAACCCCGGCCACCCGGGACCGGCCCGTACTTGGTTGCGGGCGCGCACGCCGAGGACGGGAGGGCGGAGGCGTCGAAGAACAGGAACCAACCGTTACCGCCGCGCGAACACAACTCGTGGTTGCCGCGCACCGGAAGGATCGGAGCCTTGGAGAACAGCGGCGACAAGGGGATGAAGACATCGGCCATCCAGCCGTAGTCCGAGTCCAGGAACTGCGCCTGGGGAACCGGCTCCGGAGTGCCGCCGCACTGATCGAGGATGGGCTGGTTGGCCGGGTCGGTGGGCAGCGTCGTCTTGGTCTTCCCGCAGATGGCTTCCCGGTAGTAGAAGTCACCGGTGTAGATGACGACGTCGGGCTTCTCCGTGGCGATCGCCTTGGCGTTCTTGGCCAGCGGCCACTGGGTCGGGCTCGCGCAGTCCTGGTGCAGGTCGTCGTCGACGCGGCACCCGGTGTCGCCGAACATGGCGATCTTGTTGAACTTCGCCGGCAGCACCGCGGGGACGATCCGGCCCCGCACCTTGGCGCTGGTGGCGTTCACCGGCATGTTGGCCTCGCACGCCCGCAGGCTGGCGAACGCGGATGCGGTCGTGGCGCCGGGGACGCGTTTGGTCATGGCGAGGTGGACCACCGTGCCGCTCTTCTTGGTCACGTCGACCTTGGGGCACGTGACCCCGTTGGGGATGACGGCGCGGGTCTGCAGGTGCGACGGGGACACCGACTTGGGCACCACGAGCGTGTAGGCAGCCAGGACGCCGGTCACGGTGCTGGCCGAGACCGGATCGGTGGCACCGGGCTCGGCGGCGCCGGCCGGGGCCCCGACGAGGCCGGCGGTGATGGTGCCGGCGGCGAGGACGGTGAGTGCTGAACGTGTGCGCATGGGCGAAGCGTAGTTGGCATTCCCGTGCTGGCGGAAAAACAGACGATTCCTTGAGTCTTGGGCTCAGTCCAGGGCGGCGCGCAGCGCGGCCGGGTCGACCCGGAAGTGGGCGATCTCGGTTCCGTCGACGGTAATGACGGGGATCCGGGCGGCATACCGGTCCGCGAGGGCCGGGTCGTCCCAGATGTTCGTCTCCGTGAAGTCGAGGTCCCGTTCCGCGCACACGATCTCCACCACCTGCCGGGCCACGTCGCACAGGTGGCACCCCGGCTTGGTGAACAGCGTGATGCGGGCGGTCACGCGTCGCGCAGCCGGGAGCGGGCGAGTTTGCCGGTGACCGCGTGCGGCAGTTCCGGGACCAGTTCCACGATCGTGGGGCACTTGTAGCGGGCCAGCCGAGCGCCGCACCACGTCACGATGTCCTCGGCCTGCAGGTCGGCCCCGGCGACCGGCACCACGTAGGCCTTGACCGCTTCTCCCGAGTACGGATGGTCGACCCCGGTGACCGCGGACTCCTGCACCCCCTCGTGCGCGTTGATCACCTCTTCGACCTCGCGCGGGTACACGTTGAAGCCGCTGACGAGGATGAGGTCGGAGCGGCGGTCCACGAGGTGCAGGTCGCCGGTGTCGTCGAAGTACCCGAGATCCCCGGTCGCGAACCAGCCGGCCGCGTTGGGGGCCCCGTGGCCGTCCGGCCAGTACCCGCTGAAGACCGACGGACCCCGGACCCAGATCTCGCCGGTCTCGTCCTCGTCCGCGGGAGCGTCGTCCTCCGGGGGGTCGCCCCCGGGGACGACACGGACCTCGAGGTTGGGCAGGGGAGCGCCCACCGAGGCCGCCCTCGGGCGGCCGGTCACCAAGGTGGAGGTCACCACCGGCGAGCACTCGGTGAGCCCGTAGCCCTCCCAGATGGGTTGGCCCGCAAGGGTCGCGATCTGGTCGAAGATGGCCGGCGGCAACGGCGCCGCTCCGCTGGTCAGCAGCCGCACTCCGGCCAACGCGCCCCGCAGGTCGGGCTCCGCGCTCCATGCCACGTACATGGGAGGCGCCCCCGCCACCACGGTCACCCCCCGCTCCCGGATGAGGTCGAGGCTCCCGGCCGCGGTGAACCGATCACCGAGCACCACGGTGGCCCCGGCGGACAACGTCAGGCACAGCACCGCATTCAGGGAGTAGACGTGGAACAACGGCAGCACGGCGAGCGACCGGTCGTCCTCGGTGACGGCCGGGGGGTCGGCGAGGGAACGCAGAGCGTCGAGGTTGGCCAGCAGGGCGCGGTGGCTCAGCATCGCCGCCTTCGGCTTGCCGGTGCTGCCACTGGTGAAGAGCAGCACAGCGACCGACTCGGGGTCGGTGTCGTCCGGCAACAGCGTGGCGTCGGACGCGGAGAGCAGGTGCCCCCACTGGTCGGCCCCCGCGGGCAGGAGCTCGCAGGCGCCGAGGTCGGTGCCCCGCACCGCCTCTGCCGAGCCGTCATCACAGATCAGGGCACGGGCACCGCACGTCCCCACGGCGTACCCGATCTCCGCCGGAGCCGAGGAGGTGTTGAGCGGCACGGCGGTCGCCCCGGCCCGCAGGATTCCGAACAACGCCACGACGAAGGGAATGTGGTTGCCGAGCAGTACCGCGACCCGGTCACCGGGTGCCACCCCGCGCGCCACGAGTCCGGTGGCCAGTGCGGTGACCTGGGTGTCGAGGGCCGCATAGGTGAGTTCCTGGTCCCCGTCGATGACAGCCGGGTGGGCGGGGCGCCGCGCCGCCGAAGCGCTGACGATGTCCGCGAGGTTGCGAGCCGCCACGAGGTGAGTGTGGCACAGGGCGGCGACGGTAGCCTGCAGGTGTGCCGGGGCGAACCAGACGACTGCTGACGGCCTATCGCCGGGCGGGCGAGGCGGCGGCGGACGCGGCAGAGCCGCGCCCGGAGTCGCAGGCGGACCCCCGCGTGGCCGCCTTCTTCGACATCGACAACACCGTGATCCGCGGCTCCAGCATGTTCCACTTCGCGCGGGGCGCTGCCCGCCGCGGGCTGGTCACCCCCCGCGACATCGCTGGGTTCGCCGCGGCCCAGGTGCGGTTCGCGCTCCTCGGTGGGGAGGACTTGGACGACATGGCCGAGGCCATCGAGGCTGGGCTGGCCTTCGTCCGGGACAAGCCGGCCGAGGAGATCTCGGCCCTCGCCGAGGACGTCTTCGACGACATCATGAGCGACAAACTCTGGCCCGGGACGATCGCGTTGGCCCACCGGCACCTCGACGCCGGCGAGCCGGTCTGGCTCGTCTCGGCTGCCCCGGTCGAACTGGCGCGGGTGATCGCAGCTCGGCTGGGTTTCACCGGCGCCCTGGGAACGGTGTCGGAGATCGTGGCCGGCCGCTACACGGGCGTCCTCGTCGGTCACCCCCTGCACGGCGTGGCCAAGGCGGAGGCAGTGCGCGCCCTGGCGCAGCGCGATGACCTCGACCTCCAGCTCTGTTATGCCTACTCGGACTCCGCGAACGACCTGCCCATGCTGTCCAGCGTGGGCCACCCGGTGGCCGTGAACCCCGACGCCGACCTGCGGGAGCAGGCCCGGGACAACGGATGGCCGGTGTACAACTTCCGCCGCCGCCGCACGCTGACCCACGTGGGGATCCCGGCCCTGGCGACCGTGGCCGTGGCCACCGCGGCCGGGGCCGCCGCTGGAGTGGCCGCCTCCCGCCGGAGAGGGTGACGGGACCACCTGACTGCGTGAGATGCCGCTCCGGTGGTTCCGCCCCGCATTCCGCCCGCGATTCGCGGCCCACGTCGGCAACGTCGCACCCGCGTCACCGTAATGGCCTATCCGCGCACCCCCGACGCCGGCCGAACCTGCTAGCGGACCGTCACATCTCACGAGGGACAGCACATGCGCGTCAGTCTCCGGCTTCTCCTGGCCTCCCTGGTTGCCACTCTCGTCGCAGCGACCCTCAGCGCGCTGCCCCCGGCCTCCGCGGCGGCGGCCGGCACGCTGCCGCCACTGCCGTTGCGCACGCAGGGCAACCGCATCGTCGACGCCACCGGTCAGGAGGTCGTCCTGCAGGGCGTCAACTGGTTCGGGATGGAGACCAGCACCCACGCGCCGCACGGTCTGTGGTCCCGGGACTACCGCGACATGCTGCGACAGATGGCGTCCCTCGGGTTCAACACGGTGCGCCTGCCGTTCTCCTTGCAGTCCGTGCGGGCGGCGACGACGAACGGCATCGACTACGGCGCGGGACGCAACGCCGCCTTGGCGGGACGCACGCCGCTGCAGGTGATGGACGAGATCATCGCCGAGGCCGGCCGCAACGGCCTGATGGTGATCCTCGACAACCACTCCCAGGCAGACGACGGCTTCATGTACGACCTCTGGTACGGCCAGAGCGGCTTCACCGAGGACGACTGGGTGGCGACCTGGCGTCAGCTGGCCGCCCGGTACCGGGACACTCCCAACGTCATCGGCTTCGACCTGAAGAACGAACCCCACGGCGCGGCGACCTGGGGAACCGGCGGCGCCACGGACTGGCGCCGGGCCGCGGAGCGGGCCGGTAACGCCGTGCTGGCCGACGCCCCGGACAAACTGATCCTCGTGGAGGGCATCGAGGGCCAAGTGGCCGGTGGCCAGCAACTGGACCGTCACTGGTGGGGCGGCAACCTGGAGGGCGTGCGGGCCAACCCCGTGCGACTGTCGGTGCCGAACCGTCTGGTGTACTCCCCCCACGAGTACGGGCCGGGCGTCTTCGCCCAGCCGTGGTTCTCCGACCCGAATGTGGCGACCATCCTCGCGGACCGGTGGGACAAGGGTTTCGGCTACATCCACGACCAGGGCATCGCGCCGGTCCTCATCGGTGAGTTCGGGGCCAAGAACGTCGGACTCGACACGACCGAAGGCCGCTGGATCCGCCAGTTCGCCGACTACCTCGGCCGCAAGGGCATGCACTGGACGTTCTGGGCGTGGAATCCCAACTCGGGAGACACCGGAGGTGTCCTGACCGACGACTGGACGACCGTGCACACCGACAAGATGGCCCTCCTCACCGCGCTGCAGCGCCGGGAGGCCATCCCTTTCTCCGGCGGGTCGGGTCCGGCCCCAACCGCAAGTGCCCCCGCCAGCCCCAGCGCCACGCCGTCGCCGGTACCCAGCAGCCCGGCACCCAGCAGCCCGGCACCCAGCAGCCCGGCCTCCGGGCTGACCGCCCGGCTGATCACCGACTCACAGTGGAACGGCGGCTGGTGCGGCAAGGTGGCGGTCGCAAACCCCGGTGCGGCGCCCGTCGCCATCCAGTCGGTGGCCGTGACACTGCCCGCCGGCAGTAGCGTCACGTCCGTCTGGAACGGCACCCCCTCCGTGGCCGGCCGCAGCCTCGTGGTGCGTACGCCCGCGTGGGCCTCGGCTCCCGCAGGCGGCACCTACTCCGACACGGGCATGTGTGTGACGGTGGGGACGCCGACCGACCCCACCGTCAACGGTGGAACACCGGCGCCAACGGCGACTCCGACCGTGGCGCCCAGTGTCACCCCCACCCCCACGCCCACCGCGACGCCCACGGTCGTTCCGACGCCGCCGGTCACCCCGAGCCCGACGGCGAGCCCCACCGCCACGTCACCCGGAGGCACGCTGACCGCGCGCCTCGTCACGGACTCCCGGTGGAACGGAGGCTGGTGCGGCAGGATCACCGTCACCAACACCGGGACCGCGCGGTCCGCGGTCACCACCCTGGGGATCACGCTGGCGCCCGGCAGCACGGTGACGTCGCTGTGGAACGGCACCGGCACCGCGTCCGGTCAGGTCTTGGCGATCCGCACCCCCGCGTGGGCCGCCGTGGACCCCGGCCGGACCTACACCGATACGGGCCTGTGCGTCACCGGGGAGGCCCCGACGCAGCCCACGGTCACGCCGTGACCGGCTGCCGGGCGGCTCAGAAGAAGACGGAACGCCGCTGAACCAGTAGCCGATAGAGCTGCTGCTGGATGGTCTCGCGCACCTGGTCGGTGAGGTTGAACACCAGCATGGGGTCCTCCTCCGAGCCTTCCGGGAACTCATCGGTATGGATGGGTTCCCCGAACATGATGATCCACTTGCTGGGGAGCGGAACCATACCGAGGGGGCCGAGCCACGGGAAGGTCGGTGTCAGCGGGAAGTACGGCAGCCCCAGCAGCCGGGCCAGGACGCGGGCGTCGCCCAGCATGGGGTAGATCTCTTCGGCGCCCACGATCGCGGTGGGGATGATCGGGACCCGTGCCTTCAGCGCCGCGGCGACGAAGCCGCCGCGACCGAACCGCTGCAACTTGTACCGCTCACTGAACGGCTTCCCCACGCCTTTGAAACCCTCGGGCCACACTCCGACCAGCTCACCCTTGGTCATCAGCCGTTCGGCGTCGGGCGCACACGCGAGGGTGGACCCGGACTTGCGCGCGAACTCGCCCACGAACGGGGTGCGGAACACGAGGTCGGCACCGAGCATGCGCAGATGCCGGTGGGCGGGATGGTGGTCCAGCAGGGCGATCTGGGTCATCACCGAGTCCAGCGCCACCGTGCCCGAGTGGTTGGCTACGACGAGGGCGCCGCCGGTGTCAGGCACGTTCTCGAGGCCGCGGGTCTCGACCCGGAACCACTTCTCGTACAGGGGCCGCAGCGGCGCCATGAGCACCCGGTCCTGCAACTCGGGGTCGAAGCCGAACTCGTCGACGACGTAGTCGCCGGTCAGCCGGCGACGGAGGAACTCCAGGGCACCGGCCACGCGGTCGTCCCACGACGGCCGTTCATAGTCGCTGCCGGGCAACGGCTCGAAGGGAGCCTCGTCATCGTCGCCCTGCGCGGCGACGTCGATCGGGATGATGCGGGCGTCAGGCACGCGAGCCTCCGGAGGTGAGGACGGCGGACAGCGTCTGCTGGACAGCCGTCACGCGTTCGGGATGGACGACGGAGTTGAGTCCGCGCGCCGCCACGAAGGAGTCGAACGCCTCGCGGGTGCTGTACTCGGGCTCGAAGCCCAGGATCTCACGCATCCGGGTGGTGTCGACGCCCCGGCCGTACGTGAGGAACCGCACCTGCTCGGGGGAGAAGTCCGCCAAGCCGGTGGTGATCATGGCCCGCCCGGCCATGCCCACCAGGGGCGGAAGCAGGGGGAAGGGCGCGCGGCCGGCCAAGCGGATCGCCTGCGACAGCGGCAGGATCCCGTCGCCGGCGATATTGAAGATCCCGGGCTGGTCGGCCATGGCGGCCTCATGGATGGCACGCAGCCCGTCGTCCTCGTGCACGAACTGCAGACGCGCGTCGTAGCCCATCACGACGGGGACGGCGGGCAGGCTGAAGTAGCTGGTCATCGGCGTGTGCACGCTCGGGCCGATGAAGTTGGCGAAACGCAGGGTGGTCACGGTGACATCGGGTCGGCGGCGCGCGAACCCCCGGACGTACGCCTCGACCTCGACCGAGTCCTTGGCCCAGCCGGTGGCGGGGGCATGTTTCGGTTCGATGTCCTCGGAGAACATGGCCGGGTCGCGCGGCCCCGCCCCGTACACGCTCGTGGTCGACTTCACGACCAGCCGCTGCACGCTGGCGGACTTCTGGCACGCCGCCAGCAACTGCATGGTGCCGATGACGTTGATTTCCTTCATCGACATCCGGCCCCCGGCCTGGACCGGAGTGGCGATGACACCCATGTGGACCACCGTGTCCACGTCGGCCGCGTTGATGACCTTGGCGATGATGGGGTTGCGGATGTCCGCGCGCACGAACTCCGCCCGGCCGATGTCGTCGCGGGGTGGCACGACATCGACGCCGATCACGCGATCGATGCGGGGATCCTCGGTGAGGCGCCGGGCCATCTGACCGCCCAGGGACCGGGAGACTCCCGTGACCAGAACGACGTGCCCCATGACCCCTCCTGCTACTGCGTGACCGGGAACTACTTCTTGTTGCGGCGCTGCACCCGGGTGCGCTTCAGGAGTTTGCGGTGCTTCTTCTTGGCCATCCGCTTGCGGCGCTTCTTGACGACGGAGCCCATGCAAAGTCCTCGCTGTCCTGAGTGGTCGGGGCGAGCTGTGCCGGGCACGCCCGGTAGCCACCACCAGCGTAGCCGCAGGCAGGCGCACCCCCCAATCGGCTGCCGCCCGGGGCCCACGTCACGATCGGGCCACGGTTGCCGTCAGAATCCGGAGAAGCTGTCGGTGGCCAGCCCGAGGTAGGGGAAGACGGCCTGCCGGGTGGCCATGACCGCGGCGTCCAAGGGATTGGCCGGGTTGTACCCGAGGTCCCAGTTCTTGGGCCACGGGTCGTTGCCGTCCGTCATGAGCGCGGGCCCGGGCCGCCCCATGAGCTCCTGGACGTAGGCCGACCAGGCCTCGGGGATCGGGCGCCGCGGCTCGATGGGCTGCTCGGTGGCGATGGCGACGACGTTGGTCCACGAGCGGGGCACCACGTCCACCCACTCGTATCCCCCGCCGCCGGTGGCCACCCACCGGCCACCCGCGTACTTGTGCGCCCACCGGTGCAGCGCCTCAGCGGCCATCCGCTGCCCGTCGATGGACACGGCGAGACTGGCGAGCGGGTCCTCGAAGTGCGAATCGCAGCCGTGCTGGGACACGAGGATCTGCGGCTGGAAAGCCTCGAGCACCTGGGGGACGACAGCGTGGAACGCCCGCAGCCAGCCCTGGTCCCCAGTGCCGGCCGGCACGGCGATGTTGACGGCGGTGCCCAGGGCGGTGGGCCCGCCGATCTCGGTCGGCCAGCCCGTGCCGGGGAAGAGCGTCGCGGGACTCTCGTGGATGGACACGGTGAGCACCCGGGGGTCGTCCCAGAATGCGGCCTGCACACCGTCCCCGTGGTGCACGTCCACGTCCACGTAGGCCACCCGCTCCACCCCCTGGTCCAGCAGCCACTGGATGGACACGGCCAGGTCGTTGTAGACGCAGAAGCCCGACGACCGGTCGGGCATGGCGTGGTGCAGGCCCCCCGCGATGTTGACGGCGTGCTCGGCCTCCCCGCTGTGCACCGCCCGGACCGCCGCCAGCGTCGCGCCGCACACCCGGGCCGCCGCGGTGTGCATGTCGGGGAACACCGGGGTATCGGCTGTTCCCAGCCCGAACCGCAGGTCGCTGTAGCCGGGATCGGTGGCCCCACGTTTGACGGCTGCGATCAGTTCCGGAGTGTGCACCCGCAGCAGCACATCGTCGGATACGACGGGGATGTCCCCGTCGACGTGGACGTGGGCGGCGTCCAGCAGGCCGAACTCGTTGATCAGCCGCCAGGCCAGCTCGACGCGGACCGGGCTGAGCGGATGGCCGTGGCCGAAGTCGTAGGCCCGCAGTGCGTCGGACCACGAGACCACGACCTGCTCGCTCACGTCAGGATCCCAACTCCCGGGAACGGTCCCGGGCCGCCTCCAGCGCCGCCAGGAAGGCCGCCCGGACACTGTGTGCCTCGAGTTTGCGGAGGGCGGCGGCGGTGGTCCCGCCGGGACTGGTCACCTGTTCCCGCAGCACGGTCGGGTGCTGGGCGGTGTCCCGCAGCAGTTTCGCGCTGCCGTAGGCGGTCTGGACCGCGAGCTGGGTGGCGGTGGTGCGCGGCAGCCCGAGATGCACCCCCGCCTCGATCATGGACTCGACGACGAAGAAGAGGTAGGCGGGACCGGACCCCGAGATCGCCGTGACAGCGTCCTGCTGCTTCTCCGGGACCCGGATGACCTGCCCGACCGCACGCATCAGGGACTCGGCCTCGAGGAGATGCCGCTCGTCGCAGGTCGAGCCCGGTGAGATCGCCGAGATTCCCTCGTCGACCAATGCGGGGGTGTTCGGCATCACGCGCACGACGGCGGTGCCGGCGGGCAGCCCGGTCTCGAGGAACCCGGTGGTGATCCCGGCGGCCAAGGAGATGACCAAAGCCCCAGGCCGGACGTAGTCGTGGATCTCGGCGAGCACGGCGGCCATGTCCTGAGGTTTCACGACCAGCGCGACCGTGTCGGCGGCAGCCGCTGCCTCGGTGTTGCCCATGACAGCCACGCCGTAACGTTCCGTCAGTTCGGCGCCCCGCTCCTCACGGCGCTCGGCGATGACGATCTGCTCGGGCCCGCGGCCGGCCCGCAGCAGCCCGGACAGCAGGGTCTCCCCCATGACGCCCGCGCCGAGGATGGCGATCACACTCACGGGACCCTCACTTCTTGGAGGAGAGGCTTCTCAGGAACAAGCCCAGGTTGGCCGGCTTCTCTGCCATGCGGCGGACCATGTAGCCGTACCAGTCCTGGCCGTAGGGGATGTAGACGCGCATCTTCTCGCCCTGGTCCGCGAGCCGTTGCTGCTCCTCGGGACGGACCCCGTACAGCATCTGCTGCTCGTAGGAGCCCTTCGGGCGGTCGTTGTGGATCGCGAGGGACTGGGAGATGTCGATCAGCCGCGGATCGTGGCTGGCGATCATCGGGTAGCCCTCGCCGGCCATGAGGATCTTCATGCAGCGCACGTACGCCAGGTCGACCTCGTGCCGCGACTGGTAGGCCACCGCCTCCGGCTCCTTGTAGGCGCCCTTGCACAGGCGGATCCGGGAGCCGGCATCCGACAGATCACGGCAGTCGGCCTCGCTGCGGTAGAGGTAGGCCTGGATGACGCCGCCCGTCGCGGGGAAGTCCCGGCGCAGCTCCTGCAGGATCGACAGCGTGGAGTCGGTGGTGGTGTGGTCCTCCATGTCGAGGGTGACAGTGGTGCCGTACTCCGTGGCCCGGGCGCAGATCTCCCGAGCGAAGTCGAGGGCGATCTTCTCGCCGTCCCCGGGCAGCGCCTGCCCCACGGCGGACAGCTTCACGGACACCTCGGCGTCAGTGGTGAGCCCGTTGGCGGCCAGGGCGTCCAGCAGGGCCAGGTAGTCGTCCCGGGTCTGTTCGGCCTGACGCATTTCCAGGACGTCCTCGCCCAGCCGGTCGATGGTGGCCAGCCGTCCGGTGGCGGCGAGGTCGGCGGCCGCGGCGACGGCGTCCGGGATCTCCTCGCCGGCGATGAAACGTGTGACGACATCGCGCGTGACCGGCATGGTCGCCGACAGATCCTTGATCTTGTCGTTGCGCGACACCGTCATGAGGGCTTCGCGGAGCATGCGTCCTCCCGATGGATCTTCCTGTTGCTGGCAGGCTAGTGGGTGCGTCGCGGGCGCGCCCCCGCGACGTCAGGTCACGGCGACGCGGCCGACCGGCTCAGGCCCTTGACGGGCTTCGTGGGATCCAACAGATCCTGGATCATCGGAGCGTAGATGCGGACCACCTCGTCCTCGGACGCCGACGCCAGCGGCTCCAGCTTCACGACGTAGCGGGTGGCGGCCAGACCGATCAGGTGGCTGGAGATGAGCGCAGCCCGCATCCGGGCGTCGGGAATGCCGACCACCGCCGCGACCCGGTCCACGACGGCCTCCTCGAGGAAGTCCCGCAGCGACTGGGCGGCCTTGCCGGCCGAGGAGCCGGCCTGGAACAGGTCGACGATCTGCTGGCGCGTGTTCTCGTCCTTCAGCACGTCGAACGTGCTCCGGACCAGCCGCTCCCCCATGCCGTCCAGGCCGGGCGCGAGCAGTTCGGGCACGGACCGGGACGGGTCGAACGGCAGGCGCATGGCGGCGGCGAACATCTGTTCCTTGTTCGCGTAGTACTTGCGGGCCACGGAGGGAGCCACGCCGGCGGCGGCGGCGACGCCGCGCATGGTCGTCTTGGCGTAGCCGCGGGTGTGGAACGCCGCGCGTGCGGCGTCCAGGACCGCGTCGGCTACCTCGTCCCTGGCCACAGCCTCACTGTAGGGAAGAGTCGCGCGGCACGCGCCCCCTTCGCCGTTCCGCCGGTGGGACGGCGAGGTGGAGGCGGGCGAACGCCAACGCCTCCGCGAGGTCGGCTTCCCGCTCCGCGCGCGACGACGCCTTGCGGGTGGAGACCTCGACGACCACCGTGCCCGTGAACTGCCGCCGGGCGAGCACCTCCAGCAGTTCCCCGGCGGGCTGGCTGCCGCGGCCGGGGATCAGGTGCTCGTCGCGCGCCGAACCGGTGCCGTCGGCGAGGTGGATGTGGGCGAGGCGGTCACCCAGGTCGTCGGCGACCTTGAGGGGGTCGGATTGACTCACGGCCGTGTGGGACAGGTCCAGGGTCGTGTGGGGGTAGTCGGCCAGCCGGACGTCCCAGCCGGGCGCGTAGGCGGCCACTTCGCGTGAGCGGGCCCGCCACGGGTACATGTTCTCCACGGCGAACCGGATGTCGGTCTCGTCCCCCATCCGCTTGAGTCCCAACACGAAGTCCCGGGAGTACTCGCGCTGCCAGCGGAAGGGCGGATGGACGACGACGGTGCCGGCCCCCAGTTTCTCGGCGGCGGCGCGCGCCCGCACGAGCTTGCCCCAGGGGTCGGTACCCCACACGCGCTGGGTGACCAGCAGGCACGGAGCGTGGACCGCGAGGATGGGCATGGCGTAGTGGTCCGACAACCGCTTCAGAGCGTCCGGGTCCTGGCTGACCTGGTCGGTCATGACCATCACCTCGACGCCGTCGTACCCCAGTCGACCGGCGATCTCGAAGGCGGCCGCGGTGGACTCCGGATAGACCGAGGCGGTGGACAGGGCCACCTTGGCGTCGGGGACGTGCACCGCCCGCGACGGGTCGGCGGCCGGGCGGCGACGGCGCGGGCTCACGAGTTCCGCCAGCGGTCGATGAGCGGGGTGAGCGCCAGGACCACGGCGACGCCGACCGCCCCCACGATCGCGGCGGTCGTCAACTCCTTGCCCAACTCCACGGTCATGGAGAAGAACCGGGCCAGGGCGGGCACCGCGAGGACCACGAGGAACGCCAGCGCCATCGCCAGCACCACGCCGATGCGGACGGCGTCCAGCGGGCGGGCGGACTGCAGCAGTACACCGAGGGCGACCACGACGAGGGTGCAGGTGGCGTAGGTCTGGGCCGCGACGTCGCCCACCTCTGCGGTGACCAGTTGGTAGGTCACAAAGGCGCTGGCGGCGCACACGATGCCGGCGGGGACCGCGAACAGCAGCACCCTGCGGAAGAACCCGGGCCGGAACCGGTCCGTGTTGGGCATGAGGGCGAGGAAGAACCCCGGGATACCGATGGTGAGCGCGGACACGAGCGTGAGCTGCACGGGCTGGAAGGGGAATGCCACGCCCAGGAGGGCCGTGGCCAGGCTCACGACCATGGCGTAGATCGACTTCGTGAGGAAGACATCGGAGACCCGCTCGATGTTGCCGAGCACCCGCCGACCCTCGAAGACGATCTGCGGCAGCGTCGACCACTTGTTGTCGAGCAGGACGATCTGAGCGACGGCGCGGGTGGCAGGCGCCCCGGACCCCATCGCGATGCCGAGGTCGGACTTCTTCAGCGCGAGCACGTCGTTCACGCCGTCACCGGTCATCGTGACGGTGTGCCCGCGCTCCTGCAGGGCGGCCACCATGTCCTGCTTCTGGTCGGGGGTGACGCGTCCGAACACGCTGTGACTGTCCAGGACCTCACCCATGGCGGCCAGGTCGGTCGGCAGTTCGCGGGCGTCCACGGGATCCCCGGCGTCCGGGACCCCGGCTCGGGAGGCGATCGCGCCTACCGTTGCCGCGTTGTCGCCCGAGATCACCTTGACGGCGACGCCCTGCTGGGTGAAGAACTCGACCGTCCCGGCTGCCTCGGAGCGCAGTTGCTGATCGATGACGACCAGAGCCAGCGGCAGCATGGCGGGGAGCGGGGCGTCCGCGTGCACGGCGCCGCCGTCCGCCTCGGCCAGCAGCAGCACCCGGGCACCGTCGTCGGCGAAGGCGCGGGCCTGTTCCGTCCACGGCTGGGAACCGCTGTCCGGCACCACCATCTCCGGGGCACCGATGACGAACGTGCCCTGCGGATAGGTGGCGCTGGACCACTTGCGGGCGGACGAGAACGGCACCGCATCCGTCATCTGCCACCCCGGATCCGGGCAGTCCTTGCGGATGGCGTCCATGGTCGGGTTGGGGCGGGGGTCCGCGCTACCCAGCGCACCGAGGATCTGGCGGATCCGGTGGTCGTCGGGGCCACCCAGCGCCACGACCTCCCGCAGCGACATACCGGGGTCGGTGAGTGTCCCGGTCTTGTCCACACACACCACGTCGGTGCGGGCCAGCGCCTCGACGGCCGGCATCTCCTGGACGAGCGCCTGCCGCCGGGCGAGGCGCACCACCCCCACGGCCATGGCGATGCTGGTCAGCAGCACCAACCCCTCCGGGATCATCGTGATGACACCGGCGATGCTGCCCTGGATGGCCAGGTCGAGCGGCTGGTTGGCGCGCACCTGGCTGATCACCAGGAGGACGCCGATGGGGATGATCAGGAACGACACGATGCGGATGAAGCGGTTGACGGAGTCGCGCAGTTCGGAACTCGAGAGGGCGAACTGTTTGGCTGCGGCAGTCAGGCCCGCCGCGAAGGAGTCCGCGCCGACCTTGGTCGCCACCATGAGGCCCGACCCCGCGGCCACGAATGACCCGCTGAGGGCGGCATCGCCCGGCTCCTTGGGCACCGCGTCGGCCTCGCCGGTGAGCAGGCTCTCATCCACCTCGAGGCCGCGGCTGCGCACGATCTCGCCGTCGACGACCAGCTGGTCCCCGGCGTTGAGGAGGACGAGGTCGTCCCGCACGATGGCCGACACCGCCACCTGGGTCTCGGCGCCATCCCGGATCACGGTGGGACGCACCTCTCCGATGACGCTGAGCTTCGCCAACTCGCGGGAGGCCCGGTACTCCTGGATGACACCGATGGCGGTGTTGAAGACGATCACGAGCCCGAAGAGGGCCTGCTTGGGTGGCGCCACCAGCATCATCAGCACCCACAGGGACCCGATGAGGCCGTTGAACCACGTGAACGTGTTCGCCCGGATGATGTCGCCGAGGCTGCGGCTGCGCGCGTCGGGTGCGTTGTTGGCGAGTCCGGCGGCGACGCGCCGCTGCACCTCGGCCGTCGTCAACCCGACGTCGACCGGGGGGACGGTGACGGGCACCGCCGGACTGGCCTGCGCGGTGTCGGTCACTGGTCGAGCCCGTCGAGGCGGCGCAGGATGACGCCTTCCCGCAGGGCCCAGGGGCAGATGTCGACCTCCGGGACGCCGAGCAGTTCCATGGCGGCCTCCGCCACGAGTGCCCCGGCCACCAGTTGCGGGGCCCGACCCTGACTGACGCCCGGCAGTTCGGCGCGCTGAGCCGACGACATGGCCGCGAGCCGGGGCAGCCACTCCGACAGATCGGCCAACCGCAGTTGGCGCGGGACGAAGGGACCTTCGCTCGAGGGAGCGGCACCGGCGATGCGGGCCAGCTGTTTGAAGGTCTTGGACGTGGCCACGGCCCGCTCGGCGGAGCCGGTACGCAGGACACGTCCCGTCTCGGCGGCCACGGCCGCCCGGACATGTCGGCGCAACTCGCGCACCTCATCGGGAGTGGCGGGATCGTGGGGGAGCCACCCGCGGGTCAGATGGCCGGCCCCGAGGGGCATCGAGTACGCCATCTCGGGTTCCTCGTCGTCGCCGAGCGCCACCTCGAGGCTGCCGCCGCCGATGTCGAGCATGAGCAGGCGCCCGGCCGACCAACCGAACCAGCGCCGGGTGGCGAGGAACGTCAGCCGGGCCTCGTCCTCGCCACTGAGCAGCGTCGTGGTGACGCCGGTGGCCTTACGCACCTGCTTGAGGACGTCCTCCCCGTTGGTGGCCTCACGGATGGCCGATGTCGCGAACGCCTCGATGCCGGTGACGCCGAGATCCTCGCCGAGGGCCAAGGACGTTCGCACGAAGTCCACCAGGGTCGTGATGGCCCGGTCATCGATGGCGCCGGAGTCGGTGAGGTGTTCCGAGAGGCGCAACTCGATCTTGTGTGAGTGCGCGGGCACGGGCGCGGCTCCGTGGTGGGCGTCGACCACGAGCAGATGGACGGTGTTGGACCCTATGTCGATGACGCCCAGCCGCATGCGCCTACGGTACTCGCCGGTGGCCGAGCGCGTGAGTGCAGCGGGCGGTCTGCGGCTCAGCCGGTGCAGGCCGCCTTGAGGGGATCGTTGTAGAAGAAGTGGCGGGGGTCCACGGCCTGGCCGTCGACGTTGACCTGGAAGTGCAGGTGGGGGCCGGACGACAGGCCGGTGGAACCGACCCGGCCGATCAGCTGCCCGCGTTTGACAACCGCCCCGTTGATCCCGGGGGCGAACTCCGACAGGTGCATGTAGACGGACTCCACTCCTTCGGGGTGGGAGATGCTCACCATGTTGCCGGCGCCGCCGTTGTTCGGGTGGGTGACCGCGACACCGTCCGCCACGGCGTAGACGGGGTCACCCATGCCGTCGCCGGTATCCCAGCCGTCATGGCAGCGGGCGTAGCCGAGGATCGGATGCACCCGCATGCCGGGCTCGGTGCCGGGATTGGTGCGTTCGTCGCGCCAGTCCGCGTCGTCGGTGGGGAACATCCATCCGCCCGGGGACAGCTGGGCGAGGTCATCGGGGTCGGCCCCGCACTGCCACAGCCCGCCGTCGGCCGCCGGCACGTCGGTGGCGCGCGTCTTCGCAGAGGGCCGCCCCACCCGCCAGACCCGATCGGTGTCGATCGGGAAGGCGTTGACTCCACCCGACAACGGCTCGGCGGCAACCATCATGTCCGGACTGACAGCGATGCCGACGTGGTCCACCCCGTGGTTGTCGTCGTAGTAGAAGACGACGTCGCCGGGCAGGATCTGATCGGCGGCAACGGTGCGCATGCCGCCGGCGAGCCCCGGCACCCCCTGCGGTACGGCGGGCCGGTCGGCCTCGGCGGCGGCACCGGCCGCACCGGGCAGGGTGAGGGCGCGATCGACGAGGGCGGCGCAGTCCATCGCCTCGTGGGTGTTGGCCCGCCACTTGTAGCCGGCCCCCAGTCGCGAGACCGCGTAGGTGGCCATGCGCACAGTGCGGTCGGGCAGCAGCAGCACCTGGTCACCGGTGGCCGCCTTATGCCGTTTCCCCTTCTTGGCATGCGGGTCCCAGTACGCGACCCCGGGCGCTGACTTGCGCACCGTGACCCCGGGCGGGAGCTTCTTGCCGGTGCGCACCATGCGCGCCGTCACCGTGGGGGCGTTCTCCGCCTCGGGACGGCTGAGCCAGTTGGCCCACGCCTGGGCTGCCTCACTGTTGGCCTGCTCCTGGTCGCTGGCGCCTCCCAGGCCCGCCGCCAACTGGTCGGCCCATCTGCTCGTGTAGTCGGTGACCTCGGCGAGGGCGTCGGCCTCTGCGGCCGCAGCCGTCCGCGCAGCTTCGGACGCCTGGTCGCGGGCGGCGGCGGCCTGCTCGGCCTGCTGCTGTACCCGCAGAAGCAATGCCTGGGCCCGGTCGTACTGGGTGTCCTTGCTCTCGCCCACCCGTTCGGCCGTGTCGACGCGGCGCATCAGATCGGTCGGCGATCCGGAGTCCAGCAGCCCCGCGAGGAACGCGAGTTCACTGGGCCCCGAGCGGTAGGCGGCCCGCGCGTAGTCCCCCACGAGGTCCCGCGCCCCGGCGACGGCACCCTTCTGACTGGTGACCTCCGCCTGCGCGCGCACCGCAGCGGCACTGGCCGCGGCGAAGCGTTTGTCGGCCGCCAGCCGGTGGGCCCGAGCCGTGTCGACGTCGGACAACAACGGGGCGAGGCCCGCGGCCATGTCCTCGCCGGCCTGGGTCGGCGACGGCGAGACGTCCGTCGCGTGAGCGGGCGCGATCGGGAGGAGGGCGCACGTGACGGTCGCCGCGACCGCCGTCGCGGCGACCTGAATCGTGCGGGGAAGACTCACGATCACCTTTCGCCGCCCCCATTGTGACCGGGATCGGGCGGGCGCGGGACCCCAATCGGCAATCTGCGGGAATCGCTGACCTACCGCGAACAGGAGGCCCGCAGGCGCTGCACTACGCTGCGCATGTGCCTGAGGTCGCTGAGGGGTTCCCGCGTGCCTGGGTGGAGTTCCCCGATCCGGGGGACGACGACCAGTTGATCAGAGCCGATCTCACGTGGCTGACGTCCCGCTGGACGTGTATCTACGGGCGGGGCTGCCGCGGCATCGACAGCGCCGTCCCCGCGGCAGGGTGCTGCACCCACGGAGCCCACTTCGCGGACAAGGCCGACGAGAAGCGGGTCCGCCGCTGGGTCGAGCAGCTGACCCCCGCCGACTGGGAACTGTTCCCCGCCGACGGCCGGATCCGCAACCGGGTCTGGATCGAGAAGGACGACGAGGACGCCCGCAAGACCCGCGTCGTGGCCGGTGCCTGCGTCTTCCAGAACTCCCCCGAGTTCCCCACCGGGGCCGGGTGCGCGCTGCACGTCCTCGCCGAACGGCTCGGGGAGTCCTACATCGACACCAAGCCCGATGTCTGCTGGCAGCTGCCCATCCGGCGGGACTTCGCGTGGCGGGAGGGCAACGACGGGGAGCAGCAGCTGGTGGTGACGATCACCGAGTACACCCGCGCCATGTGGGGCGCCGGCGGACACGACTTCGACTGGTACTGCTCGGGCAACACCGAGGCGCACGTCTCCCCCGAGCCCGTCTACCGATCCCAGCGTCCGGAGCTCGTCGCCCTCATCGGCCCAGCCGCCTACGACGAGCTGGTCCGGTTCTGCACGGCCCACGAGGCGGCCACAGCCGCGCTGTCCGTGACGCCCCTGAGCCGCGATCTCGCGCCACACCCCGCGGATCCCTGAGCCTGTCGGATCCCCGACATAGGGTCGGGCCCATGGCCAAGTCCTCCCCATCGTTCGTGTGCTCGCAGTGCAGTGCCCCGAGTCTGCGCTGGGTCGGCCGCTGTCCGCGCTGCCAGGAGTTCGGCACCATGGTGGAGCAGGCGCAGGGCACCCGGGCGGCCACCGGCACGAGAACCCGCAGCGCCAGCGCCCCCACGCGGGCGGCCCGGTCGATCGTGGCGGTGACCGCGCAGCGCACCCCCCGCATCCGCAGCGGCGCCAACGAGTTCGACCGCGTTCTGGGCGGCGGCATGGTCGCGGGACAGGTGGTGCTCGTCGCCGGGGAACCGGGGGTCGGCAAGTCGACGCTGCTGCTCGAGGTCGCGAACCGCTTCGCGCGCAGCCACGAGGGGGCGACCGTCCTCTATGTCTCCGCCGAGGAGTCCTGCGAACAGATCGGGGTCCGCGCGGAGCGCATCGGGGCGACGGCGCCAGACCTGCTGGTGGCCGACGAGACCGATCTGGGCACCGTCCTGGGGCATATCGAGCACCACAACCCCGCCCTGATCGTCGTCGACTCGGTGCAGACCCTCGCGTCGCCCGACGTGGACGGCCGGGCGGGCGGCATCTCGCAAGTGAGCGAGGTCGCCGCCGTCCTCACCCGCCAGGCCAAGGCCCGCGGGGTGCCGACGCTCCTCGTCGGGCAGAGCACCCGCGAGAACTCGATCGCGGGTCCCCGGGCGCTGGAACACCTGGTGGACACCGTGTTGACGTTCGAGGGCGACCCACACACCCAGGTGCGCCTCCTACGGGCGGTGAAGAACCGCTACGGTCCCGCCGACGAGGTGGTCTGCTACGAGCAGACCGAACATGGCCTGTCCGAACTGGCCGACCCGTCCCAACTGTTCCGGTCCGCCCGGGAGGTTCCGGTTCCCGGCACGTGCGCGACCGTGACGCTGGAGGGGCGCCGCCCGATCTCTGCCGAGGTCCAGGAGCTGCTGTCGCAGCGCGCCGGCGAACAGGAGAACGGCCGCCGCATCGTGAGCGGCCTGGACGCGTCCCGGGTGACCATGCTCGCCGCGATCTCCCAGCGCGAGGGCCGGTTGTCGTTCGGGCGATCGGACCTCTACGTGGCGACGGTGGCGGGCCTGCGGCTCACGGACCCGGCCGTGGACCTCGCCGTCTGCCTCGCCATCCACTCGGCCGCCCGGGACACCGCGGTGGACGCGGAACTGTTGGCGCTGGGAGAGGTCGCCCTGTCCGGCGACGTACGGCCGTGCCACTCCATGGCGCAACGCCTCGGCGAAGCCGCCCGGCTGGGATTCCGGGTGGCGCTGGTGCCGGACTCGGCTGACGTCGCCGATGCGCCCCTGCGCACGATGCCGGTCCGGCGCCTCGCACAGGCCATGGAGATCGTGGCCCGCGACACCATCGTCCTTCAACCGCGGCCCGCCCGGCGCGGCGCCTGACGCGACCCCTCGCCCGCGCGATCGGTCGCCGCCCGGCCGCGACCTCGGCAGGATGCCCGCCGGGCTAGGGGGAGGGGGTGAGGGTGACCGCTGCGGTGCTCATGATGTGGCACCGGAATCCGTAGCGCGGGTTCATCGCCACGACCCAGTGCTCCTTGAGACTGAAGCAGTCGTTGTGACCGTGGACCAGACTCACCCGCTGGTTACCGCCGAAGACCTCGGTGAACTCCATCGCGGCATCGCTGGGACGGAAGTTGGTCATGGCTGACCAGTCGTACGGCTGGCGATTGAGCCATGCGGCCAGCTCAGGCGGGGTCTTGTCCCGGTAGCCGGCCACGTCACCTGCCGACGTGCTCAGCGAGCCATCGGCCTTCGCCTTGACCCCGGTGTGGGTGTGAAGCAGGTGGTCAGCCGGGTCGTAATGGGCCGCAACGAACACGTCGGCCAGCAGTCTTTGGTGATCCTCCGCGGTGTAACGAGCGCGGGACTCGGCCAGGCAGCCCCAGACGACGTTGGTGCAGCCGGCCGGCTTGTAGTACCACTCATGGTTCCCGGTGATGATGACCGCGCCGTTCTCGCGCAGGGCACGCAGCAGTTTCGCCATCGCCGGGATGTTGTTGGTCAGGCGGTCGAACACGATGTCTCCGAGCCACACCACCGAACCCCGTTCGACCTGCTGGAAGTGGAGGCTGCCGACGAGTCGCCCCTGGATCGTCTCGATCTCACGGCTGGCCTGGTAGGTCTTCAGGCTCTGACCGTTGGCGTGTCGGGCGGACTCCGCCTCCAGGACCAGGAGGGAACAGAGATCCTCGCGATGGCCCGGCGGAACCGACACCATGCCGGCCCGCATACCGCTCAGCACCGTGCGGGCAAGGCCACCGTCCATGTCCCCGAAGATCGTCACGGGGCGGGTGACCCCGACGCGGGGTCGGGTGTACGCGGTGACGTCGCCCAGAGGGTCGTAGAAGTCGACGGCCCTGGGAGCGAGTCGTTGCTCCACACACCGGTAGGTCTGGTCGAGTTGCTCCGCCGGAGAGTCCGCGTTCGCGGAGTCCCCCATAGCCAGTCCCACCACCAGGACAGCAGTCGAACTCAGGGCTGCGAAACCTCGCACGAGGGAGGTCGTCATACTCACTCCCTCGCAGGCCGTCGCGGGAACCTCGGCCCGGGTTCATCCCAGACCATCGACTCCCGAGACTCAGAGGCTATCAACCGGGAGAGTCACGGCACCCATCACCAGACTGCCCGCGACTGGCTCAGGGCGCGAAGCCCGCCGGCCAGCGGGTCGTGTCGTCCCACTGCGAGGGGGCGAAGTGTTGCCTACTGGAGGGTGAGGGACACGGGCTCGCTGCGCACCTTGCCGTTGCGGCCCTCCGCCTCGTAGGTGCCCGCGGAGACGGGGGGGCCCTCGCTGGCGCACCCGGGTTCGCTGGGGGTCCGCGGCCAGTCGACGGTCACGGTGGCGGACTCTCCCGGCTTGAGGGTGACGAGGTCCGGTTCCCCGGCCCCGGTGCAGTCGTCAGACGACCAGATCTGGGCTCCCCCCGAGGAGATCGTGATCTCGTTGGCGGCGGAGCCGACGTCCCGCTCGCACGACAGGGTCCCGGTGTTGGTGATGCTCATCGTCAGTTTCGGGTCCACCCCGGCCGGATACGACTCGGCGGAGCTGGTGACGGCCACCCTCACGTCGGTGTCTTCGCAGCCCGATCCGGACGCCGACACCGACGGACTCGAGGACGCAGACAGCGTGGGGGACGGCACCGGCGACGGGCTGGCCACCGGGGCGGCCGCGGGCTCCTGCTCCGGCTCGGCACCACACCCGCGCAGCAGGAGGAACAGGACGATCAGGACGGCGAGGGCTATGCCACCCACCAGGGCCCGCCGTTTCCAGTAGACCCCTGGCTCCTCGGGCCCGACGGGCTTGATCACCGAACTCACAGGTCAACGGTAATCGGCCCGTGCCCGGATCCGGACACCGGCTGGCGCCTGTCGTATCCCGATGTGGCAACTGTCACCCGAACGCCGTCCCCACCGGAGCCCGGCAACCGACAGCCGGCTGGGCTACGCCACGCTCCAGCCGCCGTCGACGGTCACCACGGCGCCGTTGACGTTGCCCGCCTCGCTGCTGGCCAGCCAGGAGATGGCGGCCGCGATCTGGTCGGGCTCCGCGACCGCGCCCATCGTCGCGAGGGCCGTCGCCGCTCGTTCCATGGCCCAGTCGCTGCGCGGCGCCGACGTCTCACCGATAGCGGTGGCGACCGCCCCCGGGCAGACCGCGTTCGAGCGGATCCCCTGCGGTCCGTAGAACCAGGCGATGTGTTTCGCCAGTCCGAGGACGCCGTGTTTCGAGGCGGTGTACGCGGCCCCGGAGACCCCGGCCGACAGCGACCCCTTGGACCCGACGGTGACCACGGCACCTCCCCCGGACGCCAGCATCAGCGGGAGGACCGCGCGGGTCAGACGCATGACGCCGGTCAGATTGACGCCGAGCACGTCCTCCCACAGGGCATCGTCCAGTTCCGTCACCGGGACGAAGTGGTCCATGATCCCGGCGTTGTTGACCAGGACGTCGATCCCGGACCGGCCCTCCACCATGGCCGCGATGTCGGCGTCGCTGCGCACGTCTCCGGGGAAGACCTCGAGCATGTCGGGGCCCGCGCCGGCCTCGGTGTACAGGGTGGCCAGTCCGTCCTCGTCGGCGTCGAACCCGGTGACGTGGGCGCCCTCCGCCAACAGTCGCAGGACGGTAGCGCGTCCGATTCCCGACCCGGCACCTGAGACCAGCGCCCGTTTTCCGGCATGTCGCTTGGCATCCATGTGTCTGCCCCCCTCCCCCTCAGTGTGCCTCGCGCCCCGGGAGGCTGGCCACATCCCGCTCGATCACGAGCAGCCCGTCCTCGGCCAGCGATCGCAGGGCGCGGCGGGACTGGCGACCGTCGGGCCACAGTCCCGCCAAGGACTCCAGAGGCAGCGGCTCTGAAGCATCCCGCAACGCCGCCATCAGGACGCCCCGGACCTGGCGGTCGCTCCCGGCGAACGGCGCCTGGCGGGGCAGCGGGGTCTCGCTGGCCGGACGCCCCAGCTCCAGCCACAGACAGTGGGCCGCCACCGGGCAGCCGCCGCAGTCGGGGGACCGGGCGGTGCACACGAGGGCCCCGAACTCCATGAGTGCCTCGCTCAGGTCGGCCGCGTCCTCCGGAGCAGCCGGCAGACTTTCGCCGAGGTGCTGCCGCTCGGCGCGGGCGACCGTCGCCGTCCCGGGTGCGGCCTCACCCGCGGTGACCCTGGCGATCACGCGCCGCACGTTGGTGTCGAGGACGGGGATCCGGTGTCGGTAGGCGAAGGCGAGAACGGCCGATGCCGTGTAGTCGCCCACGCCGGGCAGGGCGACCAGGTCCTCGTAGCGCTCGGGAACCCGTCCGTCGTGCCGGTGGGTGACAGCGACGGCGGCCCCGTGCAGCCGCAGCGCCCGGCGGGGGTAGCCGAGGCGGTCCCACATCCGCACGGCCTCGCCGGGGGAGTCGTTGGCCAGGTCCGGCGCGGTGGGCCACCTCTGCAGCCAGGCTCGGTAAGCCGGTAGGACCCGCGCGACCGGGGTCTGCTGCAGCATGACCTCGCTCACCAGCACCCCCCACGGGTCGCGCGGCTCGCCCCGCCACGGCAGGTCCCGCCGGTGTGCGGCGAACCAGTGCGCCACCTCGTCCAGCCACACCTGCGTCACGGGGAGAGCGTGCCACGACCTGTCATGGGCGGCGCGCGCAGGAGATGATCGAGGGTGGACAGAGGACACCTGTGGGCGGGCGTGTGCGGCTGGGACTACCGGCATTGGCGGACCCGGTTCTACCCGGCCGATCTGCCGCAGTCCCGCCGGCTGTCGTATCTCGCGGCCCGGGTCAGCGCCGTGGAGATCGACACGACGTTCTACTCGCTGCGCCGCCCGTCGGACTTCGAGAGGTGGCGGGACTCGGCCCCGCCGGGGTTCGTGTTCGCGGTGAAAGGCAGCCGGTTCATCACCCACATGAAGCGGCTGCTGCGGGCGCGCGAGGCGCTGGCGAACTTCTTCGCCAGTGGGCCGCTGGCCCTCAACCACAGCCTCGGGCCGTTCCTGTGGCAACTGCCCGAGACCCTGCGCTGGGACCGGCCCCGCATCGAGGAGTTCCTCGCGCTGCTGCCCCGCGATACGGCGCAGCTACGGCTGCTGGCGGCGGAGTGCAATCCGGACATCGTGGCCGAACCCTTCCTCGGAGGCACCGAGGTACGTCCGGTGCGCCACGCCCTCGAACCCCGGGACCCGGGGTTCGCCTCCCCGGAGGTCGCCGATGTCCTCCGCGAACACGGTGTCGCCCTGGTGATGGCGGATTCCCACGGGAGGTGGCCGACGTTCGACGCCGACACGGCGGACTTCCGGTACCTGCGGCTGCACGGCACCGGACCGCGCAGGTACAGCGGCAGCTACCAGGGCCAGTGGGAGCCCTGGCGCACCCACATTGAGGCCGCCCTGTCGGAGGGCAAGGACACGTACGTGTTCTTCGACAACGACGCGCGCGCGCAGGCCCCCCGCGATGCCATGGCCCTGTTGCGGCTGATCGACGGGGAGGACTGAGCGGCTACTCCGACTCAGCCGTCTCGATCGGGGGCGTGTCCGGGGCCTCCACCCGCGGCTGCGGGGTGAAGGTGAAGTCGGCGTCGTCGCCCTCCCCTTCGACGTCCACCACGATCAGGCTCTTCGGCTCGATCTCCCCGAAGAGGATCTTCTCGCTGAGGGAGTCCTCGATCTCGCGCTGGATCGTGCGCCGCAAGGGACGCGCCCCGAGGACGGGGTCGTAGCCGCGCTCAGCCAGCAGCTCCTTGGCGGGAGTGGTGAACTCGATGCTCATCTCCCGCTCCGCCAGACGCTCGTCCAGCCGGGCGGCCATGAGGTCCACGATCGCCACGATCTCCTGGCGGGTCAGCTGGTGGAACACGATGGTGTCGTCGATGCGGTTGAGGAACTCGGGGCGGAAGTGCTGCTTCAGTTCCGTCTGCACCTTCGCCTTCATCCGCTCGTAGGCACCCACCTCGTCGTCCACGGGCGCGAAGCCCAGCGACTTGGACACGTCCCGGGAGCCCAGGTTGGTGGTCATGATGATGACGGTGTTCTTGAAGTCGACCGCGCGCCCCTGGGCGTCGGTGAGGCGACCTTCCTCGAGCACCTGCAGCAGTGAGTTGAAGATGTCGGGGTGGGCCTTCTCGATCTCGTCGAACAGGACGACAGAGAAGGGCTTGCGCCGCACCTTCTCGGTGAGCTGGCCCCCCTCCTCGTAGCCGACGTAACCCGGAGGTGACCCGAACAGGCGGGACGCCGTGTGCTTCTCGGAGTACTCGGACATGTCGAGGGCGATCAGCGCGTCGTCGTCTCCGAACAGGAACTCGGCGAGGGTCTTCGACAGCTCGGTCTTGCCCACCCCGGAGGGTCCGGCGAAGATGAACGACCCCGACGGCCGCTTGGGGTCCTTCAGCCCTGCCCGGGTGCGCCGGATCGACTTGGACAGCGCCTTGATCGCCTGCTCCTGGCCGATGACGCGCTTGTGCAGCTCGTCCTCCATCCGCAGCAGGCGCGCGGTGTCGTCCTCGGACAGGTCGGTGACGGGGATCCCGGTCATCAGCGCGAGGACCTCGGCGATCAGCTTCTCGTCGACCTCGGCGACGACATCCATGTCGCCGGCCTTCCACTCGCGCTCCCGCTGGGCCTTCTCCGCGATGAGCTGCTTCTCGCGGTCCCGCAGGTTGGCCGCGGTCTCGAAGTCCTGCGCGTCGATGGCGGACTCCTTCTCCTTGCGGGCCTCCGCGATCCGGTCGTCGAACTCCCGCAGGTCGGGCGGGGCCGTCATGCGCCGGATGCGCAACCGGGAGCCGGCTTCGTCGATGAGGTCGATGGCCTTGTCCGGCAGCTGCCGGTCGCTGATGTAGCGGTCCGACAGTCGGGCGGCGGCAGCGAGGGCCTCGTCGGTGATGGTCACCTTGTGATGACTCTCGTAACGGTCGCGCAGGCCCCGCAGGATCTGCACGGTCATGTCCACGTCGGGGGCCGGGACCTGGATGGGGGCGAAACGGCGCTCCAGGGCGGCGTCCTTCTCGACGTACTTACGGTACTCGTCCAGGGTTGTCGCCCCGATGGTCTGCAGTTCACCGCGGGCCAGCATGGGTTTGAGGATGCTGGCAGCGTCGATCGCACCCTCGGCCGCCCCCGCACCGACGAGGGTGTGCATCTCGTCGATGAACAGGATGATGTCGCCGCGGGTGCGGATCTCCTTGAGCACCTTCTTGAGGCGCTCCTCGAAGTCACCGCGGTACCGGCTGCCCGCCACCAGCGCCCCCAGGTCCAGGGTGTAGAGCTGCTTGTCGCGCAGGGTGTCCGGGACGTCCCCGGTGATGATCTTCTGGGCGAGGGACTCGACAACAGCGGTCTTGCCGACCCCGGGCTCGCCGATGAGGACGGGGTTGTTCTTGGTGCGACGGGACAGCACCTGCATGACCCGTTCGATCTCCTTGTCCCGCCCGATGACCGGGTCGAGGGAGCCCTCCCGGGCGGCCTGGGTGAGGTTGCGGCCGAACTGGTCGAGCACCAGGGAGCCGGAGGGGGTGCCCTCCTGGGGCCCGCCGGCCGTGGCCGGCTCCTTTCCCTGGTAGCCGGAGAGCAACTGAATGACCTGCTGGCGCACCCGGCCCAGGTCCGCTCCCAGTTTCACCAGGACCTGGGCGGCGACGCCCTCCCCCTCGCGGATGAGGCCGAGCAGGATGTGCTCGGTGCCGATGTAGTTGTGCCCCAGTTGCAGCGCCTCGCGCAGGGACAGTTCCAGGACCTTCTTGGCGCGTGGGGTGAACGGGATGTGTCCCGACGGGGCCTGCTGGCCCTGGCCGATGATCTCCTCGACCTGGGAGCGCACCGCTTCCAGTGAGATGCCCAGGCTCTCGAGGGCCTTGGCGGCCACGCCCTCCCCCTCGTGGATGAGGCCGAGCAGGATGTGTTCGGTGCCGATGTAGTTGTGGTTCAGCATGCGGGCCTCTTCCTGGGCCAGCACCACAACGCGCCTTGCGCGGTCGGTAAACCGTTCGAACATCGTTCACGCTCCCTGGGCTCGGGCGGTTCTAAGGATGCTAACGCCGCAACGGGGGCAGCGTTCCCGTCAATGGGCCCGATCGGCTACGCCAAGCGTGAACATGGGCACCGGCACCCCTTCCGGCCTCCGCGGACCGGAGGCCGGGGTACCGAGCCCGGAAGTAGCGGGAGCCCTCGGCGACTCCCGCGCCGTGGCTTACTTGCCGCCGAGGAGCCCGCCGAGCATCCCGGACAGCTGGTCGCCGCCGGGCAGGTTCTTGATCACGTCGGTGACCTGGTCGGCGCCCGGCAGCTGCCCGGTCGGGCTCAGCTTGTCGATCAGGTTCGGCAGCAGCTCGGAGATGCTGGTCGAGACCTGCTCCGCTGACATCCCCGTCTCCTGCGCGAGATCCTCGACCGCGTTGGGCATGGCCTCCTTGACCTGCTCGGCTGAGACGGTCTCGTTGGGGCCGGTGCCGAGCCACGAGTTGACCTGCTCGCCGATGGGGCTGTTCTGCAGCTGGCCGATGATCTGCTGCAGGCCGCCGTTCTGCTGGATCATGTCCAGGATGGGCTGGGCGAGCTTCTGGAGGTCGGCCGGCATCTGGCCGCCGCTGCCCATGAAGCTGGTGAGCATGTCTTGGATTCCGGCCATGGCAGCCGCCTCCTTGTTCTCGGTGTGGCTCAGAACCTAGCGACCGGCGACCGCAGATGCTCGGCGAGACCCGGCGTCCGGTAGGCGATCGTGGGTGCGATGGGGCACGCTTCACCCCATGACCGCTCACCCCGAACCCTTCTTCGGCACCGGCCGCAAACGTGCCGCGGAACCGGTGGCCGCCGGGGAGGCTGCCCGGATGGACGAGGTGGGTCGACTGGACGAGGGCCCCGAGGAAGCCGGGCCGTGGTACCAGTGGGGCCCTTACCTGGCGGAACGCGGCTGGGGAACCGTGCGGGAGGACTACTCCGCCACGGGCGACGCGTGGGACTTCTTCCCCTACGACCATGCCCGAAGGCGGTCCTACCGCTGGAACGAGGACGGGATGGCCGGCCTGTCGGACCTGCGGCAGGACGTCTGCCTCGGTCTGGCCCTGTGGAACGGCCGGGACGAGCACCTCAAGGAGCGCATGTTCGGTCTCGGGGGGCCCCAGGGCAACCACGGCGAGGACGTCAAGGAGAAGTGGTGGTTCACCGACGCCACCCCCAGCCACGCCTGGCTGTCCTGGCGCTACCACTACCCGCAAGCCGCCTTCCCGTACCAGGACCTGCTGACCACCAACCAGGAGCGCACCCGTACCGAGCCCGAGTACGAGCTCGTGGACACCGGCGTGTTCGACGAGAATCGGTACTGGGCCGTCGACGTCGACTACGCCAAGGCCTCCCCCACCGACATCTGTATGCGCATCAGGGTGACCAACCGCGGCCCCGACGCCGACACGATCCACGTGATCCCACACCTGTGGTTCCGGAACACGTGGGGGTGGGGCCGTAAGTCGGCGCTCCCGCAGATGTGGCACCAACCGGCCTCCGGGGATCCGGGGACGATCGTGGCGCAGCACTGGCGGGCCGGGGCGTACCGGTTCCAGGCCGCCGCCACCGACGCCGGCGGCCAGCCCATTCCCCTCTTCTGCGACAACGCGACGAACGAGGAAGAGCTGTGGGGGATTCCCAACAAGTCGCCCTACCCCAAGGACGGCATCAACAACCACGTCGTGTCGGGCGCCCCGACGGTGAACCCCAACCGGACCGGTACGAAGTCCGCGTGGTGGTACCGGGCGGACGTCGCCCCGGGCGAAACGGTCGAGTTCCGCCTGCGCCTGTCCTCCGAGTCCGCCGAACACCCCGAGTACCACCCGGCGTCGGCGCACGGGTTCACGAAGCTGTTCGACACCCGTCGCGCGGAGGCCGACGAGTTCTACGACACGGTGGCCCCGGACGGGTTGGGCGCCGACGAGAAGGCCGTGATGCGCCAGGCATTCGCCGGGATGATCTGGGGCAAGCAGTTCTACCGCTACAACGTCGCGCTGTGGCTCGACGGGGACCCCGACGAACCGCCACCGCCACCGGAGCACAAACACATCCGCAATGCGAACTGGCGCAACGTCGACTGCTACGACGTCATCTCGATGCCGGACCCGTGGGAGTACCCGTGGTTCGCCGCCTGGGATCTGGCATTCCACACCGTGGTCTTCGCCCACATCGACCCGACGTACGCGAAGTATCAACTCCTGCTGATGCTGCGGGAGTGGTACATGCATCCCAACGGCGCTATCCCCGCGTACGAGTGGAACTTCGACGACCGCAACCCGCCGGTGCATGCGTGGGCGGCCATCCGCGTCTTCGAGATCGACGGGGGGTGGGACTACGACTTCCTCGAGCGCGTGTTCCACAAACTCCTGGTCAACTTCACCTGGTGGATCAACCGTGTGGACAAGCAGGGGAACAACGTCTTCGAGGGCGGCTTCCTCGGTCTCGACAACATCGGGCCCATCGACCGTTCGAACGTCCCGGCGGGATGCCGCCTGGAACAGGCCGACGGCACCTCGTGGATGGCCTTCTACTGCCTGTCGATGCTGCGTATCACCCTGCGACTGGCGGAGCACGACTCCACGTACGGTGACATGGCCCTGAAGTTCCTGGAGCACTTCGCCGCCATCACCGACGGGATGGCCGAAGTCAACATGTGGGACCCCACGGACGGCTTCTTCTACGACCAGTTGGTGCTGCCCGACGGCACACGGGAGCCGTTGCGGGTGCGCAGCGTGGTCGGCCTGATCCCGGTTCTGGCCGCGGCCTACATTCCGGGCGTCTCCCACCTGGAGCAGGCGCAGAAACTGCGTCGCCGCTTCTTCAAGTTCATGAGCAAGCGGGATGTCGCCGAGGCGGACATGGACAGGTCCGGCTTCGTGTCGACGCAGTGGGATGCCGAGAACGGCTTCTGGCGGATCCTGCTCACCGTGGTCGACCCGGAGAGGTTGCGACTGGTGCTCGCCGACGCCCTCGACGAGGACTCCCTGCTGTCGCCCTATGGCCTCCGCTCTCTGTCCAAGCGCCATCAGGAGCACCCGTTCTCCCTGGAGATCGACGGCACCGAGTACAGCATCGACTACGAGCCGGCCGAGTCCCGCACGGCGATGTACGGCGGGAACTCCAACTGGCGGGGGCCGGTGTGGTTCCCCATCAACCACCTCGTCATCGAGTCCCTCGAGCGCTACTACATGTACCTCGGCGACGACTTCACCGTCGAATGTCCGACCGGCAGTGGGCAGATGATGAACCTCGGCGAGGTGGCCGACGAACTGCGTCGCCGGATGATCTCCCTGTTCCTCCCCGACGACAACGGGAGGCGCCCCTGCAATCTCCGCTACCCGCTCTTCGACTCCCCCGGCTGGCAGCCGAACGTCACCTTCAACGAGTACTTCGACGGCGACAACGGTGCCGGCCTCGGTGCGGACCACCAGACGGGCTGGACCGGCCTCGTGGCCGACCTCATCGTGGGGCGGCGCGGCTGACCTTCCGGAGCCTCTCGGATGGACGGGGCGGTGGCAGTCCGCTTGACTGTGCCCGTGACAGATCAGACCTGGCAGCCCGACCGGCGCGACGCCGAGTTGCGCAAGATCAAGGGCCTGACGACGGCGATCGTGATCACGTCCGTCGGACTCGGGGTGGCCTTCAGCGCCGGCATCGCCTGGGCGGACCAGAAGACGTCCCAGAAGTCGGACACCGCGACGACGCCGGAACCCACTCCGGCGCCGACCGGCGGGATCACCCCGCCCTCGAGCAAACCCACCGCCAGCCCGACCGCCAAACCGAAGACCAAGAGCGGGGGGTCCTGACGTGCTGCGCCACCAGTTCGACCTGTGGGGTGGGTCCGCCGAGATCTGGACGCCCGCCCGGCTGGAGGACGCCGTGACAGTCACCCGGAACGTGGTGGCGGCCATCGACGACGCCTGCAGCACCCACCGGACCGACTCCGAGGTGGGCCGGGTCAACCGGCACGCGGGCGAGGTGACCGCGGTCAGCCCGACGCTGTGGCAGGCGGTCCGGGTCGCGCTGTGGGCTGCGTGGGCCACCGACGGCCTCACCGACCCGACGCTGGGAACCCCGGGGACACCCGGCCGCTGGCGCGAGGTCCTCCTCGATCCCGCGGAACAGACCGTCCAACTGCCCTCGGGCACCGCGCTTGACCTCGGCGCCACCGCCAAGGCCTGGTGTGCAGATCTCTCCGCACAGCTCGCCCATCAGCAGACCGGCCAGCCCGTGCTGGTCAATCTGCTGGGCGACGTGGCCACCGCCGGACCTGCCCCGGCCGAGGGCTGGCACATCCTGGCGGCTGAGGATCACCGCAACGAGGACCCCGGGGACAGCCGGGGTGCGGGCATCCGGATCGAGTCGGGTGGGGTCGCCACCTCGAGCCAGCACGGTCACCGCGGCGCGCGCCACCTGATCGACCCGACCCTGGGTCGGCCCTCCCGGGGAGAGTTCCGAACAGTGTCCGTCGCCGCGGCCACGTGCACAGAGGCGAACGCCGCGGCGACGGCTGCCGTGGTGCGGCGCCGCGGTTCCCGCGACTGGCTCGAACGCAGAAATCTCCCCGCCCGTCTGGTCCACCGTTCGGGCGACGTCGTACTGGCCGCCGGGTGGCCCACATGATCGTCCTCGCGAGCAGCGGCCTCAGTCTGACGTGGATCGTGGAGCGGTCCAGCGGCCTCATGACCCTGACCCTGCTCAGTCTCGCCACCTTCCTCGGCGCCGTCGTGTCCGCCCAGTGGCACAGTTGGCGCTTCCCCGAGGTGACCGCGATCAGCCTGCACCGCAACGTGTCACTGCTGGCTCTGGTGTTCCTGGCCATCCACGTGCTCAGCACCGTCCTCGACTCGTACGTGGATGTCCCGATCAGCAACGCGTTCATTCCCTTCATCGGGACGTACGAACCCCTGTGGGTCGGGATGGGCGCGATCGCCTTCGACCTCTTCCTCGCCGTCATGATCACCAGTTGGCTGCGGGGACGCATCAACGCCCGAGCATGGCGGTGGATCCACGACCTGACCTACGTGTGCTGGGTGGTGGCCGTCGTGCACTCCGTCGGCGCCGCCTACGAGCGTCAACTGACCCTCGTCGTCGCCGGCATCGCGGTCCTGATCGTGGCCCCGACCATCGTCCTGAGGTACCCCCGCCCCAGCCGCACCCCCAGCGAGGCCACTCCCGCCCCGGAGGTGCCATGACCACGCCTCCCGGGGTGCCGCGCATCATGGTGCCCGACCCGGCCGGACCTTCCTACGCGAAGCACCTCGCGCAGTACGGGCCGTTGCCGCCCACCCGCCCGGAAGCCCTCCTGAGCGAGGTTGGGGCGGCGGGCCTGCGCGGCCGCGGCGGCGGCTGGTTTCCCACCGCCACCAAGATGTCGGCGGTACGGGAGGAGGGCGGCCGTTTCCTCAACCGTCCATTCGTCATCGCGAACGCGATGGAGGGGGAGCCGGTGATCATCACCGATGCGTGGCTCATGCAGAACACGCCCCACCTCCTGCTGGACGGGCTCGAACTGGCCGTCGCCATGGTCGGTGCCAAAGACGCGGTGGTGGCGGTGCACGAAGGCTCCCCGCAGGCCACATCCCTGGCCGAGGCGATGGCGCAGCGCCCGGCCACCGAGACCGTGCCCGGGCTCGTGGAGCTACCCGGCCACTACGTCGCCAGCGAAGAGAGCGCCCTGGCCCGAGCGGTCGCGGGCGCACCGGGACGACCGGTGCATGGCGTGCGCCCGCACCGTCACGGCGTGGACGGGCGACCCACCCTGGTCAACAATGCCGAGACGCTGGCCCAACTCGCGCTCATCGCCCGCTTCGGCGCCGCCTGGTTCCGCTCGGTCGGAGCCGCGGACGCCCCCGGGACGGTGCTTGTCACCGTGGGCGGCGCCGTTGCGGCCCCCGGCGAATACGAGGTCCCGGTCGGAGTCCCGGTGCGGCAGATCATCGAACTGGCCGGCGGCCTGACCCATGAGGTGACCAGCGCCCTCACTGGCGGCTTCGGCGGAACGTGGGCGCCTCTGAGCGACATCCTCGACCAGCCGTGGGCCCCCGATCCCATCCGAGCCGTGGGCGCCGACATCGGCGCCGGGCTGCTGTGGCTGCACCGCGTGGACACCTGCGCGGTGTCGGAGATGGCCCGGATGGCCGCCTACCTGGCCGGCGAGAGCGCGGGTCAGTGCGGGGTGTGCGTGTTCGGCCTCTCCACGATCGCCGACGACTTCCGGCAGTTGGCGGACGTGGGGGTGGCCGGGCCCAGCACCGAACGCCTCGACAGCGTACTGGCGGCGGTCCCGCGCCGCGGCGGCTGCTCGCTACCCGACGGTGCCGTACGCATGCTCGAGTCGGGGATGCGCGTCTTCGCCCGAGACGTGGCCGCACACGAGGCGGGCGGTTGTGCCGAGCCGGAACCGGGACACCTTCCCGTGCCGGAGCCCAACCCCTATCCAGTGATCATGCCCGGAAAGGCCTTCCGATGAGACTGACGGTGGATCCCACGATGTGCGTCGGCTACGGCGCCTGCGCTCAGCTCGTGCCCGAGATCGTGCAGTTGGACCAGTGGGGGTTCCCGATCCTCGAGGCTCAGGACGCGCCGCCGCCCGTGACGGGTTTCGAGCGGGACCGGCGGACGGTCGAGGTGCCGCCGCCTCTGGAGCACCTGGCACGCCGCGCCGTACACATCTGCCCGAAGCTAGCGCTCGCCATGGGGCACTGAAGCGCAAGCCGATTCCCGGCGCAAGGTCAACTGCGCTGGTGGAGTGAAGTTCTCCCGGACCTGGCTCTGTTCCCGTTCCTACCGGGCGACGCCGATGGGAGGCGGCAAGACTTCCGCCAAGACCGATGCGTGGGCGGTGGGACTTGATGAGCGTGTGGGACGGAGAGGACTACTGGCCGGACCCGGCTCCCGGCCGGGACGCGGTCGTGTGGTCGGTGGCCGGAAAAGTGCTGCTGCTCGTGGCGATCGTGGCAGCCATAGCGGCTCTGTGGGCGCTCACCTCGCCCATCACCCAGCAGCACACGGATGCCACCCTGGGACCGCCGATGGGAGCCCGCGTGGATCCGGGTGAGCCAGGCTGACAGCGGTCAGGACGGGAGTCGGTCGGGGGCCAGGGTGCCGATGCAGCGAAGGTTGCGGTACTGCTCGGCATAGTCAAGCCCGTAGCCGACGACGAACGCGTTCGGGATGTCGAACCCCACGTACTTGATGTCGACATCGACCTGCAGGGCGTCGCGTTTCCGCAGCAGAGCGCACACCTCGAGGCTCGCCGGACTCCGGGCAGCCAGGTTGCGCAACAGCCAGGACAGGGTCAGGCCCGAGTCGATGATGTCCTCGACCAGCAGCACGTGACGGTCCCTCACGTCGACGTCCAGGTCCTTCAGGATCCTGACGACACCCGACGAGGCGGTGCCGTAGCCATACGACGACACAGCCATGAAGTCCATCTCCACGGACTGGGGGATGGCGCGCGCGAGGTCGGCGAGAAACATGACCGCCCCCTTGAGGACCACGACCAGCAGAGGCGGCCGGCCCTCGTAGTCCTCCGAGATGGCCGCCGCCAACTGGGCCACGCGCTGGGCCAGGCGCTGCTCGTCGATCAGCACCTCCGCCAGTTCGGTGCCGACGTCCTCAGGCTCCATCGCGCTCTCCAGTCCCGTGCGGCTCCCCGGTCAGGTAGAGCCTGCCACACCGACGGTGGGCGATGACGCGTCCGGGAAGGTGCAAGGGCCCCTGCCCGTGCCAGTCGGTGACCATCCCGTCCAGCTCCGCCACATGGACCGCGGTCAGGTCGTTGGCCGGGGAGCCCGCCGCGAGGGCCCCGGAACGCAGCACTCGGGTGCGCACGGCGGCCGGCAGGTCCACCAGGTCGTCGGCCGGCCAGCCCGCGTCGAGGGACGGAAGGTCCTGCCCGACTGTCGCCGCCCAGGCGTCCAGGGCGTCGGCGTCCCGGCGGGCGAGGTCGGCGGTGCGCGCCAGTGCCGTCGCCACCCCGGGGCCCAGTTCGGCCTCCAGCACCGGGAGGAGGCGGTGCCGCACCCGGGACCGCAGGTAGGCAGGGTCGTCGTTGTGGGGATCGTCCCAGGCCGCGACGGGCAGCCCGGCCAGGACGGCCCGGACGTCGTGGCGACGCATCCCCAGGAACGGACGGCGGAACGGGCCACGCTGCGGCGGCATGCCGGCGAGGCTGCGCACCCCGCTGCCCCGCGCCAGTCCCAACAGGACCGTCTCGGCCTGGTCGTCCAGAGTGTGACCCAGCAGGACGAGGGCACCCTGGGCTTCAGCAAGACGGCCGAGTTCGCCGTACCGGGCCCGCCGGGCGGCCGCCTCCGGGCCGTCCCCGCGGGACTCCACGCGGACTCGCACCACCTCGACGGGGGCCAGACCCAAGGACATGCACTGTGCGGCGGCGCGGCGGGCGACGTCCGCGGAGGCGGGCTGCAGCCCGTGGTCCACCACGACCCCGCCCACCGGGCGGTCCAGAGCCGCAGCCGCGGCGGCCAGAGCCAGCGAGTCGGGGCCCCCCGAGCAGGCCACGAGGATGGCTCCCTCGTGGCCGTCGACATGGCGGCTGACGGCGCTCCGCAGCCGGTGGAGTTCCGGGCTGACGGTCTTCACCCCGCGACCCGGGCGACCCAGGCGCCGGGGTCGGCGATCTCGGCCAGGGTCGGCAGAGTCTGTGGCGACGTCCAGACCTCGTTGAAGCCGGCGACCCCGACCCGGTCGATCACGCCGGAGACGAAGGCGCGACCCTCCGTGTACTGCCGCAGCTTCGCGTCCATCCCCAGGAGGCGCCGCAGGAGGCCGTCGCCAGCGCCGGGATTCTCCCGGCGCTCGTCGAAGCGGGACCGGATCACGTCAAGCGCGGGCACGACCTGCGGCCCCACCGCGTCCATCACGTAGTCGGCATGCCCCTCCAGCAGGGACATGAAGGCCGTCAGCCGCCGGAAGACCTCCCGCTGCGCGTCGTTCTGGGCGGCGTCGATGATGCTGGCGCCGGAGGCGCCCCGCAGGACCTGCACCACAGCGAGGGCGACCGCCCCCACCCGGCGCAGGGCCTCAGCATTCCCCAGGTCCACGCCGGCCAGGAACGTGTCGATCTCGGCGGTGAAGTAGTCCTCCAGCCACGGAACCGACCCGAACTGGACCCGGTGCGTCTCTTCGTGCAGGCACACCCACATCCGGAAATCGCGGGACGGCACCCCGAGCTGCCGTTCCGTCGCCACGATGTTCGGCGCCACCAGAAGGAGGCGCCCCGACTGGCCGGGGGGAGGCACCGCCTCGAACTGCCCCAGCACCTTCGTCGCCACCCACGACAGCATCGCGCCGACCTGGACAGCTGTCGCCTTGCCCCCAGCGGTCGCGGCAAACGATCCCGGATCCCGCCGCTGGGCGGCCTGCCGCTCCAAGGTCAGCGTGAGCCGCTGCATCCCGGCGACGTTCGCCGCGATCCAGGTGGGGCGGTCCACCACGACGGTCGCATGACGCGCCGGGTCGGCGACCATCCCGGTCGCCTCACGCACCGGCCCTTCGGCGGCCGCAGCCGCCGCCGTGAGTTCCGCGACGGCTGCCTCCGCCTCGGCGGGGGTGACGTCGGGTCCGGCAGCGACCATCCGGCGCCCGACCGAGGTCGCCAGATCCCAGTCGATGAGCGCCATGACTGGAGCCTACGCGGCTCCCGGGACGCGGTCAGCGCCCGGAACCGGGGCACCCGCAGTCGGCTGCGGCGGCGGCGATCTTGTCGATCTGCGCTCCGGCCTCGAACGTGGACTTGGCGTCGTTGGCGAGGGAGGCGAACACCAGCAGCCGCCCGGAACGCGACTGCACGTACCCCGCGAGGGAACTGACGTAGTTCAAGGTGCCGGTCTTACCACGCAGCCAGCCGGCGGCTGCGGCGGTCTCGGGGGCCGCGAACCGGCCCCGCAGGGTGCCGCTCACACCGGCGACGGGCAGGCCGCTGGCGATGGGCCACAGGCCGCCCTCAGACGCCACCGCCCGCCGCAGCAGGTCCGTGAGCAAGGTGGTGGTGAGCCGGTTGTCCCGCGACAAGCCGCTGCCGTCGATGAACTTGGTCATCACGGTGCTGATCCCCAGCTGGTCGAGAGCCTTGCCGACCGCCTGTGATCCACCGGTGAAGGACGCCCCGGAGCCCGCGTACCGGCCGGCGAGGCGGAACAGGTTCTCCGCAGTCTGGTTGTCCGACGATGTCAGCGCCTGCTGCACGAGCTCGAACAGCGGAGCTGACTCGACCGCCGCGACCTCAGCGGCACCGTCCCCCGAACGGCCGCGCTTCACGTCCCCACCGACCTTGATGCCCTCTTTCCGGAGGAGCCCCGCGAAAGTCCGGCCCGCCTCGACGGCGGGGTCCTCGCTGATGGGCGCCCATTGGCCGCCCCCGACGCGACCGTCGTCCACGATCAGGGCGGACACGGGAGCGACGATGCCCTCCGTGCGGTAGTACTCCGGCCATGAGGGCTCCCACGCCGGGCCCTCGAAGAACGAGTCGTCCACCGCCAGCGTCACGGTCGTGGTGTTGCTCCCCCGCAACTGGGCGGCCGTACGCTTCGCCAGCGCGCGCAGGGAGGTCGGCGCCGGGTAGACGGGGTAGCCCGGTTCGACGGCCGGCTTGTGCGACACGAGCAGGGGGTCACCGCCGCCCACCAGGACGAGGTCATTGCCGGTGCGGGTCACCTTGGTGGTGAGTCGGCGGTCCGGGTCGCCGAAAGTCAGTACGGCGGCGGTGGTGGGGATCTTGTTGGTGGACGCCGGGATGAGTGGTACCGCCCCCTCGTCGTCGAAGAGGCTGTCCCCGCTCTCGGCGTCCCTCACCGTCGTGGCGGCCTGCTTGCCGAGTTTCTTGTCGGCCACCAGGGGGGTCAGCCGGGCCGCCACCTGGGCCGGATCCTGCCGCTGACCGGACTCGCGGGTGACCGGCGCCAGCACCGGCGGGTCCTCCTCCGAGTCGGCCGCCGCCCCCTCTCCGAGAGCCGCCGAACCGAGCGAAAGGGACCCGACAAGGACCGCAGCGACCCCCGGCCATATCCGCATCATTCAGGACCTCCTGCCCGGATTCCCCGGTTCCGCTGGCAACCTGGGAGCCGAACCCACCAAGATGACTCCAGAGTTGTTGGCCCCCGAACAGGAGCGTCCCGTGGAACCCATGACCTTCGATGTGACCATCGAGATTCCTGCCGGCAGCAGGAACAAGTATGAGGTGGACCACGAGAGCGGGCGCATCCGGCTCGATCGCCTCCTGTTCACCTCGACACGGTACCCGCACGATTACGGCTTCATCGATGACACGCTGGGCCTCGACGGCGATCCGCTCGATGCCCTGGTGATCCTGCAGGAACCCACCTTTCCCGGGTGTGTCATCGAGTGCCGCGCGCTGGGCATGTACCGCATGACCGACGAGGCCGGCGGCGACGACAAGGTGCTGTGTGTGCCGGCGAATGACCCCCGCATGGAGCACCTGCGCGACATCTTCCACGTGTCGGAGTTCGACCGTTTGGAGATCGAGCACTTCTTCACCGTCTACAAGGACCTGGAGCCGGGCAAGTCGGTGGAAGGCGCCACATGGGAGGGGCGCGCGGACGCCGAGGAGGAGATCAAGGACTCCTACGCGCGCTTCAAGAAGACCGAGGGCGGCAGCTGAGCGGTCCGGCTAGGGCAGCCAGTCGACCTGACCGGCCAGCAGGGCGTACCCCACGAACGCGACGGCGTCGATGAGGAAGTGGGCCACCACCATCGGGCCCACGCGGCGCCAGCGCAGGAACAACCAGCCGAACAGCAGGCCCATGGCCAGGTTCCCCACGAAGCCGCCGAAGCCCTGGTACAGGTGGTAGGCGGCGCGGACCAGCGCCGAGATCACCACGGCCCAGCGCGGCGCGATACCCGCCTGCTCGAGCCTCAGCACGACGAAGCCGAGTACCACGACCTCCTCGAGAACCGAGTTGGCGGCCGCCTGCCCCAGGAGCAGGGGCCACTCCCACCAGGCCCCCGTCACCTCGGCC
>JAPOIY010000047.1 GCA_029978705.1 Actinomycetota bacterium
CCTCGGGGACGAGACCGAAGAGGCCACCCCGGCGCCCGACGAGCAGTGACAGGACCGAGGGCTGGGCAGGCATCGCCTGCAACAGGCTGGTTGCCTGGAAGCTCCGACCGAGGAGGTCCCATGGCAACCGTTGCCCGAGTCACCGAGATCAGCGCCAGCAGCGAGGAGTCCTTCGCGGACGCCGTGAAGGTAGGAGTCGCTCGTGCGTCCGCCACCCTGCGCAACGTCACGAGCGCGTGGGTGAAGGAGCAGAGCGTCGTCGTCGCGAACGGTGAGGTGAGCAGCTACCAGGTGAACATGCTGGTCACCTTCGTCCTCGAGGACTGACCGCGGGTCCTCCAGAACTGCCCCGAAGACCCGAACTCCCGTCCCCGGACCAAAAACCGGCCCCGTACGGGGCAGGGCTACGGTCGGGATTCCCCGGAATGGGCCACGGGGGGGCCGCGGGGCAACTACATTCCGTCGCGTGACGAGGCGCGCCGTCGGGATCACGGCCGCGGTGGTGGCCGCGGCTCTCGTGCTCGCCGCCCTGGGCCTGGTCCTCGGGCAGCGGGCCCGGGCCGCCGAGATCCGGCAGGCCGGCCAGGTGGCGGCCGCCGACGCGCTCGCGGCCACCGACACGTCGCCCTTCCTGCAGCGGCTGACCGCGGTGCGCACTGCGGGATTCGAGTCGGTCGCCGCAGTGCGCGACGCCCGCCGGATGGTGGTCCACCGCATCCGGGAGGCCCGGCAGGCGGAGGCGGAGCGGCAGGCCCGCGCTGCGGAACGGGCTGCAGAGGCCGAGTCGTCCCCCGACAGCGGGGGCTCCGCGGACACGTCGGCGCCGCCCCGGTCCTCGGGGGGTCTGCTGATCGGCGACTCGGTGTCCTTGGGTGCCGAGTCGTGCCTGGCGGACCTCGGCTATCACGTCGATTCGGAGGTGGGGCGGCAGTTCACGGTAGGTCTCGACATGCTCCGGGTGCATGCGGCCGACGGGCTTCCCGACACCGTGGTCCTGCACCTGGGCACCAACGGACCGTTCGACAGCAGTGGTTTCTCGTCGGCCATGGCCCTGACGGAGGGCGTCGAGCGGGTCGTGTGGGTGACCATCGCGCTACCGCCTGCGTCCCGCTACTCGTTCGTGGACTCGCTCAACGCGATGATCCGCTCCGAGGCCCGGGCCTACGACAATGTGCGCATCGCCGACTTCGCCACCGCGGCCTCCCAGCATCCCGAGTGGCTGGCCGGGGACGGGATCCACATCGCCGGGCCCGGGTGCCCCGGGTTCGCCCAGGTGGTGGACGACGCGGTCACGCGTCCGTGACCCTCACGAGGTCGCGTCGCGCATCCCCCGCAGTTCCCGCTTCAGTCCGTGGATCTCGTCGCGGTAACGCGCCGCGACCTCGAACTGCAGCTCGGTGGCGGCGGTGTGCATCTGCTCGGTCAACTGGTCGATGAGGTCCACGAGGTCCGACTCCGCGAGGGACCGCGGTTCCCGGTCCACCGGCGGCACGGCAGCCGCGAGCCGTCCCCGGGACTTGCCGCGGCTCTGGGTGCGGGCGCTGCCCAGCAGGCTCTCGGTGTCCTCGTCCTCGCGCGCCAGCAGGTCGGTGATGTCGGCGATCCGTTTGCGCAGCGGGGTCGGGTCGATCCCGTGCTCCTCGTTGTAGGCGGTCTGTTTGGCCCGCCGCCGGTTGGTCTCGTCGATCGCGACCCTCATGGAGTCGGTGATGTCGTCGGCGTACATGTGCACCTGACCGGACACGTTGCGGGCCGCGCGCCCGATGGTCTGGATGAGACTGCGTTCGCTGCGCAAGAACCCCTCCTTGTCCGCGTCGAGGATGGCAACCAGGGACACCTCCGGCAGGTCCAGGCCCTCCCGCAGCAGGTTGATGCCGACCAGGACGTCGAACTCGCCCAGCCGCAGCTCCCGCAGCAGCTCGATGCGCCGGATGGTGTCCACCTCGGCGTGCAGGTAGCGCACCCGGATCCCCTGCTCGAGCAGGTAGTCCGTGAGGTCCTCGGCCATCCGTTTCGTGAGCGTGGTGACGAGGACTCTCTCGTTGCGGTCGGCCCGCAGCCGGATCTCGGCGATGAGGTCGTCGATCTGACCCTTGGTCGGCTTCAGGATGATCTCCGGGTCCAGCAGGCCGGTGGGCCGGATCACCTGCTCGACGACGTCGTCGCGCACCTGCTGCAGCTCGTACGGCCCGGGCGTGGCCGACAGGTAGAGCGTCTGCCCGATGCGGTCCACGAACTCCTCCCAGCGCAGGGGCCGGTTGTCCATGGCGGAGGGCAGCCGGAAGCCGTGGTCCACCAGGGTGCGTTTGCGGGACATGTCGCCCTCGTACATCCCGCCGATCTGCGGCACGGTCACGTGGGACTCGTCGATCACCAGCAGGAAGTCCTCGGGGAAGTAGTCCAGCAGGCAGTTGGGGGCCGACCCCGGGGCGCGGCCGTCGATGTGTCGGGAGTAGTTCTCGATGCCGGCGCAGGAACCGACCTGGCGCATCATCTCGATGTCGTACTCGGTGCGCATCCGCAGCCGCTGCGCCTCGAGGAGCTTGTTCTGCCGCTCCAGTTCCGCCAGCCGGTCCCCCAGCTCCGCCTCGATGCCACCCAGCGCCCGTTCCATCCGCTCAGGTCCCGCGACGTAGTGGCTGGCGGGGAAGACGTAGAGCTCCTTGTCCTCCGTGAGCACCTCCCCCGTCACCGGGTGCAGTGTCATCAGCCGGTCGATGTCGTCGCCGAACATCTCGATCCGGACGGGGTGCTCCTCGTACACGGGGAAGATCTCGACAGTGTCGCCGCGCACCCGGAACGTGCCCCGCTGGAAGGCCATGTCGTTGCGCACGTACTGCATCTCGACGAGCTTGCGCAGCAGCGTGTCCCGGTCCCACGTCGCGCCGACCCGCAGCTGCACCATCCGGTCGACGTACTCCTGCGGCGTGCCGAGCCCGTAGATGGCCGACACCGAGGCCACGACCAGGACGTCGCGGCGGGTGAGCAACGAGTTGGTGGCGGAATGGCGGAGGCGTTCGACCTCCTCGTTGATCGAGGAGTCCTTCTCGATGTAGGTGTCGGACTGGGGGATGTACGCCTCGGGTTGGTAGTAGTCGTAGTACGACACGAAGTACTCGACCGCGTTGTCGGGCAGGAGTTCCCGGAACTCGTTGGCCAACTGGGCCGCGAGGGTCTTGTTGGGTGCCAGGACGAGGGTGGGCCGCTGCAGCCGCTCGACCAGCCACGCGGTCGTGGCGGACTTGCCCGTCCCCGTCGCCCCCAACAGCACCACGTTGTCGTCGCCAGCCTCGATCCTGCGGGCGATCTCCTCAATCGCGGCGGGCTGGTCGCCAGCGGGTTCGAACTCCGAGACGACCTGGAACGGCGCAACCTTACGCTGCAGGTCGGTGACGGGACGGGCCATGCCCTCACGCTACGGGCAGGGGCCGGGGCGCGGCATCTCCGGTCCCACCGCGTACCTCCGCATCGCCCATCGGATTCCCGTAGGTTGGTGTTCACCTTCCGTTCATCCGTGCAGTGAGGTCCGATGCCGCAACTCGACATCCCGAGTGCGCGCACAGCCATGCCCATAGTGCGGTGGCTGCCGAAATACCACCTGTCCTTCCTGCGGGCGGACCTGATCGCGGGTCTCGCCGTGGCCTCCGTCGCGATCCCGACGGCACTGGGCTACGCGACGGTGGCGGGCGCCCCGGTGCAGGTGGGCCTCTACGCCCTGCCCGCAGCCCTCGTGGCCTATGGGATCTTCGCGTCCTCCCGCCATGTGTCGGTGGGGCCCACCTCGACCGTGGCCATCATGTCGGGCGCCGTCGTCTTCGAGACTACGGGCGGCTCGGCCGATCCGGCCCGGGTCGTGGCGTTGACGTGTGCCGTCGCGATCGCGTCCGGACTGTTCCTGATCCTGGCCGGAGCTCTGCGCACGGGGTGGCTGACGGACATCATCTCGCGCCCCGTCATCACGGGTTTCACGATCGGCTTGTCGCTTCTGGTGATCACCAGCGAACTGCCGCACCTGCTGGGGGTGACGCCGTCGTCCTCGCAGTTCCTCCAGCGGCTGTGGAGCACGCTGGCGCAGGTACCGGAGGCGAACGGCGAGACGGTCGTGATCGGGGTCCTGGCGCTGGCTGTCGTCTTCGGCGGCCCGCGGATCGCCGCGACCTTCCCGTGGGCCCTGCTGCTGATGGTCGCCGGGATCGTCGGAGCCGCGTGGCTGCACCCCCAGAACAGCAACATCGAGGTGCTGGGGGCCATCCCGGCGGGCCTGCCGCACCCGGGAGTCCCGGCCATCTCCCTGTCGGACGTCCCGCAAGTGCTGATCGGGGGTGCCTCGGTGGCGATCGCCGGCATCGGTGAGGGACTGGCCGCCGCCCGCCTGTTCGCCGTACGCGGCAACTACCGCATCGACTCCGACCAGGAACTGTTCGCGACCGGCATCGCCAACGTGGCGAGCGGGTTCAGCGGTGGGATGTCGGTGACCGGCAGCCTCAGTCGCACCGCCACCGCCTTCATGAGCAAGGGCCGCACGCAGGTCACGGGGCTGGTCGCGGCAGTGTGTGTCCTCCTGGTGCTGCTGTGGTTCACCGGTCTGCTCAGCAACGTGCCCCGCGTCATCCTGTCCGCGATCGTCATCTCCAGCGTCTGGCCGCTTCTGGACTTCCGGGGCCTCGAGCGGTACCGGCATGTGCGCCGCAACGACTACATCGCCGCCCTGACCGCCCTGTTCGGCGTACTGCTCTTCGGCCCCCTCTACGGGCTCCTCGCCGCGATCCTGATCTCGGTGTTCGGCATCACGCTGCGGTCGAGCCAGGTGACCATCGACGAACTCGGCAAGATTCCCGGGGAGAAGGCCGGATGGGGCGCGGTCGTCGAGCACCCGGACCGGGAGACCCGCGAGGGGGTCATCGTGATCCGGGTCAACGCCCCCATGTTCTGGGCCAACTCGGAGCGCATGGTGGACAAGGTGCTCGAGTTCGTGGATCACAAGCCGGGGACCCGGGCCGTCGTCCTCGACCTCGAGGCCACCAGCCAGATGGACACGACCGCTCTGGACTCGCTGTCGTCGCTCCTGGAGCACCTGCGGGACGTGGACCTGGACCTGTTCATCGCCCGGCTGCACTACGTGGCGCGCCGGGTCCTAGACGACTCGGGGTTCACCGCGGAACTGGGCGAGGGCCACATGTTCCACAGCATCTCGGCCTCGGTCAAGGCCGCCCAGAAGTCCATCGCCGCCGATTCCGACAAGAAGAAGTAGCCGGGTCGGCTCAGTCGATCAGGCCCAGTTCGGCGAGGAACTGCCAGGACGCGGCGAGGGCCGCCTTGCGCGGGAACGGGTGGTCGAGATTCGGTGACATGGCCTGCATCCGCGCGGGGAACGGGGAGTAGGCGATGTCCCAGTGGTGGCCGTGCAGCATCGCCAGGTGCGTGGCGATGGGAATGTCCATGGTCGCCTGTTTCTGGGTCAGTTGCATGTCGTTGTTGGCGTCGAACTGCGACATCTTCACGGTGTCAGCGAACTGGAAACTGGGCGCTTCGAGGGGGGTCGTCGATCCCGTGAGGGAGAAGAACGGAACTCCCATCTCGCTGAGCATGTCGGAGTTCCTGCGGTTGAAGTCCTCGCGGACCCCGGTCTGCAGGTCGTAGAACGCCTGCTTGATGTCGTACTCGTCGACCCGGCGCAGCCCCGACTTCTCCACCATGCCGGGCGACAACATCTGCAGGAAGCGGTCGAGATTGTCGGAGATCGACTGGGTGTCGAGGTCCTTGATCTGCTCGTAGATGGCGTCCGCAGAGTACGAGCCGCTCATGGCGCCCGCCCACGTGAAGACCCCTTTGACGCGGTCGGCGTACTCGGGATGGTCCACGAGGAAGGTGAGCACGTCCGGCCCACCCTTCGAGTAGCCGATCAGCCACACGTCCCCCGGCGGCTCGGGTTCGGCGATGGGCTGCAGGTCGGCCGTGAACCCCTCCCCAAGGTCGAGGGCCGCGATGAGATCGGCCTCGTTGGCCTCACACCCCCGGAAGGGATGCAGGTCGGCGCGGAGGGTGCGCCAGCCCCTCTCCTCCTCCAGGACGGGGGCGTCCGCCACGAACGCGTGCGCGCCGGGATGCAGGATGCCGGACAGCAGACCGGGGCACAGCACCAGCGTCGTGTTCTCGATGGTGACGTCCGGGTCGGGCAGTTCCACCTCCCAGTCCGGAGCGGCGACCCCCTTCAGGAAGCGGTCGGCGATCTTCTGGCGGTCGCTGCGCCGGTCGGGACCCAGGCGTGGGGACAGCGGATTCGCGAGACTGACCCGCTTCTCCGCCGTCCGCAGCGCCGCATCGTCCTGCACCGCCTCCCGGAGGAACAGGTCCTTCCACCGCATCGACATCCACCTCTTCGCCGCGGCGTCGGAGAACGCGGCCGTGGGGTCGGCGGCGATCCAGTCCCGCAGCCCGACGATCACGTCGTCGTAGCGTTCCGCCTCCAGATCCTGGTTCAGGCCCATCCGTCCTCGTCCTTCCCGCATACATCCCGTGGCGCCAGTGAAGCACCGTGGCCGCCCCCGACGCGCTGTGACGGTAGGGGTTCCCACCGGCCCGGTGGGGCGGTGCGCCGCGGGCCGCGGAGTACCGTGAGCGGATGCTCCTGAGTGCCGCCTCCGCCGAGGTGACAGCCCGGGGCGCGGCCGGCCAGCTGCGGGAGTGGGGACTGGGTGCAGGCGACCGGGTCGCGGTGATGACCCCGGAGTACGCACCCGGGGACGTGCCGACGCTGCAGGCGCTGACTCTGGGCGTCCTGTGGGGGGCGCTGCGCAGCGGTATCACCCCCGTCATGGTCCATCCACTGCTCACGGAGCGGGAACGCGCCCACATCCTGCAGGACGCGCAGATCACCACGCCCGTCATCGGACCGGCGGAGGTCCCCGCCGTCGCCGGTGCCGCGGCCACCGAGATGGCAGACCGGCCTCTCACCCGGGCCATGCACTACACGTCCGGCACGACCGGCGTTCCCAAGGGGGTGATCGCGGACCTGACGCCGGCACAGGCCGCCGAGTGGTGGGACGACGAGATCGGTCACTGGGGGTTCACTGCCGAGGACGTCACCCTCGTGCATTCGCCGCTGTGCCATTCAGCGCCGCTGCGGTTCGCGATCGGGACCCTGGAGGCCGGGGGCAGCGTGGCCCTGGTCGGGAGGTTCGACCCTGCCGCGGTAGCCCGGGCCGTCGCGGAGTACCGGCCCACGACGGCTTTTGTCGTGCCGAGCCAGCTGCAGCAGCTGCTCGACCACGGGCTGCCGCCGTCGCCCTACCGCCTGCTGGCGCATGCCGGGTCGGCGTGCCCCGAGCCGCTCAAGCGGCGTCTGCACACCTGGGCGGGAGCCGAGCGGGTGTGGGAGTTCTACGGCGCCACCGAAGGCGCGTTCACCTCCTGCCGGGGCAGCGAGTGGGAGGAGCGCCCCGGCACGGTGGGCCGACCCCGGGCCGGGCGGCGCCTTCGGGTGGACGACCGCAACCAGATCTGGTGCGAGCCGCCGGACTACGCGAGGTTCCGCTACTGGAACGACCCGGCCAAGACGGCGGCGGCGTGGGGCGGGGCGCCGGACGGCGCGGCGTTCACAGTCGGAGACCTGGGACGCCTCGACGCCGACCAGTACCTGTTCCTGGAGGGACGACGGGAGGACCTCATCATCACCGGCGGGGTGAACGTGTACCCGGCGGAGGTGGAGAGCACCGTCGCCGAGCATCCCCGGGTCCGCGACGTGGCCGTCTTCCCGGTGGCCGACGCACGATGGGGGCAGCGGGTGGCGTGCGCTGTCGTGGGGGATGTCTCGCCCGCAGCGCTGGACCGCTGGGCGCGCGAGCGCCTGGCCGGGTACAAACGGCCCAAGGAGTGGCTGGTCGTGCCGGAACTGCCCCGCAACTCCATGGGGAAGGTGCGCCGGACCGCGCTGGGCCGCGACCTCGGGCTGGAGTGAGGCGCGCTGGCTCAGCCGGTGATGGCCCGCCACACCTGCTGCGCCCGCACCGTCAGGTCCGCAGGTGAGCCGTCATTGACGATCACGTGGTCGGCCACGGCCCGCCGCTCGGCGTCGGTGGCCTGGGCGGCGATCCGGGCCGCGGCGTCCGTGCGGCTCATTCCCCGGTCCCGCACGAGGCGTTCGAGCCGGTCCTCGGTCGGCGCCTCCACCACGACGACGTGGTCCCACTGGCCGGCGAGGCCCTGTTCGACCAGCAGCGGCATGTCGTAGACCACGACCGCGTCGGGCGGGGCCGCCGCGAGGAGTTCGGCGGAGCGTTCGGCGATCCGGGGATGCGTGATGGCGTTCAGCGCGGCACGGTCCGCGGGGTCCGCGAACACGATCTCCGCGAGGGCCGTCCGATCCAGCGCGCCGTCCGGTTGCAGGACCCCGGACCCGAACCGCCGCTCGATGGCGGCGAGGGCCGGGGTGCCGGGTGCCACGATCTCCCGCGCGATCGCGTCCGCGTCGATGACGACGGCCCCCGCGCGGGCGAACACCGCAGCGACGGTGGACTTGCCGGAGCCGATGCCCCCGGTCAGAGCGACGCGCAGGGCGTCACTCCTCCTCGTCGCCGGTCAACTTGTCGCGGAGGGCCTGCAGCGCCTCGTCGGACGCCAGCGTGCCCTCGCCCGCCGCCGCACCGGGATCGGTGCTGAAGTTCGACGGCGTGCCGCCGGACTCGATGATGGCGGTCTGGTCGGCGGCCACGGCCTCCTCGACCTGCTTGCGGTGGGCCTCCCAGCGCGCCTGGGCCTCGGCGTACTCCTGCTCCCACTGCGCCCGCTGGTCCTCGTAGCCGTCTTTCCACTCCCCGGTCTGGGGGTCGAAGCCGTCGGGGCCGATGTAGTTGCCGTCCTCGTCGAAGGCGGGAGCCATGCCGTACAGGTACGGGTCGAACTCCTCATGGATGGAGCCACCCTGCGAGTTCTCGTTGGCCTGCTTCAGGGACAGGGAGATGCGGCGGCGCTCGAGGTCGATGTCGATGACCTTGACGAAGATCTCGTCACCGACGGCCACGACCTGGTCGGGCAGCTCGACGTGGTGACCGGCGAGCTCGGAGATGTGCACGAGGCCCTCGATGCCCTCCTCGACGCGCACGAAGGCACCGAACGGCACCAGCTTCGTGACCTTGCCGACGACGACCTGACCCAGCTGGTGGGTGCGGGCGAAGTGCTGCCAGGGATCTTCCTGCGTCGACTTCAGGGACAGCGAGACCCGCTCGCGGTCCATGTCGACGTCGAGGACCTCGACGGTGACCTCCTGGCCGACCTCGACCACCTCGGACGGGTGCTCGATGTGTTTCCAGGACAGTTCGGAGACGTGGACCAGGCCGTCGACGCCGCCGAGGTCCACGAACGCCCCGAAGTTGACGATGCTGGACACGACGCCGTTGCGGACCTGCCCCTTCTGGAGCTGGTTGAGGAAGCCGACCCGGACCTCGCTCTGGGTCTGCTCCAGCCAGGCGCGGCGGGACAGCACCACGTTGTTGCGGTTCTTGTCGAGTTCGATGATCTTGGCTTCGAGGCGCTGCCCGACGTAGGGCTGCAGGTCGCGCACCCGGCGCATCTCGACCAGGGACGCGGGCAGGAAGCCGCGCAGCCCGATGTCGAGGATGAGTCCGCCCTTGACGACCTCGATGACGTCACCTTCGACGACGCCGTCGGACTCCTTGATCTCCTCGATCTTGCCCCAGGCCCGCTCGTACTGAGCGCGCTTCTTGGACAGGATCAGGCGGCCTTCCTTGTCCTCCTTCTGCAGGACCAGGGCCTCGATCTCATCGCCGATGGTGACGACCTCGTTGGGGTCGACGTCGTGCTTGATCGACAGTTCCTTGCTGGGGATGATGCCCTCGGTCTTGTAGCCGATGTCGACGAGGACCTCGTCGCGATCCACCTTGACCACGGTGCCGGAGACCAGGTCCCCGTCGTTGAAGGGTTTGATGGTCTGCTCGACGGCGGCGAGGATGTCCTCGGCGCTACCGATGTCGTTGACGGCGATCTGGGGAGTCGCGGGAGTGGTGGGCAGGTCGGTGGTGGACGTCATGAAGTGGGGTCGTTCCGGATTTCTTGTCGATCGGCTGCGAACCGTGGCCCGGGTCCGAAGGTCGGGGGACCGGTCCGGCGGCACCCCGTCGGTATGAGGCGTCGCGCAGTGCGCATCTTCAAGGATACGAACCCCGGAGCGGCAGGGTCAAACCGCCTCGGTCTGCTGGGAGCGGGCGGCCAGTCGGGCGGCCCCCACCGCGCCGGAGAGATCCCCGAGAGCGGCGGCCCGCAGCGGCGGCGGGGAGCCGGCCAACACGCGGTCGGCGGTGGCCACGGCGACCCGTTCCAGGAACTCGTCCCCGAGGTCGGCGGCCAGTCCCCCGCCCACGACGATGCCGTCGATGTCGATCAGATTCACGACCGAACCGAGGGCGGCACCGAGAGCGGCCACCGCGTCGCTGACCAGTTCCCCGGCCAGCGGGTCACCCCCCGCCAGTGCCCGCGCCCACACCTCCCCGGTGAGTCGGTCCGAGTCCTGGAACTCCATGACGTCGAACAGCATGGTGCTGCGGCCCCCGGCGACGGCGGCGCGGGCGGCGGCCTCCATCCCGGCGCGGCCGGCGTAGGCCTCGAGGCAACCGGTGCGCCCACAGGCGCACGGCCGGGCGTCGGGCCGGAAGTCGACGACCATGTGTCCGAACTCCCCGGCGTTGCCCCGGCCCTCCCACTCCTCGCCGTTCAGCACGAGTCCCGCCCCCACCCCGGTGCCGAGGTAGACCCCCAGAAAGGACGGGTAGGAGCGGCCGACTCCGCTGTCGCGTTCGGTGGCGACGGCGAGGCGCACGTCGTTGTCGACGACGACAGGACGCCCCACATGCTGCGAGACGACCTCGGCCAGGGGGAAGGATGCGGGCCAGTCGGGCAGCGTGGCGGCGTTGCCGACCGTCCCGGCGGCGCGGTCGACTTGCCCGGGCACGCCGAGCCCGACGGCGACGACATCGGCCGGGTCGCAGGCGGCGGAGGCGATGGCGGCATGCACGGACGCGGCGATCGCCACCGGCACCTCGTCCGGCCCGAACCGGCGCGGGGTGGGACGGCGGTCGGCGCCGCTGACGGTGCCCGTGCCCGTGGCGACGACGGTGCGGATGGAGGAACCCCCGACGTCCACCCCCGCGTACAGCGGGCTCACGGGGTGGGGCCCGGAACGGTGGCCCCGTCGGCGGCCGACTCCGTCGGGACGGGGTCGGTGGGGACCACGACCGGTGACATCTGCGGCCACGGCCCCGGGTCATAGTCCAGGGAGACGGTCTGCCCCTTGAAGGCCTGGGCGATGGTGTCACGGCCGGGGTACTGGCCGTTGCGGACCCACTGGTTGAGTTGGATCATGGCGCCGAGCATCGTGCGGGGCGCGAAGTCGCAGTTGCCGATGCCCTCCTCCGCGGGCGACGCCTCGCTGACCGCCCCCGGGGGGAGAGCGAAGATGTCGACCAGGCTGCCGATGGCGGCCGGTTCGCCCGTTCCGGCGAGGACCGCGCGGTACGCCGACACGTTCGGGGCGATGTAGACCGGGTCGACGGCGTTATGCAGCGTCACGGTGGGCACCTCCAGGTTCCCCTCCAGGGTGCCCTGTTCCGCCGCCCGATCCCCGGCGGCGGGGTCGGGTGTCACCCGCTCGCCACCGTCGAGGGAGGCCAGGAGGCGGTTGGCCAGCCCTTTGTGGATGCCGTCGAGCTGTTTGCGGCGGGCTGCGCTGATGCGCAGCGGATAGTCGGTGCCGGCGTTGCCGGAGAAGTTGCCCCCGACCCGCTGCTCCAGGACGTAGCGCTGCAGGGTCGCCTGTTCGACCAGGTTGCGGATGGCCGACGCGTTGGCCTGGATCTGGGAGGGCCAGGACAGGCCGTCCTGCGTGCGGCTGGCGTTGGGCAGCAGGCCGATGGCCGCGATGAAGGCGACGGTGCCCTGCTCGGTCAGGGTGCCGTTCACCGCATCCTCGACGGCCCGCAGCGCCAGGTCGCGGTTGCGACGAGCCTCGTCCTCGGACGCGAAACCCACGAGTTTCAGGTCGGGGGCCAGCGTCTGCCGGATGGCGTAGGTGACGTCCAGCGCCAGGTCGTACGAGTAGAGGGGACCTGAGAGCGGAGCGCACATGGCCAGCGCCCCCGACACCCAGTCCGGATGGAGCTCGGCCAGGCGGGCACTGGCCAGACCGCCGGTGGACTGGCCCCACACGTACACACGGTTGGGGGCACCGATGGTGTCGGCGAAGTACTGGTGCAGTTCCTCGGCAGCGGTGACCTGCTGGGCCACCACCCATCCCTGGTCGACCGGTGTGGCGCCCGCGATGGCGTAGCCCGCCTGCAGCAGAGTGTCGGCGACGGAGCGATCGCCGTCTCCCCACAGGGGCGCCAGTTCGGGGCCGCCCGGGCGTGGCTCGGCGGGGGGAGCCACGGGGGTGGGCTGGCTGCTGGGTTTGTGGTCGGGCCGGTTGCGGGGCCGGTCGCTGCCCAGTCCTTTTGGCGGTTTGGTCACCGGAGAGGGGCTGGGGGTGGCGGTGATGGTGGCGGGGGCCGCGGGTTCGGCGCCGGGGCCGTCCAGTCCGTGGGAGTAGAGGGCCAGGGTGCCGTTCCAGTCCTCCGGCATGATGATGTCGAACTCGGCCCCGCTGGGCAGCGTGCCGGTGCAGTCCGCCGAGCTGCAGGGGGTGAACGTGACGTCGTCGCTGCCGTCGCGTACGGGGTCGGACGCACATCCGGCGAGCAGGGCAGCGACCACCACTGCCCCGAGGATTCGCCGCATGGGCGAAGCGTGCCACAAGGGCGTCGCCGCGGGGATCGGGAGCCGGGTCACCGTGACCAGATGGTGACACGTGCCGGTCAGTGGGCGGCGTGGTCCCAGTCGCGGCCCGTGCCCGTACTCACCAGCAGCGGCACCTGCAGTTCGGCGGCGCCGGACATCTCGGCGACGACGATGTCGCGTACCGCCTGGACCTCCTCGGGCGCCACCTCGAGGACCAGTTCGTCATGGACCTGCAGCAGCAGTCGGCTGGCCGTCCCCTCCTGCCGCAGCCGGTCCGCCACTCGGATCATGGCCACCTTGATGATGTCCGCGGCGGACCCCTGGATCGGGGCGTTGAGGGCCATACGTTCGGCCATCTGGCGGCGCTGCCGGTTGTCGCTGGTGAGGTCGGGCAGGTAGCGGCGGCGGCCGAACATCGTCTCGGTGTAGCCCGCCACGCGGGCGCGGTCGACGACGTCGGTGAGGTAGTCGCGGATCCCGCCGAATCTCTCGAAGTAGTCGTCCATCAGACCGCGGGCCTCGTCCGTTCCGATGCCCAGTTGCGCCGACAGCCCGAACGCGGACAGCCCGTAGGCCAGGCCGTACGACATGGCCTTGATGCGGCGCCGCATCTCGGGGTCGACTGCGTCCGGCGCCACGTCGAACACGCGGGAGGCGACGGTGGTGTGCAGGTCCTCCCCGGAGTTCAGGGCCGCGATCAGCCCCTCGTCGCCGGACAGGTGCGCCATGATGCGCATCTCGATCTGGGAGTAATCGGCGGTCAGCAGGCACTCGTACCCGGATCCGACGATGAAACCCTGTCGGATCCGCCGGCCCGCATCGGTACGGATGGGGATGTTCTGCAGATTGGGGTCGACGCTGGACAGCCGACCCGTGGCCGCCACGGTCTGGTTGAACGTGGTGTGGATGCGCCCGTCGGCGTCGACGAGGGGAAGGAGGCCGGCCACGGTCTGCCGCAGGCGGCTGACGTCGCGCCACCGCAGCAACGTGGCCAGTAGGGGGTCCGCGGTCTTGGCGTACAGGCTCTGCAGGGCGTCGGCGTCCGTGGTGTATCCGGTCTTGATGCGTTTGGTCTTGGGAAGGCCCCGCTCACCGAACAGGATCTCCTGCAACTGTTTGGGGCTGCCGAGGTTGAACTCGCGGCCGGCGATCCGGTGGGCCTCGACCTCGGCGTCCCGCACCTGGTCGGCGAACTCCTCCTCGAGCCCGGACAGGTGGGCCACGTCGACGCTGATGCCGGTGGCCTCCATGTCGGCGAGCACCCCCTCGAGGGGCTGCTCCACCTCTTCCAGGAGGCGCAGGGTGTCGCGCTCCTCCAGTTCCGCCACGAGCGCGGCGGCGAGGTCGCGGGTCGCCCGCGCGGCCACCCCGGCGTCAGTGGCGGCCTGGGTGTCGGTCCCGTCGAGGGTCAGTTGATCCCCGTCGCCGCCCCCGGTGGCGAGGTCGCGTCCGAGGAACCGCGCGGTGAGGTCGCCGAGGTCGAAGCTGCGCTGCCCCGGGAGCGCGAGGTAGGCGGCCAACGCGGTGTCGACCGTGAGCCCGGCCAGATCCCAGCCGCGGGCGCGCAGGGCGAGCATGGGCCCTTTGGCGTCATGCACCATCTTCGGGACGGCGGGGTCGGCGAGCCACGCCGCGAGGGCGTCGTGGTCGGTGCCCGTGGCCGTGGCCAGGTCCACCCAGCCGGCCGCCTCGTCCGTCGCGATCGCGACCCCCCACAGTTCGCCGGTTCCCCGGCCCCAGCGCCCGGAGAAGTGCACGCCGGCGGGGGTCCCCGCCGTGCCCCTCAGCCAGCCGGCCACCTCACCCGGCGCGAGGACGCTCACCTCGGTGTCGAAGGATTCGCCGGTGACGGCGACCTCGGCCTCCAGCTCCTCGAACAGGCGGTCGCGCAGCACCCGGAACTGCAGGGCATCGAAGACCTCGTGCACCCGTTCGCGGTCGATCGGGCGGCGCTCCAACTCGGGGACCGTCACCGGAAGCTCGAGGTCCCCCACCAGTTGGTTGAGCTGGCGGTTGAGCAGGACCTGGGAGAGATGTGCGCGCAGTGCCTCCCCCTTCTTCCCGGTGATCTCGTCTGCGTGGTCGACGACTCCGTCCAGCGAGCCGTACTGGTTCAGCCATTTGGAGGCGTACCCGGGCCCGACACCGGGGACCCCCGGAAGGTTGTCGGACGACTCCCCCACGATCGCCGCCAGGTCGGAGTACCGGTCGGGGGGGACCCCGTACTTGTCGGTAACGGCAGCCGGCGTCATGCGGGCCATGTCCGAGACGCCCTTGCGCGGGTAGAGCACAGTCACCCGGTCGTCGACCAGTTGCAGCGCGTCCCGGTCGCCGGAGAGGATCAGCACGTCGGTGTCGGTGGCCCGGGCCTGCCGGGTGAGGGTGGCGATGATGTCGTCGGCCTCGTACCCGGGAAGACGCACCGAGACGATGCCCATCGCGGCGAGGACGTCCGCGATGAGGTCGACCTGACCGGCGAACTCCGCCGGGGACGCCGACCGGTTGCCCTTGTAGTCGGCGTACTGCTCGGTGCGGAAGGTCTGACGGGAGACGTCGAAGGCCACGGCGACGTGGCTGGGCTTCTCGTCGCGGATCGCGTTGATGAGCATGGCGGTGAAGCCGTAGACCGCGTTGGTGGGCTGGCCCGTGGTGGTCGAGAAATTCTCCACCGGCAGGGCGTAGAACGCGCGGTAGGCCAGCGAATGCCCATCGAGCAGCAGTAGGCGGTCGGTCATCGCGCCGAGCCTACGGGGCGCCGCCCAGGTGCCGCTGAGTAGGGTGGCGGCCATGACGCAGCCGGAGATCCTCGCCGCCGTGCGGGCCAACATGGGCGAACTCGCGGACACGATGGGGATCGAGGTGACACACGTGGACGGCTCCGAGTTGCGGGCGGACATGCCGGTGGCCGGGAACCGGCAGCCGTACGGCCTGCTCCACGGGGGCGCCAATGCGGTCCTCGCCGAGACCGCCGGGTCCATCCTGGCCGCGATCCTCGCCCCGGACGGGCGGCCGCCGGTGGGGATCGAGTTGTCGTGCACCCATCATCGGTCGGCACGGGAGGGCGCCGTACATGCGGTGTGTGTGCCGGTGTCGGTCGGCCGCACCCTGGCCACGCTGGCGATCAGCATCACCGACGACGACGGCCGCCTGTGCTGCACCGGCCGGCTCACCTGTCTGTATCGGGATCCAGCGTCTCGCTGATCGAGCGGTCCAGCCGCGCCGCCGCCTCGATGGCATTGTCGGGTTCGGCGGCGGCGTCCCACACGGCATGGGCCGCGGCCCAGACCGCGCCGACGGGGTCCTCCCCTTCGGTCACGTCGAGGAGATTCCCCCGGATGGTGGCGGTCGCCAGGCCACAGCGGACCGCGCCGTCCTCGCGGTGGATGTGCCGGGGCGGGTCGAGCAGCCCGCGCAGGTCCAGCGCCACCGTGTCGGGGCGCTGCGTCATCGGTGCGCGCCACAGATCCAGACAACGCGTCACCCCGGACAGGACGAGCAGCGACGCGATCTTGGCATTGGCTGCTCCTTCGATGTCGGTGTCCAGCCGGTCCCCGACCACGAGGGGGCGCAGACCGCCGCTCACCTCGGCGGCCTTCAGGAGCAGCGGGGGGAACGGTTTGCCGGCGACCTCCGGAACCCGGCCGGTGGCGGTGCTCACGGCGGCCACGAGCGTGCCGTTCCCCGGGGCGATGCCGCCGGACACGGGGATCGTCAGATCGGTGTTGGTGGCCACCCATGGCACGCCGCGACCCACCGCGAAAGCGGCGCGCGCCAGGGCCCGCCAACCCACCTCCTGGCCGAACCCCTGCAGGACGGCCGCCACGTCGTCGCCGCGGTCGGTCATGGGCTGGGTCACGGCGTCGATCACGGAGAATCCCTCGGCGGTCAGAGCCGCGGCGACGCCCGGGCCCCCCACCGCGAGCACCTGGCAGCCGGTGGGAATCTCGCGCGCCAGCATGGCGGCGCCCGCCTGGGCGGACGTGAGGACATCGCCGGCGCCGGCAGGGATGCCGAGGTCGGTCAGGTGGGCGGCGACATCGTCGGGGGCGCGCGACGCGTTGTTGGTGACGAAGGTGATCCGGCGTCCGGAGGCCCCGATGGCGGCGAGGGTGTCGGCGGCACCGGGCACCGCCTCCGGACCGACGTAGACGACCCCGTCGAGGTCGACGAGGAAGGAGTCATAGTCCAGGGCAAGGGCATCGGAGGGAATCACGTGCCGATGCTGGCACGGACCGGACCGAGACGCACGGTCCGGTGCCACCCCGCGCCGGGGCGAGAGGCACTACGGCGTTTCGGGGGCGGAGGGAGCGGGTCCGTCAGCGGGGGGCTCCCCGAGGTCGTCGATGTCGAGGACGTCGACCAGGTCCACCTCGTCCACGCCCTGGCGCCGGGCCAGTTCCGCCGCCGCTCCCGACGTGCCGTCCGGGTCGGAGGCAACGGCGAGGCGCAGCCAGCGCTCCGCCTCGTCCTCCCGACCGACCGCCTCCAGAGCGTCGGCGTAGGCGAGGCGCAGGCGGGCGGACCACACGCTCTTGGTGCGGCTGCGCAGCAGGGGGTCGTCGAGGACCGCCACGGCAGCCTCGTCCTGACCGAGGTCGCGGCGGGCACCGGCCAGGACCATGAGGCACTCGGCCTGCAGGTCGTCCGGCAGTCCACTGCGGTCGGCCGCCTGGAGGAGGTCGATCGCCCGGCCGGGCCGGTCGAGCCCGCGTTCGCAGTCGGCGATGATCGGCAGCCACGACTCGTCACCGGACATGCGCCGGACCGTGCGCGCCTCGCGCATGGCGGTCCGGAAGTCGCCCGCCGCATAGGCGGTGACGGCCAGTGCCTCCCGCACCGCCGGGACCCGTGGCGCCAGGTCGTGGGCGGTCCGGGCATGGCTAAGAGCGAGGTCGGGGTCGTCGTCGAGGAGTCGGCCGGCCATCACCAGATGTCCGGCCACCTTCTCCGCCAGTGTCCCCGGCAGACTCGACAGCTCTCGGCGCACCGTGGGGTCGAGTTCGGCGATGACCGCATCCTCGGCGACGGGGGGGCCAAGAGCGGAACCGCGGCCCGACGTGGCGGGCACATAGGTCCCGGCGGACCGATCCTCGCGCGGCGGCCGGGGCTTGCGCCGGTCGGAGTCACGCGGGGGTCGCGGCGACCGGGGTTTTCCCGAGCGCGGGCGGTCGGAGCGCGGGGGGCCGGACCGACCGCGCGACGCGGGTTTGCGTTCGTTCGCCATGGTGGTGGCCCCTTCCGACCGTGGAAATAGTTCCAGAATTGCGTTGGGGGCCGCATTGCTGCGGCCCCCAACGGCTGAAGAATGTCCGGCGGCACCTACTCTCCCACGCAGTCACCCACGCAGTACCATCGGCGCAAAGAGGCTTAGCTTCCGGGTTCGGAATGGAGCCGGGCGTTTCCCTCTCGCTATGGCCGCCGAAACTCTATGGAGATATCAAGTCGGATCCCGACCGTACCTCGGGAACCGCACAGTGGACGCGTGCATTACTGCCGACCGAAGCCGGCGCAGAAAGATGTGAAGGTCAAGTCCTCGGCCTATTAGTACCGGTCAGCTCCATGCATCGCTGCACTTCCACCTCCGGCCTATCAACCCAGTCGTCTACTGGGGGCCTTACCAGGTCAACCCTGTGGGAGTCCTCATCTTGAAACGAGCTTCCCGCTTAGATGCTTTCAGCGGTTATCCCTTCCGAACGTAGCAAATCGGCGGTGCTCCTGGCGGAACAACCGACACACCAGAGGTTCGTCCA
>JAPOIY010000017.1 GCA_029978705.1 Actinomycetota bacterium
GCAGGCCCCTCTGCCCGCGGCTGCGGGGCTCCCGCTGCTCCGCTCCTGGGTGGCCCCCGTCGGGGTGGACGACCGGCTCGCGATCGGCTGGTCCCCCGTCGTCGGGCACCGGGAGCAGCACCTCGCCGACCGGGAGCGCGAACTGCACCGATGGCTGGTGCACGACTCCGAACAGCCCCTGGTCGCCTTCGACGAAGCGAACCGGGTCACGTGGGCGACGCCCGGGTTCTGCGCGGTGGTGGGGCGCACGGCCCCGGACCTCCTGGCGCTGTCCCTCGACGAGATCCTCCCGGGATGGGAGGAGGTCCCCGCGGACGACCTGCTGTCGCTGCGGCGCCCGGACGGCAGTACGGAGTACGTCCGAGCAAGGTCCTTCCCGGCCGCCGGGCCGGGGCCCGGGCTGCTCAGCCTGGAGCGGCTCACGGCCCCGCCGGCGCCGACCCGCGACGAGTTCGCCGACCCCCTGACGGGGCTGCCGACGTGGCCGGAGCTGCGGGAGCGACTCCGGCGGCAGTTCCCCCACGACGGCGGGCAGGCGGTCATCTGCCTGGGGATCGACCATCTCACCGACATCAACGAAGGCACGTCCTTCGAGGCGGGCGACGCTGTCCTCAGCCATGTGGCCGCCAGCATCAGGCTGCGGCTCCCCGCCGGCTTCGCGATGGCCCGCCTGGGGGGCGACCAGTTCGTGGTCGTCGCGGCCGCGGACACCGATCCCCGTCACGTCGCCGCTCTGCTGGGACGGATCCACCACGGCCTCGGCCGCGTCCCGCTCGCCCCGGGAGTCGCAACGACTCCCTCCTTGAGCAGCGGCGTGGCGTATCGGCAGGACCGGGAGGGCCTGGACGAACTGCTCCGGCGCGCCGGGCTGACAATGCACCTGGCCAAGCGGGCGGGAGGGGACACGTGGCTCGTGCACGACCCCACGTCGCTGACCGCACCGCAGCGCAGGCCGGAGCTCGAGACGCGGCTCGAACGCGCCTTGGCGGGCGGCGAGTTCGAGACGTGGCTACAGCCGGTGGTGGACCTGGCCACCGGGAGGGTGGTCGGGCACGAGGCACTGGCGCGGTGGGTGGCGGGGGACGGCGGCATGTTCGATCCCGGGGACTTCGTGCCCGTGGCCGAGACGAGCCAGCTGATCCGCCGGCTCGACCGGCTCGTCCTGGAGCAGGCCCTCGCGGCCGCGGGAGGGCGCCCCGCGGACCTGACGATCGCGATCAACGTCTCGTTCCGCACGCTGTGCACTCCGGACTTCCCCGCCGAGGTGATCGACGCGGTCCGCGCCAGCGGCATCGCACCCCAGACGGTCCACCTGGAACTGGCGGAGAGCGCGCTGCGGGACATCGACCACGAGGCGGTCGCGGCCATGGTGCGCCTCGCCGACGCCGGTCTGCGCTGGGTCGTCGACGACTTCGGCACCGGGTTCTCGCCGCTCGCCCGGTTGCGCGATCTTCCCCTCAGCGGGGTGAAACTGGATCGCACCTGCTCCGCAGCAGTCCTCGGCAACGACTCCGCCCGTCGCCTGGCCCGCGGATTGGCCGGCCTGGCCGAGGGCCTGGAACTGATGACCATCGCCGCAGGGGTCGAGACCGAGCCACAGCGCCGGATCCTGGCCGATCAGGGCTGGCGCCACGGTCAGGGGTTCCTGTTCGGGCGGCCCCAGCCGCCCGGGTGAGCGCGACCGACGGTTACGCCTCCCCCGCTGCCCGCGCGAGGTCGACGGCGAATCGTCCGATGGCGTCCTCCCACGTGGGGTGGACGTCGACGAAGGCCCGCATCTGTTCCGCCAGCCAGTCGGCGCTGAACTGCTCCCCGGAACACCGCGCCAGGAATTCTTCGATGCCCCGGTCACTGTCGTACATCCCGACCTCCCGTCACCGCGTCAGCACGATCTTGCCGAACACGTCGCCGGCCGCCACGGCGGCGAGAGCGTCGGCAGCCCGGTCCATGGGCAGTTCCGCGGCGATCAAGGGGCGGGTGCCGGTGAGCTCCAGCAGGGCCACCAGTCGTTCCAGTTCGTCGCGGGTTCCCATCGTGGATCCCACGACCGACAACTGCTTGAAGAAGATCCGGCTGAGGTCGGCGGGCGGGTTCGCCCCCGACGTCGCCCCCGAGACCACGATGCGGCCACCCGGGTGCAGCGACTTGAGGGAGTGGTCCCAGGTGGCGGCTCCCACGGTCTCCATGACCGCCGACACCCGGTGCGGCAGCCGCTCGCCGGGGGCGAAGACGGCGTGCGCCCCCAGGTCCAGGGCGGCCTGCCGCTTGGACTCGTCGCGGGACGTGGCCCACATCCGGTACCCCATGAGGCGCCCGAGCACGATGCAGGCTGTCGCCACCCCGCCGCCCGCGCCCTGCACCAGCACCGTCTCACCGGGATGCAGCCCGGCCCGGGTACTGAGCATCCGGTAGGCGGTCAGCCAGGCCGTCGGCAGGCACGCCGCCTCGGCCATGCTGAATCCCGGGGGCAGCGGGAGGACGTTGCGGGTGGGCACGGCCACCTTCTCCGCGAACGTCCCGGGGAAGACCTCCGACAGGAGACTGCGGCCCGGGTCCATACTCTCGTCACCCGCGAAGTCCGGGTGCGAGATGACGGAGTGCACCAGCACCGGCCGGCCGGCAGGGTCGACTCCGGCCGCGTCGCAGCCGAGGATCATCGGGAGCCGCTCGGCACTGATGCCCACCCCCCGCAGGGTCCACAGGTCGTGGTGGTTCACGCTGGCAGCCTGGACCTCGACCACGGTCCAGCCGTCCGGCGGCTCGGGGGTGGGGCGTTCGCCGACGACGAGACCGGCGAGCGGGTCGTCGGGGTGCAGGGAGTCGGCGTAGACGGCGAACATGCGGCTCCCGTCAGAGGCGGGCCACGCCGTCGGCGCGGGCGGCGGCCGCGACCCGACCGGCGACCTCCACGGCCACCCGGGGATTGAACGGACTAGGGACGATCATGGTCGGCGACAGGTCGGGGCCGACGACTCCGGCGACGGCCTCCGCTGCTGCCACCTTCATCCGGGGGGTGATCCGGGTGGCGCGCACGTCGAGCGCTCCCCGGAACACCCCGGGGAAGGCGAGCACGTTGTTGATCTGGTTGGGGAAGTCGCTGCGGCCGGTGGCCACCACCGAGGCATGCCGCTGCGCCACGGCGGGGTCGATCTCAGGGGTCGGGTTGGCCAGCGCGAAGACGATCGCCTGCGGCGCCATACTCGCGACGACAGGTTCCGGCACGTGGCCGGCGCTCACCCCGATGAAAACGTCGGCACCCCGCATCGCGTCCTCGATGGTGCCCGTGATGCCGGCGCGGTTGGTGCGCTCCGCCAGGGACTGCTTCACGGGGGTGAGATCGCCACGGTCGGCCGTGACCAGGCCCCGCGAGTCCGCGACGACGATGTCTCCGATCCCGCTGTCGAGCAGCATGTTCGTGACCGCGACTCCCGCGGCCCCCGCGCCCGACACCACGGCGCGCAGGTCGGCGAGGGTCCGCCCGGTGACCTCGGCCGCGTTCATCAGGGCCGCGGTCACGACGATGGCCGTGCCGTGCTGGTCGTCGTGGAAGACGGGGATGTCGATGCGTTCCTGGAGCTTGGCTTCGATCTCGAAGCAGCGGGGGGCGGCGATGTCCTCGAGGTTCACTCCCCCGAAGGCCGGGGCGATCCGCGCCACCGTGTCGACGACCTCATCGACTGCGGTACAGGTGAGGGCGATCGGCACGGCGTCGACGTCGGCGAACTCCTTGAACAGCAGCGCCTTGCCCTCCATCACGGGCAGGGACGCCTCCGGCCCGATGTCGCCGAGACCCAGCACCGCCGTGCCGTCCGTGACCACCGCCACGGTGTTGCTCTTCCAGGTGAAGTCGTGGACCAGCTCGGGGTCGTCCGCGATCGCCTGCGAGACGCGCGCGACGCCCGGGGTGTAGGCCAGCGAGAGGCCTTCGTTGTCCCGGATCCGTACTGTGGGACGCACTTCGATCTTGCCGCCGTGATGCAGCGGGAAAGCAGGATCCCCCGAGTGTGCGGCGACCTTGTCGGACACCACGGACGACTTGTCGTGCACTCTTCCTCCGGATCCACGTCGGGCGGGCGGAATCCGCCTCTGCCCTGGCGTGTGTAAGCCCCCGACAGTCTCCCACACGCCTGCGGCACGCGATTTCCCGGACAGCCCCGGAGCGGTCGTAGACTGGATCACGTGGCTGCCGCGGGCACCACCGTGGGTTTCGCGGTGCGGGGCCCGGTCGGGGACGGGTGCGCTCGGGAGGTTCGGTGACGACCAAGACCTCTCCCGCGCCTTCGCCCCGGACCCAGCGCTCCATCCTCGCAGCCGTCTTCGCCACACTGGTGGCAGGCGCCGTGGTCTCCCTATTGCTCGCCGGGGCGACCCTCACCCTGGCGCAGCGCCAGGAACGGGTCCGCTTCGACCGTAGCGTCACCCAGCTCGCCACGGACATCCGCAGCCAGCTCGAGGGCTACGACGAGGCCCTCTACGCCATGCGCGGCACGATCGCCAGCAACCCCGCGTTCGACCGGGCCGCCTTCCACGAGGCGGTCACGGCCGCGGGGACCATCGACCGCCTGCCCGCCATGCATGCCCTCCAGCTGGCGGTACCCGTGGCGCGGTCCGGGGGGGCCTCGTTCGAACGGACCTCGCGGCGCGACACCATCCCCGGCGAGCCGCTCCCGCCGGTCTCGATCCACCCACCCCTCTCGGCTCCCGTGAGTTTCGTCGTGGACTACGTCGCACCGGTCGCCGGCAACGATCAGGCCTTCGGCCTCAATCTGACGGCGTTGCCCGGGCGGCAGGAGGTGATCGACGAGGCCATCGCCTCCGGGGATCTCGCCACGTCCAGCCCGTTCTCCCTCGTCCTCAAGGACGGGGCGGAGCAGGGATTCGTGCGCTACCTCGCCGTGTACGACACCGGGACCGTCCCACCCGCGCCATCCACCCGCGTCGCGCGGACCACCGGTCTGATCGTGGGTGTCTTCACCGGCGCCGACATCCTGGAGCCCGCGCTGGCCGACTCCGCCCTCGAGATCTCCGTGTACGACACGGGACCCGAATACGCCGCGTCCGACGTGCCGCCGAGTCCCGAGACGCTGCTGTTCACATCCCGACCGGGCCTGGATCCCGCCGCGGCCGAGGACACGATCCGCATCAGCAACGGCGAACGTATCTGGACCGGGTACGTCGCGAGCCGGGAGTCCGGCCAGCAGTGGGGGATTCCGGCGCTGTTCCTCGTCCTCGGGCTGGGGATGACCGCCCTGCTCGCCGTGTTCGTCTGGCTGACCGGCCGCGCCCGCGCCGACGCCGAGTCCCGGGCGGAGGAGCTGGCTGCGTCCGAGCGCCGGTTCCAGCAGATGTCCATGACCGACCCCCTCACCGGACTGGCCAACCGCCGAGCCGTCATGGACGGTCTGCACACCATGGCGGAGGTCGCCCGCCGCCAGGACGAGGGCATGGTGGTCCTCTTCCTCGATGTCGACTCCTTCAAGGCCGTCAACGACGAGAGCGGGCACCGGACCGGCGATGACGTGCTCCGCGACATCGCCCGCCGCCTCAGTTCCGCGATGAGATCGTCCGACCTCGTGGGCCGGGTGGCCGGTGACGAGTTCTGCGTCGCCGGTCTGGTCTCGGACCGGGCGGCGGCGGAGTGTCTGGTCGACACCGTGCAGCGGGCCCTGACGGCGCCGTCGCCCGGCGCTGCGACACCGGCGGCCGCCAGCCTGAGTATCGGAGCGACCCTGCGCCTCGCGCCCGGTGGGGAGAACGCCGAGCAGATGCTCGACGATGCGGACGACGCGATGTACGAGGCGAAACGCCGCGGCGGCGGCCAGGTCGTGTGGTACGAATCCTCGCGCTAGCCGCGGCGGTACCGGAAGAGCACCCGTCCGAGCACGGACTCGCGGGGTACGGCCCCGAAGGCCCGGCTGTCGGTCGACTGCTGCGGGTTGTCCCCGGCCAGCAGCCATCCCGTCCCGTCCGTCCCGGCGATCCGCTTCACCAGGATCCGGCGGGGATCGCGCGGGTCGGGTGCGGCGATCACGTCGCCGGGGCGCACCCGCCGGGTGCGGCGGACCACGACCCAGTCGCCGTCGCGGAGAGCCGGCGCCATGGAGTCTCCCGCCACGGCTGCGGTGAAGACCGGCCACCGGCCTCGCAGGTTCATGCCCTGAAGGGTAGGGTCACGACGAGGCGCCGGAAGGGCGGCGCCCCGCGCAGGAAAGGACCACCGTGCTCTCACGCATCATGCGGCACCTCACCCCGTCGCTCACCGTCCATGCCCATTGCGACCTGCCGTGTGGGGTCTACGACCCCGCCCAGGCGCGGATCGAGGCCGAATCGGTCAAGGCGATCATCGAGAAGCACAACGCTTCCGACGATCCCGACTTCCGGACCCGGGCGATCGTCATCAAGGAGCAGCGGTCCCAGCTGGTCAAGGACCACCTGTGGGTGCTGTGGACCGACTACTTCAAGCCGCCGCACTTCGAGAAGTACCCGCAGTTGAACACCCTGTTCAACGAGGCGACGAAACTCGCCGGCGCCGGGGGCACCAAGGGCAGCATGGACGTCGCGGTGGCCGACGAACTGCTCGGGAAGATCAACGAGATCTCCGACATCTTCTGGGAAACCAAGAAGGCCTGACCCGTGCCCTCCGACAGCGTGGAGTTGCGGATCCCGGCATCCAGCGCGTACCTGGCTCTCGCCCGCGCCGCGACTGCCGGAATCTGCGCCCGGCTGGACTTCCCCCTGGACCGGCTGGAGGACCTGGGACTCGCCGTGGACGAGGCGGTGTCACTGCTGCTCCTCGACGCCATCCCGGGGTCGGAGCTGACCGTGACGTGGGAGCCCGCCGCCGGGGGTGTGGCGATCCGGATCGGCTCGCAGTCATCCTCGTGCCGCACCCCGCGCACCACCTCGTTTGCCTGGACGGTGCTGAGCGCGCTCGTCACGGACGCGTCGGCGGGGATCAGCGGAGACCGCGTCACGCTGACCCTGGTCGCCGACCGCGAGCCGGTGGGCGTCACGTGACGGTCACCGGCGGCAGACGACGGCGCTGGTCGGAGCGGGACAGGGAACGCGAACACGAGATCCTCGCCGAACTCAGCGGGATGCCCGCCGACGACCCGCGGCGCAAACCGCTGCGCGACGAGCTCGTCACCATGAATCTGCCGCTCGTGGAATACCTCGCACGCCGGTTCCGGGAGCGTGGGGAGGCGCACGAAGATCTCGTCCAGGTGGGCACGCTGGGCCTGATCAAGGCCGTGGACCGCTTCGACACGGAGCGCGGGGTGGAGTTCTCGACCTACGCGACGCCCACGATCGTGGGCGAGATCAAGCGTCACTTCCGCGACCGCGGCTGGGCGGTGCGGGTGCCGCGGCGCCTGCAGGAGTTGCGCCTGGCGCTGTCCCGGGCCACCCAGGAGCTGTCGCAGACGACAGGGCAGTCGCCCACGGTGGCGCAACTCGCCGAACACCTCGGGATCAGCGAGGACGAGGTCCTGGAGGGGCTGGAGTCCGCGCAGGCCTATGCCACCGCCTCCCTGGATGCGAGCACCAGCAGCGACGGCGACGAGTCCCTGTCCCTCGGGGACACCCTGGGCACCGACGACAGCGCCCTGGAGCACGTCGACAACTGGGAGACCCTCAAACCACTGCTGCTGCAACTGGACCCGCGCGAACGGCGCATCCTGGAACTGCGCTTCGGCCGGGAGTGGACGCAGTCGCAGATCGCCGAGGACGTGGGCATCTCCCAGATGCACGTCTCCCGGATCCTGGCCAAGACACTCTCCCAGCTGCGCGCCGGGATGCTGGACGAATACTGACGGCCCGGCTCACACGACGAGGCGCAGTGCTGCCGGCACACTGACCAACTCGAGCTCGACCACTGGATCGATCCGCTCGCCGTCGATCTGCACCGCCGTCGGCCGGTCGGCCCGCAGCGTGAGCCACGGCAGGTCCCGCTGGGCATACCGGCTCCTGCTCTCCCCCGGCTCGGTGCCCCAGATGAGACTGCGGGACACCCACAACGACGGGGCCACCCGCAGATCGCGGATCGCGAAAACCGCCAGCCCCTCGTCGAAGGACGCCCCGGGGTTGGGGTTGACCGGCAGGTCACTGAGGAAGGTCCAGGGAGCGGCGTTCTGCACGATGCACACGAACACATGGTCGACGTCCGGTTCGCCGGGACGGCTCACCGTGATCGGGGGGTTCTTCCGGTCGGTCCCCCGGAAGTACTCCCGCAACGTGGTGGCGAGATAGCGGGCGGGCGAGGCCTTCTTCCCCGCCGAGCGCTGCACCTCCATGGCGGCGATGATCTCGGCATCGAGGCCCATGCCCGCGTTCATCGTGAACCAGTGCCCGTTGGCGCGACCGAGGCTGATCGTCCGGTACCGGTGATCGTGCAGGCCACCCAGCAGCACCCCGGTGGCCTCGACGGGGTCGCGGGGCAGGCCCGCGGCGCGGGCCAGGACGTTGGCCGAGCCGCCGGGAACGGTGGCCAGAGCGGGAACGTCGGGTCCGGGACCGTCGCTGAGCAGACCGTTCACGACCTCGTTGATCGTGCCGTCGCCGCCCAAGGTGATCACCACGTCCAGCTTCTCGCGAAGGGCCTGCTCGCCGAGTTCCCGCGCGTGGCCGGGATGGGTGGTGGTGATCACCTCGCAGTCCACCTCGGACCGGAGGGCCGACACGATGACGTCGCGGACCCACTCGTTGGTGGTCGTCGCGTTGGGGTTCGCCACCAGCAGGCCTCGCACGTGCCGAGCCTAGGGCGTGACTACCCTGGCGCCATGGCATCGGCTGCGCGCGTCATCAGTTCGGCCGTCGCCGGGGCCGAAGGGCTGGGCCTGCTGGGCTACGCCGCCAGCATCGCAGTGGTCGCCGTCACGTCCGGCATCGCGGGACCGGCGGAGGTGTCCTCCCCCTCCGGCGTCGTCGTCGAGATCGTCACCTTCGCCCTCCTCGGTGCCGGACTGGTCGTCGTCGCGGTGGGCCGGTGGCGGGGCCACGGGTGGGCCACGATCCCCTTCGTGGTGGCGCAACTGCTCGCCCTCACCGTGGGGGTCCCGCTGGCGACGGGCGCCACCGAGGGGCGCGCTGCCGGCTACCTGATCACGGCGGTGGCCGTCCTCGGCCTCGTCTCGCTGTTCCTCGGGGGGCGGGATCCCGCCTGGGAGGTGACCGACGCGTCATCCCCCCAGGAGCGGGATGGTGACCACCTCGAACGGTAGGCGGTACGCGTCGGGGACCAGGACCGCGAGGAAGTACGCCCCCACTCCCAGCGCGTACCCCAGATGCACCTCACCGGCCACGCGGTCCGGGGGCCACTCCGGATGCCGGATCGCTAGGTCCTGCGAGAGCGGGTCGAGGATCTCGTCCTGCAGGCGCAGCATGGTTCGGTCGTGCCACGAGAGCCTCAACTGCTCCAGCGCCAGGACCCGTTCGAAAGCGAAGTCGGGCCGCTGGAACTCTCGCAGGCCCACGGCGTCCGCGACCCCAGGTCCCTGCGCCTCACCCACCTCGCGCAGGAACGCGTCATTGGCGCCTAGGCAGACCTTCTGCTGGCGCTGGGTGGCCTCCCGGAACAGCGCGGCCTTGTCCGGGTGGATGTCGAACAGCGCCCCTTCCGGGACTCCGCTGCGGTGGGCGATCTCGGGGACCGCCGCTTCGTCGAATCCGCGCAGCGCCACTTCGGCGAGAGTTTCGGTCATGAGCCGGTGCGCCACCCCGCCCCCGGGCTCCCGGTAGATCGTCTGCGAGATGTGGTCGGCCCGCGGCAACAGCGCTTCCGCGCTCGGCGGCGCCGGGTGAGCCAGGGCCGCGCGCAGATCCCGCACCAGCTGCTCCCAGTCGACGGCGACCGGTCGGGAACGCCGCGCCCCCGCCAGTCCCAGACCGAGTGCCGTCACGTAGGCCCGCTGGGCGGCCCGCGTGGGGGTGTTCCGGACCGAGGATCCCGCCAAGTGCTGACGGAGGGGGGCCAGCGCCTCCCCCATCACGGCGTCCGACACCCACGGGTTGTAGAGAGAGACCACCACCAATTCCAGGGCGGCTCGCAACTCGGGCGAGGGAGTGGCCATTCGCCACAGGTTCTCCCTCATGGCGTGGACTTTCCCGCGACCGCGCAGTGTGCCGGCGCTGGTCATGAGATCCCGCAGGCTGTCCTCGAAGCTGGGTCCAAGGTGTTGTCGCCAGAGGTCCGCCGCCACGCGCCCGGCGGGGGCGGCTCCCCCGGCACGGTCCAGCCACGCGCCCCAACCCGCGTCGGCCAGGATTCGCGTCTGGGCCCCAGCATCCGGGCGACGGTTCTGCCCCATGCCGCCGAAGAGTAGTCGGCGGCTGTGATGGGCGCACCGGACGCGATGTGACCAACGCGACACCGCAGACGGCCACCACGCAGCCGATTGGTCTTGTCTGACCCCCCGGAACCTGTAACCCTGAACGAGTCGGTCTGAAGCCGACAGCGGGGTCGTGGTCGAGAGCCTAGTGCATCACCTGAGGAAGCATGAGGCCGCCCCTGACCTGCGCTCGTGAACGCATTCACAAGCACGCCGGAGAGTCCGGCGCGCGACTTGAGGAGGACGCATGGACTGGCGACACTCCGCCGCCTGCCGTGACGAAGAGCCGGAATTGTTCTTCCCGATCGGTAATACCGGTCCTGCGCTGCAGCAGATCGATGAAGCCAAGCGTGTCTGCCAGTCGTGCGACGTGGTCGAGTCCTGCCTGAACTGGGCCATCGAGACCGGTCAGGACGCGGGCGTCTGGGGCGGTCTGAGCGAGGACGAACGTCGGTCGCTCAAGCGCCGCCGGGCCCGCGAACGCGCGCGGATGGCCTGACCCACCAGTCACAGCACACATGAGATGGCCACCTCGGTGGCCATCTCATCGTGTTTCAGGCCCTCCCCCGGAACGGGCCACGGCGGGTGGCCCCCACTGCGCACCACCATCGTCCCACCGAGTTGTTCGGTCACGAGGGTGCGCGCGATCTGCAGTCCCAGCCCCGTGGCGGACTCCGCGTCGAATCCCACCCCGTCGTCGGCGACCCGCAACACGATCCGGTCGTCGTCCCGTTCGCAGGACACGACGACATGTTCGGCGTGGCTGTGTTCCATCGCGTTGAGCAGCAGTTCGGCCAGCACCATCGCCAGCGGGGTGGCCGCAGCGGACGGCAGGATCCCCAACGACCCGGCCATCGTGACCCGGGGCGACGGCTGCTCCTGGGCCGCGGCTGCGTCCCGGGCCATGGTGAGCACCCGCCCGCTGATATCGGTGAAGTCGATCTCCTCGCCCGGGCTACGGGACAGCGAGTCGTGGACCAGCGCGATGGTGCCGACCCGGGCCACGGCGTCCGACAACGCCGCGCGCCCCTCGCCGGCGGGCATGCGGCGCGCCTGCAGGCGCAGGAGGGCGCCCACCGTCTGCAGGTTGTTCTTCACGCGGTGGTGGATCTCGCGGATGGTGGCGTCCTTGCTGAGGAGCGCCCGCTCCTGTCGCCGAGTGTCGGACACGTCCCGAACCAGCACGACGGCGCCCGAGGAGCCGTGGGGGTCGCGCAGCGGCAGCGTGCGCATGGTGATGATGCCCGCCGCCGAGGTGAACTCGGCTTCCCCCGCCTCCCCGGAGGCCACCCGCAGGTCGTCGGGGTCGACGGGTTCGTGGCGGGGCATGGAGCGGGACAGTTCCTCCGCCAGGAGGGTGCCGTCAGCGGGGTCGACGATGCCGAAGCGGCGCAGGCACGACCGCGCGTTCGGCGATGCGTAGCGGATCGCGCCGGCCGCATCCAGGCGGATCAGCCCATCTCCGACCCGGGGCACGTCGCCGCCGAGCGTTCCCGGGGTGGCCAGGGGGAGCTCCCCGCGGCTGAGCATCCCGAACAGAATGTCGCCGGCGCTGAGGTACTGCTTCTCGAGCTCCCCGAGCCGTCGCTGGTCGATCTGGCTGTACCGGGCGACGACCGCGACCACCGAGCCGCGGTACGGGATAGGGATCGCCTCGATCGGTTCGGGCACCTGCCGGTTGCCGAGCCGGGCGCCGCGTTCCCCGGCCCCACGCACGATCTCCCCCGCCACAAGGGCGCGCTCCAGCGTCAGGGCGTGGGAGCGGGGGAGGAAGGAGCGCACGGGATCCTCGGTGACCGCCGTCGGCGCCGTCGACGGGCGGACATGAGCGGCCACGAACCATCCGGCGGCATCCCACGTGCGCACGAACAGCACCAGATCGGAGAAACTCAGATCCGCCAGCAGCGACCATTCCCGGACGAGCGCCGACAGGTAGTCCCGCTCCTCGCCGGACAGTTCGGTCCGCGTCCGGATCACGCTCTCCCAGGTGGCCATACCCCAGTATCCTCGGCCGCCCGGCCCGCGTCCGGCCGGTCCCCGCGGCACATGCCAGAATCCGAGCACACCGTCCGGCCCGGGTCCGCAGCACCGCGACCCCGCCGACCGGTGGAAGGCGGTGACCGACGATGCCCGACCCGATGCTGCGGTGGCACCCCACCCGGTGGGTACCCGCGCTGGGTGCTCTCCTCCTCCTGTTGGCCGGCTGCGGCACGGTGACCTTCACCAACCGGGTCGCGGTGAGTGTGGCCGACTCCTCCCGGCAGTGGGGGGACGAGCCTCTCGCGGTCAGCGTCTTCGACCCGCTGATGGGCGACACCCGCGACTGGGCTCGGGAGTCCCTGGGCACGACAGCTCCCGGCGAGCCGTACCGGCGGGACCTGCCGGACACCGGCACCCGCTGGGTCGGGGACAGCAGCCCTCCCCGGACCGTCCAGGTGGGCATCTACCTGCCGGAGGTGGACCGCACCGGCTACTACGCCGTGACCGTCGAACCGGTGTCCGGTCAGACCCGGTCCTACGACGCGACGTACGTCAGTTACGACTACTCGTGGGAGACGACCACCGGACGGCGGCCGACCGGACCGCCCCTGCCGCTGACCGTCACCAGTCTGGACAACGGGAACGGATGGGACCTGCAGCTCGCCGTGGCCCTCCCCTGACCGGTGGTCAGAGCGCGGCCATGGCCGTCACCAGGCGTCGCAGGGCCATCGGGTCGCGGGTCAGGAACAGGGAGGGTTCGACGAGTTCGAGTTCCGCCACGCGAGGCTCCCCCCGATCGTCCCGGATGAGGTCGACCCGCGCGTACAGCAGTTCGTGGGGGACCGCCGCCAGCGCCTGCTCGGCGACATCCCGCTCCTCGGGGGCGATGGGCACCGCATCCGACACCGACTCCTCGTCGTCGCCCATGCGGGGCGCCTTGCGCACCGCGTGGGTGAATTCCCCGTCGATCCACACCAGCGACCGTTCCCCATAGTCCATGACCGACGACAGGAACGGCTGCACCATCGCCTCCCGCTCGGTGACCAGCCGCTGCCAGAAGGCAACCGCATCCGGGGACTCGGGATCCGAGACCCGTTCGGTGAGATAGGACCCGGCTCCCACCACCGGTTTGGCGACCACGTCGGACCAGACGTTGTCGTCCATGATCGTGGCCAGCGGCACCCGCGACCCCCGGGCCACCCACGCGGTCGGCACCACCGGTACCCCCACCTCCACGAGGTCCCGCAGGTAGCCCTTGTGGGTGTTCCACACGACGACGGAAGCCGGATTGAGCAGTCGGGTCATCCGCTCGGTCGCCAGCGCCCAGTCCAGGAAACGGTCCAGGTGGTCGATGTAGTTCCACGTGGAGCGGATCACTGCCGCGCGGTAGCTCCCCCAGTCGGGGGCGGGCTCGGTGTCCCACGCCACCAGCTCGACGGCGACCCCGGCGTCCCGCAGGGCATCGAGGAGGACGTCCTCGTCATGGTCGGGTTCGGGCATGGAGCGGCATGTCACGACGGCGATCGGTCCCATGGCGCCATTCAACCGTCCGGCTCGTGCCGGTGCCCAGCCGGGCCGCCGTAGGCTGCGGGCATGACGAGTACACCGGAACTCAATGGCCACGGCGGCGACCATGTGGTGGCGGCGGCTGCGGCCCACGGCGCCGACGTGATGTGGACCCTGTCCGGCGCCCACGTCTTCCCGGTCTACGACGCCGCGGTGGGTGGGCGCGAGACGGTGACCGCGCACGACCCGTCCCAGACCGGCCCCGTGCGGATCGTCGACGTACGCCATGAGGCGACTGCCGCGTTCGCGGCCGAGGCCACCGGGAAACTCACCCGCCGGCCGGGATTCGCGGTGGTGACGGCCGGCCCCGGCGTCACGAACACGGTGAGCGCCCTCACGAGCGCCTGGTTCAACGGGTCGCCCATGGTGGTCCTGGGTGGCCGGTCCCCGGCCGGCCGGTGGGGGCAGGGGGCCCTGCAGGAACTGGACCATCCCCCGCTGGTAGCCCCCGTCACGAAGTCGGCTGTGACGGTCTCCGAGCCGGAACGGGTGGGGGCGGAGCTGGACCGCGCCTTCGTCACGGCCGCCACCGCCCATCGCGGCCCCACCTTCGTGGACATCCCCATGGATGTCCTGTTCTCGCACGCGAGAGGGCCCGCAGCCACGGGCGCGCTGCCGGCGGGCACCACCCCCGACGCTGCTGCCGTCTCCGGCGTCGCGGAGCTGCTGGCGGGCGCGGAACGTCCCGTCGTGGTGCTCGGCGGCGACGTGTGGGCCGACGGTGCCGATGTGGTCGCCCGCGACGTGGTGACGGAATTGGAGCTGCCGGTCATCGCCAACGGGATGGGGCGCGGGGTCCTGCCGCGGGGGCACGACTGCCTCGTCACACGCGCCCGCTCGGCCGCCTTCGCCGGAGCCGACCTCGTCGTCGTAGTGGGGGCGCCGCTGGACTTCCGGCTCGGGTACGGCGTCTTCGGCTCCCCCCCGGCACGTGTCGTGCACATCGCCGACTCCGCCGAGCAGCTCGCGACCCATGTGGAGCTGGCCGGGTCCGCGGCCGGCGACCTGTCGGCCATCCTGCGCGGCCTCTCCGACGCCTACGCCACGGCCCCGTCCCGCGACCACCGCCCGTGGACCCGCGAGTTGCGGGAGAGGCACGAGGCCGCCGTGGCGGCGGACGGCGCCGAACTGGAGTCCGACGCCGACCCCATCCATCCGGGCCGGATCTACGGGGAACTCCTGCCGCGACTGGCGGACGACGCCGTCGTGATCGGCGACGGGGGCGACTTCGTGTCCTTCGCCGGCCGCTACGTGGAACCCATGGCCCCCGGGAACTGGCTGGATCCGGGGCCCTACGGTTGCCTGGGCACCGGGTTGGGGTACGCCATGGCCGCGCGGGTCGCACGACCGGACAGCCAGGTCGCCCTCCTCATGGGGGACGGGGCGGCTGCCTTCTCACTCATGGACGTGGACTCCCTCGTCCGCCACAACCTGCCGGTGGTCATGGTCGTGGGCAACAACAGCGCCTGGGGACTCGAGAAGCACCCCATGCGTTTCCTCTACGGCTATGACGTGGCGGCGGATCTGCGGCCGACCCGCTACGACGAGGTGGTGGGGGCACTGGGCGGCGCGGGGGAGACCATCACCCGGCCCGGTGACATCGGAGCGGCCCTGGACCGGGCGTTCGCAGCGAACGTCCCCTACCTGGTGAACGTGATGACGGACCCCGAGGCGGCGTACCCGCGCAGCACGACAGGCGTCTGAACGCGCCTCAGGCCAGGGAGGCCAGAAAGTCGTCGCGGTCGATGACCACCCGCTGCACCACCCCGGACATCGCCGTGGTGCCGTCTGGGTTGACCAGGGTGACGTCGTACATGATGCGGCGCCGGTCCACCTCGGCCACGAGCGCCGTGGCCGCGACCGTCTCCCCCACCGGCGTGGCTGCGGCGTGGTCCACCGAGACGGTGATGCCGACCGTCGTCTCGCCGGACTCCAACTGGTCGGCGATCGCGGTGCAGGCGGTGGCCTCGATCCAGGCGATGGCGCGCGGGGTGGCGAGCACCGGGACGTCCCCGCTGCCGAGAGCCACCGAGGTGTCCTCGTCCGTGACGAGGAACTCGCGGGTGGCGGACGCCCCGACCTGGATGTCACTCATGAGAGCAGACATTACAGAAGTGCCCGGCAACGGTCACTGAACGAGACCGAGCCGACGCAATTCCACGACCAAGTCGTGAGGGTTGCTGGACGATGCCAGCGCCGCGTCGAGGGTGACCTCACCGTCCGCGAACAGCTTCGTCAGATGCTGGTCGAAGGTCTGCATGCCGTAGTAGCCGCCCTCCGCGACCAATTGTCCGATCATGGACGTCTTCTCGGGGTCGGAGATCGCCTCGGCCACCCGGCCGGTGTTGATGCAGACCTCCATGGCCACCGCCCGTCCCGCTCCGTCCGCTTTCGGGACAAGGCGCTGGCAGAGGATGCCGCGCAGGGCACCGGCCAGGCTCAGTCGGACCTGCCGCTGTTCGTGGGGCGGGAAGAAGTCGATGATGCGAGAGATGGTCTCCTCGGAGTCGACGGTGTGCAGCGTGGACATGACGAAGTGGCCGGTCTCCGCGGCCGAGATCGCTGCGCGCACCGTCTCCATGTCACGCATCTCGCCGACCAGGATCACGTCGGGGTCCTGACGCATCGCCGCGCGCATGGCGTTGGCGAAACTGTCGGTGTCGACGTGCACCTCGCGCTGGTTGATCATCGCGATCTTGTCCTCGTGCACGACCTCGATCGGATCCTCGATGGTGACCACGTGCACCTCACGGTGGGTGTTGATGTGGTCCACCATGCCGGCCAGCGTCGTGGTCTTGCCGGATCCGGTGGGTCCGGTGACGAGCACCAGGCCGCGGGGTTCCAGCGCCAGCGGGGCCACGACCTCCGGCAGGTCGAGGGACGTGAGGGGGATCGCGCCGATGGAGACGGAGCGAAACACCAGGCCCGCGGTGCCCCGTTGCCGGAAGGCGTTGACGCGGAAACGGCCGACCCCCTCCATGGCGTAGGCGAAATCCGCTTCGTTGCTCTCCTCGAACTCCTCCACCAGGTCGCTGCGCAGCACTTCGTGCACCATGTGTTCCGTGTCGCTGGGGGTCAGCACCGGGGCGTCGAGCCGGCGCAGCCGGCCGTCCACGCGGATGCGCGGCGGGGACCCGACCTTGCAGTGCAGGTCCGAGCCCCCCGACTCCATGAGGGCCCGCAGGTAGGGCAGCACGGACGCAGGTCCGGCGGGCCGGGCCTGCTGCCATCGGGCCGGCATCTCCGGCACAGGTGTCGTCACATCTTGTTGATCGGTCACGCGGCGCCTTTCCTTGAGCACCCGGTCGGGGAGGGCGGCGGGGCGGCTAGGCTGAGGTCCCGTCCCCGCCCGTGAGGAGCCCTTCGATGAGCCAGCGAGCCCGCAAGCGTCGCGCCCGCAAGAACAAGCCCGCCAACGGGGGCAAGCGCCCCAACTCCTGAGCCGGTCACTCCCACCGGTGCACGGTGGTCTGCTCGACCGACCACGTCGTCCGGGACGCGGTGCCCGTCACCTCGACGTGGGTGATACGCGCCAGGATGCTGGTGCGCAGCCGGTCGGGGGCGTGCTGGCAGCCGCATGAACTGGCCACTTTCCAGCGCAACTCCTGCATCAGGGCGAACTGCTCCAGACACGGGGGGCACTCCTCCAGGTGACGTTGCAGCAACTGCAACCGCTCGAGGTCCATCTCCCCGTCCAGGAACTGATCGATGTGCTGCAGGGTCTCCACACAGTCGGGATCGTCGGCGCAGGACATCACTCCACCTCCTTGGCCACGGAGACGAGACCTTCTTCGTGCACATAGTCCGCCAGCAGGTCGCGCAGGCGCTTGCGGCCCCGGTGCAGCCGCGACATGACGGTTCCGACCGGCGTTCCCATACGATCGGCCACCTCCTTGTAGGACAGACCCTCGACATCGGCCAACAGCACGGCGGTGCGGAATTCCTCCGGCAGGGACTCCACCGCCCGCACGATTGTGGGATCCGGGAGGTTGACCATGGCTTCCACGTCGGCGGCCCGCAGACCCTCTGACGGTTGCACCCCGGCCTGCACGAACTGCCAGTCCTCCAGTTCGGCGCCGGATCGCTTCGGCTGCCGCTGCTTCTTGCGGTAACTGTTGATGTAGGTGTTGGTGAGGATCCGCCACAGCCACGCCTTGATGTTGGTGCCGTCCTTGTACTGGTGGAAGGCGGCGTAGGCCTTGACGTACGTCTCCTGGACCAGATCCTCCGCGTCGGCGGGGTTGCGGGTCATCCGCAGGGCGCCGCCGTACAGCTGGTCGAGGTACGGCAGTGCGTCGCGCTCGAAGCGGGCGCGGCGTTCGTCCTCGGTCTCGGGGGCCGTGGTCTGCTCGGAGTCCATCGTCGGCCAGCCTACGGGGTGGGGGCCGGTGTGGGCGGCGGACCGCGGCGGGCCGGCGGGAACCGTCGGCAGCAGCGCAGGGGACGGCATCGCCGAGATCCTTCCCGAGCGGCGCGGGTGCGCCTCCCTGCCCCCCACAACGGCGCCCGCCGCATCCGATATTCCCGCGCTCAGGACAGGGAGCTGAAGTCCGCGGGCCGGGTCATGAGCGGCCCCGTGCTCTGGGAGCGGTCCAGGACGACCCGGCGGGCGGTCTCGAGCATGATGATGCCCACCTCCTCGCGGGTGAGCGTCGCCTTCTTGGGGATGGCGAAGGAGTGATCCGCCCACGGGATGGCGATCACCAGCACCTGGGCGTCGAGGTCGGCCATGCTGGCGGCCACCTGGACGGGTGAGCCGAAGGGGTCGCGGTCGCCCTGCATCACCGAGACGGGGCAGGCGTGGGAGGCGGCGGCCAGTTCGTGCGCCCGGGTCTCGGTGACCCTCTTGCCGGGGGGATGCAGCGGGAACGCTAGGGCCAGGACGCCGTCGACGTCCAGGTCGGCCGCCGTCCGGCACGCCACCCGCGCCCCCGTGCTCCGGCCGCCGGTGACCAGGCGCCGCAGCGCGTCCCCGGACCGCTTGATATCGCTGACGACTTCCCGGAAGGCCGCATCCAGTTGTTTCTTGGGGGCGCTCACCTTCCGCCCCTCGACCCGCCACGGCTGCTCCACCAGGATGACGTCGATCCCCATCGGCGGTAGTTCCCGGGCGAACAACTGCAGGTCCCAGGCCTCGATGCCGCCGCCGGCCCCGTGACCGAGCACGAGCGTGGCCCGCGCCACCCCCCGCGCCACGGAGTAGTGATGGGCTCGGGCCGGGCCGACGGTCGTGTCGATGTCCTCGACGGTATCGGCTGCGGGCACCCTCCCATCCTTGCCCGCCCGGGCCGCGATCGCTACCCCGGCTGCCGCAGTTGCGCCGCCTTCCGGGTGGCGGCACGCCCGATGAGGCGCAGCATGCGGCTCGGGGACAACCGGTAGGTGCGCCACGCCGCCCGCGCCGTTGCCGGGGTGACGAGCAGCGGGTCGTTGCGTTCCACTGCCCGGATGATGTCGGCGATGAGACCGTCCAGTTCGTAGATCCCCCCGGGCGTGCCCGCGGCCAACCTCCGCACCGAGACCGGCTGCGCCACGGGCGGCAGGTCACCGGGCATGGTCTTGTCCAGGATCGGCGTGTCCGTGAACCCGGGGCACAACGCGATGAAGTGCACCCCTTGGCCCTCGAACTCGGCGCGCAGGGACAGGGTGAGCCCCACGACGGCGTGTTTGGTCGCCACGTACGGCGCCAGGTAGGGCGACGGGATCAGTCCCGCCAGAGACGCCGTGTTCACGATGTACCCGCCGCCCTGCCGGACCATGTGCGGGAGAGCCGCCTGAACCCCGTGGATCACGCCGCGCAGGTTCACGTCGATGCAGCGGTCCCAGTGCGCGACGCTGAGCTCGAGGGTGTCCCCCCCGACGCCGATCCCGGCATTGTTGAAGATCATGTCGAGACGGCCGTGCGCGGCGACCGCTTCGTCGACCACAGCCTGAACCGCGGCCGCGTCGCGCACGTCCAGGGCCACCGCCGTCGCCGAACTCCGGCCCCCCCGGTTGATCTCGTCGGCCACCATCTCGACCCCGACGGCGTCGATGTCGGCCAGGACAAGCACCACGCCTCGCTCCGCCAGGGCCAGAGCCAGGGACGCCCCGATGCCGGACGCGGCTCCGGTGATGAGTGCGGTACGGGCCATGCCTCACCGTGCCACGGGCACCGACCGCTGTCAGGTCGAGTCGGGGATCGGGCGCCCCAGCAGCGAACGCACCTGCGCGGCGTCGTCGCCGGGCGCCACCCGGTTGCGGCGCACGGCCCCGCAGCGCCCACACCGGTGCACGAGGAACCACTCGTCGCGCCGGACCCCCGCGGCGAGCGGCTCCATCAGGCCGCGGCACTCCTCGGCCCGGTCACCGGGATGTTGGTCCACGTGTCGCGACCACAGGCAGTGCGGGCAGTGATTCGTGTAGCCGTCGCCCACGACCGGCGCCCCGCAGTGGCCGCACGTGAAGTCCTCGACCACCCGGGTGAAGCGGGCTCCGGTCATGCCGCCTCGATGGGCTCGATGAGGTCCGGCCCGTTGTTGCGCACGTTGTTGACCTCCCGACTCACGGGGTACGCGGCCAGCCATCCGGGGGTGGCAGGCGTCAGCAGTCCCACCGCGGTCGCGCCGTCGGTCAGCGCGGGGTCCAGCCAGGCCCCCCAGTCGTCGGGCCGCACACACATCGGCATCCGGTCGTGGATCCGACCGAGGTCGTCGGAGGCCGACGTGGTGATCACCGTGACGGTCCACAGCCAGGCCGCCGGGTCCTCCCGGGGGAGGTCGGGGTCGCGCCAGAATTCGTAGAGCCCCGCCATCGCCAGGACCGACCCGTCGGCGGGATGAATGTAGAACGGCTGCTTCACGGGCCGACCGCCCCGCCCGAGTGGACCGTCCGGCGGCTCGTACCACTCGTAGTACCCGTCGGCGGGGAGCAGGCACCGGCGGCGGGACACGGCCCGGCGGTAGGCGGGTTTCTGCGTCAGGGTCTCCACCCGCGCATTGATCATCCGGGATCCGACGGCGGGGTCCTTGGCCCAGCTCGGCACCAGCCCCCAGCGGGCGACGGCCAGTTCCCGGCGCGGGGCGTCCGGCTCCGACCCGGGGGCCCGGTCCACCACGGTGTAGACCTGTTTGGTCGGGGCGACGTTGTAGTCGGCGGGCAGCTCCGCGGCCGGCGCGGCGACGACGTCGAACTCCCGCACCAAGGTGGCCTTGTCGCGGCTCGCCGCATACCGACCGCACATGGGACGGGACTCAGGACTCCGGCGGGGTGAACGCCTTCGTCCGTTGCATCCCCGCGGCCCGGCCCTTGGCCGAGATGACGAGGGCCATCTTGCGCGACGCCTCGTCGATCATCTCGTCGCCGAGCATCACGGCGCCGAGGGCACCGCCCGCAGCGGACGTGTAGTAGTCGTAGGCGTCGAGGATCAGTTCCGCGTGGTCGTAGTCCTCCTGCCGGGGCGAGTAGACCTCGTTGGCCGCCTCGACCTGACCGGGGTGGAGCACCCACTTGCCGTCGAAGCCAAGGGCGGCGCTGCGGCCCGCCACACGCTTGTAGCCTTCGACGTCCTTGATCTGCAGGTACGGGCCGTCGATGGCCTGCTTGTCGTGGGCCCGGGCGGCCATGAGGATGCTCATGAGGATGTGGTGGTACGCGTCCCCGACGTCGTAGCCGGGCGGCTGCTCCCCGACGACCAGCGACTTCATGTTGATGCTGGCCATGAAGTCGGCCGGCCCGAAGATGATGGTCTCGACCCGGGGACTCGCGGTGGCGATGCCGTCCACGTTGATCAGCCCGAGGGCGTTCTCGATCTGCGCCTCGATGCCGATCCGCCCGACCTCCAGGCCGTTGGCCTTCTCGATCTGGGTGAGCAGCAGGTCCAGGGCGACCACCTGCTCGGGGGTCTGGACCTTCGGCAGCATGATGCAGTCGAGGTTCTGGCCGGCGCCCTCGACGACCTCCACCACGTCGGCGTAGGTCCATTGCGTGGTCCAGTCGTTAACCCGCACCACGCGGACCTTGTCCTCGTAGCCGCCCTCGTTGAGGGCCGCCACGATGTTCTTGCGGGCGTCCGGCTTGGCCAGCGGCGCGACCGCGTCCTCGATGTCCATGAACACCTGGTCGGCGGGCAGCCCCTTGGCCTTCTCGAGCATCTTGGGGCTGGAGCCGGGAACGGCCAGATTGGAGCGCCGGGACCGCAGGGAGCGCGTCGTGGCCTGGTCGGACGTGGTCATGTTGCACCTTTCGGGACCGCGCCGGCGCCCGGCGCACCGTCCACGGTATCCGCCGCCCGCGCCGCGATTGTCCGGGGGGCGGCGGGAGCCCTCCGGCCCCGCGGGGCGGGACCATCGGCCCTGGCAGGGTCACAGCCGGCGCCTACCGTGGAATTGAGTGGGTCGAGCGGAGGGGGTCTCCCATGGCCAGCACACACACTGCACCGGTACCGCGGATGGCCGCGATGGGACTGCTGGCGGGGGTGGTCGCCGCGGGGGTCCTGGGCGTCGCACCGGCCTCCGGCGCCCGAGCCGGTGCCGAGAAGGTCGAGGACTACCGGGTGACGCTCACCCGCACGCCCCCCGTCCAGGTCGACGTGAGCGAGTTGGGGCCGCAGGACGTGGACTTGGTGCGCCAGAAGTGTCCGGACGCGTTTCCCCCCGACTCCCCGTTCCCGAAGGTCGGCACGCCGTTCCTGTGCAGTGACGTCCCGATCCAGGTCAACGACGCCGGGGTACGGGTCTCCGGGCGCGCCCGCAGCAGTCAGCGCAATGGGGCGTTCTCCCTCACATGTGACTTCGTCTTCCCCGCGACGACCGATGTCCTCGTGACCCTCGGTGAGGACTTCTTGCCGCGGGACGTGCAGCTGGTCGCCATCGCGGGCGGGGGACCCGTGAACTGCGGCTGGACCATTCGCTTCCCGGATGGCAGCCTCAGCGGCACGGCGGGCGGCACGGTGTCGTTGAGCCGCATCCCGGACCAGCAGTTGATCGCCGCAGACGTGGCGGTGACCGTCGCCATCGTGACCGGAGCGGGCGTCTACCGCGCGGCAGCCGGCGGCTCGGGCCAGTACCGGGACGTCTACGCGGCCCCCTTCGAGCCCGAAGCCGCCACCGCCCGGGCGCTCGCCGCGCCGGAGGATCCGGGCGAGTTGCACCTCGTCCTGGGCAAGAAGGCGTCGGGGGCACGGATCGTCGCGCCGGTCGGCACCCTGTCCGGCGGGGATCCCCGCCGCCTGCGGGTGGTGGCTCCGGCGGGAGCGAAGTGCTCCGCGAAGGCCGGGAAGGGCGGCAAGACCGTCTCCCTCGGGAAGGCCCGGGTGAACGGGTCGACCGGTGAGGCCGTGCTACCCGGCACGATCCGGCAGAAACTGACCAAGACCGGGACGTGGCAGGTCACCGCCTCGTGCGCGTCCGGTGGCGACACCCTGCGCACGCCGACGACGAAGGTGAAGATCACCTGACGTCACACGGGTGGGGACTCGACCTGGTCGTCCGAGCGGCCGGCCCGGATGACCAGGACCAGTCCGAGTCCCAGCAGCGCCAGCGCGGGCAGCGTCTGCGCCGGGGGCACCTGGTGCAGGAAGAGCGCCGCCACGAGGATGGCGCCCGGCAGTTCGAACAGGATCGCCAGACTCACGACGGTGGCGGACGTCGTCTTCAGCACCACGCTGATGACGGCGTGTCCCAGCAGTTGCGCCAAGACCGTCAGCAGGACGATCAGGAACCAATCCCAGGGTGAGAAACCCACGAGGGCCTGCCCCGTGACGAGGCACAACGGCAGCAGCACGAGAGCCGAAGCCGCATACGCCACCGTCGCGAACTCCACCGCCCCCAGGGACTGGCGGGCACTCTCGGTGACCGTCACGTACGCAGCGGCGAGCATGGCGCCCACCAGGGCCAGGCCGTCGCCGATGAGGGACCGCGGGTCGAGGGAGAAGTCGATCCCGGTCAGGACGAGCACGCCGACCAGCGCGACGGCGATCCCCACCCAGACCTCGCGGACCACCCGCTCCCCCCGGGCGCGCGCGATGAGAGCCGCCCACACCGGCTGGGTGGCTACCAGCGCGGTGGAGGAGGCGACCGACGTGAAGCGCAAGGACGGGATCCAGGCAGCGAAATGGGCGCCCAGCAGCGCTCCGGCCAGGACCACGCGCCCCACCTCCGCCGCCGGCAGCGACCGGATTCCCCGGAACCCTCGGGCAACCGCCCACGGGGCCACGGCCGCCGACCCCAGGGCGCTGCGCCAGAAGGCGATGGCCAAAGCCGGCGCCGCACATGCCGCGATGATCGGCGCGGACGTGGAGATGGCCGCCAGCGCGACGGTGAGCAGGAGGGTGTCCCGCGCCCCCGGCAGACGGATCGCGGAGGCGGACACACCTCATGGTGGCACCCCGCCGGCGACCACCCGGCACCCGAATCTGGACGATCCGGGCCGATCCGGGCACTAGGGTTCGCACTGTGAGCGGATCGACGCCCCGGGTCTTCGTGGCGCGCCTCGCCGGAGTCCCGGTCTTCGACCCCAACGGAGACCGGGTCGGCAAGGTGCGCGACGTCGTCATCTCCCTGCTCACGGGGTCCCGCCCCCCGCGCGTGCTCGGCCTGATCGTGGAGGTACCGCCCCGGCGCCGGATCTTCCTGCCGATCGGCCGGGTCCACTCCTTCGACGCCAAGCAGGTGGTGGTGAGCGGCCTGGTCAACCTGCGCCGTTTCGAGAAACGCACTTCCGAGACGCTCGTCATCGCGGAACTGCTGGACCGGACGGTCACGTTGCAGGACGCCACCACCGCCCAGGTCAAGGACGTGGGCATCGAGCCGACCCGCACCCGGGACTGGGATGTGACCCACCTGTTCGTGAAACGCGGCGGCGGGGGGTTCCGGCGGCGCGCCGAGACCCTGATCGTGCCCTGGCCTGAGGTGTCCAGCCTGCAACCGGACGGCGCCACCCAAGGGGCCGAAGAGCTGCTCTCCAACTTCGACGGGCTGCGCGCGGCCGACATCGCCGGCCTGCTGCAGGACCTGCCGTCGGGGCGCCGCGACCAGGTCGCGGCCTCCATGGAGGACCACCGCCTCGCGGAGGTGCTGGAGGAACTCCCCGAGGACGATCAGGTGGAGATCCTTTCGGCCCTCGACCTGGAGCGGGCCGCCGACGTCCTGGAGGAGATGGAGCCCGACGACGCCACCGACCTGGTGAGCGAACTCGACCCGCAGCTGGCCGAGATGCTGCTGCAACGGATGGAAGCCGACGACGCGGCCGACATCCGCCGCCTGCTCACCTACGAGGACGACACCGCCGGCGGCATGATGACCAGTGAACCGGTCATCCTCTCGCCGGACGCCACGGTGGCGGACGCCCTGGCCCGGGTGCGGGACGTGGACCTGTCCCCCGCTCTCGCGTCGCAGGTCTACGTCGTGCGGCCGCCGCTGGAGAGTCCCACCGGCCGCTATCTCGGCACCGCCCACTTCCAGGCCCTGCTGCGTGAACCCCCGTCGTCTCTCGTCTCCAGCGTGACCGACCAGGACCTTGAAGCGATCGGCCCCGCGACCCCCCTGGACCGGGTGGCCCGCTACTTCGCCACCTACAACCTGGCCGCCGCCCCGGTCGTGGACGAGAACGACCACCTGTTGGGGGCGGTCACGGTCGACGACCTGCTGGACCACATGCTGCCGGAGGACTGGCGCGAGGACGACCACGAGGACGAGGCGCCCGGCCATGGCTGACCGCCAGAAGCCGGGCAAGCCACGGCGCGCCACGTCGGGGCTCGAGGAACCCCTGGTGAAGGGTCGCGGCCCGAGCCTGCGCCCCTCCTACGACTCCGAGACGTTCGGCCGGATCAGCGAACGCATCGCGCGCTACATCGGCTCGTGGAAGTTCATCGCGCTGATGACGGTGCTGATCATCGTGTGGATCGTCTTCAACCTCTGGGGGTCGTGGACGGGCGCCTGGGCCGTCGACCCGTTCCCGTTCATCTTCCTCACGCTGCTGCTGTCCCTGCAGGCCTCTTACGCCGCGCCGCTGATCCTGCTGGCGCAGAACCGGCAGGATGACCGCGACCGCGTGCAGTATGCGGAGGACCGCGACCGCGACGACCGTCTCGTGGCGGACACCGAGTACCTCATGCGGGAACTGGCCGCCCTCCGCATGGCGCTGGGCGAGGTGGCCACGCGCGACTACGTCCGGGGCGAACTGAAGGACCTCGTCGGGGAGATCAAGGAGATGCTCGCGGACGGGGAGGGGACTCCCGGCGACACCGGCGCTGATGCCGCCCCGCGGCGCGACCCGTAGCCTGCAGGTATGAGCCCTGTGACGTCCGACGCCGTCCACGATGCCCTCGCGACCGTGTCGGACCCGGAGATCCGCCGCCCTATCACCGAACTCGGCATGGTCGACAGCGTCGCCATCGACGAGGCCGGGCGCGTGGCGGTGCGGGTCCTGCTCACGGTCAGCGGCTGCCCGATGCGTACGGAGATCGTGGACCGGGTGACGCGCGCCGTCGCGGGCGTCGCGGGCGTCACCGGGGTCGACGTGGAACTCGGCGTCATGACCGACGAGCAACGCACGGCGATGCGCGAGGGGCTGCGCGGCGGGGGGCGCGAGATCGTGTTCAACCGCCCGGGCAACCTGACCCGGATCTACGCCGTGGCGTCCGGCAAGGGCGGCGTGGGCAAGTCCTCCCTCACCGTCAACCTGGCGGCGGCCCTCGCCGCCGAGGGACGCTCGGTCGGACTGCTCGACGCCGACATCTACGGCCACTCCGTGCCGCGCATGCTCGGCCTCGACCGCCCCCCCACGGTGGTGGACGGGATGCTGCTGCCGCCGGAGCGCCACGGCGTGCGCGCCATCTCGATGCTGCCCTTCAAACCCGGCGGCACGACGGAACCGATCGCCTTCCGCGGCCCAATGCTGCATCGGGCCCTCGAGCAGTTCCTGACCGATGTCTGGTGGGGTGACTTGGACATCCTGCTGCTGGACCTGCCGCCGGGCACCGGGGACGTGGCGATCTCGACCGCCCAACTGCTGCCCGCCGCCGAACTCATCGTCGTGACGACGCCGCAACCGGCAGCCGCGGAGGTGGCCGTGCGCGCCGGCATGCTGGCGGCGCAGACCCAGCAGCGGGTGGCCGGTGTGATCGAGAACATGAGCGCCTTCGCCTGCCCCCACTGCGGCGAACCCATCGACCTGTTCGGGGCGGGAGGCGGTGACGCGGTCGCCGCGACCCTGACTGAGGCCCTGGGCACCTCCGTGCCCCTCCTGGGCCGGGTCCCCTTCGACCCGCGACTGCGGGAAGGCGGAGACTCGGGGGAGCCCCTCGTGCTCGCAGCTCCGGACTCGGCTGCCGGGGCGGCGGTGAGCGCGATCGCCGCGGAGCTCGCCGGCCGCACGCGCGGCCTGGCCGGACTGGACCTGGGAGTGAGTCCCGTCCGACGGTGACGATGCCGATGGGAGACAGCGGAGCCATGAGCGCGCCCCCGGGCAGCGGGCCACCGTTCCCGCCGCCGACCGGTTCCCCCGTGCTGCCCGCCCCGAAACGCTGGCCCCGGGTGATGATGTGGATCAGCGTCACGTTGATCGTGATCGGCGTGGTCGGGCTGGTGGGCGACTGGGCCACGCGCTCGTACGAGATGCTGCGCCTCACCGCCGCCATCGAGCGGTCCGAGGCCGCCATGGCCACGGCCCAGGACGGGATCGGTGCGGTCGCCCTGTCCGATCACCCCGACGCGGCCGAGAAGGAACGGGCCACCCACGACCTGGCCGCGATCAGCGCCACCGGCCGAGATGCGGTGTCATCCGCCGGCGCCGGCGTGGCGGGACTGTCCTTCCTGCCGTGGCACACCGAGGTGATCCGCGCCCAGGCGGCGTACCTGGATCACAACGCGGCGTGGGTGGAGTACCTCGACCGCGGGTCGGATACACCGCTGACCCTCTTCCAGGACGACAACCGGATCGAGCCGACGTGGGTGGCCGCCGAGAAGTACGTGCGCGCCGGTGTTCCCTTCCCGGCCCTGCCACCGCTCGCCTGGCGCATCGACGACATCTTCCGCGACGAGGAACCGGCTGACCCGCCGGGCGGGGTGCCTGCCTGACCGGTCAGCGGCTGCTCGGGTGGTAGGCCCAGGCTCCGAGGGCGAGCACGAACGCCCCGACAGCCAGCAACAGCGGCTGCAGCGGCGAGAGCAGGCCGATCAGCAGCACCTGCGCCACGATCCACACCACCAGCAGGCTGCCGGCGACCACGGTGGACGCGGCGGCGCTGCGGTGCCCGAAGGCCGCGGTGAGACACGCCACGGTCATGGGCGCCGCGACCAGGAGGAGCAGTGCGAACGCGCCAAATTCCCAGCCCGCGCCCGGCAGCGACTCGGGCGGCGGAACCGGCAGCTGTTCCAGCGCGGACCCATCGGTCAGATACCAGGACCCGGCGTAGGCGCTGAGGGCGATCGCGCCGCACACAACGCCCGCGAGCCAGCGCCATCCGGTGCCGGGCACCACCCCTGCGGGCAGCGGTGACCGGCGGAGCAAAGGAGTGGTTGTGGTCATGATGATCCCCTCTCCTTCCACGCTATGCCCCGTGCCGCCGGCGTGACCGGGACCTTGGTCCCGGACTTCCCGGACCTTTGGCCGGATACCCCATGGGGTATCCGGAGCACACTGGAGGGGAGGTCGACCACCACCGGTCGCCCGAAGGAGATGGAGCCCCACCATGACCGACAAGGTCCTCGTGCTCGGCGGCAACTTCGCCGGGCTCAACGCCGCATTACACGTGAAGCACGCCCTGGAGGACGACGTCGACGTGACCGTCCTGTCCGCGAGCGACCGCTTCCTGTTCAACCCGTCCTTGATCTGGCTGCCGTTCGGCAAACGCAGCCCCGAGGACATCACCTTCCCCGTCGCCCCGACCTTCGAGGAACACGGCGTGCACTTCGTGAACGTCGCGGCAACCGCCATCGACCCAGACACCCAGACCGTGACTGCGGGCGGGAGGGAGTACTCCTACGACTACCTGATCATCGCCACCGGTTATCAGAACAAGATGGACGTCATCCCCGGCCTGACGGACGGGAACGCCGTCACGATCACAACCCTGGAGGATGCCATCAAGGCCGGTGAGGCGTGGCAGAGGTTCCTCAAGGACCCCGGCGATGTCGTGATCGGCGCCACGCAGTCCGCGGGCTGCTTCGGTGCGGCCTACGAATTCCTGTTCAACGCCGCCTACCAGTTGAAGAAGAACGGCCTGAAGGACAAGGTGAAACTCACCTACGTCACCAGCGAGCCGTTCCTCGGCCACTTCGGCATCGGCGGCCTGCCGCACGGGGAGCAGTTGCTGGGCATGTTCCTGAAGAAGGAAGGCATCGACGCCAAGGTCAGCGTGGGGATGGAGTCCGTGGACACCGACGCAGTGACCCTGGCCGACGGCTCATCGGTTCCCTTCGCGTACGCGATGATCGTGCCGCCGTTCGTGGGCCAGGACGTGGTCAAGGAGTCGGTCCTGTCCGACGACAAGGGCTACGTGAACGTCCGCGACACGTGGCAGACCGAGAAGTACGACAACGTGTACGCCGCGGGCATCGCGGCCGCGGTGGCGGTGCCCTGGCAAACCCCCACCCCGACGGGACTGCCGAAGACGGGCTTCCCCACCGAGGTGATGGCTCGAGTCGCCGCGGAGAACGTCGTACACCAGATCAAGGGCGAACTCCCCAAGGAGCACAAGGAGTTCGGCGACATGAAGGCGATCTGCGTCATGGACGCCGGCAACAACGGTGTCATGATCCTGGCCGACAAGATGCTGCCTCCCCGCAAACACGGGGTACTCGTGCCGGGTCCGCAGAACCACGCGTTCAAGATCGCTTTCGAGAAGTACTTCATGTGGAAGATGAAGCATGGACACGTGAAGTTGCCATAAGGGGCTCCACCGGCAACGGCACGGGACAGGGCCCGCGGTCCTGGCGACCGCGGGCCCCGTCGTCCTCCGTTCGGAGCAGTGGAACGACATCCGGCCCACTCCGCCGCCGATAGTGGACTATGGCTCGCCTGGCCGCCGCCGTCGTTCTGGTGGTGGCGACCGCCCTGGCCGCCCCGGCGGCGGGAGCGGAGAGCCCGCCGGAGTGGTGCGACTCGGCCCGACGGCAGGTGGTGGAGTGGAGCCTGGAGCACGCCAACGAGCCGGGCCGACCGCACGTCACGGCCATCCGCTACCTCGATACCACCACCGACCGCGTGATCGAGTCACCCCCGAACGGGGTGGTGCTGCGCTGCCTCGGCCGCGCCACCCTCTCCAACGGTCTCACCACCCGCGTCACGTACGGCTTCCGCGCCATCGACGGGTCGTGGTACCTCTTCCTGCGCCGCGCCCGCGGCTGACCGTTCAGGCCCGCGTCTTCTCCAGCCAGATGCCACCGGTGGGGAACTCCCCGGCGAGGAACAGCGGCATGTGCTGCCGCAGCCAGTCGGCGTGGAACCGGATGAGGTACGAGGTCGCCAGGACGACGCGGTACCGGTCGCCCCCGGACAGCAGGGCGCGGACCGCGTAGGCCTCGTTCAGAGCCGTCCCCGACCGCAGCCACGCGGCCGGGTACTCGAACGGATGAAAGACATCGTGGAAGTGGATGTGCACCCCGGCAGGGAGCACCGGAAGCACCTCGTGGAAGAGGAACTGCACGTCGGAGCCCGCTTTCAGCACATGGCTGCTGTCGACGAACAGCACGTCCCCGGCGGCGAGCTCCTGGAACAGGTCGAACGGGACGTCCTGAACAGCAGAGGCGACCAGGCGTCCCGCCAGGTCCTCCGGCGCCAGCAGTTCGGTCAGGCGCACCGGGTCGGGATCGATGAACGCGAACTGGGGCGCCGGATCCAGATACCGGTCGGCCACGTCCAGCGCGAGGGCCGAGCTGTAGCCGGCCCCGACCTCCACCACCCGCCGCGGCCGGAGGTCGCGGAGCAGCAGAGCGTAGCCGATCGCGTCGGCGTAGGTGAACCAGGTGTTGTCGTAGTGGAACCGCGCCCGGCCCGGCGCGTGCGGAAGGCGGAGTTCCCGGTAGGCGTCCACCCAGCCGGTCAGTCGAGCGAGTTGTGCCTCGACCCGCATGTCGACGCCAGGCAGCTCGGGGCCGGCAGCCGCGGCCACCGCCACTGCGCGTTCCACGTCCCGCCTCGTAGGCAGTGGCGAGGAAGCCTGACCGGGTGGCACATTGTGTGACGGGACATCAGTCATGACCGATCCCCCGCGGCGGCCGCGGTCGACCGGTGAGGAACTGCGGGACTCCGTGGCGGATGACGCTGACGTCCACCCGCTGCGTCACGGTCTCCGGCACCGCGTACCAGGCGGTACCCAGCATGTCGGTCACGAACCGCACCAGGTGCGCGCGCGGCCGGCTCGTCTCCGGCGTCGTGGCCGGGGCACTCATGACGACGGTGACTCCCTGCCGACGACATTCCGACTCGATCCGGCGGGCATGGTAGGCGGAGCTGACTCCGACGTAGCGGCCCAGGGCCAGCCCGGCCATGGCCCGCACCGAGGCGCGGGTGTTGTGGCCCGGCCGCCCGTCGCGGATCGCCGCGGGGGGCACCCCGGCCGCCACCAGGTACTGGCGCATGACGACCACCTCGTCCAGCCCCCGGTCCACCCCGCCGCTCGGCACGACGACCGGGGCGGCGCCGGACCGCCACAGGGCCACCGCATGGTCCAGCCGTGCCCGCAGTTCACCGCTCGGGCCGTCGTCCAGGACGCTGCAGCCGAAGACGACGATCGCGTCTCCGCGCGGCTCGCACCGGATCGACCGGAGTTCGGACACCCGGTGCCGCCCGACCCACCACGCCGCCACCAGCGCTCCCCCGCCCAGGACGGCCCACCGCGCCTTCATGCCAGCCCCACCGTCGTCTGGACGCCGAGGCCCCACGCCTGGAGGATCCCGCGGGTACAGATCCCCATCTCGTAGCCCGTGACGAGGGTGTCGTGCTGCTGCTCGGACAAGAACGCGATCCGGACCTGGCCCCGGTCGCCGGTGAGCACCGCCACGTCGTGCGCCACCCCGGTCAGGGAGCCGGTCTTGTGCGCGATCTGCACATCCGCCTCCCGCGCGCCCAGCGGGATCCGGGAGGAGAACACGCTCCGGCCCAGGGCGTGCGCGGTGCGCGGGTACCGGTCGGAAAGCGCCGCCTCGATGAGGGTGAGCGCGTCAGCCGGGGTGGTCGCGCCGCGGAACGGGCCGATGCCCGCCCGGCTGGCCGGCAGGACCGTGGTGTCCGGGCAGCCGACTGCGGCCAGGGTGTCCCGCACGGCGGCGATCCCGACCGCGTCGGCCAGCCACGCGGCACAGTCGTTGTCGCTCACCGCCAGTGCCAGGGCGAGCACCTCGGCCACGGTGAGGTGCCGATCCGGCCGCAGGACCGCCACCACGCCCGCGTCGCTGCGGCAGACGTCGGCGACGGCGACCTCCCCGTCCGGGTCCAGGGCACCGGACCTCATGGCCTCCTCGGCCGCGAACGCCAGCGGGACCTTCAGCAGGCTGGCGGCGGGGAAACCGGTCCGCTCGGCGACGCCGGCCCCGAACTCAACGTCCGGCAGCGCCACTCGGCAGGCGACACCCCGGCCGGGAGCGGCCCACTGCCGGAGCAGTCGCCAGGTGTGCGCGGTAGCGGACTCGAACACAGCCCCATTCTGCCGTCCGGGATGGGTGTTCCGGCACTCGCCTGACGTGCACCTCCCTACGCTGGACTCATGGTGCATGCGCCGGGAGACCCCGCCAGCGACATCCGGACGCGAGGCACGCTCACGCCGGTCCGGCTGGTGATCGCCCTGATCGGCATCTGTCTCCTCGTCCTGGCCGCCATCGTGTGGGCCGTCTTCGGGCGCGCGCCCGAGACCGTCAAGGGGCAGGGCATCATCCTGCCCACCGGTGGCTATACCGAGCTGGGGACGCAGACCGCCGGTCTCATCGACTTCGTACGGATCGCACCCGGTGACTCGGTGCAGGTCGGGCAGCCGCTGGTCGGGATCCGAGACGCCGCCGGCCGATCTACCGTGGTCACGGCGCGGGAAGAGGGCGTCATCGTGGATGTGCGGGCGCGTCCGGGCCGCGAGACCCAGCCGGGCCAGCCCGTGGCCCTGCTGGACCCGACCGACCGCGTCCCGCGGGTGTCCGCCTTCATCACCGCGGCCGCCGCCGAGTCGGTCGCGCCGGGCATGGTCGCGTTGGTGTCGCCCAGCAACGCCCCTCGCGCCCAGTACGGATTCATTGAGGGCCGCGTCGTGTCCGTCGCTCCCGCGCCGGTGACGCGGGAGCGCGTTCTGACCCTGGTCGGGGACAACGACGAGCTGACGGACTATTTCCTCGGCACCGCCGGTGCCGATCCCGTCCAGGAGGTCACCGTCGAGATGACCCCCGGCGCCACGCCCAGCGGCTTCACGTGGACGATCGGCACCGGACCCTCCCAGCCCGTCGACACCGGCACCCTCGCGGGCGTCGAGGTGGTCACCCGCGACGGCAGTGTCGTGGACTGGCTGACCCCATGAGCGCCGCCGAGATCCTCCGCCGGGCCGGCCGCTCGGTGCCCACTGACCGCGTGGCGGCGGAGACCGCTCAACTCGGGTCCCTGCCGCCGAAGGTGGCCGACGAGATCGTCCTGGCCACCTACGACGTGGTGGCCGGCGCGCCGGGGGGGCGGTTCGTCCCCGACCGCGGCAACGCCGCGTCCTTGCGGGCGGTCCTGGACCAGGGGCGCCCAGCGCTGCTGTATGTGTTGGTCGCGGCCGGGGCGGCACTGGTCCCCGCGATCGCCGTTCCTCTGCTGCTGCGCCTCTTCGTGGACCGCTACCTCGTTGCCGGGGATCCGTCCTGGGTCGCCCCGGTGCTGGTGGGTCTCGTCGGCGCCGCGGTGGTGGCGGCCTCCGTCGTCGCCCTCGAGTACGCCGTCCTGCGCCGGTTCGCCCTGCGACTGGAGCGCAGCGGGACGGTGGGTTTCACCTGGCACGTGCTCACGATGCCCCCGCCCCGCGTCGCGGAGATGGGCGGCGGGGACCTCGTAGGCCGTCTGAACGCCCAGCACCGCCTCTCCTACCAAGGCGGCCTGTTGCTGCCGCTGGCGATGGTCAACCTGATCAACGGGGTGGTCTTCGCCGCCGCGCTCGTGGCGCTGGACGTCACCATCGGTATCGCGGCGCTCGTCGTGGCCGCCCTCTCGGTTGTCGCGTCCCTCGGCGTGCTGCGCTGGCGTCGGTCGCTGCAGCGACGCAGCGACCGGGACCTGGTGCGCCTCACCAGCGTCACGGCCGACGTCGCCGGGTCCATGGACTCGATCAAGGCCGCCGCGTGGGAACTGTTCGCCTTCCGCCGGTGGGCGGCCCACCGTGGCGACAACGGCCGCTCCCTGAGCCGACTGGGCCTGGCCACCCAGTTGGTCGCCCTCGTCCCCACGGTCGCGACGGCGCTCGGGCTGGGGGCCGTCCTGGCCACCGGTTGCCTGCTGGTCATGCGCGGCGCCATCTCGATCGGCACGGTCGTCGCGGCCCAGGCGTACGCCGTGCTGCTGCTGGAGGCCCTGGCCATGCTCGTGTGGTCCGGAGTCCTCATCCAGTCGGTGGTCAGCGCGGCTGCCCAGGCCGACGAGGTGCTCCGGATCCCCCAGGACCCCGAGACCATCTCGCTGTCCGGCCCCGCGCCCACCACCCGGCTGGCGGGCGACGTGGCCCTGCGCGACCTCACGTTCGGCTACCGCCGGGACGCTGAGCCGCTCCTGCGGGAGGTGACGGTGGAGGTCCCCGCCGGATCCCGGCTCGCGATCGTCGGAACGAGCGGGAGCGGCAAGTCGACCCTGGCGCGGCTGATCGTCGGGGAACTGCAGCCCTGGCGCGGCGACGTTCTCCTGGACGGCCACCCGCGCCTGCTGATCCCCCGCGGGCAGCGCACACGTGACATCGCCTACGTGCCCCAGGATCCCGTCCTGTTCGCCGGCACGCTGCGGGACAACCTCACCATGTGGGACGACTCGGTCTCCGACGCGGACGTCCTGCGCGCTGCGTCCGACGCGTGTATCGGGGACGCCATCCTGGCCCGCCCCGGAGGGTTCGAGGCCACGGTCGGGGGCGACGACGGCGGGTTCAGCGGTGGGGAGCAACAGCGTCTGGCCATCGCCCGTGCTCTGGTCCGCGATCCCCGGATCCTGGTGCTGGACGAGGCGACGAGTGCTCTCGACCCGCTCGTGGAGGCGGAGGTCGCGGCGCGCCTGAACAGCCGCGGCTGCACCACCATCGTGGTCGCGCACCGCCTGTCCACGATCCGTGACGCCGACCGGATCGTCGTCATGGAGGCCGGGCGCATCGTCCAGACCGGCACCTTCGCCGAACTGAGGCACAGTGGCCCCTTCGCGGAGTTGCTCCATGGCTGACCGGACCGAACTGGACCGCACCGTCGACATCGTCAGCGCGGCGGCGACGAGGGAGGCTTTCACCGCCGCCGGCCGACAGTTCCCCGACCCCCTGTTGGACAGCTATTCGCTCGCAGCGGCGGCGCTCGACCAGAGCGCGCGGGAACCCGACCCCGAGGTGGAGCGCGACCTGACACCGGGTGACGCCATCGCCGTCTCGTCCGGGATCTTCACCCGGCGACTTCTGCGGGTGGGCAGGTGGTGGGACGAGTTGTCCGGGCCCGTGGTCGCCGGCGAAGGAGCCGCCGCGCGGGCCATCCTGCCCCGCAACCGGGGCGCGGTGGAGGTCCGCGGGCGGCGGGGCCGGCGGCTGCAGGAGCCTGGCGCGGTGCCGGAGCCCGCCGACGTACTGACCGCGGACATTCCCGACCTGCCGTGGCGTCGTCAGGTGACGTGGTCGTTGCGCCGGCAACGGCGCACGGTGATCGGCCTCGTCGCCCTCTCCCTGCTGGGCGGCCTCGCGGGACTGCTTCTGCCGCTGGCCACGGCCGCCCTGTTCTCCTACGCCCTGCCCAGCGGAAACGTTGTCACCGTCGCGGCCGTGCTGGTCACCTTCGCCCTGGGCAGCGTGGGCGCGGCGGCCGTCCTGCTGTCCCGCAACCTCAACGTGCTCCGACTGCGGGACATCTCCGACTCCATCCTCGCCACCGGGGTGATGGCCCACACGCTGCGCCTCCCGCTGACCTTCTTCCGCCGGATGACGACCGGCGACCTGCTGAACCGACTCCTGGCGGTGGAGCAGGGGCGCGCCCTGGTCGACGACGGAGTTCCGACCCTGATCCTCACGGCGGCCTTCAGCATCGCGAACCTCTTCATCCTGATCGCGATCAACCCCGGCCTGGCCCTCCTCGTCACTGTGGTCATCGGCCTCGTGGTCGCCGCCACGCTGTTCACCCAGGTGCGGGCCCGCCGATCCCTGACCGAACTCCTGCAGGCCCGGGCCGACTCGGACAGCGCCCTGCTGGCGATCGTGGCGTCGATCGTGCCGATCCGGGTGGCGGGCGCGGAGGAGCGCGCCCTTGGGTTCTGGGCCGCCCGTCAGGCGCGTGCCGTCGACGCCATGTCGGTGCGGGTGCGTCGCCTGGCAGCCCAGGCCCCCCTCCTGGTCGCCGGTCCCCTCGTCGTCAACCTGGTCCTGGTCCTGGTCGTGGTCGCACTGGGGACGGCGGTCATCCCCCTCACCGCCTTCATGACGGCCTACGCCGCCGTCGTCCAGCTCACCATCGCCATGAGCCTGCTGACCCAGAATCTGGTGCACCTGTGGGAGTTGGGACCCTCCTATGAGCGCATGGCCCCCTTGGTGACCGCCCTACCGGAGCGACCCCACGCGGCCCGTCGCCCGGGCCCCCTGGCCGGAGCGGTCACCCTGACGGACGTGACCTTCGGCTACGAGAGCGGACGGCCCCCGCTGTTCGAGGGGTTGAATCTCGCCGTGACCCCGGGTGAGTTCGTGGCCATCGTCGGCCCCTCGGGCAGCGGCAAGTCCACGTTGCTGCGCTTGATCCTGGGCTTCGAGTCCCCGTGGCGCGGCGTGGTGACGGTGGACGGGAAGGATCTGGCCGATCTGGACGTGACCGCGGTGCGCCGGCAGATCGGCACCGTCCTGCAGTCCGCGGCCCCGTTCGGGGACACGGTCCGGGACTGCATCCGCGGACCCCTGACCCTGTCCGACGATGACGTGCGAGCCGTGCTGGCCGCGTGCGGCCTTCCCGAACTGGCCGAGGCGCCCGCAGGCCTCGACACCGTGGTAGGACCGCACGGCAGCAGCCTGTCCGGCGGCCAGCGGCAACGCCTCATGATCGCGCGGGCGTTGGCCTGCCGTCCCCGCATGCTGCTGTTCGACGAGGCCACCAGTGCCCTCGACAATGTCACCCAGGAGATCGTGATGCGGGAGGTGCTGGCCCGCGCCGTGACCCGCATCGTGGTGGCCCACCGTCTCAGCACGGTCGAGCGGGCCGACCGGGTCATCGTCGTCGCCGACGGCCGCATCGTGGAGTCGGGGGCCCCGGGCGACCTGCGTTCCGCCGGCGGAACGTTCGCGCGTCTCGTGGCCCGTCAGGAACTCTGAGGCGGCTCCGCCACACCCACCCCCGCCAGGACCGCGGCCGGACCGACCAGGTCCCACCCGCCGTCGGCGACGAATGTCTGTCCGGTGATGTAGTCGCCCGCCGCGGACACGAGGAACGCCACCAGCGCAGCCACCTCATCGGGACGCTGGAGGCGCAGCAACGGGATGATCCGCGCGACCTGGGCGGGGTCCAGTCCGTATTTCGTCTCCCAGGCCTCGGTGTGCACGATCCCGGGGGCGACCGCCGCTGTGCGCACCCCGTACCGGCCCCACTCCTGGGCCCAGGTAGCCGTCAACGACTCCACGGCAGAACGGGCAGCGGAGGAGTGCGCCATCCCGGGCATACCGCGGCGGGGTGTCATCGTGATGGACACGACCTTGCCGTATCCCTGCGGGATGAGGCACCGCTGCGCGATGCAGGTGGTGACCCGCCACACCGCGTCGAAGTTCAGGCGGGTGACCGCGCGGAAGCCGTTCTCGGAGATCGTCTCGGCCGGGGCCACGAACTGGCCCCCTGCGTTGTTGACGACACCGTCCAGTTTTCCGAAAGCCGACAGCGCCGCGTCGAGAGCCGCGTTCACGGATTCCGCATCGCGCACGTCGCAGGAGACGAAGGCAGCCGATCCCCCGCCCGCCTCGATGGCCGCCACGGTCTCCGCGAGCGGCTCGTCCCGCCGTCCCACACAGAACACGGCGGCGCCGAGCGAGCCGAGGGCGACTGCGGTGGCCCGGCCGATGCCCGACCCCGCGCCACTGACCCACACGGATCGGCCGGCCAGGCACCCCGGGGCCAGTGCCGCCAGGGCGTCACTCATCGGTGGCCCCGCGGCGGTAGGCCGATCGACGGCGGCGGGTGAACCAGAGGCCGGGAAGGCCCAGCAGCGCGCCGGTGAGCGCCACCCACAGCCACCACTGGTCAACGCCCAGCCGGTCCCGCAGCAGCAGGAGGACGAGGAGAGCCACCGTCCACAGCACGGTGCCCGCGGCGACCGCTCCCACGCCGTCCTCGTCGAGGGGCGGGATCTCCACGTCGGTCATGCGGCCACCTCCGGCACCGGGCGGTCGGCGCTCTCGCGTTCCCGCAGATCGAAGAACAGCAGCGTCGCCGCTACTGCAGCGTAGGTGACCGCAGCCGCGGTGACGAGAACGACGACGAGGTTGACGATGCTGAAGGGCAACGAGGTGACCAGCAGCAGCAGTGCACCCACCAACGCCCCCGGGACGGCCGTGATGACGAGGATCGCGATCATCACTGTGAACGACCGGGCCCACCGCCCCCGGATCAGGCGGCTGCTGCGGCGCCCCGCGGCGCCGACTCCGGTGTCCTCGACCACCGCAGCGGGGGTGGCCACCGCCCACCGGCCGAGCAGGTAGACCGCGACCGGGAGCAGCAGCACGGTCACGGTGCACACCGCGATCACGACGGCGCTGACCAGGGTGCGGGCGCCGCCGCGCACGGCTCCCGTGCGCACCGGACGGTCTGCGGTCACCGCGACCACCGACCCGATGGCGGCGCACCAGACCAGAGCGGCCACGGTCCCCGTCAACAGCAGACCCAGGATGTCCCACCACTCGGTGGCCGGCGCCCCGACCCGCGCGAGGTCGGCCGTCGGCTCCGGGCGGCGCAGGAAGGCTGCGATGGCGTAGGAGGCGAGCAGCACCGCGGCGAGTCCGGCGGCGATCCCGAGGTAGGGCAGGGGCCGGCGCCGCAAGAGCCCGGCGGGGGTCACGAGGATCTGGCCCGCCGTACGTTCGCTCACGACCGCTGCGGGGGAGCCCCGCCAGCGCGTCGCCCGCACCAGCAGGGTCAGCAGCACGATCACGACCGCCAGGCCGAACAGGACGGCTCCCGGGTTGGCCAGCAGGTCGATGAACAACTGGGAGCCGGCCGCGGTCAGCCCGCAGAAGGACTCCTGGGCGACCGAGAGTTCCACCGGTAGCGCCACTGCGGTGGGACGGCCCTTCTCCACCTGCCAGTCGACCGGAGCGGCCCACTGGTCCTTGGTGTTCGGGCCGGTAGGGCCGTTGTTGAAGCTCGGCGCCTTCTCCCCCCACCGGCCGGTGAACGACAGCCAGGGCTCGTCGCCGCGCAGCAGTTCGACGCGGGGCCGCAGGATCGTCGCGGTCGATCCGTCGGCCAGACCCGTGTCGTCACACCCGAACCCGGCGGCAGCGCTCTTGCCGAACCACCTGGCCTGAGTGAAGTAGGCGGCATGCGACCCCTCCCCGGGGTACACGGCCACGTGGTCGCCGTCCCGCAGGAGTTTCGGGTCCTCCCACGACGCGACCTCGGATCCCTCATGCTGCGCGAAAGCGACCTGCGTGGGCTGACGGGCGAGCGCCGCCGCGGCGTCGGTCGCCGGGAACAGCAACTGGATCATCTCCCAGTCGCCTTCGTGCTTGTCGTTCCAGTCGTTGTAGACCCACCAGAACCAGTACTGCAGGGCGAGCATCCCCGGGTGCGCCGGATCCGCGGTCACCCGCCCGTAGACGGTGGTCGGCGACTCCTGCTTGCCGCGGAACCACTCCTCGTAGGCGCACCCCGGGTCGAGGGGATTACCCGGCAGGTCCAGGTAGTAGCCGTCCCCGAGGGACGCCAGATCCTGGGCCTGTGGCTCGCGGGGGACGACCTCACCGTCCGGGCCCCGCAACACGACCTGCGGGTCGCCCAGCACGCTGTCGACCGCCACCGGTCGGTAGGGCTCCCCGGACCCGCATCGTTCGACCTGGTCGCGCACCACGACGTAGGGCGCGTACTTGTCGACGAGCGCCCGCTGCGCCCTGTCCCCGGCCGCGGGAGGTGCCGCTCCAGCGCGGTCCACGAGGGCGCCCACGATCACCGCGGCCACGAGAACCCCGAGAACGGCCAGCGTGATGAGCCGGCGTGCGCGGGAGTTCACCGCCTGAGATTAGCGCGGACTCCCACCACCTGAGATCAGTTGGACTTCTTGGGGGCCTTCTCGGCTGTCACGGGGATGAAGTCCAGCAGGATGACCTTCTCGCCGGCCTCCCAGTCGGAGTCACTGACCATGTTGACGCTCTCCGACGCCCCCGGCTGCAGGTTCTTGATCTCCGTCTTGGCGGTGGCCACCGGCACGGCGTCGGTGTAGACGTACACCTTGACGGTCCCGGTCAGCGGCGCGCTGGACACATTGGTCAGCGTGCCGCCCACCTGCAGGATGCCGTTGACCGACAGGATCGAGTAGCCGGTCAGTTCCAGTTCATCGGTCACCGGGACGTTCTCGTCGGGTGCCTCCGGCGGGCCGCCCTTGGCCACCGGAGCGTCCAGCTGCTGCTGGGATGACTCGGCCTGGCGGTCGAGGTCGGACTGCAGCTGCTCCTCTGCGGGGTCCGCGGCCTCCTGGGCGGACTCCTGGGTCATGATGAGCCCGGGGCCGGTCATGACCTGCCAGAACCAGGCCATCATGAAGAACAGCGCGGCAGCGGCGATGATCCCGCCGACCACCAGCACTTTGGGGTGATGGGGGACCTCCGCGGGCCGCCGGGCCATCGCGCCGGACTTCACCTTGACGTCGTTCACGGGTACAGGCTAAGCGGTCGGCCGCCCGGCGGGGGGACATCCCCCCGCAGCCGTGTCAGGCCTGCAACCGTTCGACGACGTAGTCGACGGACGCGGTCAGGGCGGACACGTCGTCCGGTTCGATGGCGGGGAACATCGCGACGCGCAGTTGGTTACGGCCCAGCTTGCGGTACGGCTCGGTGTCGACGATGCCGTTGGCCCGCAGCGCGGCCGCGACTGCTGCCGCGTCCACCGAGTCGGCGAAGTCGATCGTGCCCACGACGGGCGACCGCAGCGCGGGGTCGGTCACGAACGGCGTGGTCAGGGGATTGGCCTCCGCCCACGAGTACAGCCGGTCGGCGGACTCGGCGGTGCGTTCGGCGCACCACTTCAGACCGCCGTTGCCGTTGAACCAGTCCACCTGCTCCGCCATCATCCAGATCGTGGCCAGGGCCGGGGTGTTGTAGGTCTGGTCCTTCACCGAGTTGTCGACCGCGGTCGTGAGGCTGAGGAAATCGGGGATGTACCGGCCCGAGGCTCCGATCTCCTCGACCCGCTGCAGGGCCGCCGGCGACAGCAGCGCCAGCCACAGCCCGCCGTCACTGCCGAAGGACTTCTGCGGCGCGAAGTAGTAGACGTCGAAGTCGGCCGCATCCACCCACAGCCCACCGGCCGCGGAGGTGGCGTCGAACACCATGAGCGAGTCGGCGTCGGCACCGGCCACCCGGGAGGGGCTGATGGCAACGCCGGTGGAGGTCTCGTTGTGGGGAGTGGCGTACACGTCCACACCGGCCTCGGCCGTGAACTGCGGCGCGCTGCCCGGGTCGGCCTTGTGGACCGTGGGCTCGCCGAGGAACGGCGCAGCCTGCACGGCCTTGGCGAACTTCCCGCCGAACTCGCCGAACGACAGGAACTGGGCGCGGTCCCGCACGAGACCGAAGGCGGCGGCGTCCCAGAACGCGGTGGCCCCGCCGTTGCCGAGCACGACCTCGTAGCCGTCGGGCAGCGTGAAGAGCTCACGCAGCCCGCTACGCAGGCGGCCGACCTGGGACTTCACGGTCGCCTGGCGGTGGCTGGTCCCCAGATACGTTCCCGAGACCTCCGCCAAGGACGCCACCTGCTCGGGCCGCACCTTCGACGGACCGGAACCGAAACGGCCGTCGCCGGGTTTCAGGTCGGCAGGGATGACGATGTCGGCGGGCTCGGGCATCAGGGAATCCTCCAAAAGCGGTACGTCCACGGTAATCCCCCGCGCGACCGGCCCCAAACGTGCGTCCTCAGGCGCCGACCGGCTCCCCACCCGAACTCAGCATGTCCGGGTCCCACCCGGGCACCCGCTCCGGGGGTCGGGGGTTGGGTCCGACGTACCGGGCGGAGGGGCGGATGAGGCGGCCGGTCTTCTTCTGCTCCAGGATGTGGGCGCTCCACCCGGCCAGCCGCGCACACGTGAACATGCTCGTGAACAGGTGGGCGGGTACCTCCGCGAAGTCCAGGACGATGGCCGCCCAGAACTCGACGTTGGTCTCCAGCACCCGGTCGGGGCGCCGCGCGCGCAACTCAGCCAGCGCGGCCTCCTCCAGAGCCGCCGCCACCTCATACCGGGGCGCGTCGAGTTCCTGGGCCGTGCGGCGCAGCACCCGGGCCCGCGGATCCTCCGCGCGATAGACCCGGTGGCCGAACCCCATCAGCCGCTCGCCGCGGTCCAGCACCCCCTTGACGTACCCCTCGGGGTCCTCGGTGCGTTCGATCTCCTCGATCATCCCGAGCACGCGAGAGGGAGCCCCGCCGTGCAGCGGGCCGGACATCGCACCCACCGCGCCGGAGATCGCTGCGGCGACGTCGGCCCCGGTCGAGGCGATGACGCGCGCCGTGAAGGTCGACGCGTTCATCCCGTGCTCCGCCGCGGACACGAAGTAGGCGTCGACCGCCTCGACGTGTCGGGGATCCGGCTCGCCGCGCCAGCGGATCATCATGCGTTCCACGATGGTGCGGGCCTGGTCGATCTGGGCCTGCGGCACCATGGGGACGCCAAGGCCGCGCGCCGACTGGGCCACGAAGGACATCGCCATGACCGAGACGTGGGCGAGGTTCTCGCGGGCTGTGTCCTCGTCGCAATCCAGCAGGGGTTTCAGGCCCCACCCCGGCGCGAGCATGGCGATCGCGGACTGCACGTCCACCCGCACGTCCCCCGAGTGGATCGGGATGGGGTAGGGCTCGGCGGGGGGCAGGCCCGGGTTGAACTCGTTGTCGACGAGGAGGCCCCACACGTTGGCGAAAGACACCCGGCCCACCAGGTCCTCGATGTCCACGCCGCGGTAGCGCAGCGCCCCACCGTCCTTGTCCGGCTCTGCGATCTCGGTCTCGAAGGCGATGACGCCTTCCAGCCCGGGCACGAACTCCGACATCTGCGCCTCCTGTCCTCAAGGCGATTCAACCCGATGCCACCCCGGTCCGTCCCACTGCCTCCCGGATTGCGGGCCGGATCAGGGCGCCAGCCGGGTGATCTCCCAGGCCTCCGCATCATCCAGGGCAGCGCCGGGGCGCCGGGCCCGGAACACGAGGCGGTCGTGCAAGCGCGATGGCTGGCCCTGCCAGAACTCGATGGCGGAGACCGTCACCCGGTACCCGCCCCAGTGGTCCGGGACGGGCACAGGGTCGTCCGGGAACCGCGCCCCGGCGCTGTGCACGAGGCCATCCAACTGGTCCCGGCCGGTCAGGGCGCGGGACTGCGGCGACGCCCACGCAGCGATCCGCGCGCCCCGGGGCCGGGTGTCGAAGTACGCCTGCACCTCGCGGCGGGATACGGGGGCGGCGGTACCGGTCATCCGGACCTGCCGATGCAGGGGGAGCCATGCGAAGTTCAGGGCCACGCGCGGGTCGTGCCGGATCTCGGCGGCCTTGGCGGACTCCAGATTCGTGTAGAACACGACCCCGTCGGCGGCGACGGCCTTGGCCAACACCACCCGGACCGCCGGCCCCGCGGGACCGCTGGTCGCCAACGCCATGGCGTTCGGTTCCTTGACCTCCGCGGCCACGGCCTCGTCCAGCCAGTGGGCGAACTGGGCGAGCGGGCTGCCGGCGACCTCGTCCTCCCCGAGCCCGGGCACCTCGTAGTTGACCCGCGCGAAGGCGTCGCGGTTCACCATCGGCGGGGATCGCCGAGCCACTCCGCCAGGGCCTGCGTCACGATCGCGTCGACGCTGCTGCCCGAGTGCTTGGCGACGGCCTTGATCTCCTTCTGCACGTTCTTGGGCACCCTCACCGACATCTTGACGGCTTTGTCGGAGGCGCGGTTGGCTCCGCGCAGCACGTCGGAGGTGGCCTGGCCGGCCGACTGGAACCGCTTCTTGCCCTGTTTGGACTTCTTGCGCTTCTTTGGGGCCGGAACGTCCGGCTCCTCCGCCGCGACGTCCCGGGTGAGCTGGGTCGGCACCTGAGTGGGGGCCACCGACAGGGCCGGGTGCAGGTCGGCGTCCTCGGCCCGCTTCAGGGCCGGACGCGGCTGCGGCTTCATCTGCTGACTCCTGTCTGGGTCCGGCGGTACAACTCGCCGAACACCTGGTCGAACACTCTGCCCACGGCCGCCCCTGACCGTCCGCTGGCGCGGAACGGAACGCCGGCGCCCTCCGCCCGCTGGATCACGGAGCGCTCCGGAACCGGCGGCTGGACGATCAGCGAGGGATACGCCTGCTCGAGTTCCGCCACCCGATACTTGTGCTCCCCCAGCGTCGCGCGCAACCGGTTGACCACGATCCCGATGGCCCGCAGCCGCAGATTGGTGTTGTCCCGCACCACGGTCACGGCCTCGAGGGCCTGTTCCGCGCCGGCCAGGGCGAAGTAGCCGGGTTCGGTGACGACGACCGCGTGGGAGGCGGCGGCCAGCCCGTTTCGGGTGACCTCCCCCAGCGATGGCGGACAGTCCATGAGCACCAGGTCGTAGTCGTCGGCCACCCCCCGCAGGGCACGTCGCAGCCGCAGGGCGGAGGCAGCGTCGCCGGGCCGGTTGCGGTGCTCCAGCGATGCCTCGGCGGGGATGAGGTCGACCATGGGACCCCACCCGCTCGCGGTGACCGCGTCGGCGGCCACGCCGTCGCGCGCGTCGGCCAGGACATCGCCGGTGCTGAACCGGGTGGTCGGCGGGTTCAGCCCGAGGGTGGCGTTCGCTTGCGGGTCCAGGTCGACGACCAGCACCCGCAGTCCGTTGTTCGCCGCCGACTCGGCGAGCCCCAGGGTGACGGTGGTCTTTCCCACGCCCCCCTTGAGGGCCACCATGGTCAGCGCCAGCATTCGGGCAGTCTGCCACGGATGACGGGACCGGGCGCCAAGTTCGCGCGGCGCTAACCGGTCGTGTCGGGACGCCGTCAGGTCCCGTCGGACTTCACCTGCTGATAGGCCGCCAGGGCGGCATCCCGCGCGCCCGCGTGGTCCACGATGCGCCGGGGATAGCCGTGGGCGTAACCGTCGGGCTGGTCCCACGGCGTCTGCGCCCGGCGGCCCGGCAGATGAGCCAGTTCGGGGACCCACCGACGCACGTAGTCCCCGTCAGGGTCGAACCGCTCCCCCTGCAGCACGGGGTTGAAGATCCGGTAGTAGGGCGACGGGTCCATGCCCGTGCCGGCACACCACTGCCACCCCAGGCTGTTGTTGGCCACGTCGCCGTCGACCAGGTGGCGCAGGAACCACTCCGCCCCCCACTGCCACGGCAGCAGCAGGTCCTTGGTGAGGAAGGACGCCACCACCATGCGCGCCCGGTTGTGCATCCATCCGGTGGCCTGCAGTTGCCGCATCCCCGCGTCCACCATCGGATAGCCGGTCAGGCCGGAGCACCACGCCTCGAACTGGACGCGGTCGTCGCGCCACGGCAGCCGGTCGAACCGGGCGTCGACGTTGCCCCACGCGGCGTCGGGCCGGCGGTACAGGACGTCGGCGTAGAAGTCGCGCCAGCACAGTTGCCGTACAAAAGGCTCGGCGGAGGCGGTCTCCGCGACCACGGTGCGGGGATGGATCTCCCCGAAGTGCAGCGCCGCACTCAGGTGACTCGTGCCGGGCCGGTCCGGCCGGTTGCGGTCCTCGTCGTAGCGCGCGGCGGCACCGGAGTCCACGAACTGCTGCAGTTGGGCGGCGGCGTAGGCCTCTCCCCCGGGGACATCGCAGGGCGGCAGGGGATCCCCCGAAACGGGCAGCCGCGGCGCGAACCGGGCCTCGGGGGCCGCCACGGGGGCCGCGGCCGGGTGCGTGGCCCAGGACCGCCAGTACGGGGTGAACACCGAGAAGGCGCCGCCGTCCCCTTTGCGCACGGTGCCCGGCGGGTGCAGGTAGGGCGTGTCCGCGCTGGTCATCGTGCGTCCGGCCACGGCCAGCGCCTCAGCCACGGCCCGGTCCCGGCGCAGTCCGTAGGGGCTGTAGTCGCCGCTGACCAGGACCCGCTCGGCGTGCGCCGCCTCGGCGACATCGGGCACCACCTGCGCCGGGTCGCCGGTGCGCACGAGGAGACCGGCTCCTCCCTGCTCCCGGATGTCGGCGTCCAGGGCCGCCAGGGCCGCCGCGAGCCGGGCCCGTCGCGGCTCGCCCGCCCGGGTCAGGAGGTGGTCGTCCAGCACGAAGAGGGGCAGGATCGGGGTGTCGCCCGCCGCCGCGAGGCATCCGTGGTCCGACAGCCGCAGGTCGCGCCGGAACCACACGACCACCGTCATCCCGACACGGTAGGGGGGCCGTCCCGGATCGGCACCTTGGGGGGCGGAGCCGGGTCGTACGACGGTCGGCCGGGGATGCGCCACAATGGGAGGACCGGGACGAGGGGGTGGGCGTGTGGGTGATCTCATCGACACCACCGAGATGTACCTACGGACCGTCTACGAACTGGAGGAGGAAGGGGTGCGACCGATGCGGGCCCGGATCGCGGAACGCCTCGAGCAGAGCGGACCGACGGTCTCGCAGACGGTGGCCCGGATGGAACGGGACGGCCTGCTGACGGTGGGCGACGACCGCACCATCGAACTGAGCCCGATGGGCCGCAGCATGGCGGCCCGGGTAATGCGTAAGCATCGCCTCGCCGAATGCCTGCTGGTCGACATCCTCCGGATGGACTGGGACCAGGTGCACTCGGAAGCCTGCCGGTGGGAACACGTGATGAGCGACGACGTGGAGCGGCGGCTGGTGGAGCTCCTCGGCCACCCCACGACGTCCCCCTTCGGCAACCCCATCCCGGCGCTGGCGGAACTGTCCCCCGGTGCCGCCGAGCCCGAGGGCGAGGACGGGGCGCTGACCCTCCTGGCCGCCGCCGAGGACAGCGTCGGCTACGTCATGGTCCGACGGATCGAGGAGTCCGCCCAGTCCGATGGCGCCGCGTGGGAGTCTTTCCGGAGGGCCGGGGTACTGGTCGGGGCCGTCGTGAAGTGCCGCCGCGGCGAGGAAGGCATCCTCGTCGGCAGCGGCGGCGAGTACACCGAGATTCCCGCCGAGACGGCCTGTCATGTGTGGGTGCGGCCCACCCGGGCGCCCCGAGGAGAGGATGGTCGCCATGCAACTCGATGACCAGTGCCGCACAGAGGTGACGCATCGCCTGAAGCGGATCCAGGGCCAGATCGCCGGGATCATCGCCATGATCGACGAAGGGCGCGACTGCACCGAGGTGGTGACACAGATGGCCGCGGCGAGCAAAGCCCTCGACCGGGCCGGTCTGAAGGTGATCAGTGACGGCCTGCAGCAGTGCGCCGCGGCTCAGGCCCGTGGTGAGGCGCCCCCCGTCACCACCGAACAACTGGAAAAACTGTTCCTGAGCCTTTCGTAGGAGAATGACGCCATGACCACGCTCGTCCGGACCACCGAGACTCTGCTGCCCGACCCCATCTGCGCCGCCGCGCAGGATGTCGCCTGCGCCGCCGCGCTGGCCGACCACGGCCCCGAGGCGGTCGGCGTGCCTCTGGGTCTGCTGGCCGGGGAGGGTCTGGTGGTCACCCACCGCTTCGCCTGCACCCTCCCGGGCTACCCCGGCTGGGAGTGGTACGTGTCGGTCACCCGCGTCGAGTACTCGCGGGCGGTCACCATCGACGAGGTGACCCTGGCGCCCGGACCCGACGCCCTGGTCGCGCCGACCTGGGTGCCCTGGTCGGACCGGCTGCACCCCGGCGACCTGTCCCCCGGCGCGGTGGTCCCGACCGCGCCGGACGACGCCCGGCTCACACCGGGCTGGAGCGGGACCGACGAGTTGGCGTCGGAGATCGACCCCGGCCCCCTGCATCCGGTCAACTGGGAACCGGGGCTGCAGCGTGCGCGGGTGCCCTCGGCGTACGGCCGGGAGTCGGCCGCAGCGCGGTGGTACAACGGCGAACACGGTCCCCGCAGCTCCTTCGCGAAGGCCGCACCCGGCGAGTGCGCGTCGTGCGGCTGGCTGCTGACCATCGGCGGCCCTCTGGGCCAGATGTTCGGCGTGTGCAGCAACCTCCTGTCCCCGGCGGACGGCCGGGTCGTGTCCCTGGATCACGGGTGCGGCGCGCACTCCGAGGCCAGTCCCGACGGTGGGGCGCGTCCGGCGCGATCAGCGACCGTCGTCGACGACCTCGCCCCGGACGACCTGGAGATGGGCCACTCCTGAGCCCGGGCCGCCGGCCGATACCCTGGACGCGAACGAACTGGAGGGTTCCATGCGCCGCGCTCACGTCATCGGTCTGGCCGCCCTGGGCGCCGCCGCGCTGACCCTCACCGGGTGTGAGAAGCCGGCACCGGGAATCACGATGTTCAGCGGGTCGAGCAGCATTCGGTCGGAGGCACTGTGCTGGGCCTTCGACTCCGACCAACTCGACCCGGGCGAGTGCGCGGACGAGATCCTGCAGGGACGCGCCACCGAAGGGGCCCAACTCCTGGCGGCCGCGCCCGGGAACACCGTCGGGATCAGCGTCGACCCGGTCGTGGCCGAGTCCGGGTGGAACATCGTCATCGGCGGCCAGTCACTGTCGGAGACCCCGCTGACCACGAACTACTTCCGGTTCACGCTGCCGCTGCAACTGGGCTCGCAGGTACTGCCCGTACAGATCGTGTCGGGGCAGAACAGCCAGATCCGGGGCGTGTGGATCGTCGGGTTGCAGCCCACCCAGAACTGACGCGCGTCAGACGTCGAGGTCGTCGGCAACGGCGCGCAGCACCTGCGCGGTGCGCTGGGACTTGGCGTCGTCAGGGTAGTGGCCGCGCCTCAGCTGGTTCGACACCCCATCGAGGGTCTTGATGACGTCCTCGAGGATGACGGCCAGCTCCTCCGCGGGCCGACGGCCGGCCTTCACCACCGACTGGGGGGCTTCGAGGATGGTCACGGACAGGGCCTGCTTGCCCTTGCGGCCCTCGGCCACGCTGAAGTCGACCCGGGTTCCGGGGCGCAACTGCGTGGTCCCCGCCGGCAGGGCCGAGATGTGCACGAAGACATCCTCGTCGTCCTCGGTCGTCAGGAAACCGAAGCCCTTCTCGGCATTGAAGAATCTGACGCGACCCGTGGGCACGATGCGCTCCCTCGTCCACTGCCGCGCCTGCAGGTCGCGGCTGGCGGTTCCTCCGCCGGGAACAGGCTAGTCCACGAGGGGAAGATCCCACGAACTCGCGACAGATCCGGCAGTCAGACCCTCGTTCAGGGAACCGCTGCGGAAGCCGCGCGGGTCGAGCTCCGCGCGGGGAAATCCGGCCGCCGCCACCACCGCGACGACATCGGTCGAGTGGGCGGCGGCCACGAGGCTGGAGTCGACCTCGATCCGGGCGCGGTCGCCGAGATCGCGCACCCGCAGGTTGCGCACCGCCAGGCCGCGCCCGGCCAGTTCCGCGCGGGCGGCGGCCTCGGCGCGGTCCACCCGCGCCAGCCGTTCCCCATCGACCGGGACGCCGTAGGCGATCCGACTGGCCAGGCAGGCGGCCTGCGGCTTGTCCCACGTGGGCAGGCACCAGTCGCGGGACGCCGCCCGCACGTCCGCCTTGGTCAGCCCGGCGTCGGCGAGGGGGGTGACGATGCTGCGCTCCGCAGCGGCCCGCAGCCCGGGGCGATGCGGTTCCCGGACATCGTCGGCGTTCGTGCCCGTGGCGACGTGGGCGAGTCCCCGGCGCGCCGCCAGCACGGCGAGCTCATCGCCGAGCGCCGACTTGCAGTGATAGCAGCGGTCGGGGCCGTTGCCGACGTACCCCGGGCGCGTCATCTCGTCGGTCGCCACGGCTACGTGCGCGACGCCGAGGCCCGTGGCGAAGCGGTGCGCCTGTTGCCACTCGCCTGTGGCGAGGGACGCCGCGGTCGAGGTGGCCGCCAGCACGCGGTCGGAGCCCAGGCTGCGCACGGCTGCCGCCAGCAGGAAGGCCGAGTCGGCCCCGCCGCTGAAGGCGACGACGAGAGAGCCGAGCTCCCGCAGGTGCAGGTCGAGCCGGCCCAGCCTCTCGGCGAGCGCTGCCGTCACGCGCGGCCCTGCGCGGCGACCGCCGCCGCTGCCTCCGCGGCGGTCTCGGGGTCGAGGTACTCCCCACCCGGGACGGTGGGGCGCAGTTGGTCGTCCAGGCGGTAGACCAGGGGAATGCCGGTGGGGATGTTGAGGCCGACGATGTCATCGTCGCTGATGCCGTCGAGGTGTTTCACCAGCGCCCGCAGGGAGTTTCCGTGCGCGGTGACCAGGACGGTCCGCCCGTCGCGCAGGTCGGGGACGATGGAGTCGTACCAGTACGGCAGCATCCGGTCGACCACGTCCTTGAGGCATTCCGCGGCCGGCATCTGTTCGGGAGCCAGTTGCGCGTAACGCGGGTCGTAGGTCTGTGCCCATTCACTGTCGGGGTCGATGGGAGGCGGCGGAGTGTCGTACGCGCGGCGCCACAGCATGAACTGCTCCTCGCCGAACTCGGCAAGCGTCTCCGCCTTGTTCTTCCCCTGCAGGGCGCCGTAGTGGCGTTCGTTGAGCCGCCAGTTGCGGCGCACCGGGATCCACGAGCGGCCCGCTTCGTGCAGTGCCAGTTCGGAGGTGCGGATGGCGCGGGTGAGCAGGGACGTGTGCAGTACGTCGGGCAGCAGGTCCTGGTCGGCGAGCATCGCGCCGGCGCGCTGCGCCTCGGCGGCTCCCTTGTCGGTGACGTCGACGTCCACCCATCCCGTGAACAGGTTCTCGGCGTTCCACTCGCTCTGGCCGTGCCGCAACAGGATGAGAGTCATCGTCATGAGTCGGATTCTGCCGCATCGGGTGCGAGATGACGGAACGCCGCCAGGTTGGCGGTGGACTCCCCGCGGGACTCACGCCACCGCCACTCGGCCGCGATGGCGGTGGCGAAGCCCTTCTCGAGGATGAGGTTGAAGTCCCCGTCGGCGTGGGTCAGGATCTGGCCCATCAGGCTGTCCAGCCGGTCCGCGCTGACGCAGGCGAGGGGGATTCGCCCCACCAGGTAGATGTCGCCGAGATGGTCCACGCTGTAGGCCAGCCCGAACATGCGCGCGTTACGCTCCAGCAGCCAGCGGTAGACCTCAGCGAAGTTCTCGTCGGGGCAGCGCGCGACGAAGGCGTTGAGGCTGACCGAGTGGGCCCCGACAACGACCGACACAGTGGTCTTGAGTTTGCGTTCGCCGGGCAGCTCCACCACGAACGCGGTCGCGGAGACCTGGTCGAAGTCGAAGTCGCCGTCCACCAGGTACCGGCGCACGGTCTCGACCGCGTCGGGCATCACGCTCTCCCTTCCGCGGGGATCAGTTCACGGCCTGCAGCAGGACCTGGTCCCGGCGGGACCGCGCCGCGGAGTAGACGCTCAGCGTGTCCGCCGCCGTGGCTGCCCAACTGAAGCGCTCGGCGTGGCCGCGGCTTCCGGCCGCCAACGATTCCCGCAGCCGACGCTGGGACAGGATCCCCCCGAGGGCATCGGCCCACTGCTGCACGTCGTGGCCGTCGACCAGCAGCCCGCTGCGGCGGTGGGAGACGGCGGTGCGCAGGCCGCCGACTCCGGCAGCGAGCACGGGGGTACCGGCAGCTTGGGCCTCCAGGGCAACGAGCCCGAACGACTCCGAGTACGACGGCACGGCCACCACGTCCGCTGCCGCGTAGAGGTCGGCCAGCTCCCGGGGGGGCACTGGCGGCAGGAAGGTGACCATGTCGGCAACGCCGAGGGAGACCGCCAGGGCAGCGAGTCCGTCGGGGCGGTCCAGGCCGTTGCCGGACGGCCCACCGCAGATCACCAATTGGGTGTCCGACCGGCGTTCCGGTTCGCGGCTCACGAGATCGGCGACCGCACGCACCAACAGATCCGGCGCCTTGAGGGGCTGGATGCGGCCGACGAACAGGACGATACGGCGGTCGGGGGGGAGGCCGGTGCGCTGCCGGGCGCCAAAGCGGTCCCGCGGGGTGAAGATCTCCAGGTCGACGCCGGGATGCACGACCGCCACCCGGCCGGGATCGGCTCCGTAGTGGCGCATCAGGTCGTACCGCTCGTCGGCGGTATTGGCTATGATCGCATCGGCGGCTCCGACGAGCTGTTCCTCCCCGATGACCCGACTGAAGGGCTCCGGGGAGTCGGTGGCAGCGAGGTTGGCGTTCTTCACCTTCGCCATGGTGTGCATCGAATGCACCAGGGGGACGTTCCAGCGCTGCGCGGCCAGCCATCCGGCCTGGCCCGACAGCCAGTAGTGGGTGTGCACGAGGTCGTACCATCCCTCCCGCCGAGCGGCGCTGACGCGCATCAGTTCGGCGGTGAACGGGCAGACCTGCGTCGGGAGGTCCTCCTTGCGCAAGCCCGCGAACGGTCCCGCGGGCAGGTTGTACACGGTGACGCCCGGGGCCATCTCCTCGTGCTCCGGCTGGCTGGAGGAGGTGGCGCGCGTGAAAACGTCCACTGCGGCGCCCGCCTCGGCCATGAGTCGGGCCGTCTGGGCCACGTAGACGTTCATGCCGCCAGCGTCGCCGGAGCCGGGCTGGGCCAGCGGCGAGGTATGCATGCTGATCATTGCGACGCGCAGGTCGGCAGCAGGGATGCGTGACAGCATGGCCAACCTCTTCTCGCTCGGTCAGGTGATCCACCAGGGAAACGCGGCAGGGCCCATCGTGATTCCCGACGGCGCCACTCGCAAA
>JAPOIY010000098.1 GCA_029978705.1 Actinomycetota bacterium
CGAGCGCCGCCCGCTGCTGGACTTCACGGCCGGCTACGTGCTGCGCTCGATGGACACCTTCCCGCGGCAGGGCAGCAGCGGTCCGTGGACGATCGCGATGGATTACTGGACGGACTACGACCGGTTGCGCAGGGGGCCCGTCGAGGACGCAGCCCTGCGGTTCGGCACCGCAGACCGCGTTCCGGCGCGCACGGGCGCGGCGGCTCGCTGAGCCTTCCCGGCGGGCCGGTGCCCGGTCAACGCAGCGGTGTCGCGCGATGGCGCGATCCTGACGGCGGGTGTGGGCGGGCCGTAGGGGTCGACCGCGCCGGTGTAGACCGGAGGTCCGCCGACACCGTACGGACCGGGTGGCGTGGTGCGGAACGGCCGGTTGGTCGGATCCCCGGTCAGGTAGGCGACGCCGTTGTCCCAGCCCGTGGGGATTGCGGTCACGAAGTCGACAGCGACCTTGATCGGGTCGGGGACATAGAGGTACTTCGCCGGCGTCGGCGCTCCGGGATTGACCGTGCGGTCATAACCGGTCTCCACCAGCACCCGCAGCGGCGGGTCCAGAACCGTCGCGAGCAGAGGTCCGACCCCGGGTAGGGCGGCGATCGGCCGCAACAGCGGGATGGTGTCCGCCGGGATCAGGTAGTAGGTCGAGTCCTGGAACTGGCCCTGAAGTTCGGGGGTGCCCGCTCCCTCCTCGGGGTGTTCGTAAAGAAAACCCAGGGCCACATTGAGGTCCGCGAGAAGGTTGAGCGGATTGAGCGGGAAATCCGCCACCGGGTCGTACTGATGGGCGGCGTCCACCGTCATCAGCGGTGTCGGTTGCGGAGAGTTGGTGACCGTGGCCCCGTTGAAGGTGACCCCGAGGATCGGCAGCTCGACTCCGACAAAGCGCTCGAGTATTCCGCCGTTGGGTCGGTTGGGGTTGGAGACGAACACGAAGCTCACCGACGACGGCGCCGGCGGATGGGCGATCAGGTCGCTTTTCATCAGGGTGGCGATCGTGCCGCTCTGGGAGTAGGCGAACACCGTGAAGGAGGTGTCGGTGAGCGCCCGGGGTTGCGTCGAGGTGAAGGGGGGATCGGTCACCGTGCACGGTGCGCTGCGAAGGCAGGCGGCCAGGTTGGTCAGGCCGGCTGCGACGGATTGGTCGAAGCGAATGTCGTTCAGTCCGGTGACGGGCCAGAACTGCTCCGGGGTGTACACCGCCACGGCGGTACAGCCGGGATCGCCGCCGGCGCACAGGCCCGACGGGTTCACGAAGTCGTTGGCCGCCCAGTTCACGTAGTTCCCGATGTAGGCGGGGGTGTCCTGCGGCACGCTCAGCGGGTGATCGGTGCCGCCCAGGTAAAGCGCCGTCGCCATCAGGTCGACGGCGGCGAGGACGGGCTGTGGCGAGGACGGGCTGCCGGCAGGCATGGCCACACCAGCGGCCATCAGTGTCACCGCAAACCACCGAGCAGTTGTCGACATGGCCACCTCCTTGGACCAGCAAATGCTACCCGAGCGGCACGTCGAGGATCGGACGCGGTTCGGCAGCCCCGGGTCCGTCGAAGTGCCACCACTCCCCGGCGTAGACCGTCAGCCCGCCGGTGGCCATCGCCGCACGCAGCAGGGCGCGGTTGGCCTGCTGGGCGAGGCTGACTCCGTCGGTCGCGTAGGCCGTGGCGCGCGGGGTGAAGTCGTCGAAGTCCGTCCCCATGTCGAGCAGGCGGCCATCCCGGGCGACGGTCACGTCCACCGAGCGGCCGGCCTCGTGGCTGCGGGCGTAGGCCCCGGGTTTGGCCACCCAAGCCGGATCGGGCACCGCCTCAAACATCCTGACCTGCACATCGTGGGGCCGGTAGCAGTCCCACAACACCAGCCGGGCGCCCGTTGTGCGCAGGTCGGCCGCCGCGGCCGCCAGACCCGGTGCCAGCGATTCGTGCACCAGGCAGCGGGCTCCCGCCGGGTAGAGGGGCACGCCCACGAAATTGTCGGCGGTGGCGTAGCGCAGGTCCACGACGGCGTCGGGGACCGCGGTGCGCACGTCGATCAGGCCCGCCGCCCGGGCCTGCGGACTGACCGGCGGTATCCCGGCATCCGGCGCGGCGCCGGCCGCGCCCGCCGAGGCCAGCACGGCCAGCCAGGCCGATCCCGCGGCGAGAAGGCGCATGCCCGCATTGTCCCCGGGGTGGCGGGGGTAACAAAAGGCAGGCATGATCTGATGCACGCGGTGATGGTGGGCGACGGAGGTTCGAGCATGATCGGTGCCGATTGCACCGGTGCGGGGTGGCGGCGCGCAGCCGGGATAGGCGCGCTCGGGGTGGTGTTGACCCTGTTCGGAGC
>JAPOIY010000091.1 GCA_029978705.1 Actinomycetota bacterium
CCTTGCTTGAGATGACCAGTTCGTCACGCAGTCCCGCGAAATCCTCCCTGAGGATCCGGCCGACGTTGATCTCCGCTGACCCGTAGGGCGGACCGTAGTTGTTGGCCAGGTCGAAGTGGGTGATGCCGAGGTCGAAGGCCGTGCGCAGCATGTCCCGCTGGGTCTGCAGCGGGGTGTCATCGCCGAAGTTGTGCCAGCAGCCGATGGTGACGGCGGGGAGCATCAGGCCGCTGCGCCCGCAGCGTCGATAGGGCATGCGACCGTCGTAACGGCTGGGATCGGGGGCGTAGGTCTCCGGCATGCGCGGAAGTCTGCCAGGGGGCCCGGCCGCTCGCCCCGTGGGTGAGTGGATCTCCGGCATCGCCGCGCCCCAGCACCGGCCACGCCGAATGCCGACGCCACGTGACACTAACTCCGCCCCGAAGCGTCACGTCGCGTCGGCATACCGGTGTCAGAGCGTGGGGGGCGTGACCCCCAGGCGGTAGGCGCGCGTCGGGACTGCCGCGCCGTAGCCCACGCTCACGGCGATGTCGACGCGCGCGCCCGCGGACAAGGACAGGGTGCGCACGCGATCCTCCGTGCCCGAGGTGGCCGTGGAGATCGAGCCGCCGGGGTAGTAGATCGCCAGGCGGTACGCCGAGGGCAGTTCGCCGAGGCGAATCTCGTAGGACCCGGTCCTCGGAGCCGTGAACGTCCACCAGTGCGTGTCTCCGGCGTGAGCCAGAGCGGTCCTGGCCACGAGGTCGGCGGGCAAGACGGCCGCGGCCGTGCGGGTGGTCCCCGGAATCTGCCAGGACGGTGGCGTGGTCGGCGTCGGAGTCGGTGACGGCGTTGGTGCCGGGGTCGGCGTCGGAGTCGGTGACGGCGTCGGTGACGGCGTCGGTGCCGGGGTCGGCGTCGGTGTCGGGGTCGGCGTCGGTGTCGGCGTCGGTGTCGGCGTGGACCCGTTCAGGCCCAACTCGAGTCGGTAGGGCTGAGTCTCGCTGGAGACACCGCCGCCGCGAGTATCCACGGAAACCTCCACGTAGTAGGTGCCGGCGTCCCAGTACTGGAACCTCCCCGCTGCGCTCTCCGTCGCATTGCCCACGCGCCACCCCGACCACAGGCGGGTGAGGCGACCCGAGTAGACGTAGTGCAGGGAAACCGTGTAGTTCGACGGCAGGTTCGACAGTGTGAGGTTGGGGTTGTTCACCCGAGTCGGAAGCGTGAACGTCCACCAGTCGACGTCGCTGTCGATGTCGAGGAGCTCGTCGGTCACCCCTGACGCCGGAAGTGGCGTGGCGGCTGCCTGGGTGTCACCCGCAGCATCCGGACGCCCGGGAGTCGCGAAGGGGATGACCGGGCTCGGCAGGGATGAGCGCAGCGTTCCCTGGGTGATCGCCGAGACTGAGTACGACGTACCACCCGCGAGGTTTGTGATGGTGCACGTCGTCGCCGTCGCCGGGGCCGTGCATCCCTTGGCGCCACCGTCGAGGACGACGTTCACGCTGACCGCGCCGCTACCGGCCGGCAGGGGATCCCACTGGACGACCGCGCGATTCCACCACGTGCTCGACGCGCGCACGTTGGTGGGCGTCGGCGGGCTGGGCAATTCGCCACCCAGTGCGGCGATTGCGGCGATCGGGTCGATGAGCCCAGAACCGAATTCGTCGTCACGGCCCTTCAGGCCCAGGTCTTCGGCGGTCTCGACCAGGAGACCGCCGGGATTCACGCTCATGCCCACCGCTCGCGCGCGCTGCAGTACGAGCGCCGCTGCACCCGCCACGTGCGGGGCGGCCATGGACGTGCCGTTCTTGGACGCATAGCCCCCGCCGGGGATCGTGGAGACGATGGCGGCACCGGGAGCGGCGATGTCGACCGATGAGTTGAACGTCGAGAAGCTCGCGCGCGCGTCCAGGTTCGTGGTCGCCGCGACTGATACCACCCCTGGATAGCTCGCCGGATAGTTCAAGGGCGAGCCCCAGCCGCCGTCATTGCCGGCCGCTGCGATCACCGTGACGCCACGATCGATCGCGTAGCGCACGGCGGTTTCCATCACGGACGACGGGATGTCGCTGCCCAGGCTCAGGTTGATGATGTCGGCTCCCCGATCGGTGGCCCAGATGATGCCCCGGGCCACGTCGCCGGAGTCGCCGGATCCCGCATCGTTCAGCACCTTGACGGGCATGATCGACACTCCGGGGGCGACGCCGGCGACGCCGATGCCGTTATTGGCAGTCGCCGCGATGGTGCCCGCGACGTGCGTCCCGTGCGAATTGCCGTCGTTGCGCCCATCGCCGCCGAACCCGGAGAAGTCATTGCCGGGCACGAACGATCCCGCCAGATCCGGATGGCGGGCCACGCCCGTGTCGATGACGGCGACGACCGCCCCTGTCCCATCGACCATCGGCCAGGCTGACTCAGCCTTGATGCGGTCCAGACCCCAGAGGGCCGCGCGCTGCGCATCATTACTGCTCAGCGGCGCGACCACTCCCTCGAGCACCCGTACCTCGGACTCCAACTCGATCGCGAGCAGGCTCTCATCGGCCTGCTGGCGGCGGATCTCCGCGGTCGCCTCCTGCAGGGTGGGCTCGACCATGCGCTCGACGACAGGTCGCCCGTCCTCGACCCTCACGGTCACGAGCGTGGCGGCCTCGCCGGGCTCGAGCTCGGCGAGGATCTCCGCGGGCGGGGCCGTGACCGACTCGTCGGGCTCTGTCCAGCCATCGGCGACAGGCACGGGGGCTGGGGCATCAGCGGGGAC